>JAKQDH010000206.1 GCA_029558835.1 Planctomycetota bacterium | reverse complement strand
GCTGACGTGCACGAAGATTTACGCCGGCGACCTCGCCGACCAGGTGCTCGACCGGCAGAAGACGCCCGAATGGCAAGGCGAGTGCACGAAGCTGGTCTACGCCTTCCCGACCGCGGAGAAGCTCTGGGATGAGTACGCCCGCGTCCGCGCCGAAGGCTTGCGGCAAGGCAAGGGTCTGGCGCCCGCGACGGAGTTCTACGCCGCGCACCGCGAAGCGATGGACGCCGGGGCCGTCGTCGCCTGGCCGGCGCGGTACGACGCGAAGACCGAGCTTTCGGCGATCCAGCACGCAATCAACCTCAAGCTCCGCGACGAAGAGGCGTTCGCCGCGGAGTATCAGAACGAGCCGGTTACCGAGCAGGCCGAGGATGAACGGCTCACCGCGGACGAGGTGGCCGCCAAGCTCACCGGCCGGCCGCGGGGCGAGGTGCCGCTCGCCGCGACGCGCGTCACCGCGTTCATCGACGTGCACGACAAGCTGCTGTTCTGGTGCGTCTGCGCGTGGCAGGAGGATTTCACCGGGCTCGTTCTGGACTACGGCACGTTCCCCGACCAGAAGCGGCTGTACTTCACGCTGCGCGATGCGACGCACACGCTGGCCGCGGCGTTCCGTGGCGCCGGTAAGGAAGGCGCAGTGCAGGCCGGTCTGGAGAAGCTCGCGTCGGACCTGCTTGCCCGGTCCTGGGAGCGGACCGACGGCGTCGCGCTGCACGTCGAGCGGCTCTTGATCGACTCGGGCTACCTGCCGGCGGTCTGCAATGCCGTGGCTATCAAGTGCGGGCCGGCCGTGACGCTGTCGAAGGGCATGGGCCTGAAGGCCGGGAACAAGCCGATGGCGACCTACACCCGCCGGCCGGGCGAACGACACGGGCACAACTGGTACATCCCGAACGTGTCGCGTTCGAGCGAGTTTCGACACGTCGCGTTCGACGCCAACTTCTGGAAGACGTTTGTCCACGCCCGGCTGGCGACGCCCGCCGGCGACAAGGGCGCGCTGTCCCTGTTCGGCAAGAAGCCCGAGCACCATCGCCTATTCGCCGAGCACGTGGCCGACGCGGAGACCTACGTCGTCACTGAAGGCCACGGCCGGACCGTCCGCGAATGGCGTGTCAAGCCGTCGAAGCCCGACAACCACTGGTTCGACTGCCTGGTCGGCTGCGCGGTGGCCGCGTCGCTGATCGGCGTGAAAGTCCCCGGCGAAGGCACGACCACCCGCCGGCGGAAGCGGTATACACAGGAAGACCTCAGAAGGCGCGTGGGATGACGACCGAGAGTACACGCAAGCGCTGGCCGCCAGCGGACGACCCCAAGGGCGTCGTCTGCCCCAAGTGCGGGTGCGCCCACCTGCCGGTGCTCAACACCCGGCGGTCGCTGGGTCGAATCGTCCGCTACCGCCAGTGCCGGCATTGTGGCCGGCGGGTCACGACCTACGAGGTCACGCCGTCGAAACTCGCCGACGTGACCGACGGAGGCCCGGATAACAGCAGCAGATGACACATATGGCACAATCTGTCGCCGACAGCCGGAACGTCCTTCGCGGGGCGCGGCTTTGGCGGTAGGGTGAGAGCAGACAACCAGGACGCGCGGCGTGTCGGCTGATCCCCGACGCGAAGCCACGGACGAAGGCCATGCGGGGCCGCATACCCGGCGTGGCCTTTTCTGTTGGGCCGCGCGAACTGGTTGTCCGGAACGCGACCCATGGCGGACGACCTGAAGGACGCCATCAAGACGAACGCGGAAGGCCCCAAGCAGGCCAGCGCCGACGGCGTGACCGTGCAGCAGCACCCGCTGGCGGACCAGATCGAGGCGGACAAGTACCTCGCCAGCAAGGAAGCGGCCTCGCGGAATCCGGCTAAGGGGTTCACCCGCGTCAAGATCGTGCCGCCGGGGACGGCGTGAGTGGAAGTCTGAAGTCCATAGGCTGAGTACGACGCGGCGTAGCGTGGTCCCAATGCGTGTTGGGACGGCGCCGCAGGCAGATAGGCACAGGAAAGGACGGTTGTCATGGCAGCGGATCAGGGATTGGTCGATTCGGTCGCAAACGAGAACACCAAGATCGGCGCGGGGGCTCCGTCGCATTACGGGGCATCGTTGATGCAGGCGCACGCGGCGCATCTGTCGCGCCTGAACATCATCGCCGAGAACGCGCTCCAGAACGCGCTGATCGTCGCCCAGGCGGCCACGGCCGCGGCCACGCGGGCGTTCACCGAGCTGGACACCGTGGAGGCGCTGGGGAACACGCTCGTCGGCCAGCAGGGCGCGAAGGTGGCCCAAAGCACGCCGCCGGAGACGGCCAAGCCGTAGCGTAACGTCGGCGACGCGCGGAGCGCGCGGCACAGGTCGCGCGTTCCGCGCTTGAGATTGACTCGCTGTGGAGCAGAGTGAACGTGCTGAAGTGGCTGCGACAACTCGGTTCGCGCAAGGCAACGCCCGGCAAGGGGTCGGTCCCCGGTCGGGTACTCGTCGTGCGCGGCCGCTACGACGCCGCGCAGACCACGCCGGACAACCGCAAGCACTGGGCGAACGCTGACCATCTGTCGGCCGACGCGGCGGCCTCGCCCGAGGTGCGCCGGACGCTTCGCAACCGCGCCCGGTACGAAGTCGCCAACAACTCCTACGCCCGCGGCATCGTGCTGACGCTGGCCAACGACGTGATTGGCACCGGCCCGCGGCTCCAGATGCTCGCCGACTCGGTAGAAGCGAACCGCGTCATCGAAGCGGAGTTCGCGCGCTGGGCCAAGGCCGTCGGGTTGCCCGAGAAGCTCCGCACCATGCGGCAGGCACGGGCACAGGACGGGGAGGCGTTCGCGCTGCTGTTCAGCAACTCCGGGCACGACTCGCCGGTGAAGCTGGACGTGCGGCTCATCGAAGCCGACCAGGTGACCACGCCCGACCTGTCCTTGGCCAAGACCAACGCCGTCGATGGGATCGTGCTGGACGAGTACGGCAACCCGCGCGAGTACCACGTGCTCAAGGAGCACCCCGGCGGCGAGAAGGCCTTGGCCACGTCGGAGTACGACCGCGTGCCCGCGGCCAGCGTGATCCACTGGTTCCGCGCCGACCGGCCGGGCCAGAACCGCGGTTTGCCGGACATCCTGCCGGCGTTGCCGCTGTTTGCCCAACTTCGGCGGTACACGCTGGCGGTGATTGCCGCGGCCGAAAGCGCGGCAAACATCGCGGTGTTGATGAAGACCAACGCGCCGGCCGGCGGCGAGGCGGCCGAGGTCGAACCCATGACCGAGATGGAGTTCGCCCCGAACATGGCCGTCTTCACTCCGGAAGGGTGGGAGCCGTCGCAGGTCAAGGCCGAACAGCCGGCGACAACGTATGACATGTTCAAGCGGGAAATCCTCAATGAGATCGCCCGCTGCCTCAACATGCCGTACAACGTCGCGGCCTGCAACAGCAGCGGCTACAACTACTCGTCCGGTCGGCTGGACCACCAGACGTACTACAAGTCCATTCGGGTCGAACAGACCCACCTCGAAGCGGTCGTGCTGGACCGCATCCTCTCCGCGTGGCTCGCCGAGGCGGTGAAGGTCTTCGGTCTGGGCGACTTGGGCGACGCGACCCATCAGTGGTTCTGGGACGGCCACGAGCACGTGGACCCGGCTAAGGAAGCCGCCGCGCAGGCGCAGCGGCTCAGCACGCATACGACGACGCTCGCGGCGGAGTACGCCCGCCAAGGTAAGGACTGGGAGACCGAGTTGCGGCAACGCGCGAAGGAGGTCGCGCTCATGAAGGAACTCGGCCTTGCCAGTGCCGAGGTCGCCCCGCGGGCGCCTGTGGAGAGCGACGAGGACGACGCCGAACAAGACGAGGAGGTCGGCCGTGCCGCTGCCTGAACAAGACGATCACAAGACGCTTCGATTCGTGTGTGAGCCGGGCGGGATATCCATCGAAGCCGCGGCCGATGTTGCCGCGGGCGACAACGGCAAGCCGAGGCTGCCGCGCTTCTCGATGGTCGCCTACACCGGCGGGGCCATGCGGATCGCCGGCTGGCGCTATCCGGTGATTGTGGACCTGGCCGGCCTGGCCATCCCGTCGCAGTTGCGGCCCATTCGCTTCGGCCACGACGCGACGGCCGGCGTCGGACACACCGACACCATTGCCGTCGCCGAAGGGAAGCTGGTCGCCGCCGGCGTGATCTCCCGCGACACGTCGGCCGCGAAGGAGATCGTGGTGTCCGCGCGCAACGGCTTCCCCTGGCAGGCATCGCTCGGGGCGACGGTGGAGCAGTTCGAGTTCGTGCGTGAGGACCAGACGGTGTTCGTCAACGGGCGGGAGTTCAAGGGGCCCGTCAACGTGGTCCGCCGGGCAACGCTCGGAGAAATCTCATTCGTCGATCTGGCCGCCGACGGCAACACCTCGGCGAGCGTGGCCGCGTCGGCCAAGGAGTCAACCGCCATGAAGGACAGGGAAGACAAGGAAGTCCAGCAGGAGCAGGCCAAGGTCGAGGCGGCGGGGCAGACGGACGGGGCCGGCACGGACGCCGCCCCGCCCGCCACCCGACCGGACGAAACCGCCACCGATGCCGTGGCGGGCATCCGGGCGGCCGCGCTCGCAGAGACGCAGCGGGTCGCGGCCATCCGCAAGAAGTGCGCCGGCCGGCACGCCGACATCGAGGCCCGCGCCATCGCCGACGGCTGGGACGCCGGGCAGACGGAGCTTGAGGTGCTCCGTGCCGAGCGACCCAAGGTCCCGCCGGCGCACGTCCGCGACAACACCGTCGATGCCGACGTGCTGGCCGCGGCCGTGTGTTTGACCGGCGGTCTGAAGCCGATCGAGTCGAGCTTCGACGAGAAGCTGCTCGACGCCGCCGGGCGGCGGTTCCGCAACGGCATCGGGTTGCAGGAACTCATCCTCGAAGCGGCCTGGGCGAACGGCTATCAGGGGCGCAGCTTCCGCTCCGACATGGAAGGCGCGCTCCAGGCGGCGTTCAGCACGTTCCGCCTGCCCGGCATCCTCAGCAACGTCGCCAACAAGTTCCTGCTGGCCGGCTTCGAGAGCGTGGAGGACACCTGGAGGCGCATCGCCGCCACCCGCAGCGTCCGCGACTTCAAGACGGTCACCAGTTACCGGCTCACCGGCGCCTTCGAGTACGAGGAGGTTGGGCCGACGGGTGAACTGAAGCACGGCCAGGTCGATGAGGAGACCTTCACCAACCAGGCCAAGACCTACGGGCGGATGTTCTCCATCACCCGCACGGACCTCATCAATGACGACCTCGGCGCGCTGACGGCGTTGCCGCGGCGGATCGGACGAGGCGGCGCGCTGAAGCTCAACAAGGTCTTCTGGACCGCGTTCCTCGCCAACGCCGCGTTCTTCACCGGCGCCCGCGGCAACTACAAGGCTGGCGTGGACACGGCCCTCACCGTGGACGGCCTGACCGCCGCCGAACTGCTCTTTCTGGAACAGAAGGACACGGACAACAACCCGCTGGCGCTGGTCGCCAAGGTGCTGCTCGTGCCGCCGGCGTTGCTGGTTCGCGGCACCCAGTTGATGAACTCGACGGAGCTGCGCGACACCACGGCCAGCACCAAGTACGCCACCAGCAACCCGCACGCAGGCAAGTTCAGCCCTGTGCACTCGGCATATCTGAGCAACGCGAGCATCGACGGCTACTCGGCGAAGGCGTGGTACCTGCTGGCCGATCCGGACGATCTGCCGGTCATCGAGGTCGCGTTCCTCAACGGCGTCCAGACGCCGACGGTGGAGCGGGCCGACGCGGACTTCAACTTGCTGGGCATCCAGTTTCGGGGGTACTACGACTTCGGCGTCGCCCTCCAGGACTGGCGGGCGGGCGTGAAGATGAAAGGCGAGGCGTGAGCGGCGTAGCCGCTCAGAGCAGGTGAGCAGGCGATACCGCGAACCTGCGGAAGGAGTGACGGAGAATGCCACTTGTAACGTTCGTACATGACGGCAGCAGCATCGACTACACGCCCGGCTCGAACGTGACCGCCGGCGACGTAGTCGTTCAGGGTGAACTGGTCGGCGTGGCCAAGGTGGACATCCCGGCGAGCAGGCTGGGGGCGCTGGCGGTGACGGGCGTGTTCGACTTTCCCAAGGCTACCGGCGGCGGTACGGCCATCAGCGCGGGTGCCAACTGTTACTGGGACGCGACCAATCAGCGGGCGACCACGACGGCTTCGGGCAACAAGCTGATCGGCAAGTGCGTCAAGGCGGCCGCAGATGCCGACGCGACGGTCCGGGTGCGGATGAGTCAGTGAGCCTGGAGTCCAGACTCGGTGGACCTTCTCGAACACGGCGTGGCATGGCTGGAGGAGCAGCGGGCGTGGCATCTCTCGCGGACGGTCGAGTACGTCCGTGGGTCGGAGTCGGTCGAGCTGTCGGCCACCCTGGGCAGCACTCGGTATGAACTCACTGACGACGCCGGCGCGACGGTGCAGGCTTTGGCCACCGACTTCCTCGTTGCGGCGGACGATCTGGTGCTCGGGGGTGTGGTGACGAAGCCCCGGATCGGCGACCGGATTCGCCTGCCGGCCGGGGACAGCGTGCAGGTGTTTGAGGTGCTCGACTTGGCCGGCACCGGTCACTACCGGCCGGCGGGCTCGTTCGGAAAGACTTTGCGGATTCACACGAAGCGGATCGACGAGGAAACGCCGTGACGTACTGCGATGAACAATACGACCGCGTCTGCAAGGGCGAGTTCGCCGCGATCCACGCGAAGCTCGACCGCCTGGACGAGGCGATCCGCGGCAACGGCAGCACCGGCATCAAGGTACGGCTGGATCGGCTCGAAGCGACCGAAAGAGTGCGCTCGAAGCTGCTGTGGATCATTGCCGGCTCGACGGTGACGCTGGCGGTGGGGGCGGTCTGGAACCTGATCTTCGGAGCGTGACGTGTCCACAATCGTCGCTGTTGCCAACGCCGTGGTGGCCGAACTGAACGCACCGGGTAGCCCGTTGGTCGGGCTGGCCTCGGCGCAGCGTGCCTATCAGCCCGTCTTTGAGCTTCAGGACATGAAGGACCTGCACGTTACGGTGGTCCCGCGCGGTTTGGAAATGAGCGGGGCCAGCCGGTCGCTGACGCAATGCGACGTGCAGGTCGATGTCGGCGTGCAGCGGAAGCTGGCCACGGACGGGGGCACCGAGATCGACGGGTTGATGACGCTGGTCGAGCAGGTCGCGGACTACCTGCGCGGCCGGAAGCTGGCGGCCGCGCCCGAAGCGACTTGGGTGAGGACGGAGAACGACCCCATCTTCATCGGTGAGCACGTGACTCAGTTGCGGCAGTTCACGAGCGTGCTGACGGTGATGTACCGGGTGATGCAATGAGCGCGAACGTCTACATGAAGTCGGTGCTGCTCGACACCGCCGACGTCTGGGTGCGGCTGGCGGCTTCTCCGCTCATCTTGAATGCCACGTTCATCGTCCGGCGTGCTGGGTTCGGCATCAGTGCTGACCCGCACGTCCAGGTGCGTTATCGCGGCGGCGCGGCGGAACTGTGGCCTCTGGAGACTCAGGCAGAGTTGACGCACGTGGACCTGTCGGAATTCGAGTTCTGCTTGGGTAACGATATGGCCCGCGTGTTCGTCGTGGCCCAGAGTGGCGAGTAGCGTCAATGTTGTTCGTCACGAAGCAGATGTTCTTTGACACCAGGGCCGTCACCAAGCGGGTGGACAAGGCCACGCGGAAGGTGCTCTCGAAGTTCGGGGCCTTCGTGCGGACAGGTGCGAAGCACAGCATCCGCAAGCGCAAGGCCGTCAGCAAGCCGGGCGAGCCGCCCAGTTCGCACATCGGGCTGCTGAGGAAGTTCATCTTCTTCGGCTACGACGCGGGGCGAAGGAGCGTCGTCATCGGTCCGCTGCGGCTGAATCAGAAAGTCGGCGACGCCCCGCAGGCGCTCGAATACGGCGGGACCTCGACCGTGGTCGAAGGGCTACGCGGCAAGCGGAAGAAACGCCGCGTGAGAATCGCCGCCCGGCCATTCATGGGGCCTGCGTTCGAGCGTGAGAAGCCGAAACTCCCCGCGCTGTGGGCGAAGAGCGTGAAACCATAGGAGGCGCCGAATGCCAAGTTTCATTCTGGGCAAGGACGCGAAGCTCTACTACGGCCCCTCGGGCACGAGCCCGACGACCGAGATGACCAACGTGCGGGACGTGACGCTCAACCTCGAAGCCGGCGAGGCGGACGTGACCACGCGCGCGAACTCCGGCTGGCGGGCGACCGCTCCGACGCTGCGCGAATGCACCTGTGAGTTCGAGATGGTCTGGGACCCCGACGATGCCGGGTTCACGGCCGTCAAGGACGCCTTTCTCACCTCGGGGCTCATCGCGCTGAAGATCCTGGACAAGGCGGAGGGTCAAGGGCCGGACGGTGACTTTGCCATTACCTCCTTCAGTCGCAACGAGGCGCTGGAGGAGGCGATCACCGTCAGCGTGACGGCCAAGCTGTCCGTGTTCCGCCAATGGGTTGAGGCGGTTGGTCATCCCTAGGAAAGAGGCGTTCACCGATGAAGACCTTCACCGACACCGCCGGACGCACTTGGACGCTGGCGCTAACTATCGACGCGGCCAAGCGGGTCAAGGGGCTGTTGGGCGTGAACCTGCTCGAACTCGATGCGGGCGATCCGCCGCTGCTCACGCGGCTAGGCACGGACGTGATCCTGCTGTGCGATGTCATCTTCGCCCTGGTCAAGCCGCAGGCGGACGCCGTCGGGGTGAGCGACGAACAGTTCGCGGCAGCCTTGGGCGGCGACGCCGTGTTCGCGGCGCAGACGGCGTTCTATGAGGAACTCATGGATTTTTTCCGCAAGCTGGGGCGGACCGACCTGGCCAAGGCCGTGGACGCCCAACGGCGGATGATCGACCTGGCGGTCGCGCGGATCGAGACGCGGATCGACAAGCTCGACCTGGAGGCCGCGGTCTCAAAGACCCTGAGCGAGGCCGACGGGGAATCGACCCGTGGCGGACCATCTACGAACTCGCCGCCCTCGTCGGTATCGACCCCGGCCCGCTGACGCTGCGGGAACTGCTGTGGATGGCCGAGGCGCGCGGGCGGGACAACTGGGCACACACGTCGGCCATCCTGGCGCTGGTCGCCAACGTGAACCGCGACCCGAAGAAGACCAGGGCGTACCGACCGGCCGACTTCGACCCCTACACGGCGAGAGACCGGCGGGATGAAGCGCTTGAGATCACCGACCTGGCCGTCCTGAAGGACGCCTTCACTCGCAAGTAAAGGGAGCCCATGCCCCAGGCAGGCGCCATCCGAGCCGGGCGCGCGTTCGTCGAGCTCTTCGCCGACGACAGCAAGCTGGTGCGCGGGCTGAAGCGCGCGTCGGCGAAGCTCAAGACGTTCGGCGAGGGCGTCCGTAACCTGGGCCTCAAGCTTGCCGGCCTGGGCTCGGCCGTCATCGCGCCCCTGGCAGCATCCAGCAAGGTCTTCGCCGGCATGGGCGACGACTTGGCGAAGATGTCCGCCCGCACTGGCTTCTCGGTCGAGACACTCAGCGAGCTGGGTTTCGCCGCCGACCTGTCCGGGGCGAGTCTGGAGGTGTTCGAGGCCGGCGTCCGCAAGATGCAGCGGACGCTCGTGGACGCCGCGACCGGCTCGAAGTCCGCACAGGATTCCCTGGCATTGCTGGGCCTGACGGTGGCCGAGCTCGACCAGCTTTCGCCCGAGCAGCAGTTCAAGCTCATCGCCGACCGGTTGGCGCGGATCGAGGACCCCACCATCAAGGCGGCGGCCGCGCTGGAACTCTTTGGCCGCAGCGGCACGCAGCTTCTGCCTATGCTTACCGGCGGCGCGGCCGGCATCGAGGAGTTGCAAGGCGCCGCCCGCAAACTGGGCCTGACCATCTCCACCGAGGATGCCCAGGCTGCCGAGCGTTTCAGCGACACGCTGGAAATCATGGGCAAGGTGCTCAAGCAGGGCGCCTTCGTCGTCGGCTCGGCTCTGGTCCCTGTACTCTCGCAGGCCGCTCAGTGGGTGACGCGCGTCGCCGCCGGCGCGGCCGACTGGATCAAACGGAACAAGGAACTCATCGTCACGATCCTGAAGGTGGCCGTCGGTGTCGTGGCGGCCGGCGTGGCACTGGTGACGCTCGGCTATGCGATCACGGGCGTGGCGAGAGTGCTGGCCGGGCTGTCGGTGGTCGTCAGCGGCGTCGGGGTGGCGCTGAAACTGCTGGGCGCGGTGCTGGCGTTCCTCGTCTCGCCGATCGGCTTGGTCATCACGGCCGTCGCGGCGCTGGGAACGTACATCCTCCACGCCACCGGTGCCGGCGCGAAGGCCCTGGGCTGGCTGGCTGAGCGATTCGGGACGCTGCGCGACGAGGCGGTGGCGTCCTACCAGGGCATCGCCGACGCCCTGGCCGCCGGAGACATCACCCTGGCGGCCAAGATACTGTGGCTCACGCTCAAGATGGAGTGGACGCGGGGCATCAACTTCCTGGAGCAGGCTTGGCTCAACTTCCGCAACTTCTTCATCCGCATCGGCTACGACGCCTGGCACGGCCTGCTGGCCGTCGCCGAGATCGTCTGGCATGCCCTGGAGGTGGGCTGGATCGAGACCACGGCGTTCCTCTCGAAGACGTGGACGCAGTTTACCGGCTGGGTCCAGGAGGCGTGGGCCTGGACGGGGCGGCAACTGGTCAAGGCGTGGCACTTCGTCCGCAGTCAGTTTGATTCCAGCTTCGACGCCGAAGCGGCTCGCCGCGCCGCGGACGAATACTACGAGACCAAGAAAGCCGAGATCGAGCAGGAGACCGGCCGCAAGCTCGCCGAGCGCGAAGAACGCCGCCGGCGGCAGCGCGAGCTAGCCACGCAGGTCCATGAGGCCACGCTGGCCGAGATTGGCCGCGAGAACCTCAAGAAGCACCAGCAGCTCGACAGCGAGTACCGGCAGCGCTTGGCCGAGAACGAGGCGGACCTTGCCCAAGCCCGCAAGGAATGGCAGGACGCCCTGGCCGCGGCCCGGCGGAAGCGAGAAGCCAAGCAAGCCGAAGCGCCCGGCAAGCTCGAAGGCCCTGAAGACCTGCTGGCGAAGGTGCGGAAGAGTCTGTCGGGCCTCGGCGACGAGCTTCAGACAGCCAGGGAGCGCAGCGTCAGCGTGGTGGGGACGTTCAGCACGGCCGCGGTCTGGGGGCTGGGGGCAGGCCAAGCATTGGATCGTACTGCCCGGGCGTCCGAGGAGACCGCCAAGCACACGCGCCGACTCGCGCAGGAAGCGGCGGCGCGCCGACTCACGTTTGCCTGAGGTGCGCGATGCCGATCACCGTCGAGGAGAAGCACGGCAGCCGCCGCTGTTCGGTGAGCAGCAATCCCTGGGACGAGCGTCATTACCTCGTGAGGGGGGCAGTGGAGGAGGTCGAGGCGATTGCAGCCGTCGATGCCTATGCGCCGCTTTGGTTCGACGTGTACGGGAACGGCTTGGTGCTGATTCCACGCGAGTCGATCGACCCCGAAGAAGCGGGCAATGGCCTCTGGGAGGTGGCTGTCCGTTGGGGCATCATTCAGCCGACGAATGAGTCCGTCTTCTCCTTCGACACCGGCGGCGGGACCCAACATATCGCCCATAGCCGCGCGACGGTGGGCTCCTACGCGCCGCCGGGCAAGACCGCGCCGAACTGCAAGCAGCTCATCGGCGTGACGCCCGACGCTGTCGAGGGCGTCGATATCGCCGTGCGCGCTTATCAGTGGTCGGAGACGTGGTACCTGCCCGACGCATTCGTGACGGATGCGTACAAGGGCGTCCTGTTCAACCTCACGGGCAAGGTGAATGGCGCCACTTGGCGCGGGTTCGCCCAGGGGGAAGTGCTCTTCCTCGGCGCTGGCGGCAGCAAGCGCGGCGGCGGTGACTGGGAGCTGAACTACAAGTTCGCGGCCAACCCGAATGAGACCGGCTTGGTCGTCGGCGACATCACGGGGATCGCTAAGAAGGGCTGGGAGTACCTCTGGGTGCGCTACGTCGATGCCGTGGACGAGGCGGCGCAAGCGCTGACAAAGCGGCCGGCTGCGGTGTACGTGGAGAAGGTCTACGACTACGGCGACTTCTCGCAGTTGGGCATCTGATGGCGGGCGAGCTGCACAAGGTCCGGCGTGGCGATCCGCTCAAGATCGCGGCCAGCACGTTCAACACCTTCATCGACGCCGCGCGCGACTTTCAGGCCCGGCAGCATAACCGGGCCTCTGGCAGCCAGCGCGAGCAGCGACAGACGGGCATCATCCCGGTACGCAACGACAGCGGGGCCGTACTGGATCGCTTTGCTGTGCTAGGCTTGGCCGGCCCGCTGATCGACCCCACCGATAACCTGGAGGAGTTCCAGAACCGCGTCGCCATGTCCGGTGTGGTGCCCGCGGATGGCCATCGCGGCCGCTTCGTGGTCCTCTTGGAGCCCGCGGCTGCCGGCGACATCGTGCGGGCCTGCGTGTCCGGGGCGTGCGTTGTCCGCGTCGAGATGCAGAGCAACGATGATGACTACGCGGACATCGAGCCGGATGAAACCCGCTGGCTGCTGTCGGGCGGCGCCGGCTTGGCACAATTGCTGTGGGTCCAGCCAGAAGAGCAGCGCGATGATCCTGATGTCGCCTGGGCTGTCGCCCGCCTTGGCGGCGGCGCCAGCACCGGCCTGGAGTTCGTGATCGTCCGCGAGGTGCACGAGACCTGGCTCATCGTCCAACAGGTGGCCGCCACGGAAGGCGGATTTGAGATTACCGGCGACGCCTTCCTGGCATGGCCGTGGCCGATGGTTCGCACTGTCTACTACAGCCCCTTCATCGTCGAGGGCGAACTGCAAGACTGGGTCACCGTCATGCCCCTGGCCCGCATCGGCGGCCGCCCCTACGTCATGCAACTGCCGAAGTTCGCGGCCATTGGCCCCGTGCCCAACTACCCGGTCGTGGACGGCATTCCGGCGCCAGGAGTATAGCCGTGTCCGGCCCCGTCCAGGACATCCCGGCCTACGCCTTCGAGCGCGAGAACGAGACGTTCGACCCCCACCTCTACTCCCGCAACTACGCGGAATGCGCTTACGCCACGCTGGCGATCCCGCCGCGCTGGCTGCTTTGGGGGCAACAGCTACGCCTGCTCGGTGAAGGGACCGGCTCGGGAAGTGAATCAGGCAGTCCGCCGGCCCCGCCGCCCCAGGAGTTGTTCCTGTACCCCGACCACCCGGGCGCTGAAGACGGCGCGGCGGTGCTGGTCACCACGCATCCAATCCGCGGCCTGGTCGGCGGGCAGCCCTATCACCCCTGGCCCGGGCCACCGCCGCCGCGCGTAAGCGGGTACAGCGACGTGGCTTACCAGACTGTCGGCCTGGCGCTCTGTGACGACGGCTACCTGCGCCCGGTGCTTCACAGCGGTCCTAACGTCAAGACTTCGGTCGGCGCTTTCGGCGTCGGCTCGTCGGGCTACCTGTTCGGCTATGTGTACTACGAGGTGCCGGTCGTGTGCACGGTGTTCTTCAGCAACGAGCCCAAGGGCTTTCCGACATGAGCGACCCGACGTTCTGGTGTTATGAGTATGACGGCCCTTGCGACTGGCGCGCGTGGCCGAACGAGCTGTGCACGCAGAACTACGTGCCGCTGGGCGGGGCGAGCCTGGACGGGCATCGACAAGCGCGCAGACACCCGAACGCTTACAGCGGCGACGCGGACGGCGTGGACCGCACACCCTGGAGTTGCGGTCGCTTCGCCTACATCGGCGCGCCGCCCGGGCCGCACGGCGTACCCGAGGGGAACGAAGTTAACGGCGACACCAGAGTCATCTTCGCCATCGCTACGAAGCACACTCCTGACGGCCAAGAATACGATGAGTGGTCTCCATACGGTTCCGAGTGCTCGGGTTCCTGTGGCCACTTCGAGGAATGGTCGGGGCGTGCCGTTCTTCAAGGGGGGCGGGAATACCAACAGTGCACGCGGCGTAAGCCGTGGCCGCCGTCGCCGTTTTACGTGCCGGTATTCGTGCGCTGTGGCGCGCGGATGAGCCAGCGTGGCATGGGCTTCATTCAGCACCACCCCTGCATGGTCACGCCCATGATGCACCGCTGCTGGGGGAAGAGCGCTCAGACGGGCGACTACTTCATCGCGCCTCACCAGCACATCTTCAACTACTTCGGCTTCGACTTGGGCAACGCCGCCTTCAGGGACGTGCTCGGGGCGCCCGGGCGCAACCCGACCATCGTGGCCATCAAGAACGCCGCCCTGGCGCTGGTCTCCAGCCTGCACGGCCCCAACATGGACCGCCTGGACCACTATGGCGAGAACTACTCCTACCAGCACTACA
This sequence comes from Planctomycetota bacterium, assembly GCA_029558835.1. Taxonomy (GTDB): domain Bacteria; phylum Planctomycetota; class Phycisphaerae; order UBA1845; family UBA1845; genus JAKQDH01. Next base: position 82,463 of record JAKQDH010000206.1, on the reverse strand, counting down.
AGCAGGGCTGGTGGGAACGTGCGTGGCCGGCCGAGCCGATGGCTTGGGACGAGTGGCCTACCGTGCGGCAACTCAACTGCCGCCTGGCCAAGTGCGGACACGCGTTCACCTGTGATCTGGTACTGAAGTACTGCCGCGTCTGGCTCGAACTGACGCTGCTGAATACCGGGCAACGGCTGCCCGGCGGTGGCCTCGAACCGCACCTGTACGCGGCCGCGGAATTCGGCGCCCAGTTCGAGCTGGGCGTGCGGCGCAACATCGGCACCGCGTTTCCGCACTTCGATCCGCTGGTCTACCTGACGCGGAGCTGGCTGCCACCCGAAGACCCGCGGCACCAGGAGGAAGTCTACTTCCTCGGCCCTGACCCCTGTACGCCCGGCCTGTACGGCTCGGGCGCAAGCCAAGCGTGGTCGGTAGAAGGCGAGCGTGTGCTGTTCCTCGATGACAACGGCCGCCCGTTCACGCCACCGTGGGCGTTCGAGTGGGAGGGCCAGCTCGGGCACGACACGGACCCGCCCTGGCCGGACATTGTCGAGGGCACCCAGTACGACGACCACCTGGTCGCCTGCTGTGCGGTGGGCTGCAACTTGCTCGACTTCGCGGTCCCCGCCCGGGCCAGCCGCAAGACCGGCGCGACCGCGCCGGAGGTATGGGAGGGTTCGGTCCAGTTGAGGAGCGACCCGAGCGGCCTGCTGCGTGCGACTTGTGGAGGATGTTGAGTCGATGACGCCCGCGCATACCGACAACACCCGCATCGTTGCGTCGGGAGGCGACCGGTCGGCGGGTAACCTGCTTCCCAGTCAGCGAGCGATGCTTGATGCCCGGACGCCCCGGCCGCCGTTGGATATCCGCGTCGTCCGCTCCCTCGGCAGGCTCTTGCGTGGCGTCGCCTATGCTTTGATCCATTTCGACGACGTGTACGTGCTGGCCCGCGCCTTCCTGCTGACCGTGGCCGGTGGCACGGTCTCCCCCGAGATCGAGGCCTGTCGCCGCGCCTTCTGCGACGGCAAACCCGGCCAAGCCTGCGGCGGCCGACGCACCATCGAGGGCTGCCAATACTGCGTCGTCGAATCCTGCCGCTGCCCCCGATCCCGCTGGTGGCCGTTCTCCCAACTCCGCTGGAAGCGCAAGTTCCGGGCCTGGCGCTGCCCCCTGGGGAAGTTCCCGGCGGAGCGGGTATGGTGGCGAAGGCCATAAGCGTGCGCTGCGTCCGCGCCGGCGGCTACGCCCACCCGGACCTCGCGTGTCCCTAGAATGCCGGCGAGCTACGCCTGGGGGCGGGCCGGGACTCGGGGCAACCCCACCCCGTAGTGGGCAAACTACGGGGGCGTCGCCGAAGAGCGGTCACGTGGTGGTGGTTCCGGCCGCAAGGGGGGACCGAGCCGCAACTTCGGCCGGCCGGCGCCGGGGCTGCCTACCGCAGAACCTCCCGAGTCCTGACCCTCCAGCCCGGGGGGGGACACCCTAGGTGCTGCACGTGGTGGGTGCAAGGGTGCAATGCCCGGTGGCGCGGGTGCCCACGGTCGCTCACTCGCGCGGGATGGAAACGATTGACACACGTTGGGAACAACTGTCAAATGGGGAGGTCGCCTTCGGGGGCAGCCGAAGCCGGCCCCAGTCGAAAGGGAGGGCCCCATGGCCAAGTCGCCACCGGACACGGTGTTGACTATCGCCGAGCTGTCGAAGTACCTGAAGATCTCCCGGTCCACGCTCTACAAGCTGGCCCAGGAAGGCAAGTTGCCCGCGCAGAAGGTCGGCCGCCACTGGCGGTTTCACAGAGGCATCATTGATCAGTGGTTAGGGAACCGGAAGCCGACCGGCTGAGCGGCAATCGAGGGACTCGGAACATGAGCTATGCGCAGTACCTGACTCCGCGCCCGGAGGTCCTCTCCGATGACGGCGTTGAGGGGATCATCGACCTCCGCAACCTCGGAGACCGCCGGCACCGCAAGCTGGAATCGAAGCCCGAGGCTTTTCTCAGCCTCACGTACCCGACTGCCGACATCAAGCGCGTCGTAAACCGCCTCAACGACCGTTTTGCGCAACGGAGCAGCACCCCGGCCCTGTTTCTCTTTGAGGGGCTCAAGGGGAGCGGCAAGTCGCACCTGCTGGTGCTTATCTACCACCTACTGAAGCACTCCAGCGACGGGGGCCGCTGGCTGTCGCGGCATGGTTTGTCGCTGAGCAGTCCTACCAATGCCGTCGTCGTTGCTCACAAGTACACAGATCACCCCTTGATGCGTTTGTGGGACTTCATCTTCAGCGAAGCGGGGCTTTCGGTCCGTGGGCGCTACGAGGTCTACCCCGACGATCGGCAAGTCCTGGAAGCCGTAGGTGACCGACACCTCGTCGTCATACTTGACGAACTGGAGCAGGGCATTCGGATGATCTCTGACGACGCCTTGCGGCGGCAGAACATCGCCTTCTTACAGATGCTCTCCGAGTTGGGCAACCGCTCACCTCAGGTAACCATCTTCGCCGGCATCTACGACGCGGGCCAGGAGCCGGGTGCCACGCTCGTCCGTGTGCCCAACGTCCGTGTCCAGTTTGCGAGGTCAACGCCAGCGGACAAGGCCCGGGTCGTATTGCACCGGTTGTTCCAGAACTTCCTGACCTTCAACCCCACTGCCGTGGCCGGCACCATCGACAGTCTGCTAAACACGTGGCGACGGTTCGTCCCGACCTTCGACTCAGAAGGCTTCCGCAGCCGGATGCGCGAGTGCTACCCGTTTCAGCCAGAGCTTCTGACGCTGATTCTGGAGCGTGTGCCACAGCGCGGCGGTTTCCAAAACATCCGGGGGTCGCTTGGGTTCCTTGCCCACCTTGTCCGAGCGACGCACGAGTCCGAGGACGTCATCACCGCAGGCCACGCGACACTTCGTGACCTGGAAACAGCGATGCGGCTCCAGGACCTGGACCCCGGAGGGGACCTCATCAACCGCGCGAAGTCGAACGTCGAAGAACTCGCACGGTACCCACTGAGCGAACGCATCGCTGCCGCGACGATGCTCTACACACTCGTCGGTGAAGGTCGAACCCGCGGGGCCAACCGCGAGGAGTTGATTCGGCATGTGATTCTGCCCGGAGCCGACATCAACGACTTCGAGCAGACCCTGCTTGCCTTCCGTAAGTACGCCTCTCACTTTCATGCCGCCCAGGATCAATTCTTCTTCGACATGGAAGAGAACGCCGACGCCAAGGTCGAGTTCCGTAGCCTCACTATCGACCCCGATGGCTCGAAGTCCAAGGCCCTCCTCCGCGCGATCTGGACGACTGAGGTCTTCCGCGAGACGGAAAGCACCGTGGTCTTTGCGGGTGCGGAGGACACGAAGGCTGCGCTTGACACACTTCGCAAGGACCGGCTGCGCGTAGTGCTTGCGCCGCGCCTGCTGGCGCCGGACGAGCGGCATGACCTCTACCACGGGCTGTCCGTCCGCAATCAGGTTCTACTTTTGGAGCCGCGTGCCAGAGACTTCAACCTTGAGCAGAACGCCGACCTTAGCAAGTGGGCGCAGCGATGCTTGGCGGCGAAGGAACTGCGAGACCAGGCCGAACGCGCGGGCGACAACGCACGGAGGGATGAATACGATCGGATCGGGCGGGAGGACCGCAGGTATATTACCGACGCGATTCGGCGGGCCGGCCTCCAGTACATGCGATTCGAGGCCTTCGGCGCTTCGCCCGCGGGCGACAGAGTAGAGCCAGAGAACCTGGGTAACGCGATAACCAAGGAGCAGGTGGTTGATGCCCTGAGTCAGCAGTTGTTCCCTGCGATGGTGTTCCAGGAGCATTTGGCCGGGCGACTTGAGCAGGTGAAGAGCCGACTCGTCCGCGACGTGGACAAGGAGTACCGCGAGACGCTCACCTTCCCCGTACCCACTTCGGTGCAGAGCGTCACGCGGGCAATACGTGAACTGTGCCGCCTGGGAAGGATCGGTCTGTACCATGCTGGCGGCAACTACAGTCACGTGAACCCACCACTGAGCGAATCCGAGGTCATGGATGCACGCCTCGGTGATCCGGTGGGCACTGCGCCGCAGCTGCCGCAACCACCACAACCGCAGCCGCCCCCACCCCCGGCCGAGCTTGCCCGCCTGGAAGTCCAGCCGGGCGGGGCGCTGACCCTGAATCCCGGCGACACCCGCCGGCTTACGGCTGTCGGCTATGACGACAACGGCAAAGCCTTGCCCTCGGTCAACGTCGCGTGGCGCTCCAGCAATCCGAGCATCGTTTCGGTGTCCGCCGATGGCGTGCTCCTGGCCGACCGCGAAGGCCAAGCGGAGATCACTGCCCTTGCCGGCGAAATCATTAGCAACTCCGTCGGCATCACGGTCTCTGTCGGCCCCGCCGAACAGATCAGCATCCCCTGGAAGCCATCCAAGGGCGCGCTGCGACAGGAAATCGCCGTCCGCCTTGCTCAGGCGGAAGGCGCGAAGATCACCAGCATCCGCTTCCAGTTCTTTCAGACTGACCAGGAGGTTGATCTGTCGTCGCTGCCGGCCGGCCTGCGAGGCGGCCTGTCGGGCCCAGGCACGCTCACCCTCGACGTAACCATCGCCAAGCGCGGCAAGATGACCAAGGGCCAGGTCGAGCAGCTTTGCGAGCAGCTACCCGACTTCCGTTCCGCTCAGTATTCGGCCCGCCTGGAGATCGTCCGCGCTTGCCCGCAGGAGTGACCATGGCAGTGTTGACCCCCACGATCTTCGAGAAGCTCATCCAGCCCGGCCCGCGGCTGCCGTGGCTGGCCGACTGGTTGCTCGGCGAGGTCTGGTCTCAGCACAACTATCAACAGATGCCCCCTGGCCAGTATCTCCAGTCCGGCGAGCAGTCTGTCAATGAAGTGGAGGAGATGCTGTGCGCCGCGGCTGCCCGCGTCTATGACGAGGTTCTTCTGCCAATGCCAGACGCCCGGCACCTGAGACAGTACCTTACCTCCGGTCCGCCCTGTGCCGCGGTTGTCTTCGATGGCGTGTCGCTGCGGGAAATCCCGCTTCTCAAACGGCTCGCCGAGCAGTCCGGTCTCCGCATCCTGGAAGAAGGCTGGTCGGTGGCGGCCACGCCGAGCGAAACCGTGGACTTCATCGCCGCGCGCCTGGGGGTCGGTTCGATCGGGCCGACGCAGCTACCAGCCTGCGCCGCGCTGCGAGCCGACGGCATCACCTGCCATTACCTCGGGCAAGTCAATGAGCGCTGCTCACTGGACGCCGCGGCGCGGGCGGTCCTCGTATGGTCGAGCTTTCCCGATTACCGCTACACCGAGCGCGACGCCAAGTTCCCCGAGCTGTTCGAGAACCTCCACAACATGATGATGACTGCGTGGCAGAACAGCGTTCAGGCCGTCGTTCAGCAATGCCCCGGTCGGCGGATTCTCGTCACCAGCGACCATGGCTACGTCTACTTCGGCTCGGGCTGTTCTTTCGGCTGGGACAATGCGACCGTCGCGCCGCTCACGGGTTACTTCGGCGGCGACCGCTTCGCACGTTTGGCCGAGAAACCCAATCCGCCCGATCATCGCGGCGTTCACGTGCTGGCCGACCGGGGTGTCGCCATGATCCGCGGGCGGGTCCAGACACACCCGCGCGGCGAGACCGCCCGCAAGCTCTACAAACACGGTGGCCTGTCCCTCATGGAGATGCTGGTCCCCTGGCTGGTCCTGGAGGCCGCCCACTGAGCAAGGAGAGCCTGCGACATGGCGGCTGAACAACCCAGGAAGTGGGCCATCGAAGACTCGTTCCCCATCGTGGAGATCAACCGCCTGGCGGTGCCCGAGCGGAACGCCTTCAAGCCCATTTACCAGATGCACAAGTGGTTCGCCCGCCGGGCCTCCTGCGTGTTCCGCGCCATTCTCCTGGGCTGCCTCAAGCCGCTGCCGGTCGATGAGACTGGCAATCTGACCAAGAGCGGCGCGCAAGTCATCATGGAAGAGTTCTACAAGGACCACACGCGCGACCCGGACACCAACGGCAAGGTCATCCTCGATCCCTTCATGGGTGGCGGCACAACCGTCGTCGAAGCACTGCGGCTCGGCTGCAAGGTCATCGGCATTGATCTCAACCCGGTCGCTTGGTTCATCGTCAAGTGCGAAACCACGCCCGTGGACATCGCCGAACTGGAGCGCGCCTTCGACGATCTGGCCAACCGGACTGTTCCCTGGTCGGGGAAGCCGCTTAAGCAGACGCTCCTGGAGCTCTACAAGACCACCTGCCCTTGCTGTGGCAACACAGACGCCGACATCATCTACGCCTTCTGGGTCAAGTCGGCGATCTGCACCGATCCCACCTGCCGCAAGCAGGTTCCGCTGTTCAGCGATTACTTCGTTGCCGCCAAGCAGCCGTCGATCCGGTACTACCAAGATGCCACGTGCCCCAAGTGCCGCAAGAGCTTCGACTGGGAGATCGAGCCGGCCAGCCTCATTGCCGAGCAGGCCCTGACGGTCGTCAACAACGCCGACGGAGCCGGCGTCGGGCGCGGCAATAAGCGCTGGGCCTTTGCCACCACCGAACCCGTCGGCTGTCCGTGGTGCGGCGATTCGGTCAAGCCGAAGCTCGCTCCCGGCAGAACGAAATCCGTCCGCAAGAAGGTCCCGCTGACAGTCCTCTTGTGCCCGCACTGCCAGGCCGTGTGGCAGTGCCGCGGCACCGTCCCCGATCACGTTGCCTGCCCTGCCTGCAAGCACGAGTACGAGCCACACGAGGGCAACGCCGTTGAGAGCGGCGGCTTCGTTTGCCCACACTGTGGCAAGAGGGACAAGGTGCTCAGTTCCATCCGGTCCCTACCCGACGACCAGCCCTTGCCGATGTCTATGTACGCCATCCACGGGTGGTGCTCGTCATGTGGCAAGGGCGGCGACGACGATGAGGCGGATGAAGAAGACGCATTCGACGCCAACCTCGGCGCGCCGATGCTCAGCAGGAACGGTGTCGTCGGCCAGGCCTCACGCGCCAACGGGCATTGGTGTCGGCTTGCCAAATCGGGCGGCAAGTTCTTCAAGCGAATCGACCCAGCAGACCTAGAGCTATACACGCGCGCCGCTCGGACGTGGGAGCAGCGAAAGCACCGCCTGCCTTATCCCCAATCTGAGATACCCGATGGCCAAGAAACTCATCGACTTCTTGAGCACCACTACCGCCGTTGGCACCAGCTGTTTCTGCATAGGCAGCTTCTTGCTCACAGTTCTTTACTCGCTTCAATCGACTGTGAGAAGTCGGTCGATTTACAGGAGCTTCTGCTTTGTGCCTTCAGTAACATGCTGGAGGCAAATAACGTGTTCGTGAGGAACATCTCGAAGCGCTCTACGCCTGGAGGAACACCGCCAGCCGGCATATTCGCGCGCCACGACTTTCAGCCAAAGGCGACGTTCTGCGAACAACATGTTTGGGGCACGGTGTCCGGCAACAATACGTTTATCAGTAGGATTGACGCCGTCCGAAAAGCCGTGCATTTTGCCAGATCACCGGCTGACACAAGGCTTAGCAACTTGGACGGCAGGATCAAACAAGTTCCGGTAGCCTCGGGCGAGAGTGTAGCGAGACGGTCAGAAGACCTGCTTCGCGGGGCCGATGCTCGCGTTGCAGTTCGGGAGGCTTCGCGGTATCTGCATGTCGTGACCGACCCTCCCTACGGCGGCAATGTCAACTACTCGGAGCTAGCAGACTTTTTTCACGTGTGGGTACGCTTGTGCCTGAAGGACCGGTATGTGGAGTTCGCGCCCGAATACACGCCCAAAGCGGCGGAGATCGTCGAGAATCGTGCCCGCGGGCAAGGGCCCGAAGAGTTTCGCCAGGGAATGTACGATGTGCTATTTGCATGTGCGGCGATGCTGCCACAAGATGGCCTACTAGTCTTTACTTTCCATCATACCGAGGGCCAGACTTGGGAAGCACTGTTAGGGGCCTTGTTTGATGCCGGTTTTGTAGCTGAGGCAATCTATCCGATCCATGCGGAGCGTGAGCAGTCGCTTCATCTGTTGGACAAGGCAGGGATTGCTTACGACCTTGTCCACATTTGCCGAAAGCGCACTGCTGCTACAAGAGATGCGCGGAGTTGGGCGGGCATTCGTCCGGAGATCCGCCGACGCGCCCGCCAAGAGATCGAAGTCATCGAGCGCGGCCGCTACGGAAACGAGCCACTTTCTCCGGCCGATGTCAACATCATCCTCATCGGCAAGTGCCTGGAACTCTACAGCCGGCACTACGGACACGTGCTAGACCACGAGCGCCGCAATGTGCCCTTGCATGAGGCCCTCGAGACCATCCGCATGGAGGTCGATCAGTTGGTCAGCCGCCAGCAGCCGCTTCCATCGGAACTGGCCGACATCGACGCGGTGAGCTACGTCTACCTGGTGTGCCTGGCGGACAAGGCGTTCGAGATCAAGGGCGACGAGCTGCACAAGTACACCCGCGGCGTCATCGAGCCGGACGAGCTGCTGAAAGCCGGGCTCATCATCAAAGGCCGCACCGGCCGTGGGCGGTTCTTCAAGATCAAGTCCCCGGCCGAACGGTTCGGCGAAATCCAGGAGCGCCTGGGCGAGGCGAGCAGTGCGGCGCAAGCCGCTTTGCCGGGCATGGAAGAGGCCGTCGCCGCCGACACCGGCGGCAAGCTGCCGTTCATCGACTACGTGCACTTCCTGATCGCCCTAGTGGACGGGGGCGAGAACCTCCGCCCGTGGATGGAACGCTTCCGCGGCATGACGCCCCAGATACGGGCCGCCTGCGAGTACCTGCGGACGCGCCAGCCGCGGTTCGCCGACGCCTGCGGGAAGATTCTGAAGTTCATCGAAGTAGCACCGCTTTTCGGATGAGGCGAGACGCATGATCACCGAGTACCAGGTCAAGAACTTCAAGTGTTTCGCCGACACCGGCCCGCTATCGCTAGGTCACGTGACGGTACTGCTGGGCTGCAACAACTCGGGTAAGTCGTCGCTGATCCAGCCGCTTCAGATGCTCGGCCAGAGCGCAGCCTGTGAGAATCCGAACGTCCGCCTTGCAGCGCACAGTCCACGCGACTTCGGCCGGTACTTTGAGTGGGTGCACGGCGGCAGGACGGAACTCGATTTTGGCTGCCGGCTCGTGCTGGACAGGATTGCCTTGGATACGGTGACGACAGCCAACCAGCGGCATCGAGGAATGCATTGGCAGGCGACGCTAGACCTGCGATACGGGTTGTTCGGCCAGCGGGGCAAGTGGAAGCGGCCGCAGCTTAAGTCGGTTGAGGTCCGGCTCAAGCCTCTGGCGAAGCAAAGGACCGCACATGTAGCGGACGCGCTCGCTTGGCAGTTTACCTTCGACCGGCATGACAAGCCCGCGGCCAGCTTCAACGGGGAGCCGAGCCAGCCTCGCGGCCTGCGCATGCGGAACTTCCTCCCCAGCAACTATGAATGGGACAAGCCGGTCGAGCTTTACGTCAGCGACTGTGCGGTCCTGCAACTGCCGCGTTACTTCTACAGCCTCGACCGGCCGTTCCGCCAAGCCCTGCATCTGGTGCAGATCGACCCGGTCCGGCCGGCAATCCCGCGCGTGCTCCAGAGCAACGACGTGGACCCACAGGAGGATTGCTGTGCCACGACGATGATTCTTGGGAGCCTCTACCGATTCAAGACCTCCTCGGAGCCCGAGTGGAAGAAGTTCCGGGCCTATATGAACCGCTGGCTAGGGCAGGAGCTTGGCTTCGTCAAGGACTTCAATCTGACGGAGATCGACCCCCACCGGGAGTTGTTCGCCATTTGCGGGAGGGACGCTAGGACCGGTGTACCGGTCAACCTCGCCGACACGGGCTATGGCGTTGCTCAGGTCTTGCCCGTGCTGCTGCAACTCTACTTCTCGCGGCCGGGCCAACTTGTGCTGATCGAAGAACCGGAACTGCACCTGAACCCAGCGGCACAGCGCGTGCTGTTCGACCTCGTGCACGAGTTTGCCGCCCTGGGGCGACAGATCATCGTCGAAACTCACAGCGAACACCTCCTGCTGCGGCTTCGCCGGCGGTCCATTGAGCAGCCCGAGCTGCGCGAAATGATCCGACTCTACTACGTCGAGCGGGTCGAAGGCCACAGCACGTTGCGTCAGCTTCCCCTGACCGACGATGGACGGCTGGACAACTGGCCTCAAGGCTTCCTGAACGAAGCGTTCGAGGAATCGGTTGAGTTGATGAAGCAACTGGACAGGCGACCAACGGGGAAGGCCGAGTGATGGAGTTGACCATCGACAAATGCGTACTCGTACACTGTGATTCGGCGTCGCAAGATGCCCAGCGATACCGTGCCAATGGCTTGGCGTTCCTCGACAGATGGAGCAGCGAGACAGGGCTCGTAGCCTGCGTGAATGGCGGGATCAGGCGGGAGTACAACAGCCTTCCCGCGGTGGGCGCAGCATGGTGGCGATCCGTTGTCGGCCAGTCCCGATACCGAGATAAGCGGCGTGCTATCGACCTGCCGCGGCGAAGTAGCTTTTGCAGCAGGAAGAAAGTGCCGCTTCATGGCGAAGACTTCGATTACGTCGATGCTGCCAGTCAGTCGGACTCGCTCCTGTGGCTGAGCAATGAGGCCAACTGGCAGAATGCCCAGTACCGGCACCACATCCGAGTGGCCTTCCGGATCGAGATTCGGAACGTGAACGAATACATGAACGGCGTGGCAGGAAACGAAGGCGCCGAAGCATCGTGAGGATACCCCTATGCCGGGCTATCGGTTAATCGAACTGGCGAATCTCCAACCGCACAAGGCCCGAGGAATCGCGCCAGCCGAGAACGTCATCGGCGTGCTGGACTTCCTGCGGGAACTGGACGAAGAGCCGTTTCCGCTGCCCCGGATGAGCAAGTGGCGAGTTGTCGGCCTGGAGGAGGTGCTCTTCGCTGCTCGGCCGCGGGAAGAGGAAGTGGCCGCCGAAATACACGCCCGGCTGAACAACGCCGCTGCCAGCCTGGAACAGCGCATGCTGGCGATTCAGGTTGTCCTGAGCGGTGAAATCGTCCGGGGGGCGTACATGACTGTGAAGTACCGCGGCGCGTCGCTGCCGCTCTACATGATCTTCAACAGCCCACACCGCCACGAGGATGCAAACGGCAACGCGTTCTACCCAATCGAGTTCCACCTGAGCAGCCCATGACGCAGTCGGCACAGATTACCGCAGGCCAATGGGTTCGCGTCGCTGGCCGCGAAGAACTCGGCAGCGGCGAAGTGATCCGCGTCCGCGCTGCCGGGGACGCGTACGAAGTGGACGTGGCCTTCGACAGCGCCGACGGACGGCGCCTGATGACTTTTCCCGCCGGCCGCCTATCAGTTGAACGCGATCTGTGGGATCGGCTGGAACACGGGCCGTACGACCGGCCGGTGGATTTTCTGCTGAAGCAACTCGCCATGCAGTTGCCGTTGCACAACAGCGGCGGAGAGTTGTCGAACGCCCGCACGGACCTGCTGCCGCACCAGATACTGCTCACTCACGATGTGGTGGCGATGGACCGCCGCCGGCTGCTCATCGCCGATGACGTGGGCTTAGGCAAGACGATCGAGACGGGCATGGTGATCCGCGAACTGGTCACTCGCGGCCTGGCGCAGCGCATCCTCGTTGTCTGTCCGGCCGGTCTCATCAAAAACTGGCAACGGGAGCTTCGGGAATGCTTCCGACTCCACCTGGACGTTTTGGGCCTGGACTTCCAGGATAGCGGGATTGCCTGGGAGACGCACCATCGGGTGATCGCGTCGATTGATACGCTCAAACAGCCACGGCGAATGGAGCGACTCCTCGCAGGACCGAAGTGGGACCTTGTGATCTTCGACGAGGCCCACCACTTGACGCGCAAGCGCTACGGCAAGAAGCTCGAAGTGACACAGAACTACCGACTGGCCGAAGCTTTCCGCGGCCATACCCGCGACCTGCTCTTCCTGTCCGCAACGCCGCACCAGGGCGATGCCTTCCAGTTCTGGTCGCTGATCCAGTTGCTTGACGACAGCCTGTTCGAGTCGCCCGAAACGCTGCTGGACCACCGCGGCCTGCTGAACCGCGTGATGATCCGGCGTATCAAGCGCGAGGTGACGTACCCCGACGGGACGCCCATCTTCATGCGGCGGCAGGTGTTCTCGGAGCGGTTCCAACTGGCGGCGCGAGAGCGTGCCTTCTACGAGCGCCTCACAGACTACCTGCGCGAAGGCTACGGTGTGGCCGGCGTTGGGCAAGGCCGGACCTCGACGACACAACGGGCCGTCGGTTTTGTGATGACGGCGTTCCAGAAGATCATGTCCAGCAGCCCGCGGGCGATTCGGCAAGCCCTGCGCCGCCGGCTTCTGGTGCTTCTGATCCGTCAGCAAATTGGTCTGGAGGTCAAGCGCGTGCAGGGCTCGGCCGACCAGTCTTTGCCGCGCCGAATCATGGAACTCCAGGACGAGATGCGGTCACTGGCTTCGCTGACTCTCGGTTTGCCGCCGCGGGATTCGAGTTGGGCCGAGGCCGACGGTTATATCGCTCAGATGAAGCAGCGCCTGGCGAAAAGAACCAACGGAGAGTTGACCGCGTGGGCGTTGGACGGCGACGAGGACGCGGACGACGTGGTGTTGGCCGATACGACGATCCCGAACGAAACGCGAATCGTCCGCGAACTGCTACAACTGGTGCCCGTGGGGACTGACCGCAAGTTCGACACGCTCGTCCGGGCCGTGGAACAACTGCGAGCGGCGAATCCCGATGAGCGCTTTATTGTCTTCACCCAATACCGCGAGACCTTGGAGTTTCTGCGTGAAGAGCTGGCCAAGCTCTACGGGGAAGACAACATCGTCATCGTGAAGGGCGGTCCGCTAGAGGACAAGATCGCGGCGGTGGAGTGCTTCTGGAAGCCCGATGGCGCCCGTTTCCTCATCAGCACGTCGGCTGGCGGGGAGGGTATTAACCTCCAGGTGTGCCGAGTCTTGTTCAACTACGACATGCCGTGGAATCCGATGGCGGTCGAGCAGCGGATCGGACGAATCCACCGCTATGGGCAGCAGGACACCGTTCAGGTCTACAACCTGATCGCTGAAGACACCGTTGAGCAGCGGATTTACGACCTGCTCGAAGACAAACTACTCGACATTGCTCGAACCATAGGGAAGGTCGATCCGTTCACGGGCGCCGTGGCCGAGGACTTTCGCGGCGAAATACTGGGGTTTCTCGGATCATCACCGAACTACCAGGAGCTTTACAAGAAGGCCCTTGTGGACCGGGACTACCGGCGGACGGCCCAGGAGTTGGCGCAGATGGTCCAGACTGCCACGCACGCCAGCCAGGCCTTGCAGTCGCTCGCTCAAGACCTGACAGCCTTCAACCTAGAGCACTACCGCCAGCTTCAGGGCGAGCTTACGCTTGCTGACCTCAAGGCCTTCGTTGAGGCGGGCGTCTTGCGACTGGGAGGCACCTTCATTCCCGACGGCGACTTCTACCGCATCCAAACGCCGGAAGCGTTGCTCGCGTATCGGAATGTTGCTGCCCGCTATGATACTGCCTGTTTCCGTCGGGACATCGCCATGCGCCGAAAGAACGCGGAGTTCATGGGCATTGGCCACCCCCTTGTCGATGCCATCATCGCACATTTTCAGCGGTCTTCATGGGTTGGGGACGTGGCACTGCTGAAGACGACCGACGAGTCGACCGGTCTCTCGGTCCGGTTTGTATTGGAGGCGATGCTGGAGGATGGATCGTCACGCCGCCAGTACGAATCTGCGGACGCGACGCTTGGCGGTTCTTGGCTTACCCGCAGCCCCAAGCGGGACGTGGACGCCCTCCAAGATGCTGCCGAGACGTGGCGAACGGATGAGCAACGGTATCTGGGCGCGAGCGCGCCGCTGCGTGACCGCGTAATCAGCGTTATCGCTGACGCTGAAGCCCGATTCCGCAGCGAACTTGCAGCCGTCCAGTCGGTGCGCAGCCGTCTGGTTGGACTGGCTGCACTCATTGGGTAGGACGCGCCCTGGATGCAGCTTCCGCTCACGCTGCCCGCTTGAACTTCCGCCAGAACGCTTCCCGAAGTTGAAGCGGTATCCGTCGCGCCCCCGCTAGTCACGTAAGTCGAGCAGGGACGGCCACTTAGCCGTCCCTGCTTCGTTGTCCGGACGCCTTCGATCGCGAGAATGTAGTGAAAATGTAGTGATCGAAAACGGCGTCGGCGACACGTCACCCCTGTGACACTCCTGCAGAGACAGCCTGGGTTACTTTCAGGACGGCCGAACTCGACGGTCGTCGGAGAAGGCTGTCATGGCATCCCTTTACAAGCGAGGAGAGTGGTTCTGGATCGCGTACTACGCGAACGGGCAGCACGTGCAGAAATCCCTCGGCACCACCAACGAGCGGGTCGCGAAGGAGAAGAAGAAGCGCATCGAGTACGAGCTTTCCATCGGTGAGCTGCAAGCTGCCAGCCGTCTGCCCATCCGCATGGTCCTGCAGAGGTTCTGCGAGCACCTGCAGGCCACGCGGACGTTCAAATCCTGCAAGAACGACGTGAGCCGGCTGCGGGTCTTCTTCGGGCCGATCTGCGAAGCACTCGAACCCGGCCTGCCCGGCGGTTGGTCCAAGACGAAAACGCCGAAGCGGCTGACCGACCAGTACGCCCACGCACATGTGAAGGTCGCGATCCTCGAAGACGTCTCACCCACGATGATCAACCAGTTCATCTCCGCCCGCATCCGTGACGACGGCTGGTCACCAAAAACGGCAAACAGCATGCGGCAGGTGCTGCACCGGCTCTTCGTGTACGCGACGAAGCACCTTGGCTTTCGGGCCCGGGATCGGCGTTATCCGAATCCGGCCGACGGAGTAGAGCGGCAGCACGAGGCGGCGCCAGAGATCCGGTTCCTTTCGCTGGAGCAGGTCGAACAGCAACTGGAGGCACTCACGCCGAACCCGCTCATGCACGCGATGGTCGCGATCTACATCTATGCCGGGCTGCGGCGGGAGGAAACGATCTGGTTGACGCGTGAGGACGTCAACCTGGAGACGCGGCTCATCCACGTGCGAGCCAAGACGATTGAGGGGGACTTCTGGCAGCCGAAGACGAAACGGAACCGGGTCGTGCCGATCAGCAGCGCCTTGCTGGAGATCCTGCGTACTTACGAGCCACCTGCTGGCCCCATCTGGTTCTTTCCGTCTCCGACGGGAACACGGTGGCACCCGGACAACTTCTCGCAGGATCTGCGGGCCGCCAACGCGGCATGCGGTCTTTCCTGGTCCTGCCTGGATTTCCGACACACGTTCGGCAGCCACCTCGCCCAGCGTGGCGAGTCGCTTTACAAGATCGCGACCCTGATGGGCAACAGCCCCGAGATCTGCCGTCGGCACTACGCAGCGTTGGTTCCGGAGGCGATGCACGACAGTGTGGAGTTCACGGACCGAGACCGGCCGCCGGATCAAACGGCGCGGCTACTGCAAGAAGTGCTGGCCCAACTCCATGGCAACGAGTCTGCGGATAATGGGCAACCGAAGCTGCGGATTGTGCGCGACGAAGCCGGCTGATCAGTCGACTTCCTCGCGCGTCGCGAGCCACTGCTCGACATCCCGCCAGCGGTAGCGGATACCGGCGTTGCGACCACGTCCAACCACGATGGGGCGCACGCCAGCTTGGCTCAGCCAGCGGCGCACCGACGAGCGATGCGCATCGAGCAACGTGGCGAGCGTCTTCAAACTCACCGTCGAATATCGATCAAGCATATGCGTCGTACGGTCGGACATATCCTTGTCTCACATTCTGCTCGGTGAAGCATGCGGGCGCCGCGGTCGCCGGGGCGAGTTTCCCGTTATCAAGGGACCGCGCCTGCCGTTCGGTCGCCGTGGCAGGCACCGCGGCGCCTCGCGGAGCGGAATCAATGTCTCCTGGGCGATGTCGATCATGCGACGATCCGTAATCTACCGGTGCGTGGACGCGCCTCGCGCATCGCCCGTTCGCCCACGAGTATTGCATACGGCTGCACACCTGGAATGCCGGTTCGCTGACCGCAGGCAAACGTGGCCGCGATGCTGGACCGCCACGCATCGAGTCGGCGCGCGCGCGTCTTCAGGCTCACCATGAGCCCTTCGTCTCGGCCGACCGCCAACGCGTCGTCGTGTACCCGGTCCATCAGCGAGCAGCCGATCGTTTCGTCATCGGCCCTGTCCATCTGATCACTCCCGGCGCACAAGTAGCACGCTCGTTCGTGTGGAACACCCGGGTGCTCACAGCCTCCAGTGACTTCTTCAGCTTCTGGGGACTAACGCGCAAAAGCGGCAAGGATGCAGAGGCTCGGGCTCCAATGCTCTGCGCCGCAGCCGCAGTACTGGACTCCGGTTCGCGCCCGAGCAATCGCTGAACTACTGGATAGTTGAGCGTGAAGTGAGGTCGCATCCAGGGCTGGAGCCGCCAGGGGCCGTCGTTCTGGGGCTCGGGCACTCTGCCCCAGCGCTTGCCACCGTATTCATCGTCCCAAGCGAGAACTCGGTGGCGGGGATCATGCAGCGCCCGGGAGGTCCATGACCAAATCTCGTCCGAGTCGCGCACCTGCAATTCACCGTTCAGGTACCAATAACGGTAGCGATTCTTGAGAACTGGGACCGCCGGCGCACCACACCGCTTGCACGGCGACTGGCGACTCCAGCACCAGTAGCCGCACGCCGCACAACGAACGACAGCCCAGAAGCCGCCAACGCTGACGACGGCCGACGCATCGGTGCAGCAGGCGACCAGCCGAACGGCAAAGTCTTGCTGGTCGCGAATGGGCAGGTGGTGCTTGCGGAGAATCGGGCCGTTAAGAACGTGGGCGCGGGCGGTGTTGCGCTGGAAGAACCCGGCTGTTAGAGCATCCATTCGCGGAATGCGACCGAATAGGCCTACCTTAATGTGCTCGAAGAAATCGTTCGCCAGGCGGAAGGCCCACTTCAGCTCGCGCTCGTCCACTGCAGGAACGGTCATGCACACTCCGCGGTGACTGTCTCGCTTTTTCATACGTCACACTCCGTGCGACGGACCTGACCGCTGAACCGATCGGCCGCCGCTGAGCATCAGTATCCACTCCGGTCACGCACGACGGTTGGCCAAGTGATGACGACGCAGCGACTTCTGGCCTACGGCCCCCAGCGCGTGCCGAGGGTGGGTTCCCGCTCGTCGAGGAACCCACCTCGGAGCGTGAGAAAATGAAGGTCAAAGAAGCACGGCAGTTGGCGAAGGAGAAGATTGAAGGGCTGGCGCAGCAACTCGAGCGCGGGCACAGCGACACACTCAAGGCCTACCTGGCCGCGATGGCCAAGTTCCCCCGGTACTCGGTGCACAACGTGATGCTGATCCTGCGCCAGTTTCCCCAGGCCCGGCACGTGTGCGGGCTAACGACTTGGAATCGACTCGGCCGGATCGTCCGCAAAGGCGAGCATGGGATCGCCATCCTGGCTCCGTGCGTCCGACGCCGGAAGCGCGACAACGCGGCCGAGGGACAAGGGGGCCACCCGTCAGCAAGCGACGACACAGACACAGATGAAACGGTGGTCGGCTTTCGTGGCGCGTACGTGTTCGATGTTTCGCAGACAATGGGTTCGCCGCTTCCAGAATTCCCCATAGTTGCTGGAAACCCCGGACCGTACACGGACCGGCTCAAGGCGTTCATCGCCGAGAAGGGCATCACGCTCGAGTACTCTCGCCGCATCGCCCCAGCACTCGGTGCCTGCATCGGGAGCACGATCGTGCTCCTGCCCGACCTGCCCCCGGCCGAGCAGTTGTCCACGCTCGCCCACGAGGTCGGCCACCATTTGCTCCACTGCTGCGCCGGGCACGAGCCGCTGCCCAAGACCGTCCGTGAAACCGAGGCCGAGGCGGTGGCCCATGTGGTGTGCGCGGCCATCGGGTTGGAGACGAACACGGCCAGCAGCGACTACATCCAGCTCTACCAGGGCACGGCCGCGACGCTGGCCGCATCCCTCGACCGCATCCAGCACGCCGCTTCACAGATCATCGCGGCCATCGGGCCGGACGTGTAGCTTCCAGACCCGGCACGCTGCAGTAAGGCCGACGGTCGGCAGCCTGCCTTCTGCAGTATGTGGACTAGGTAGGCCACGGCCATGTCGAACGGGTCCTTGCGCAGCACTTCGTCCCCGAACGCTGCCTGCGGCATGGCGATGGCCGTGAGCAGGAGGCGGATGTCGCGGACACCCGGCTCGCCCCCCGTAACCAGACCTTTCTGGGCGGGCAGGCCTTTAGGATCACGGATGAGGTCTAACCCCAGTGTGCACGTTCTCCGTACGCGAGCTTTGCGCCGGTTTGTCCGCCAGTTGATGGATTCTAACATTGTGATGGAGCGCGGGGTGTCACAGTTTCGTTGGCCAGTGCGAACCAGCGATTGAGGGGGCGATTCCAGCGGTACTTGGCGCAGCCTGCGCGGGCCCAGCAGTGTGTGTTGGCGACGCCGCGCAGGCCGCCCGTATCCTGCACGGTAACACAACTCTCTTGATTTTGGCCTGTGTCACTTGCTATACTGACGCTCAACGGCGCGGTGGGTGACGGGCAGCGTTCGCTTCGGCCGGCGGCCCGCGAGCGTGTGAGTGGTCGCGTCATCCCCGCAATTCTATCAGCGAGCAACAACACGTTCGGAGTTCGGACTTGCCAGCGACGGCTCCCGGCAATCCTGGCCCCTACCTCGTGGTCTCAGCGACTGGGAAAGCGAGGAGTGAGGTCGGCACGCAGCGCTTTGTCGACCGGTTCCCAGCTCGTCGCCACACCCGGACTTGCAGGGAATTCCGAGCATGCAGAGGGGCTGCCGAGGTATGGCCGGCGTATCTCGCCCCGGCGAGTTCCGGTGCCAGGTCGCGAATCTCCCACCGGGGGTGCCGCCGGGCATGGGAGCCGTGGGCGGCGGGTCGCGCGCGGTTCTTTCGAATTCGTCAGAGCGGGGCAGATTTGCTGCTATGTCATGTTGAGGAGTACGCGCGGATGACCGGCGTCCTTCCGGAGTTCAGTGCAGGGAGCCGACCATGAGGCGGACGACGATGGCAAGTCAGCCAGCAGGTAGCGGGGCTTGGCTTTCAGCTCTGGGTGAACAGCACCGCCCGCAGGCCTGGTGTAGACCCGGTACGGCAGCAGACGGGCGGACGGTTTCGGGCTCCCGGCGCTGGGTGTGGCCTGGGCCGCCGGTTGGCAATGCGCCCGGCCAACCCCAGTGTGGCACGAATACCTCGCCCGTGGGGAAACAAGCTGGACGTCTGAGCCGCGGCCTCCGTCGGTGCCTGCTCGGACTCGCGGTGATGCTTGGCATCACGGCCTGGCCGGTGCCGCGCGCCTTGGCCGAGTCCTGCCCACCGGCCTGGACGCCGGGGTTTGGGTTGCCGGGCGTGAATGATACGCTCTATGCCCTGGCCGTGTTTGACGATGGAACCGGGCAGGCGTTGTACGCGGGAGGCTGGTTCACGACAGCGGGCGGCGGGGAGGCCAACCGGATCGCCAAGTGGGACGGCACCCAATGGTCGGCCCTGGGCCTCGGTATGGGGGGCCCCTCCCCTTATGTCCACGCGCTCACCGTCTTTGACGACGGCACCGGGCCGACGTTGTACGCGGGGGGCGCATTCACGACTGCGGGCGGCATGCCGGCCAACCGCATCGCCAAGTGGGACGGCACCCAATGGTCGGCCCTGGGCGGCGGGATGGACAACTGGGTCTACGCCCTCACCGTTTTCGACGACGGGACCGGGCCGGCGTTGTACGCGGGGGGCAACTTCACCGCAGCCGGGGGGGTGCCGGCGAACTACATCGCCAAGTGGGATGGTACGCAGTGGTCGGCCCTGGGCAGCGGAATGAACTCCACTGTTAGGCAGCTGACCGTCTTCGACGACGGGAGCGGGCCGGCGTTGTACGCGGGGGGCGCATTCACGACTGCGGGCGGCGTGCCGGCCAACTGCATCGCCAAGTGGGACGGCACCCAATGGTCGGCCCTGGGCCTCGGTATGGGGGGCCCCTCCCCTAGTGTCCAAGCGCTCACGGTCTTCGACGACGGGAGCGGGCCGGCGTTGTACGCGGGGGGCAACTTCATCGCAGCCGGGGGTGTGCAGGCGAACTATGTCGCAAAGTGGGACGGCACCCAGTGGACCGCTCTGGGCAGCGGGATGAACTCCGGCGTCGGTGCCCTCACGGTCTTCGACGACGGGACTGGGCCAGCGTTGTACGCGGGAGGCTGGTTCACGACGGCGGGCGGCGGGGAGGCCAAGCGCATCGCCAAGTGGAACGGCACCCAATGGTCGGCTCTGGGCCTCGGTATGGCGGGGAACTCCCCTTGTGTCTTCGCGCTCACCGTCTTCGATGGCGGGGCCGGGCCGGCGTTGTATGCGGGGGGCAGGTTCGCGACTGCGGGGGGTGCGCCGGCCGATTCAATTGCCAAATGGGACGGTACGCAATGGTCGGCCCTAGGCGACCGGAACGGGGTGAACGCCCGCGTTAGGGCCGTTACCGTCTTCGACGACGATGGGGAGGGCCCCCAGCCGGCGGCGTTGTACGCAGGGGGCGAGTTCACCATGGCGGGCGGCGTGCCAGCCAACGCGATCGCCAAATGGAATGGCACGCAGTGGTCAGCGCTGGGCAGTGGCGTGCTGGGTGGTGGGTATCCTTATGTCTACGCCCTCACCGTTTTCGACGACGGTACCGGGCCGGCGTTGTACGCGGCGGGCGGGTTCGCGACCGCGGGCGGCGTGCCGGCCAACGGGATCGCCAAATGGAATGGCACGCAGTGGTCGGCCCTGGGCAGCGGGATGGCCATTCCCGGTGTCTTCGCACTGACCGTTTTCGACGACGATGGAGACGGTCCCCACCTGCCGGCATTGTATGCCGGTGGCAACTTCACCACGGCCGGGGGTGTGCCGGCTGATCGGATCGCCAAATGGGATGGCACCCAGTGGTCCGCGCTGGGCAGTGGGGTGAACAACTGTGTCCGGGCCCTCACCGTCTTCGACGACGGGACCGGGCCGGCGTTGTACGTGGGGGGAGATTTCACCACGGCGGGCGGGCTGGTCATCAGTCGGATTGCCAAGTGGGACGGCACGCATTGGTGGGGCCTGGGGGGAATGAGCAGCTACGTCTACGCTCTCACCGTTTTCGACGACGGGAGCGGGCCGGCGTTGTACGCGGGGGGCTATTTCTCAACGGCGGGCGGTGTGCCGGCCAACGGCATCGCCAAGTGGGACGGCACCCAATGGTCGGCTCTGGGCAGCGGGACGAACGAGGCCGTCTGGGCCTTGACGGTCTTCGACGACGGGAGCGGGCCGGCGTTGTACGCGGGAGGCTGGTTCACGACGGCGGGCGGAGGGGAGGCCAACCGGATCGCCAAGTGGGACGACACCCAGTGGTCCACGCTGGGCAGTGGAGCGAACAAGGAAGTCTGGGCCCTCACCGTCTTCGACGAGGGGACCGGGCCGGCGCTGTACGCAGGGGGAAGTTTCAACACGGCGGGCGGCGTAGCATCGAGCTACATCGCTCGCTGGGGTTGTCAGACCAGCGCGACGGATTCCGATGGAGACGGGATTCCCAACGATTCCGACAACTGCCCCAGTCACTACAATCCCAGCCAGGCGGATTGCGACGACGACGGCATCGGGGACGCCTGTCAGCCCGGGGCCACGGACTGCAACGCCAACGGCGTGCCCGATTCCTGCGACATCGATCAGGGCACCAGCCAGGACTGCACGGGCAACGGCATCCCCGACGAGTGCGAACCCGACTGCAACCAGAACGGCGTGGCCGACAGTTGCGACATCGCCCAGGGCACCAGCCAGGATTGCACCGGCAACGGTATACCCGACGAGTGCGAACCCGACTGCAACAGCAACGGCATCGCCGACAGTTGCGACATTGCCGAGGGCACCAGCCAGGATTGCACGCAAAACGGTATCCCCGACGAGTGTGAGAGCGACTGTAACCAGAACGGCGTGGCCGACAGTTGCGACGTGAGCCTGGGCAGTAGCCCGGACTGCAATGCCAACGGTATACCCGACGCGTGCGACGTGGCCAGTGGCGCCAGCGACGACTGCCAGCTCAACGGCATACCGGACGAATGCGAACGACACGGCGGCGAGCGCCTCCGTGGGCGAGCCTTCCGGGGGGCGGTGGATGGCCGGGTGGAAACTGCGGCGGCCCGAGCCGTCTCGCTGTGCCAGTCACCCGACCAGCAGGCTCATGGTGGAGCCTACCTGTTGGCGTTAGACGCGGACTCCGGAGCGCGGGCGGCTGACGGTTTCACTTTGGCAGACGCGGCCACGATCACCGACCTCTCCTGGTGGGGCACGTATCGCGACGCCTGCGGCGAAGCGTGCACCCCGAGTGACGACTTCACGGTCAACTTCTACGTCAACGAGGACGGACTGGCGCGTAAGCTGGTGGCCATGTACCCCCTTGGCGGAACGGTGCAGAGAACCGCAACCGGCGCGATCATCGGGTTCGAGACAGGTTTCCCGGAGTACCATTACTCTGCCACGTTGAACCCGTCGCTCATCGTCGAGCCCGGCAAGGTGTACTGGGTTGAAATCCGCAACCCGGTGGCCTTTCCCTGCGTGTGGTGGTGGGAGACGGCGCCGCCAACCGGCGCCGGCAATGGCCTGGCCCTCTACGACGCCACGGGAGACGGCTACGCGGCCGGGGATGCCGGACCGTATGACCTGGCGTTCTGCGTGGCCGGCCTGGCCGCCGACGAGGACTGCAACGCGAACGGCATAGACGACGCCGAGGACATCTCCGGCGGGAGCAGCGCGGATTGCCAGCCCAATGGCATTCCCGACGAGTGCGAAGCGGACCGCAACGTCAACGGTGTCCCCGACGATTGCGACATCATCGGCGGCTTCAGCCGCGACAAGAACTTCAACGGCGTACCCGACGAGGCCGACTGCCCGACCCGTCCCGGCGACCTGGACGGGGACTGCGATGTGGACCTCGATGACTACGCGGGGTTCGCGGATTGCCTGGGGGCGACCGGGCCCGAGCTGCTCGATGGCTGTGTCTGCGCGGACCTGGACCTGAATGGGGCGGTCGAGATCGCGGATTACTTGGCGTTCGCGACCGGCGCGGATACGGTGGATGAGGCATGTCGGATCCCGCTGCCGGACGCTTGCCCGGATTCGTGGGCTACCAGCCTGGGGGGCCGGGAAGAGACCTTCTACGACTTCGGTGTGCATGGGCCGATCCCGGCCGGGTTCTTCGGCGAAGGCTCCGATCCCTTCGGCGACCGGGTCGTATTGGTCGGCGCCCCCGTTGACCCGAACGACGTACATGGCGAAACGGACACGCAAATCCAGCACGGGCCGGTGATCTTCGACGAGAACGGCGCGGCCGAGGTCGTCCTCGAGATCACCGCCCTGGGCTTGCAGGCCAGCGAACCGATCGTGGTGAGCTACGACCGCGGTCGGACGACCGAGGAGTGGCTCATGGTGGTAGGCCTGTCATCGTACCACCCCGGAGCAGGCGTACTGACGGCCCAGCTCGATGGGCCGGAGGCCAACTCCGGCACGTATGACGCGACCGTGTACGTGCAGCCGCTGTTTCTGTTCGTCAAGGTGCAGGACCTGCTCGATGGAGTCCTGCCGGAATGCGTGACGATGCGGGTGCTCGATACGGGGGAGTCGCGGGAGGGGCGGGAGGCGCTGCCGCCGATCACGTTGAGTTTCACCGATCAGCCGTTCGTGCGGACGGCCGGCCCGGAGATCCTGGAACAGATGGCCGTGCCGGACTGCGCGCAGGGCAACTTCGTGCCGGGCGTCCGGGAGGTCCGCGGCCCCGGCGGCAGCCGCGCGGGGGAGTTGACCTGCGAGAGCCACGTCACGGAGGGTGAAGCGCACTACTTCTGCCCGCCGGAGTGCAAGGGCGACGACGTGTGCCGTTACGTGAAGACCGGCCTAGTGACGCCGTTGGCGAGCTGCACGAACGTGCCCTGGTTCCCGGCACACAAGCTGGGAACCACTTGCGCGGGTGGGGGCGGCTGCCCCGGCAGCGCCTTCAAGATAAAGCCCTGCCCCGGCGGTGGCTTTGCCACCCAAGCGTACACCTACCTCGCGTGTGTGGAGCGCCAGTCCATCTGCCAGGGTTCCTGCTGCGGCGAGCATGGCGGCTGCGTGTTGAGCACGTGGCCCCTGTGCGACGGCCAGTACACCGGCGCGAACAGTTGCAGCCCCGACCCCTGCCCGCCGACGGGCGCGTGCTGTTACGAGGACGGAGCCTGTGACAAGGTACTGGCGTTCACGTGCGATCGCACGGGCGGTGAGTACGAGGGCGACGATGTAAGTTGCACACCCAATCCGTGTCCCCGGGTGGACCTCGTGGGTCACCGGCCGGGGACCCTGAACGCCCCCGGTCCCGCCGTCGCCGAGGCCGACGAAGATGCTCCTGACAGTCTGTTCGCCGCCGTCAATGATGACAATGATGACAACGGCCCGCTCGAGCAAAGGGACAACCGAGACAACGTGATCGGCGCAACCGACGACGACGTTGTTAAGATCACGCTCCGCCTGCTGCCGTCGGGCTTGACGGAGGGCGTGGTACAACTTTCCGTGAATCCGCCGGACTCCCTCCGCCTCTTCAAGGCCGACGGCCTGTCCCTCCTGAACGACCTGTCCGTCGACCTTGCTTCACCGGCGGGCGACTTGGCAGGCATAGTCTCCTCGGACGTGGACATCTTTGTAGAGGGCAAGGATGTCCCGGTCGGTGACCCTGTCGAAGATGTGACCATACGACTCACCTATACGCGCGATGGGACCGAACTGGCCCGCGACGACGTCCACCTGCGCATGACCTGGATCATGCTGCCGGCGGCGAGCATCTGGAACCCGTTCTGGTGGGATTTCGGGAACTGCGGCGAGACCGAGCTCTGGAACGTGTGCGCGACCCGTGGTTTCGTGGTGACTCCGCACATAACTTATGTCGATCCGGGGAACTGGCCGGTGCATACACTCCTCCAGTTCTTCGACGATGTGAGTTCGCGCACGAGGGGGATCCTATGGATAGACGGGCATGGGAATGCGGGCGCCACTACCCCTGGTGAAATCCCCATTGAAACGTACGATGACATGGGCGAGGCGGTGCTCGCCCGCAATTACTATATCAATACCCTGGGGTGGCCGGCCGACACGCTTACGGTTTCTGAAGGGTGGTCAGGGAAATGGGCCGTCTGCATTACCGTGAAGTTCGTCCAGAGGTACTGCGTCATGCGGGACCATAGTGCCGTCTTTCTGGCTGTCTGCTACGGCGCGGTGGCAGGAGGGGGTGAACCGTCACTGGCGGACGCCTTTGCCGGTCTGCTCGAGGCGGATAACAGCTTCGGCTACGATGACATCTCCTATACGCCGGAACTCATCAGCGACACGAGGGCGATTTTCGAGACCATCGGCGGGACCAAGCCGATAGGCGGTGTATCCAAGAACTACACGATCAGAGAAGCGTACGACGGCGGTGGAATCGACGAGAACCAGGCCGAGTGGCCGGCGCACCTCGTGCGAGGTGATCATACGGTCGACAGCGTGCGCATGTACGTTCCGCGCTGAACGAGTGCGGTGCGTGAGGAAGCGAACATGAAGACAGGACATCTGGTCGGCATGATGTTGGCGTTGCTGGCACTGGCGGTTGAAACCCCGCCGCTGTTGGCCGATGGCGGGGCCGGGCCACAGGAGAAGCAGGACGCCATTGCCGCGGTCAAGGCCCGACACAGCGAGGAGATTCGCGGCCGCCGTTTGGAGTATTACGTAGTTCAGGTCTTCACGCCGACAATCGCACCGGTTGAGCGTCGGGTAATCGATTCCGGTGCCGTTATCGTTGGCGGCGCGCTGCTGAGACAACCGTACGAGGTCGTGTACGGGCGGGAAGGGCTGACCGTCAACGGCATTGCGGTGGAGCCGCGGTGCAGGTATGCGGGGGAGATCGAGCGGTGTCGAGTCGGCGCCGGATTGCAGGCAAGAAGCGACGTTGCTCGGTTGATCGCCGAGAAGAAGGCTAGTCTCTACGAGGAGTTCGGTGACTACAGCTTGGTGATTCCGGAGCTCGCCGCCTATGCACGTGAGTTTGAGCTTGTGCAGAGCGTGCAGGTCGAGGACACCAAGGTGAAGGTGGTGTTCGTGTCGGAGAGCGCTGGTGGCGAGCCGATTGAGGTAGGCTATCTGTGCAGAGAAACGCGGCCAGGCAGGCCGCCGGAAGAGGGTGAGGGGCTGCGCACTCTTTACGCGCGGATCGGTGAGTGGTTGAGTTCGGGTGGATGCGTATTCGTGCCCGCCAGGGGGAGCATCGGATTCGAAGACGGAGAACTTGCCGCGAAGATCGAGCAGGCGATGGGCGCCGGATGCAAGCCGGAAACGAAGTTGGGTGACTGCGCGACTGGGATCGAGGCAGTAAGGGCGTGCTTCCGAGAGCCGATCGGATGGGAGGAGGCTGCGGCCATCATAATGAACTGGGGGCGAGATCTGGAGAAGGAGAAACAAGAAGCAAGGAGCGCCGGTCCCGCGGCCGAGCGGGAGAAGTAGCACGAAGGTGGAACTTTGCGGGTCGCTGGGGGACCAGGTGGGAGGGCGGGGAGCGGAGCCGGTCTCCCGGAATAGGTGAATGAGGGAGCAGGCGTGACGCGCGCAGGAACGTTCTGGCGGCGGGGCTTGCTAGAGAACGGGAGCGATTGTGATGACCACGTTTGGGATGCGGTGCATCAGTGTGTTGGTGGTACTGATGCTACCTTGTGCGGCCGTGACAGCCGCCGGGCTCGATATAGGTATCACCAGTAACGGCAGCAGCAACATAGTGGTGACCGCGTGCGGGGGCACCATCGCCTACGAGATCAGCGGCGTCCTCAGTGATACCCAGAACGAAGGGCTCGCCGGGTTCGCGCTGGACTTGGCGTTCACGGGCGGTCCCTTGGCAGCGGCGAACGTTCCCACGAGCGCCCCGATGCTCAACTTCGATCGCCCGGCCGGCCTCACCGGTCCGGCGGGCTTCGGCGGCGAAGTGGTCGACGGGCGGCTGGTGCGCGTCGGCGGCGGCCAAAACACCATCAAGAACACGATCGACCATGCCCCGTTCCCCATCGGTTCCGTGGTTACCGGCGTCGCGCATACCCAGACGGTTCTCGTCACCGGCTCCCTGACCACTCCCGCACAGCCCGGCACCTACACCCTAAGCGCGTCCAATGTCAAAGCCATCGTGATCCGGCAGGGCGAGGACGGCGCGGGCATCGTCTGGGCGACGGAGCCGACAAGCGCCGGCGCGATCACCGCTCTTACCATCATCGTCCCATCGGCCCCCGAGGCCACCGCCGCCAACGACGGACCGGTCTGCGCGGGGCAGGCGGTCGCCCTGCTCGGCGGACCCAGCGGCATGGCGAGCTACTCGTGGACCGGCCCCGAAGGGTTCACGTCCAGTCAACTGAATCCGGTCGTCGCGCCGGCCGTTCGCGGCACCTACGTTCTTACCGTGACCGACGCGAGCAACTGCGTCAGCACGGCCCGTACCACGGTGTCGCTCGTGCCCGACCCCTGTGAGTCCGTTGTGGACTGCAACAGCAACACCGTTCATGACGCCTGCGACATCGCGGTCGGCAGCAGCGCGGACTGCAACGGCAACAGTGTCCCCGACGAATGCGACATCGCCGCGGGAACCTCACCTGACGTCAACAACAACGGCATCCCGGATGAATGTGCGGCCAACCTCGTGGCGGCCGAGCCGCCGACGCAGGGTACGCTGTGGCGAACCGCCCGTAACCTCGTCCGTGTGACGTTCGACAAGGACATCGCCGCACCGGCATCGGGACAGGTCCTGATTCAGGAACTGCTCGACGGCGGCACCTACGGAAGTGATCTTTCCGCGGCGTTCACGTTCACCGTGGCCAACGACGAGGGTGGCCACCCGCGGGTGCTCAGGATTCAGGAGAACGGGACGGTCCTGTCCCCGCAACGGTGGTACAGCGTCCGCAGCCTTGGCGCCTGGGCATCGGCGAACAACTTCGAGGTCCAGTACCGGGTCGTCGTTGGCGATGTGGACGGAGACGGCGCTGTAAGCGAGGCCGACGTGGCGCTCGTACAGCAGGCCCTGGGAACGCAGAATGGCGACCCAGGATTCAATATCCGGGCCGACATCGACGGCGACGACCGGGTGACGTTCGTGGACCTCGGCCTGGTGCGCTTGAACATGGTGACCAATGGTGACCTCGACTACGACGGGGACGTGGACCTGGCCGATTACGCGGCCTTCCAGGCGTGCCTCACGGGTCCGGTGGGCGGGTTGGTCGGACCGGAGTGTGGTCCGGTGGACTTCGATCGAAACGGAGACATAGACTTGGCCGACTTCGCCGTCTTCCAGGCGGTGTTTGTGATAGCCCCGTAGCGACCCACGTCCCGTCGGTCGAGAGGCAGCATGGCCACGGGCGATGGCGGGCGCCCAGGTGGCTGAGGGAGGGAGGAGACCATGAGGCAGATCGGTACTTGCAGTGTCGCTGCGGCCGTCGGATTCTTCATGAGTACCGGCGTGTATGGTGCCTTGTATCGGATCGTACCCTCGTCGGCGGACGTCCTCGCCGGTGCCTCGACCAGTCTCCAGGTAGAGGCCGCCACGCTGGCGGGCGACAACCTCGCGGGCGTCGGACACTTCTCGTTTGCCATCGACCTGCTGTTGGGCGGCACCGCGGGGGCTACCGGCAGCAACATCTCGAACGTGCTCATCAACCAGGCGGACTTCGACGACCTTGGCAGCCACCACCTGGGGAATGCCCAGGGTAATCAATATCTGGATGTCGCCGCGGCTACCACCGACGTCTTCGCGCCCAACTTCGGACGCAACGTCGGCGACGTGACCCCCCTCTTTACCTTCGACTTGCTGGCGCCCCCTGGCGCAGCTATAGGTACTACGATCATCATCACCCCCAGCGAGGGGTTCCTGCGGAACCTGACGGTCAGTCCCAACTTCGACCCGGTCTCCCCCCAGACGTTCGCGGGAGCCACGCTTGTCGTCGTTCCCGAACCGGCCACCTTGCTGCTGGCGCTCATCGCGGCGATCGCACTGTGGCGTCGCCGCTGAACGGGCCATGCAGCTTCGGAACGTCTTCTTGAATAATCACAACCGGGCGGCTGCTTACGAAACACTCCCGCACCGGGCCGGCAGCAGTGCCGCGCAGACAGACGAGCGGCCCCGGACACGCTCAAGCCCTTGAGACCCGCGGAGCCGCGCGGGTGTAAACGGCTGTCCCCGCAACCCGTTCCGGTCTTTCAAGCTGTCGGATGAAGTACTCCGGCAACCGCTCATTGTATCTGTTATCTCCATATCGTTTCAGCAGACTGTCGATGTCTGATCCGGTTTCCGTTTCGCGCCGCTGTGGGTGGGGAGCCAGCCGCGCGGCTCTGTGTCATTGCTTGGGCCGTCACACCCGGCGGTCTCATCCAGAGCTTCGGCAGCTATGGTCGGCGATGTGGTATCCTCGACCTGCACCGTCGCAAGGCAGTCCGAGTCGAAGTCCCGCTCACCAGGGGCTCCTGGGCGATCAGGGAGCGCTACCTTCGGCCGCGGTTACTGTTGGCTGCGGCGCCGGCATTTTCGCCCGCCACTGGTCGGCCTCGGCCTGCCGTCCCCACGCGTCATACAATTCGGCGAGCAGTCCAACGGCCTCGACCACCGCCTCGTGGTCAGCCCCGTAGGCGGCGACGGAATGGTCATAGCATGCGGCCGCGATCGGCTCGGCCTCCGCGTACTTCTGCTCGCCGATGAGAACGGTGGCGAGAATCCCCCGGCAGCGAATCGTGTCGGGGTGCTGGTCGCCCAGCTTCGTCCGGCTGGATTCGAGCGTCCGGCGCAACAGCGCCTCGGCTTCCGCGAGTTGTCCGCACTGGGCCTGCATCACTGCCAGGTTGCTCATGGACAGGAGCGTATGGGGGTGGTGTTCGCCAAGGACGCGGACGCGGGAGGCAACGATCTCGCGCTGGAGTGACTCACACTCCCTGACTTTGCCCTGGTCCTGCCACAAGGCCGCCATATTGTGCATGGCCAGGATCGTATCCGGGTGGTCGGTGCCCAGCGTGCGCTGCCGGACTTCCCAAACGCCCTTGAGCAGAACCTCTGCTTCGTTCAGTCGGTAAGCGTTGCGCAGCAGCAGCCCAAGGTTGTTCATCGCGATCAGGGTGTGGCGATGCTCGGCGCCGTAGGCGTCGATATAATACGCGAGCACTTCGCGGAGTATGGACTCCGCCTCTGCGGACTTTCCCAGGTCAACCGTGACCGCCCCCAGTTGCGCCAGCAAGCGCATCAGAGTGTCGTTACTGGGGCTGCCACCGCGCCGAGCGGCCGCCAATCCTTCCCGCAGGAGCGCCTCGGCCCGGGGTAACTCCCCCTGTTCCCGCAACACGTTGCACAGTGCGACCAGGGCGTCCAGGGTCTCCACGTGTTCCGCGCCCAGCTCCCGGGCGTACGTCGCGTGTGCCTCGAGGAGGTGGCGCTGCGCCAGGTCGTACTCTCCCAAGGCCCCATAGGTTACCCCGATGGTGCGCTGCAGCGCGGCGCGAACCGTCGGGCGGTCACCGAATGAGCCGGCCAGCCGCGCCGCTGCCTCATCCAGAACCTCGCGGATCGTCACGACGCGCCCGCGCGCCTGGCCCGGATCGACGGAAGACAGGATCTCCTGAAGAAACCGGCTGACGGCCGCGGCCTCGGCGGAAGCCGCCCGCGCCTCGTCGCGCTGCGCGGCAGCCTGGAGCATTCCTGCGGTCGTGCCGGCCAAGCCGATGATCAGGGCGAGCAAGCTCGCCGCTACGCCCCCCACCAGGCCACGGTTGCGCCGGGCGAATTTGCGCAGGTGGTACATCCGGCTCGTCGGGCGGGCGCGAATCGGCTCGTGACGCAAATAGGAGCGCAGGTCGGCGGCGAGCTCGGACGCAGAAGGATAGCGCCGCTCGCGGTCCTTGGCGCAGGCCTTCTCGACAATCGTCGCGACTTCGACCCCCAGCCGACTGTTCACTGATCGCAGCGGCGGCGGCTCCTCCTCGCAGATGAGGCGCGCGCACTCGGCGAGTGAACGGTTTGCCAGGTCAAAAGGCAGGCGGCCGCTGAGCAATTCGTAGAGGATGACCCCCAGCGCGTACACATCCGCGCGGGCGTCCACGCCGTGGGGGCCGCCCGATATCTGCTCCGGGCTCATGTACGCCAAAGTGCCCAGCAGTTGGCCCGGCTCGGTGTGCATGGTGAGCGTTTGCATCTCCGGACCGGACGCGCGGGCGA
This sequence comes from Planctomycetota bacterium, assembly GCA_029558835.1. Taxonomy (GTDB): domain Bacteria; phylum Planctomycetota; class Phycisphaerae; order UBA1845; family UBA1845; genus JAKQDH01. The sequence continues at coordinate 51,296 of JAKQDH010000206.1, read as the reverse complement.
CGCCAAAATCGAGTATTTTGGGCTGCCCGCAGGCATCAACGAGAATGTTGGCGGGCTTCAGGTCCCGGTGGATCACGCCCTTCTCGTGGGCATGCTGGACCGCGTCACAGACGCGGGCCGCCAACTCCAGGCGCGCGCGCGTGTCGAGTTGCCGGTGCTCCGCGTAGAGGGTCAGCGGCTCGCCCTGAATCAACTCCAGCGCAAAGAACGGCCGCCGGAGAACCGTACCGTCACTCGCGGCGATCTCTACCGTGCCGGCTTCGTAGATCTGCGCGATGCCGGGGTGCTGAAGCCGACCGAGCACTTCCGATTCGAGTTGGAATCGACGCACCGCCTCCGGGGCGGGAAACGCCAGTTGCAGGACCTTCAGCGCCACGGTGCGACGAGGATGCTCCTGGCGTGCCTCATACACCACCCCCATGCCCCCCACGCCGATGGGACGCACGATCTCGTAGTGACCGATCCTGCGGGGAATCTCGTCGTCGCCCGGACCCTGGGCGGGCGCGCCGAGGAATTCGCCCATGCCGGCGGCGTCGTGCTTGAGCATCCGCTCGACGAAGTCACGGAGTTCCCCATCGCCCTGGCACTCGGCCTCGAGAATGCGGTCCCAGGCGCTGGGCGGGCCGGAGATCCCGCGCTGGAAGATCTCGTGTGCCCGCTGGATCTTGGCGGCATCCATCACCGGCGCCCTCCCGGCGTCGCGTCGCTGTCCGTCAACAACGTGTAGAGGAATGCCCGCGCGGAGCGCCATTCGCGTTCCAGCGTCGGTACGGACATTCCCAGCGCGGCCGCGGCTTGCTCAGCGGTCAGGCCGGCGAAGTAACGCAGCGAAACGATCTTGCCCTTCATGGGTTCGGCAGACTCCAGTCGCGTCAGCGCCTCGTCCAGTGCCAAGAGCTCCTCCGCGGGCGGGTCGGTTGAAGGTTCTACCTGGTCCAACGGGACGCGCTGACACCCGCCGCCGTGCTTCTTGCTCGCCTTTCGACGCGCCTGCTCGACGAGAATCTGCCGCATGGCCTGTGCCGCCGCCCCGAAGAAATGCCCCCGGCTGTTCCAGCCGGGATCCCCGTGGCCCACCAGCCGCAGATAGGCCTCGTGGACGAGAGCGGTCGGCTGAAACGTGTTGCCCGGAGGAGTTTGAGCCAGGCGCGCTGTCGCCAGCGCACGCAGCTCCGTGTAGATCAGCGGCAGCAGTGCCGCGGCGGCCTGCGGATCGCCGTTGCACGCGGCCTGGAGCATGCACGTCACGCTGCCCGCGGCTTGGTCCGCCAAGAAATCCCCCCTTTTTCTGATGGGTACCACGATCCGCCTGCGAACTGAGTCATGGTGGGCTGGGATCGAGGCGAACCCTGGGCGGCGCTCACCCGGTCCGACCGAGTGAACGCCATCATAACCGGTTCGACGGTGGTTTGCAACGCTTAGGGTCCCGTCCACACCGGGTGCGGCCGCCGGGAACCTGGCAGCCGTCCCCGGCGGGCCCGCGCGCAACCCCGAGAGGGGAGCCCGGGCAGGGCGCTGACACGACAGCCCGCGCGTTGGGCGGGCAGAAGACTATTGCAGCAACTTGGAGGATTGTCATGAGCGGGCGATTTGCGGGTCTGATGATCGTGGCCGGCCTGATCGCGACGCCGGCCTGGGGCCTGGAGCCGCTGGGCACGGCGTTTACGTACCAGGGGCAGTTCAAGCAGGCCGGCGTCCCGGTTACCGGTGACGTCGACTTCATTTTCGGACTTTATGGCGCGGCAACGGGCGGAATTCTCCTGGGCCAGAACACCCTGGCCGGCACGGACGTGGTCAACGGCCTGTTCACTGTCGAGCTCGATTTCGGCGGCGCGTTCTTCGGCAATGCCCGCTGGATCGAGATCCAGGCGCGCTACCCGGCCGGCGGCGGGTCCTATACGACGTTGACGCCCCGGCAGCCGGTGAGTGCGACGCCGTATGCGCTGTACGCGCTGAACAGCCCCGGTAGCGGCGCGGGCTACTGGGCCGCCAACGGCGACGACATCTACGCCACGAACGCCGGGAACGTGGGGATCGGCAAGGCCGATCCCGCCGCGCCCCTTCACCTGGTGGGCGTTGACCAGTTGTTGAACGAGCTCGCCTTGTACAACGACGATTTGATTCTCGAGGACGGCGACGCCGTGCTCGGCCTGTTCAGCAGCCCCGGCGGAAATTACGGGTCAGCGTTTCACCTGGCCGAGCTCAGCGGCGGCGACCTGGTCGACAAGTGGTCGCTCTATCGCACGACCAGTGGCGCGACTCCGGGTTCGCAGCTGCGTTTCTCATTCGGCGCGAATGCAAACTACAGCGACAACCCCGTCCACCTGTGTCTGAGCACGGACGGTTCCGTCGGCATCGGCACCACCTCGCCCGCGACACGCCTGGACGTCGCCGGCACGGTCAAGACGACGGGGTTCCAACTTACCACGGGCGCGCAGAACGGCTACGTGCTGACGTCGGACGCCGCCGGCCTCGCGTCCTGGCAGCCGGCAGGGGCGGGCGCGTGCTTATGGGATGCCAACGGTTCCAGCGTCTATTACAGCGACGGCTACGTGGGCGTGGGGACCTCCGCGCCTACCTCGCACCTGGAGGTGTCGAAGCCGTACGACTCGGCGTCGCCGTACGTGCTGGAGCTGACCAGGCGCTACAACTCTTTCGGTACGCAATTCGACCGACTGACCTTCGACGGCACAAGCATCGATTCATCGTCGAGTTTCATCGTTGGAAGCATGGATATTAATGGCACTTCCGATCACGATGTGCTGCTCGTCAATGGCGGCGGCAACGTGGGCGTGGGCACGACGGATCCGGACGTGCGCCTGCACGTGGACAATGGGACCGATGCGGGGCCCGGCTCTGGGGGCTACGTCGTGGTGGGTCCGGTGACCAGCCTCAATCTGGCCATGGACGACAATGAGCTCATGGCCCGTAACAATGGGGTGCCGGCGACGCTCTTCATCAACAACGGTGGCGGCTCGGTGACCGTCGGAGGACTGGGGACGACCACTCACGCGCTCAATGTCATCGGGGTGGGGCAAAACGCCGCGAACGCCCCGCTTCAGGCCCACAACTACCAGGCCAATGCGGGTATCGCCGCGCACATTACGAACAACAGCAACACCGCCACGATGCACGTTCAGAACGACGGCTCGGGTGAAGTTCTCTGGCTCCAGCGGGAAGAGACCACCGGTCCGTTCATCGTCGCTTACGACGAGCAGACCGCCAGCCGGCCGTTCCAGGTGAACGCCGACGGCCGGACCATCTGCACCATCCTCCAGATCACCGGCGGCGCGGACCTGTCCGAGCAGTTCCGCGTGGCCGCACCGGAGCGGAAGCCCGCGCCGGGCTCGGTCGTTTGCATTGACTCTGCCAACCCCGGCGGACTCGTCGTCAGCAGCCGCGCCTACGACCGCACGGTCGCCGGCGTAATCAGCGGCGCGGGTGGCATCAACCCAGGCATGGTCATGGGACAGGAGAATTCCGTCGCCGACGGCGAGCACCCGGTCGCGTTGACGGGCCGGGTTTGGTGCCGCTGCGTAAGCTCGAACGGCCCGATTCAGCCGGGCGATCTGCTCACGACGTCCGATGTTCCGGGCTGCGCGATGAAGGTGACCGACCACGACCGGGCGCACGGTGCGACAATCGGCAAAGCCATGACGGGCCTCGCCGAGGGCGATGGCCTCGTGCTCGTCCTGGTGAGTCTGCAATAAGGGCTTCAGACCCACCGGAGGTGCGACCATGCTAAACACATTACAAAAACGAAATCACGACTACCTGATCTTCCTCGTGGTATTGCTTCTACCCATGCTGCCGGTCTCGGCCTCGGCGGAAGAGGTCGCCACGGCCAGCGTGCTCTCGCCGTATCCGCGGGCCGATATCGCCGTGCCCGTTCCCCGGAGCCTCGACTTGGCGGAGGCGTTCCCGCTGGAGCGGCAGGCCGTCCTGCCGGCGCTCGGGCCCGACGATACGGTGCGCCACACGGAAAACCCGCCGGTCATTGGCCGTGTTTTCCCCCAGCAGCTCGCCACGGCGTGCGACGGCGTGTGGACCCAACTGAAGGACGGCGGCAGGCTCTGGACGCTCGAGCTCGCCTCGCCCAACGCCGAGTCGCTCCGCGTACGATTCGAACCATTTCGCCCGCCGCTCGGCGCCGAGCTCATCCTCTACAACGCCGATGATGCGCGCGAGGCTTACGGTCCCTTCACGGCGGCCGATGCGCACGCGGGCTTCCCGTTCTGGGCGCCAACCGTATTCGGCCGGCGCGTACGCGTCGAGTACTACCTGCCCTCCGCCGTTGATCCGGCATCACCCCGCGCCGCCCTGACGATCACCGGGATCCTGCAGAACTTCCCGATGCCGCGTGAACTGCTGGAGCGCTCCGGCTGTCGGCTCGACGCCAGTTGCTATCCCGGCTGGGAGACCGAAATGGCCGCGGTGGCACATATCCGTTTCGTCGAGGGCGGCGAAAGTTACGTCTGTAGTGGAGCGATGGTGACGCGCACAGTTGCGGATTTCGACCCGCTCTTCCTCACGGCCGGCCATTGCGTCAGTTCCGATGAGGTGGCCGCTACGGTCGAAGTCTATTGGTTGTTCCAGAGCGAAACGTGCGACGGCTCCGTCCCGCCGCTCGGGTCAGTCCCGCGAACGAACTGGTCGACACACCTGACCACAGACAGCGACGCTGACTGCACCCTGCTGGGCCTCAACGCTGCCGAGATCCCCGGCGATATCGCCTGGGCGGGGTGGAGCTCTGGCGAGGCGCCAAATCCGTCGCTGGCCAGCATGATTCACCACCCGCTCGGCATGCGCAAATCGTACTCGTGGGGCACGCTGCTGGGCATCGAGGACATCTCGCAGTGCTTCGGTACGGCCTACGACACGTACGACTTCGAGCTTCTCGACGGTGGGCAGGACGGCGGCTCATCCGGCGCGCCGGTGTTCACCCAGAGCGATCACCTCATCCGCGCTGTGGCCACGTGCTCCGAGAGTGACGAGTGCATCCCGGACGAGGACACCGGCGAGGGCGCCTTGTGCTACGCCTTCGACCGGCTGTCGGAGTACCTGGCCGCGCGCAGCGTGGTTTACGTCTGGCGGAATACGCCCTGCGACCCCGCGGACGAGGACGGCTCGCTCACCTGTCCGTGGAACAGCCTGCTGGAGGGCTACTACGGCGTCCTGGGCGGCGGCACCATCGTCATCTTCGGGGGCACGTATCCGCCCATGACGTTTGATGGCGTGCGCGGCATGACGGTGCAAGCCCACAGTGGGACGGTCGTGATTGGCGAGTAATGGAGGTGCAATCGTGACTCGATACAGAAGCGCGGCCTTGTTTGGCCTGCTGCTGACCTTGGCCACAGTAGCTAATGCACAATTCACAGTTGACTGGTTCACCGTCGACGGCGGCGGAGCCATGGGGACGACCGGCGGCAGCTATGAGCTGTCCGGCACCATCGGCCAAGCCGATGCGAACGTCGTCGTGATGACCGGCGGGGAATTCGACTTGACGGGTGGGTTTTGGGCGGTGATGCGTGCGGCCACGCTCCCGGGTGACTGTGACGGGGATCAGGACGTGGACCTCGCCGACTTCGCCGACTTCAGCGACTGCCTGGGGGGCCCAGGTCAGGGCCTCGGAGCGGATTGCGACTGCTACGACCTCGACGATGACGGCGACGTTGACCTGCGCGACTTCGCCGAGTTTCAGACGGCGTTTACCGGCGCATAGGCCGAGCGGCATGAATGACGTGCTGTTGCTCTCGAACGGGCCGCCCGTCAAGCCGGGACGTTGCCCGCAGTTGGCGGCCACCCGCAGTCACTCTGTCCTTTCTCGAGCGCTCACGGGACGGCGACGAGCTCCTGGACGAGCAGGAGCTCGAGCATTGGATCGCGTGGCGGGAGTGGAGCCCCCTCATTGCGCTGCCGGTCCAGCAGCCGCGTCGCACGATCCGGTCAACGACCGGCGAGCACGAGAGGCCCCACTGGGGCGCGTTCGGCACGGTCGACCACGAACGCATCTACGGACCGTTCGCCAAGGCCTGCTCCAATGCCAACCGGCACGGGGACGACCTGCGGCGCCTGCTGCTCACGATCGACCTCGTGCGCGCCCGCCGCCCGCTTAGATGTTCCCTGGGCTTCTTCGTCATTCTGCCGGATCGCCATCCGGCCGGACGCGACCCGCGGCCCGGCCACGGAACTGCTCGCGAAGCTGCTCCAGAGTTTGCGCTTGTTCCAGTGTGAGCAGGGATTTGAATTGGGTGCGGGTATCCTGCCACAAGTCGCGGAAGCCCGCTTGGGTCCCCTGGCGTACTTCCCGGATCTGCGCCTTCTGCTCCGCCGTAAGCTGGAGGTGCTCCGCCACCCGGACGAAGAACTGCCGTGCGCGCTGTCGCCATGCCCCTGGTGCCCAGCGGCGCTCGAGCCCTGTCCCGGCACTATCGCCTTCCTGACGCAGGGAGGCGAACCGCTCCGCGCGAAGCCGGTCGAACTCAGCGCGCTGTTCGGTCGTCAGCGTCAATCGGATGCTGGCCATTCCCTCCAGCGCCAGCACCCGTGCCCGATGGCGTGCCGCCTGCCAAGCGTCGCGAGCCGCAACGCGCTGTTCGTCAGTGAGCTGCAGTCTGTCAGCGACGCGGGCAAACAGCCCGCGCGTCACGGCGGCGCGCCACACCCCACGGCCCCAGCGGCGCTGTCCTGCGAACCGATCCCCCAGAAGCTCGTCCACCTGGGTGGCGAACGCCTGCGGCGTCAGTTCCCCCTGGTCCAGTTGCTCGCGCAGCTGCTTCAGCTGTCCGCGCTCCTCGTCTGTGACCTTGGGCCGGAGCGTACTGGCACCCATTGCCCCGTCGTCCGCGACGGCTGGCGGAGGTGCGATGGCCCACCCGGATGCGCCCGAAAGTACGGCTGTGGCGAACATGAAAGTGATGAAGCTGTGCAGTCGGTTCCGACACATCGTGGTTCTCCCTGATGCTCGTTGAGTGACAGCAGGAGTGCGGCCGCGTACTTGCCGCCCGCCAAGGTCAACGCCGGAGAGCGAGGTTCATTGCCGGCGCCGGCAGATTCTGCTTGTTTCGGGGCCCCATGCGCCGGGTTGGCGCCCTCCCCTCAGCGCTTGGCAATATAGGGACTTGTAGTTCGTTTTGCCAGATGTCTGACCCGACCGGACAGCGGCACCCTGCGAGTACGCCGCGCGCCGCCTGTACGGCGGCCACGGGGCTCGCTGCAGCCACAACCCGGCATGAGGGCCCCAGCGCGTGGGGGGCGGTCCTGGGAGGGGTCGTCGGTCAGCCGGCGAGGTGCCCCCGGTCGGGTCCTTCCGGCATTGGAATGGCTCCGGGTGCTCAACGGTCCTTGTTGGGAGGCGGCCACGTTGCTGGTGCACGTCATAAACAGCCTTGGCACCGTCTTGCTCGTGGCGTGCGTTGAACGCACGCTCTTGCACGACACAGCGTGGATCTATCGTGCGAGGCTTGCGAGTCCACAAGGAGAGAACGCAGTGCTTTGCTACTTTGTCACGGTGCTGTTGTCAGTAGCAGGTGTAGCGACCGCGCAGCCGGACGAATCCCCCACCGTGCCGCGTCAGCCCGCCGCCGAGTGGGTGACGCGTCAGGTCAAGGCCCCGCGCGTGACCTTCCACACCTTCGACAGCGCGGCGGCCAAGGCCAAGGTCAGTTACCACCTCTACAGGCCCGCGGCGTATGAGCGCGATCCGCAGCGGCGCTTCCCCGTGGTCTATTGGCTACACGGTTCGGGCGGCGGGCTCGCGGGCATCCCGCAGGTCGCCCGGCACTTCGACGCGGCCATCGAGGCCGGCAAGACGCCGCCGTGCCTGGTGGTGTTCGTCGACGGACTGGTCGAAGGCATGTATGTGGACTGGAAGGACGGCACCGCGCCGCTGGAGACGGTGATCGTCAAGGACCTGGTGCCGCACATCGACGGGGCGTACCGCACCATCGCCACGCGCGAGGATCGCCTGCTCGACGGCTTCAGCATGGGCGGCTACGGCGCGGCCCGCCTGGGGTTCAAGTTCCCCGAGATGTTTCGGGCCGTCTCGATCGTCGGCGCGGGGCCAATGCAGGCTGAACTGGTGCAGACGCCGCGGGCGGGGCGACAGCGTGCGGCGGAAGTGCTGAGCAAGGTCTACGGCGGCGATCAGGCGTACTTCCGCAGCGTCAGCCCGCGCACGCTGGCTGAGCAGAACGCCGCGGCGATCGCCGAGGGCTCGCTGGTCCGCGTCGTCATCGGCGACAAAGACGAGGCCTTCGAAGACAGTTGTCTCTTTCATGAGCACCTGAACGCCCTCAAGATCCCGCACACGTGGACCGTGCTCCCCGGCGTGGCCCACGACCCCGTGGGCGCGCTGCGAGCGATGGGCGATGACAACTGGGCGTTCTATCGCGAGGCGTTTAACGCACCGCTGACTCCCGCGCCCGGCTCGCCGTCACACCCATCGCTCGCGCCTGGCAAAGCCGTCACACGCGCGATCAAGGTCGGCGCCCTCGACCGTCGCTCGCTGATCTACATCCCTCGCAGCTACGACCCCGCCCGCCCCACGCCCGTCGTCGTCGCGTTTCACGGCGGCGGCGGCAACCCCGAGAGCATGGTCACACTCAGTGGCCTCAACGACAAGGCCGACGAGGCCGGCTTCATCGTCACCTATCCGTACGGCATGGGTCTTCTGCCCAATCGCCTGCTTACGTTCAACGGCGGCAACTGCTGCGGCTACGCGATGGACAACAACATCGACGATGTCGGCTTCGTTCGCGCTCTGCTCGACGACCTCGCGAGCGTCGCCAACGTCGATGCGAATCGCGTCTACGCCACCGGCATGTCCAACGGCGCGATCATGGCGTACCGCGTCGCTTCGGAGATCGCCGACCGCATCGCCGCGATCGCGCCCGTCGGCGGACCGATGGGCACTGAGACGTGCGCACCTTCGCGCCCGGTCGCCGTGATGCACTTTCATGGCACCGCCGATGCGAGCGCTCCGATGGAAGGGGGCCAGGGCGTCGGGCATCCACTTGCGCGGGATCGACCCGTCTTCCTGTCCGTGCGCCACTCGCTCGATCAGTGGATCAAGGCCAATGGCTGTGCCGAACCTCCGATGATCGAGCAACTCCCCGACACTGCTGCTGACGGCATGACCGTCACCCGCACCACCTGGAACGGCGGAAGGTCAGGCACCGAGGTCGTCCTCGTGCAGATCAATGGCGGAGGCCACACATGGCCCGGTCGCGAACCGCCGCTCAAGCAGCTCGGCAACTCGACAAGGGACATCTCGGCGAATGATCTGATGTGGGAGTTCTTCCAGCGACACGCGCGAACGCCCACGAACACACCGGGCGCCAACGGTGCCGAACGCGAGCTCCCTCCCCGACCTCACGGCGAAGCCGCCAAAGCCTCCGGGCTGAACCCGGACGTGCTCAATCGCCTCGACCTCGCCATGCAACAGGCGGTGGCGAACAAGGAAGTCGCGGGCGTCGTCGATCTGGTCTTCAAGGACGGCCACCGCGGCTACTTCGAGGCCTTCGGCAAGCAGGACATCGAAGCGGGCACGCCCATGCCCAAGGACGCGATATTCCGGCTCATGAGCATGACCAAGCCGGTGATCACTGTTGCCGCGCTCACCCTGCTCGACGAGGGGAAGTTCACACTCGATGAGCCGATCTCCAAGCATTTGCCCGAGTGGGCCGAGCCCATGGTGCTGGAGGACGGCGAGCTCGTGCCCGCGAAGTCGCCGATCACGCCGCGGATGCTCATGAGCCACAGCAGCGGGTTGTACTACGGACAGATCGATGCTGGGCCGGGTGGTCGAGGGGGGGCGGGGACGGGTCAGGGCCGGCGTTCTACCGCGTCCGCCGAACTCGCGTTCCGCGCAAGCCGGGGCGAGAACGTCACGCTCAAGGAGTATTCCGAGGCGGTCGCCAAGGAGCCGCTCAAGTTCCATCCCGGCACGGGGTACAACTACGGCGTCTCCATCGACATCCTCGGTCGCTACATCGAAGCCGTCGCGGGAAAGCCGCTCGACGAGCTTCTGCGCGAGCGGCTGTTCACGCCGCTCGAGATGCACGACACGGACTTCTGGGTGCCGCGGGAGAAGGCGTCGCGGATCGCGCAGCGCTACCGCCAGCCGCAGCCCGGCACGCTCATCGCCGCGCCCGAGCGTGACCGCCCGCTCACCGAGAAGCCGTCGCTGTTCATGGGCGGCCACGGCCTGGTGAGCACCGCCGAGGACTACGCGCGCTTCTGTCGAATGATCCTCAACGGCGGCGAGCTCGACGGCTTGCGCATCCTCAAACCCGAGACGGTCGACCTCATGTTCCAGAACCACGTCAAGGCCGCCGGCCAGCGCTACGGCCTCGGCGGCGCGGTGGACGAGCGCGGCGGCTACTCCTGGGGTGGGGCCAACGGCACCCAGTTCTGGATCGACCGCACGAACAAGATGTTCGGCGTGTTCATGGTGCAGACGCAGGGGTACCGCGCACCGACGTACAAAAGCTTCCGGCGGCTCGTGAACGAGGCCGCGGGGGTGTCCGGCCGCGGGTTCGACGGGCCGCTTGGCGATCAGCTCGAGGGGGAGCGACCCGCCACGCCGAATGCTCCCGGCGGCAGGCCCCTGCGACAGGCATTCGATCGCCTCGACGCCGATGGGAACGGATGGCTCTCGAAGGAGGAGTACGCGAGATCGCCAATGGCCGAGCGCACCGATTTCACCGCGGCGGACTCGGACGGCGACGGTTCGGTCAGCTTTCAGGAAGCGATGATTGTCCTGCGACGACGGTGAGCAAAGGGTTGCCGATGATCACCCACCGGCAGGCCGCGCTCGTTTCGGAGAAAGGTGAGCCATGACTAACAACTCACGATGCGTTCTCGCAATACTCGTCATCGCGGCCGCATCAGTACACGCAGCACGGGCGCAGCAGACGACGCGGCCCGGTTCGCTGGTGGAGCGTTTCGAGCAACTTGACCGCAATGGCGATGGCAAGGTCAGCGCCGAGGAGTATCCCGAGCCGTTGTTCCGGCAGATCGACCGGAACGGTGACGGTTTCGTCACGCTGGAGGAAGCCCGCGCTTACTACCTCGACCGCCGCGCGGCGCGGCGGGGCACGACTCAGCCGGCATCAGAAGCCTCTTCACTCAGCGAGGGTGAGCTCCAGGTTGTGGACGCAGTGTTTGAACTCTGCGTGCGCGATGTCGAGGCGTGCGCGAAGTTCTACCGCGACGGCATCGGCATGCGGGAGGTCGAGCCGGCCGACGCCCAGAAAGGCGCCCTGCTGGAGTGGGCCGGCTGCTACCTGCGCCTGCGGAAGGTCCCCGGCGACAAGCCCGAACCGGCCACAGGCAATCCGATGAGGCAGATGCTTGCGTCCAACGGCTTTCGCTGGTTCTCGCTCTGGTTCGATGATCCCGCCACCGTCAGCGAGCGGCTCGTCCAGGCCGGCTATCTGGCGCCGGTCAAGGGCGCTAACGTCAGCATGACGCGCGACCCCGACGGCAACATCGTCGAGATCATGGGCGTGCCGCGCAGCGCGTCGGGCGAGACGTTCACCTGGGGCATGGGCGTCAGCGACGACGCGGCGGCGCGGGAGTTCTATGGTGAGACGCTGGGCCTGGCAGAATTCGATCCGTGGAACCTGCCGCCGCCGTTAAGCATGAAGATGTACCTGTTCGCCACCGGCGCTGGGCGGATCAAGTTCTCCTCGCCAGAGGGGCAGCGCCCCAAGGACGCCGATGCCGGGCAGGATGCGCCGGGACTGCGCAGCGTGACGTTACGCGTGGCCGACCTTGCCGCCGCGCGCACCGGGTTGATGAAACGCGGCGCGAAGGTCGACGGCGAGAAGCGGTTGCTGGTTACCGATCCCGACGGGAACCGCATCTACATCGAACAGGCGCCTGCAGACGCCGCCAAGACTGCAAGAACCCGGCCCGCGGCCCTCTCCCGAGAGGAGAGCAAAGAACCTGCGGCCGACGAGCGCGAGGGGCGAGCTCCTCGGCGTCGCCAATCAGCCTGGGAACGGTTGCGGGACCGCTATGGTGACATCGAGCCGACCCCGCACACGGAGGAAGTCACCGAGCAGCGCCCGGGCGAGCCGCCGCTGAAGAAGATGCCTGACAATGACGCCACGCGCGACGCGGCCGGGCGCGGCCAGCTCTTCGAGAGTATCTGCGTTCCCGGCCTCACCGATCTTCAGGAGGGCATGAACGGCGTCGCCATCGCAGACCTGAACCAGGACGGCCTCGTCGATATCGTGGCCACCTACTCCGCGCCGCGCGGCACGGGCGGACGTTGGCGTGCCGGCGAGAAGCTGCGCGTGTTCATCAACGAGGGCGACTTCCGCTTCCGGCCGCACACGATCAGGATCCTGGACTCGCAGGTAACCCCGGAGCGTTTCGGGCGTGGCCAGGTGCCCAATCTGGCCGACTTCAACGGCGACGGTTTTCTTGACCTGCTCGTGACCCGGCACGCCCAGATGTCCGGCGGTGAGTCCAATCCGCGCGACCAGAAAACCGGAAACGGCCTGTATATCAGCGATGGCGCGTGGGATGTCTTCCGAGACGTCTCAACAAAGATGGGCATCCAGAATGAACAGGCCTACAACCGCCAGCCCAGCATCGGCGACCTAAACAGGGACGGCTGGCTCGACATCGCGGTCGGCTGCGACAACATCAAGGACGCGATGGGCGGGTTTCCGCACACCCGGCTCTACGTCTTCAAGCCGAAAGGCGCCAAGTTCGAGGATGGCCGCTTTGAGGACATTGGCGGCACCGACCTTGTTCCCGACTTCGGTGGTTTCTACCACGACAGCGAGAAGGACAAGGCTGGTCCCGATATCAACCTGCGCGACCTGGACAACGACGGTGATCTCGACCTCGTGCAGTCGTTCCATGTAGACGTGCGCGATTATGATGCGCCTTACACCCCGGTCGAATACCGCCAGGGCGTGTTTTGCTGGAAGAACCTGCTCGTCGAAACGGGCGAGCTGCGGTTTGAGACGGTTGCGGGCAACGGCCTGGCCTGTGAGGCCCACCTTAAGCTCAGTGATGACAAGAAGACCCTCACGGCGGTCGGCAAGGCCCCGGGATTGCCCTATATCTCGCTGGCCGACGTGGACAGCGACGGCCTGCTGGATGTGTTGGCGGTCGGGCCGGCCAGTCCGGGCTGGGCGCCGCGGGCGGAATACGTCAGCGGTCGGTTCTGGCGGAACAGAGGCGGTTTCCAGTTCGAGGAAGCGACCCATGCCGCCGGGCTGGATGCGCTGAACTGGGTCTATCGTGACTGGTGCAAGCTCTTCGACGCGCCAGAGCCGCAAGGCCGCCTCGGCGCCGCCCTGCAACCCGGCGACCGCCGGCCGTATTTCGCCGACGCGGTGTTTGGCGACTTTGACAACGACGGCTGGGAGGACCTCGTAGTTCTGGATCGCCATGAATCGCCGAACCTCGAAGCCCGCGCGCTTCTGTTCATGAATCGCGGTGACGGCTCTTTCGAGCCCAAACCGACCGCCTTCAGCGGCCTGGATGGCTCCGGCATCTGCGGAGAGGCCGCCGACCTCAACAATGACGGCCTGCTGGACCTGGTCTTTGCCGCCGATCCCGATAACTCAGGCCCAGCGCTGAGCATGGCGCGGTACGAGAGCAAGGTCTATTGGAACACGGGGCTGCACGGCGGGCGGCAGAATCACTGGCTGCGGCTGCGATTCAGCGGCCTGACGGACGCGGAACTGATCGGGGCCCGCGTGGAGGCCCGCGAGCCGAAGACGAACAAGCTGCTCGGCACGCGGGTCATCGCCGCCAACCACAGCTACAAGAGCGGCGGCGCGCTGGAGGCGCATTTCGGCTTGGGCGGCGTCAAGGAGGTGGACCTGACGATCACCACGCTCAGCGGTCGGAAGATCACGATCGATGGCGGTCGTGCCGACAGGTTCTTCGATGTGAATCTAACCACACGGGCCGTCAGCGAAGTCCACCCGGGGTAGCACACCGACATGGATCTGTCGCGGCCATTCTCGCTCCTCGTCAAGCCGGTCTCGGCCGACTGCAACCTGTGCTGCGAGTACTGCTTCTACCTCGACCACCTGCAGCTCTATCCCGACGAAGCCGTGCATCGCATGTCGGATGCGACGCTCGAGCAGCTTGTCGCCAGCTACCTGGCTACCGACCAACCGACCTACAGCTTCATCTGGCAGGGCGGCGAGCCGACGCTGCTGGGCCTCGAGTTCTTCCGCCGCGTCACGGACCTTCAGCAGCAGCATGGCCGTCCCGGCTCAATCATCGCGAACGGCCTGCAAACCAACGCGACGTTGATCACCAAAGCGCTGGCCCACCACTTGGCCGAGTACCGCTTCCTGGTCGGCGTGAGCCTGGATGGTCCGGGCCAGGTGCACGACGCTTACCGACACACCGGCGCCGGAGCCGGCACACACGCTGCGGTCATACGCGGCATCGGCTGCCTACGCCGCGCCGGTGTCGAGTTCAATGTCCTTACGCTGGTAACCGCGGCCAACGTCGGCCGCGCACGTGAGGTCTATCGCTATCTCTGCGACCAGGGATTGCTCTTCCACCAGTACATCCCCTGTGTCGAGTTCGACGCGCGCGGACAGCTACAGCCCTGCGCGGTTACCGGAGAGGCCTGGGGGCAATTCCTATGCGAGCTGTTCGATGAATGGCACCCCCGGGACGCGCGCCGGGTGTCCGTCCGGCTCTTCGACTCGATCATCCACAAGCTGGTCCTCGGCCGGCCAACCGACTGCATGATGGACAACGACTGCTGTCAGTGCCTGGTCGTGGAGTACAACGGCGACGTGTTCCCGTGCGATTTCTTCGTGCAGCGCGAACTTAAGCTTGGCAGCATCCACGCCGACACCTGGGAGCGGCTCCGGCAGTCCCCGGCCTACGCCGCATTCGGACGAAAGAAGCTGGAATGGCCGGACGCCTGTGCCGGCTGCCAGTACCTGGACCTGTGCCACGGCGGGTGTCCGCGGCACCGAATCGGCATGCAAGGGGCGACCGAAGTGCAGAACGTCCTGTGCGCCGGCTGGAAGCGGTTCTTCCAGCACGCAGCCCCGCACCTTGAGCGGCTGGCTGCGGAGGTTCGCACCGAGCTACCGCCTGGAGCGCGCGGCACGCGTGGTGCGGTTCATTCACACTGATGAGGAGTTGCTCATGGCGAGCGCGGCATCCGACCCGACCATCATCACAGACGTTATCCAGTTGACGCGGCGGGAGTTTCTCACGCGGGCGGGCGCAACGTCTGCCGGGCTGCTGGCGGCAGGCAGTCTGCTGCCGCGCGCATTCGCAGCGCAAGCGGCGTCAACGCAGCCATCCCGGCCCAACATCGTGCTGTTGCTCGCCGACGATCTAGGCTACGCCGACCTCGGCGTGCAGGGCTGCCGCGACATCGCCACGCCGCGCATCGACTCGATCGCGAAACGCGGCGTGCGCTTCACCAGCGGCTACGTGACCTGCCCGATCTGCGCGCCGACACGGGCCGGCCTGCTCACCGGTCGTTATCAGCAGCGGTTCGGCTTCGAGCACAACCCCGGCCCGGAGCATGAGGCCTCCGAGGATTTTGGGTTGCCACGGGAAGAGCTAACGCTCGCGGAGCGGCTCAAACGGGCCGGCTACGCCACGGGCATGTTCGGCAAATGGCACGTCGGCTATCGTGAGGGGCTGCGGCCGACTGAGCGGGGCTTCGACGAGTTCTTCGGGTTCTTGACTGGCGCTCACGACTATGATCCGACGATATCCCGACGGACCAATCCTCTACTGCGCGGCACGATACCCGTCACCGAGAAGGAGTACCTGACCGACGCATTCGCCCGCGAGGCGATGGCGTTTATCGACCGCCACAACGACCAGCCCTTCTTCCTCTACTTGCCGTTCAACGCGGTGCACTCCCCCTTGCAGGCCAGCGCCAAGGTGCGTGACCGCGTGAAGGACATCAAGGACGAGACACGGCGGACGTACGCCACCATGCTCACCGCCATGGACGACGCGGTCGGCGGCGTGCTCGGCAAGCTCCGCGAGTACCGGCTCGACGACCGCACGCTCATCTTCTTCCTGAGCGACAATGGTGGCCCGACCTGGCAAACCACGTCGCGCAATGACCCATTACGGGGCTACAAGGGGCAGGTCTACGAGGGCGGCATTCGAATCCCGTTCCTCATGCAGTGGCACGGCCACGTGCCGGCGGACCGTACGTATGATTACCCGGTGGTGTCGCTCGACATCCACGCGACGGCACTGGCGGCCGCCGGTATCCCGGTACGACCCGCGATGCAGCTCGATGGTATCGACCTCGTGCCCTTCCTCCACGGCAAGAAGGACACGCCCCACGATGCCTTGTTCTGGCGCTTCGGACGGCAATCCGCGGTGCGCGCAGGCGACTGGAAGGTCGTTGCCCGGCGTCGGAGCGCGCCGCAGCTCTTCAACCTGAGCCGGGACGTGGGCGAGGAGACTGACCTCGCCGCGCAGGAACCGGAGCGACTCAGGGAGCTACAGGCGGCATACAAGAAATGGAACGCGGGCAACATCCCAGCCAAATGGCGCAGGTCCGAGCGGGATTCCCGCGGCGGCGAATGACAGTCCCGCTCGCCTTGTTTCTCAATCTCCCGCACGGCAGCGTTGCAGGCCACCGGCCCGCCCCGAAGTGCAACTGGAACACGCTGAAGTCCGCCAGGTCCACGTCCACGTCCTGATCGAGGTCCGCGTTCTCGCAGCCGGTTGCCGGCGGCACTTCCGGCCCCGTCAGGCAGTCCGCCAGCACGGCAAAGTCTTGGATGTCCACGACGCCGTCGCCATTGAGGTCGGCGACCAAGTCCGTCGTATTCACACCGGCCCAGATTTCCACATCGTCGATGTTCCAGCCCGGTCTGGTTCCAGCCCGGCACGAGCCGCTGGCGGGCGTAGCGCTCATCAACTGGCGCACCATCCCTCGCCTCTGCAGTCCTCTGGATGGTGAGGCCGGCCCCCACGGCTTGCAGTTCGGTGATCGCGGCGAACGCGGCGCGGTCGCGCTCGAACAGCATGCCGTCACAGGCGGTCAGCCCGCGGTTGAACACAACCAGGCCGAGCGTCGTGGGCGGCGGGAACCGTTCCACGATGTAGCGCGCATTGGCCCGCGCGGCGGCCCAGTCCACCGGGCTGAACGAGGGTGGCCCATCGCAGACGTGCGTGTGCGCATCGAGCACGACGAGGCCCTGCTGCTCGGCAAGCAGATACACCAGCGCCTGAAACTCCGGTCGCGGCTCGACACCGAACCCAGACTGCGCGACCAGGTCCTGCGGCTCGGGCAGCAGCACATCCAGCACGAGCAGCAGCACGCCGTCCGCGGTCGCAACCGGCCGGGCCAGCAGGAACGCGAACTGCTCACGACTGGGATCCGCCGTCAGGTGGTCGCGCAGGACGCCAAACCCGTTCCCGACGAACCGGAGAACAGTCCGCGGCCCCGGCGGCACACTCAGTTGGTTGCACGGCTCGAACATACAGCACACCTCACCACCCCGACGGGGCCGACAAAACCGCCCGGACCATCTCAAGGCACCGCAGCAAGTCATCCCGGCGCGGGTCCCACGCCACGCGCAAGATGCACAGCCACGACCACGCGCCCCAGCCGGGCCCCTGGCCCTCGACGATGTTCGGGTGGCAGCGGCCGTGGTACCGCAGCCCCGGCCGGAGGAAGAGGCCCCAGGGCAGCACCCCCGGCGCGCGCAGCGGGTAGTCCGGAGGGAGGCTTGCGAGCACCTGCGTGACCGGCACGTTGAAGCCCGCCGGCAGCGCGAAGTCGTCCACGCGCACCCAGGCCCCGTCCCGCGCCACCGCCAAGCGGTAAAAGCACGACGCCATCCGGATGTGCTCCCGCAGCACGGGCGACACGGTCACGCCCCCCGCCGGTGCGTCGGGGCGTCCACGAACTGCGCGCCCGGCCGCACCGTCAGCTTCTGGCCGCGCGGGACCAGCTGATTGCTGCCATCCGGCCGCTGGAGGACCAGCGCCCGATCCGGCGCGACGTTGGCCAGCTGACACAACACGTCCACGTCGATACTCCCATCCGGCGCGACCGGGACCTTGAGAGGTTGCCCATTGACATGTTGGATCGCATAGTGCTGCATCGGTGTTCTCCTCGGTGCACGATTCTTAGCCTCACGGGCTCCGGGACGCGCGCGCGATCGCGACCACCGCGATCAGGCACAGCGCGAACATCGCCAGTTCGGTGAAACGCAGCCGATCATGGATCTGCCAGCGGTCCAGGAGCGCGGACCATGCCGGCTGCACGGCCACCGACCGCGTCCAAAGCACCAGCAGGACGAGCGCCGCCAGCGGCAGGAACAGCAGCTCCCACCGAGGTCGCACGGGGCGCGGTTGCTGTTGCGTGGGCTGCGTGTTCATACGTCACGGCTCTCCCGTACCTGCGTACAGTATGCCAGCTCGCCCGGGAGCCTGGCGGACGCACCGCTGACGTCACCGTTGCTGCCGCATGACGCGCGTCCTTACCGACCACGCCGCCGTAGCAGCGCCGCGATTGTGATCACGACCATGGCCAGCATGGCCAGCTCGTACCCGGCGCCCCGGGTCGGCGAGGACCGCGGGTGTGCCAGCTCCCACTCATGCCCCGCGACCAGGAACGACAGGGCACCGAGCATGAGAACGACGATCAGCGCGATGCGCACGGCCCGCGTCACGGGTACACCTCCCGCAGGTAGAAGTCGAACGTGGACAGCTGCACGCGGTCCATCACCCCAGCCAGGTCCTCCACGGCGAGCAGGCGACGGACGCGGGCGTGCTCACTCTTCAGCTTCGTGACGATCGTGACGGTCTGCACGATGGTCGAGAGCACCAGGCTCGCCCGGACCGCGTCGGCAAGGTTCAGGAAGGACGTGTCCACCACCTCGATCACGTGCCAGACACCATCGGCGCAATAGCCCACGTCCGCAGGGTGGTTCACACCCACTCCCACCCGCCACTCCAAGTGGGCCTCGTAGCCCTGCTTGACGGCCCAGTCGCGCGCCCACCAGGCCCCGTGCAGATGAACAACCTCACCACGTCCCAGCCCGGTCAGGGAACCCCGACCGACGAGCGCATAGCCGGCCGCGTTGGGCAGGAGAATCGCCACCTTCGCCGAACCGAACCGCTCGTCGCGGATCTGCGCGAACTTGGGTGCCAGCACCTTGCGGATCGCCTTCTGCTTGGACGGGGCATCAATCCCAAGCGCAGCCCAGATCCGCGCCATCGGCTTGCCCGGTTGACGGATCCAGTCTGCCAGGACATCGTGAACGTTCGCCATGATCTTGTCCGGGGTGTCGTCCGCGCTCTTGCGCACCCGCCCCAGCTCGCCTTTGGCGTGTGTTAGCTCGTCAAGCACCTCGGGCAATTCGGCGAGTCGCCTTGCCGGAACCACGTCAAGCTGCGGGTCCGGCGTGGCCGTAGAACCCCGATGCGGCGGAACAAACGTCACGTGCCCCAGGACCGGCTCCGGCCAGCCCGCCAGGTGCAGAACCGCGTCCCCCCGGTCAAGGGACATCAGGAGGCCCGCGGCCTCGGGCGGGAGCGGCAGGGCGCGCAGCGCCCGGACAACCGAGCCAGGGGCTTCCTGTCGGAGGATGACGAGGTTCTGGACATTGTTAAGAATAGACTCAGACGCGCTCATAGCACGTTGATCCCCAAAGCCACCATGATGCCGAACTCTCTGCCCTGGCGGAGGACGCGCATGAGCGGCGACTGCCGGCCCGGAAACCCAGCATGGGCCTCATCCGTAACCAGCAGGTCGCTCTCGTCCAGGAGTATGCAGATCTCGGTGCGGTCGACCTTCTGGTCGCGCGCCATCCGCCCGATGAGCACCTAGCTGAGCAGCACGTCGATGACCACCCACTGCGCCGGCGGCTCCAGCGTGCTGAGATCCACCACAACACTGGTCCCCTGGGCGAGGAACTGCTCGAGGTCGATTCCCCGAAACGTACGGGCGAACGGGCCCAGCGCGTGGGCCACCCCGTCCAGCACCTGGATCGAGCTGCGCTCGTAGTCCTCCTTCGCAGCGAATTTCGCCGACGGTGCGGCGACGGCGACGTCACAAAGGAGTTGGACATCCGGCCAAAGGCGCCCGCGGACTGCTGCGCGGTTGAGCTGTTCGACCAGCCAGGTGAGCATGCGGGCAAGAGACGTCGTGGCGTGCTTCAGGCCACAGCGCGCGGCCAGAATGGCCGCGAGCACCATGGCCCAGTCGCGATCGGCGACACCGGCAGGCGCCTGCAAGCCGAACCACGCTCCCTGGCCGGCACGGACGCGCACGCACCGGGCCAGCCGCTGCACGAAGTCGGCGCAGTCACGCTTCAGCTCGAACACGAGCAGCGCGCGGCCGAGCGCGTCGAGCGCCAAGGCGAGCCCGCGCAGCGTGACGGTCTTTCCAAAACCCGTGGTCCCAGCCACAGCCCAGTGCTCGACACGATCCGAAAGATGCGGGCCGAATTCAGCGCCCTCGACCTCAGTCAGGACGCCAATCGGCGCCTCCGTGACGACCGCCGAACGCCACTCCTCGAGCGAGGGGGGTTCGGTGAAACCTGCCAGGCTGTCCGCGCACCGCGGCGGATGAAGCAACAGGCGCAGGTAGTGGAAACGGCACATCGCCTCCGAGAGGCGGCCGTTTGCTGCAAGCGCGCGCAGCGCCAGCAGGCCCTTGTCCCGCGGGCCCGGGCGACACAAATCAATCTGGGCAATCAACTGGTCACGCCACGATTGCGACATCATGCATCCTCCCGGATCGGAGTAAAGAACAAGGCGCGAAAGAGCGCACGCCACCGAAAGCGACGGGCGCAGAGGATGCAGCGCACCGAGCCGTCGGCGACAACCGCCGAGTGCTTCTTGCAGACAAAGAGCGAGCAACCGGCACAGAATGCGCCGGACTCACGCGCCATGCAGCCCAATGACGGAGATTCGGGCTGGCTCCACCACCACCGCGGCGGGAGCGGGTAGCGGCACAAGTCGCAGATCGCGAGCTCGATCTTCCCGGTCGCGAGTGTTGCTGCCGTGAACAGCCGACCGTCGGCCAACGCAACGTGTTCGGACTCCTTGAAGACCCTTGACTGCCCTTCAGGGTCGATCGTGACCACCTCGCGGTACCCGAACTTGAGCACTTCAGTACCGCGCGCATCGCGCAGCGTATTGCGGTACTCGACGTCGCCCGGCGGGATTTGGAAACTCTGGGCCATTCGTCCTTCACCTCCTGGAGTGACTCACGCCGACACGTCGGTCCCCATGATCACGCACGGCGGTCCGCTTCGTGGGGCGCGTCGTTGCCCTCCGGGAGGGCGAAGCGGACGATCTGCCACGCGCCCGCCGGTGCGCCGGGGGCGAACTGCGCCCGCACGACCTTGCCGACAACCGCCTTCGGAGTGACGGTGCCGCCGGCGACCACCTCGACCCCGCACGAGAGGAAGAAGTCCGCCGCGAGCCCTGCAGGCCTCACCGGGACGGGCAATGACGCGACGTGCGTCCTCCCAACCTGCACGTCTTCCAGAAACGCAAGGTGCACGCGGATTGCCGGCGGCGCGCCCGTTCTGTCAATCGCCGCCACGCGGAGCAGGTACCACACGTTCTCATGCACTGCGTCCCAATCATGGACGCGTTCACGCCATGGCCGCGACATAGGCATCACCTCCCGAGCGCTGCTCTGCAGCCACTCTGCACCCCTTATTAGACCCGCGCGCAGCCAGACGCGGGTGCCGAACTGCTGACCGCAGACACACGCGCGACCGACCGACCCGACGAGCCGCCGGCGCCAACGAACGCAGATCCGCGCACGGCCAACGCGACCACCGCTGTCGCCCACGATGCTGGAGATGCAGGAAACGAAGAACGGGCGGGTAGCAGTCCGCCACCCGCCCGTCGGTTGTTGTTCGCCTCGCGCGTGAGGCTCAGCCAGCCCGGTTCACCCTTTGTGGCTGCACATCACGCGGTCACCACGGCGCCCGCATCCGGCGGCAGGTCCGGCGGCGACATGAGAATGCCCCAGTCGAAAACGGTGTCCGGCGCGCAGGAATCCGGATCCACGCCGGCAATCAGGATCGTGGACCGCTCCGGCACTACGGCATACGCCGGGATTTTGCACCCATTGCGGTCCAGTACCGGCGCCCACCGAAACAGCCGCGATCTGCGGCGCAGCATCTCGGGCAGCACTCGGTGAAATCTGGACGCGTGGGCCTGGAAGAGCGCAACGCTCGCGAGGCTCATCCCGGCAACATGCTTGCGGTACCGGTCAAGAGTGCGGGCCCCTTCGCCCGTCAGCAGCCAGAAGCCAAATGCCTGGCCAGCGCCGGGGACGCGCGAGGAGATCGGCCCGCTCCACGCCTGGCCCTCCCACCCGTACCGCACCCAACCGAAAGGGGAGACCCAGCCGAAGTCGCGCTTGTGCAGCTCCTGGTGCGCCTCTTCACGCGAGAGAAGCGCGAATAAGCCATTGAGGTAGCACTCCAGCAGCACTTGACCCACAGGAGCGCCCCCCGCCCCGAGCCCACTCACGACGCACGGGGGCACGGGGCCGCCCCTCGCGGGCGGGATCCCGCCGCCCGGAACCGAAGCGACAACCGGTGGCGGACTGTTCCCGACATTGGGATTACCGCAAGTGTCACCGTTCGCCACACCTGTGCGCGGCTCGTTTGAGCCCGCACCGTGTCCGGACGTGCCGCCCGGCGCCCCGGGCGTCGTGCCGGCCGGGCCAGCCGGGACCACTGCATGGCCACCCTCCGGCAGGATCTCAACCCCGAAATCCTCGCCGCCCCGGCCCGCGGCGTTGCAATCGACCGCTCCGCCAGCCTGGCGCGCTACGGCCTTCTTGGCCCGTCCGGGCCGGCCGGCGGCGTTTTCTTGCCTCCCGCTCGCGCGGTAGGCTTCCCGTGATTTTGGTAGACTGTTACGCATGAAAACAAGCTCCAAGCTCCGCGCAGTTCCGTCGCCGTTGCGGGGCCGCGCAGATAAGGTCCCCGAGGCGGTCGCGGATCGCTTCCGGGCCGCATCCGAGCCGCCCACATCAAGCCGGTGCACGCGCCTCAGCCGCATCGCAATGTCCGGCCAGGCCTCGGCTGATGCACGCATGCCACCCGGCGTCGCCGTGGCGGCTGCGGCCCTGACGGTCCGCCGACAATCCCCGGCCAGAGACTTTCCGAAACGCGGGTCTGTGATGACCGCGGAAGGTGATGTAATGATCTGTCCCCAAAGGACTTATGCTGCTCGCGGACAGGCATGAGTGCAAAATCAGAAAACTACGATGCGCCAGTCAGAATCGTGTTCGGCGGCAGAAAGTCGCAAACCAACGAGGTCAGCGGCAATGCGCTCGGACGCAGCAATGAAGCACGGCTGCTCCGCGCACTGCT
This sequence comes from Planctomycetota bacterium, assembly GCA_029558835.1. Lineage (GTDB taxonomy): Bacteria > Planctomycetota > Phycisphaerae > UBA1845 > UBA1845 > JAKQDH01. The sequence goes on along the minus strand of JAKQDH010000206.1, from coordinate 27,945 downwards.
GGTTCGCGCTCATGTCCACGCTCACGTCCACTGGATGGAGGGCTTCCTTCTTTTCCCGACATGGCGCGCCAAGCGGCAGAAGAAGAAGACCTATCCCGAGCAGTTCGGGGTATTCGCGTCAAAGGCTGCCGCCCTGCTGCGAACGTGCCTGGACTTGGAGGATGCCCCCCCGCACTCCATCGACGTCCCGAGTGTCCATCAAACGACATGGTCGCTCCACACCACGGTCCCGCTCACATCGAACTTGGTCGAAGCGAACACGTTCCTCGACGCAGCGAAGGAGGCCTTCTGCAAAAGCGCCGACGCGGTGAGCGCCTGGCAGCTCGTGGACGACGCATTCAATGCCGTCAATGACGACCCGACGGTGATTGACCCGGCCAAGTTGCTCGACGCGTTGCAGTTCGTCGGCGACCCACGCGCGACCGGCGAGGCGACCAAGGAGCAGCGTGACCGCATCGAGCATGTCGTTAGCACGTACAATACTGACCTGGCGCGCGCTATTACCAAGGTCACGTGCCTTGCGCACGAGGAGCTCCTCGGGGTCAATCCAAGACTAGCGGCCTGCTTCCTGGAGGATTGGCTCAAGCAGATCGGTCAAGCGCGTGAGTGCCTTGACCTTCTGAAACGGGCGCGGGGCGGCGCTCCATCCGCAGCCGGGCCAGTCGTCGATGCCTTTGTCACCGCGGCCAATGAGTACCGCGAAGCGTGCAGGGACCTGCAACAGATTCCTGCTGGCGCTCCCGAAAGGGTGGTGCTGGATCATGAAGCAGAGCAACGATTAGAGGTCGCCTGCACGATCGAGTTTGCTGCAGATGTTCGGCGCAAAGTGGAACTCCATTTCGAGGAGCAATTCCACCAAGGGGTACGCGAAGAAGACGTCGCCGCGCACTTCCGCCCCGCGCTGGCTTCATTCATCATGCAATACCCATACAAGCTTCTGCCCAACCGCTCGCTCCTTCCGCAGGTGTGTGCTTACGTACGTCAGTACCTATGGCGAGAACGACATGAAGCCGGAGAACTGCTGCGGCTCTACGCCACTCCGGGTGAGGATGCACGCTTCACCGCCCAAATCAGCGCCACGCTGGACCGCGTGTCGAATCAGGCCGAAGCAGCACGGTCGGTCATGAAGATCCTGCGGCAGTTTCGCAGGTCCCGGCCGCAAGTGTCACCCGAGGGGGCACGCAAGCAGCTCCCGGGAGGTCTGAGGCAGCAACAACCAGGACTCTCCCGGCCCAGAGGAGTGCGGCCGCTCAGGGACGAAATGAAGACGCGCAGCAACGAGCAGCTGCACTGGTTCCGGAAGTCCGGCCCAACAGCCGCTGATTTTCGGGACGGGCGCGTCTACCGGCCCGACGAAAAGATCAACGAGATGCGAGATGAGCTTCGCAAAAGCCACGTCGTCCGCCTCACCGGCGAGCGGGCAACGGGCAAGACGGTGCTCGCACGCTGGCTCGCGTACGACTGGCGCGGTGAGAAGTTTGAGGACTCCTACTATCTCGATTGCCGGTTGCACCGCGACTTCGATGTGTATAAACTGGCGACTTTCATCAAACAGGCGGATCAGCTGTTCCTCCTCGAGAACATGCACCTCGAGCCGTACAAGCTCCAGTGTCTCTGGGGCGAACTCAAGGAGACCGACCTCGACGGATACGTCGTCATCACCGCGCGGCTGATCCCTCACGAAGACTCCCGACTTGAACCGCTTGACAAACTGCCGACCGTTGTACTGACACCGTTCGCGTACGCCGATGACATCATCTGCGCATTTGCGGCTCGCGCCAAGAATCCCCACGTTTTCGCATCGCAGGCGATTCGAAGTCAGCTCCGTACCGTCGGCAAGGACGACTACTGGCTGCTTACCTACGCCCTCCGCGGCTGCGATGCGGCAGCGGGCAGTGGCGATCCCAAGACCTGGGTCAGAGAAGGCGTGTGCGAAGACCTCGGAGATTTGAGGTCTGATGGTCCACGCTTCCCCCGCATCCTACTCTCCCTGGCCCCACTTTATCTCGGGGAGGTATCCACCGCCGAAGCGTTTCTCACAGACGAGCTCGGCTTCACCGACACTGAGCTACATAAGCTGGTGCGGCGGCGTGAGATCACGGAGTCCAAGCGCTACGGCCAGCTCTTCTATGGGTTGCCCCACGCCAGCCTCGCCGCCGCCTACTGGGAACACGGGCAGGAGTTCCGGCGCAAGCCGTGGAGCCTCGAGGACTTCATCTACCGATACGCCGCAGCCGACACGCCGAACGGCCTGGAAGCTGTCGCTAGCGCCCCCCAGAGTGTCTTTCGGCGCGTTGACGAACGGCTAGAAGAGGAAGGCCTTGTAAAGTCCGTACTCGGGCGAGAGCGCTCCGTCACGGCGATCCTGCGGTGGTTGCGGCGGAGGGCGGCGGAATCCCGGCTCCGCGGCCCGGTCTTGACGTGTATTGCCGACCGGCTCCACGCCTTCGAGCAACTAGGCACTGCAAGCGAGTGCCTGAGTGGCGTATATGGCCTCGAGCGACGAGCTGGTGATGCGCTGCTGAGTGCGTTTGCGGGACCGGAGTTGACACGCAAACTGAACGAGTCTGCGACTGTCGACGACGTATGGCTGTTCCTCTGTTCGGTTCATCCGGCCTTTCTTACGTGCAATAAGAAGGTTTGGCGCAGTGTGGACGTGACCAGCCTCGCCGCGAAACTCAACGCCCACACAACGTCCGACGCCAGCCGCGTCTGCGGCTGCGTTGCCGCTCTCTACGCAGTTGACGTTCACACCGGCGAGCAGCTTTGGGAAGCAATCGACGCCTCCTCGCTGGGCGAGGCCCTGAGCGCTGACCCGCACGTCTGGCACGTCTGCACCGTGCTCCGGGAACTCCGTACGGCGCACGAACCGGCGGCGGTGGCACTGGCCCGCACGCTCGCCTTTAAGCAACTCATCGCGTCCATCGAGGCACTGGCCAATACGGAGAATGTCGTGTTTTGCGCCGCCACACTGGCCGGCCTTGCCGAACAGATCCAGAAACCCATTGCCGCCCTGTTCGACACCAGGAAGCTTGCCAGCCTCATCGCGGGACCTGGCCCTATCGAACGCATGGCGCGTTGGGCTGCAGACCTGTTCAACGCCAGCCCCAGCCTCGGAACTGCCGTGTGGGAATCGCTGTACACTGACCTCACACGGCGGGCAGATACTCTAGGCGATGCGAAACAAATCTGCCGATGCATCACCATACTGCAGCAAGCCAACCCGGCAGCAGCAGCGGCTTTTTGGTCTGCATGTCCGCAAGGCAAGGCAAAGGCACACATCGACCGCTTCGAGCATGTTGAGGAAGCCATTGAGTGTGTATGCACCCTTTACAGCGTACATCGGGCGTGCGGCGGAGACCTGCGCGACCTTGCGGACCCCACCAGGATTGCTGCGTCCCTTGACACTGATGACGACATCACCCGCGTTTGTCGTTGCCTGGGCAGCCTCTTCCGGGCCGCGGAGGATACTGGCGAACACGTGTGGTCTCTGATGAACCGGGAGAGATTCGCGGAGCGACTCAACGAGCTCCCCGACCTGTACGCCTTTCACATTCGCGCGGACGCCTTGGCTCAAGGTGGCGAGCGGTTGCTCAAAGTCACCGAACCGTTGTGGGACGGAGAGTGCCTGACGCGGCATGTTCTGGATGCGGACGACTTCGCGGAGGCGATGCAGCTCTTATGCGAGACGCTGATGCCCTGCTACGGATTCTCACCGCAAGTAATCCAACGCATTGACTGGGCCCGCCTGGCCGAGCGGCGCAACCACATCGATGATCCGGTTGTAGTGGCGTTCGCCTTGCGCGAGGCGAACGCCGTGGGCGAGGACGAAGCCGCGATAATCTGGAACGCGATCGACAAACCCGCACTCGCGGCTCGCATCAGCCAGGTCGATACGGCATGTGACCTCGCTCTGGTCTTTGGTGATTTCTCTTGGAGTCAAGATATGGCGCAGAAGCTGTGGAGCCATATCAAGGAGGGCAAGAGGCTGTCCGAACTGGCAGAAAGAGCGGCGCGGTGGGAGGCGGACCTCTTGGTGGACGTGGTCCGTCGGTGGAGTAAGCACGACGCGACCGAGCTTGCCTACCTACTCAGCAGCAAGGCGGATCACAGAATGAATGAGCGGTCTCACGTGGCCAATGAAGATCAGCCCGGCACCCCCCCGGATCCCACCAAACCTCTTCCGGGTTCCTGAGCAGCGGCTCGTCGCGGCGGTCGACATGTGAAGGTGCCGCCGCGGCCAAGACCAGACTGCACGCCCGCGGCCCCCTCAACGCGGCCCCGTGGCGAGACCATCGGGCGGGGGCCAGCGGGAGCCCCGTCGCGCGCGGGTGCGCGCAGACGCACGAACGGCCCGCTACACCCTCAAGCTCTATTGGGGGGCCCGTAGCCCATCATAGAGCTTTCCCCGCCCCGCGGGGCGGGTCGGTACGGGCGATTGATCCCGGTGCCTTCAGCACCGCCACGCCCAGCCCCCGCTCCGCCGCCGGCAGGCCCCCTGGAGTCTTCGCCATGATTCCATGCTTCTCACCCCGAGGCCCGCTCGTGGTCGGGTCGCGTCATAGCGAGCGTCCCGCCTCGAGCGGGGCAGCTCGGCGGTGAAAGCATGAATCGAACACACGACGAAGACATCCGAGACATCGCGGACCTGCCTGTCTCGCCACAGATCAGAATCGAGCGCGCCACGGGTTTCGGCAACGTGCCCGGCCTGGACAACGAGGGACTTTTCAACGAGCGCGAACTCGAGCGATGGGTTGAGTGGCAGGAGTGGGGCCCCATCCTGGCCCTGCCGTTCCAAAAACCGCGCAGCACCATCCGGCCAACGATCGACGAGAACGGCCGGCCGGACTGGGGCGCGTACGGCACCGTCGACTACGAACTGCAGCACGGACCATTCGACAGGGCGCGCTACAAAGCCGACCGGCTCGGGGACGAACTCCGCGGCGTACTCATCACGATCGACATCGTGCGTGCCCGCCTCCCACCAGCACCACTCTCCCTCGCCCCCACGTACCACCCGGCCCGGCATCCTCCAGGACGAGCACCTCACGAACCACGACCTACGCGCCCTCCTCCGGCTGACGCGGCAGGCAGGACGGCTCCGCGACGAGACCCGCGGCCTCCGAGCCTCCAGGCGCCGACCGCGGCGGGACTTCGGGCACGTGCCGCGGATGGTCGGCCCTGCCCCGGGACGCATGCCTTCCTGACGGATTACTCCACCGGGCTGATCGCGTTCGACGTGTCCACCCCAGCGGATCCGCAACCCGTGGGGCTGTACGAGACCGGCGGTGCCGCCGTCATGGGGGTGATGCGGGTGGGAGACTACGTGTACGCGGCCGGGTATGACACGGGCTTGCAGGTCATCAGCGTGGCCGATCCGACGGACCCGATCCGCGTGGGTGCGTGCGACACCCCAGGCTATGTGTTCGACCTGGACGTGGCCGACGGGTACGTGTACCTCGTCGATGCCGTCAGTTACCCGTATGACGCGCTCGGCGTGCTGCACGTCATCAACGTCGCTGAACCCACAGCCCCATTCGCGGAGGGTGCTTGCGAGACAGGGGGATACGCGTTTGGGGTCGCCGCGGCCGGGGGGTACGCCTATGTCGCCGACGCGTTCGCGGGCGTGCAGGTGTTCGACGTGTCGCCACCGCCGTGCGACTGGGTGGGCGGGACGGACATCTACCCCACCTTCTCGTTCGACGTAGCACTGGCCGGCACGCGTGCCTACGTGGGCGATTGGAACATCGGGCTGCTGCTGGTCGATGTCTCCGATCCTGCCGCGCCTGCGGAACTTGGCCGGTGCTCGGTTCCCGGCACGGCGGGACGCGTTGCGGTCAGCACACCTCTGCAGGGAGCGTATGCGTATGTAGCCGCAGGCTCCGCAGGAGTGCACGTCGTGGACACGTCGGATCCGTACCATCCCTTCCGGACGGGAACGTACAACACGCCCGGCGCTGCCGAGAGTGTGGCGGTCGTCGGGACCAACGTGGCCGTGGCGGACTGGTTCGCCGGCGTACGCCTGCTGGACGTTTCCGATCCCACGCATCCGGTGTCCATCGGGTGGTATGACACGCCCGGGAATGCCGAGGGCGTCGCGGGCGACGGCGCCGAGTACCTGTACGTCGCCGACGGCCTCGCGGGGCTGGTCGTTCTGCGCACGTCGCTGGACTGCAACCGCAACCGCCTTCCCGACGACTGCGACCTCGACTGCGGCGCACCCGGCGGGCGCTGCGCGGTCCCCGGATGCGGCCAGAGCATGGACTGCAACGGCACGGGACTTCCGGACGAGTGCGAACTGCTGGCCGGCGGGGATTACACTGCGGACGGGCAGGTTGACCTCAACGACTACCAAGCCTTCGTGGAGTGTCAGGGCGGCCCGGCTGTTCCCCCGGCCAGTGGCGACTGCGCCGATACCTGCCTTGCCGCCTTTGACGCCGAGCACGACGGCGATGTAGACCTAGCGGACTTCGCCGTGTTCCAGACGAACTTCACCGGTTGACGCGGCCCGGCACCGCGGAGTGGAGCGGGTCTCCAAAGCACCTGTGGGCGGCGCGGCACGTGGAGCGGTTACCACCGCTCGGTGTCAGCCTTCAGGGTCAAACCCCGGCGAGCTCAGGTGTACACGGCGCCGATCACTGGCCGGCACACGCTCAGCGATCGGTCCGATTCTCGTCAACGCGGCGCGCGGCTTCGGACGCGGCGGCGTGATCGCCCAAGCGTCGATCAACATCCGCTAGGTCCGTGAAGGTGGCGACGAAAACGTCACGGACGTACGGCGGGCGCGGCCAGTCGCCAGGCAGCTTGTCCAGCACCGCCGCCGCCACCTCGAGATGCGACCGCGCCTCATTCAGTTGCCCACGATCACGCAGCAGCCGGCCGAGGGCGCCTTCAACTACGGCGACAAATACCTGATTACTCGGGATTTTGGGGAATCGCTGGGCGAGGCCGACCTGCAGCGACTCGGCGTGTTTCAGCTGATCTTCGGCAGCATCGGTCTGGTTCCGGCGGCGCAGAAAATCAGCGAACCGCAGCCGAATGTGCACTTGAGAGATGGCGTAGGTCGGGATGTTGGGACGTTCGGCGACAAGTTGCTCTGAGATCTTCAGCGCGTCGCGGAGGCGCTGCTCCTCCATCGCGAGTGGATTCGTTCCCACGCACAGTGCCGGCACGGCTGCCATGGCATAGGTCTCACTCAGGTCGTACCGGTACTCGGCACCTGTGGGATAATCGTCCACCAACTGCTTCAGGATCGCGATTGCGTGAGTCATCGCGTCGCGCGCTCCTCGCTGATCGTCGGGACCCCGTAGCCGCGGCGCTGGCAGATCGCGATAGCACAGAGCCAAAAGGCGGCGGTACTCCGGGACTTCGGGATACGACGCTCCCAGCTCAGTCAGGAGATCGATGGCCTTCTGACGGGCCACAGATCGCTCACCGTCATCTTCTGCGGGTTGTGGCGTCGCGTCGGGCGGTTCGCGCGCTGGCCCCGCTGGGCCGGGTATCTCAGGACGCGGCGGCCGATCGGGCGGCGGATTCACGCTAGGCTCGCGCCGCGGTGGCGTAGGGATGGGCGGACGTGACGGTTTGGCCAGCAGAAAACAGGCGCGTGCCAGCTCGAAGCAGGCAGCCGGCGAATCTGACGGCGTTGGCTGTAGCGCCTCCAGAATCGCCCGCGCCTTCTGGAGGGACGCACGACCTTGCTGATCGCGTTCCTGGGTGAGCAGGATTGACCCCAGCTCATTGTGCACCCGAGCCAGCTCTACGCGCGTGGTCGGCGTTGCCCCGGTGTTCGCTTCAATCTGTTCAAAGAGCTCAGCAGCCTGGGTGTAGGCCGCCTTGGCTTCTTCCGCATGGCCCAAGCGGCAGTGAATGTCCCCGACCCGTCGGTTCGCTTCGGCGATCTTCAGCCGGATGGTCGGGTCCGCACCTTCCTGCGTGGCGAGCCGGCCGTAGAAACCAAGCATGTGTTCGAGCAGTGTCGCCGTTTCGGGCGATAGGACCGGCTCAATGGGAACCTCGAACTGCGTCCCCGCCGAGCCGTCCACTATAATCGTTGTCGCCACGCCGGTCCGGGCGGGCGCGAACTGGTCGAAGATTGTGTCGAGCGCTTCGATGGCGAGCTTGGAAGTCGCTTCCGCCTTCGCGCGCTGCGTCTGTTCGCCGGCCAGGGCGTTGCGAACCTGCACATTTGCACGGCGGGTATGTTCGTACGCGCCCGTCGCAATGGCCGCCACGGCGATCAGGAGCACCGCGGCAGTGCCGCTCAGCGTAGCGAGCGCGGGATTGCGTCGCGACCAGCGCCAGAGCTGTTCAGGCAGGGACGCGCGCCGAGCCAGGATCGGGCGATCCTCAAGAAAGCGGCGAAGATCGGCGGCCAGGGCGGCGGCTGAGGCATAGCGCCCGTTTGGTTCACGGGCGATGCTCTTGAGGATGATCGTCTCAAGGTCGCGGGGCATCGTGGGGCAGAGTTGCCGGGGGGCCCTGGGGGTCTCGCGCGTCATCGCGCTGACCAGCATCGTGCGGCTGGTCTCGGCAAACGCGGGACGCAGTGTCGCCAGCTCGTAGAGCGTCAGCCCAAGACTGTAAATGTCGCTCCGCGCATCGGCGGTACCGGCGAACTGCTCCGGGGCCATGTACCGCAAAGTGCCTACGACGCCGCCCGTCTGCGAGGTTCCATCTCGGTCCAGCGCCTTAGCCAGGCCGAAGTCCGCCACCCAAACCGTCCCGTCGGCGTCAACGAGCAGGTTCCCCGGTTTGATGTCGCGGTGCAGCGTCCCCTGTGTGTGGGCATGATCCAGCGCTTCGGCGATCTGTAGCGCCAAGCGCGCGACACTCTGCCAATACGTGGGCCCCAGACGCGGGTTGCCGGTCGTGTCCCGAGACGCCTTCACGGTGCTGGCGGGTTGGTCTTCTTGTTGGTCGTGATTCGATCCCGCGTGCTCGCTGTCTTGCGCTGCCGTTGAATCCGCCGTTGGGGGCTGCGCAGCGATGTTTACCCTTGCAGAACGTCGCGAGAAATCCAATGCGAGCGAGCGGGCCACACTGAGCGCGTCGATGGCCGTGTGGCCGGAAGGCGACTCTGCCATGGCGAGTGTGCTTGCCGCCTCTGTGCCACCCGATTTCGACATCCGGCGCAGCTCGCGCAGGACGACATCGAGCCCAACGCCGCGGATGTACTGCATCACGATGTAGTGATAGCCTTCGTATGCTCCAACGCCGAAGATCGGCACGATATTCGTGTGGTGCAGCCCAGCGGCTGTGCGGGCTTCGTGCTCGAATCGCTGTAACTGCTCAGGGTCTAGAAGCAATTGCTGCGGAAGCACCTTGAGCGCCACGCGCCGCCCAAGCGACTCCTGCTCGGCTTCGTAGACGATCCCCATACCGCCGCGGCCCAGCTCGCGGATGATCCGGAAATCACCTAGCCGTTCGAGCTTCACGCCGCCACGGACCGGGCCACCGCCCGTCTGCCCCGGGCTTACGCTCTTGGCCTGTTCTAGCACGGCGATGGTCGGAAACAGCTCGCGGATTTCCTCCGCCAGTTCCGGATGCCTTTGCGCGTAGTCATCGATGGACGGTCGCTCACCGCGGCGACAACGGTCGGTGAATTCCGCCGCCAGGAGTTCGAAAGGGTCGCGATCCGGGTTTGACTCGACCATGCTCGTGATTCTGCTGTCCGTGGTGGCTAAATCCCTCTTGCAAATGCCTCAGCAAACCCAGGTATACCGCCGAGCAAGTCCTTCAGCCGGCGTAGGGCGCGCACATAGCGGATGCTCGCGGCCTTCTGCTCGATACCTAATTCCTCAGCTACTTCGCTGTTGGTTAGCTCCTCGAAGTGCCGCAGCGCCAGCACCTCGCGGTCGAGCGGATCCATCTCTTCCACCGCAGCACGTAGCTGCTCAGCCATTTCCGCACGGCGGGCGGCGAGCGTGGGCGACGTAAAACGCCCCAGTAAACTAGCCGCCAGCGAGAACGACGTCGCCTGCGAGCACGGGGGGCCGGGCACGCCCATTTCGCGGCCGGCGTCGCGCATTTGAGCACCGAGGTGCCGGCGATGAGTGTCGATCAGCGTCTGCATCACGACCATCCGCAGCCAGATGAAGAACGACCGCGAGGTGTCATCCGCGAAGTGCTGCACGCGCTTCGCGGCGTCCAGATAGGCCTCCTGCAGCACGTCCTCGGCCTCCACGCGGCCCTGGAGCCGCGCGTCCAGCCGGAATTCAACCATGCGCAGCAACCGCGGCCGCTGCTGCGCAAAGAGCGTGGCCAGCGCCTGCGCATCGCCGCCTTTCAGCCGGTCCAGCAGCCCAGCGGATTCGTCGGCGCTGTCAACCACCATGGACTCCACTGCAAGAAACGGCCTTCAAAGCCGAACGTCTACCGCGCTGTAGCTCGCATTATCCACGCCTGGACGCTCATGGCCAACTCACGGCTGAAGCGCGTAAGTCCAGTACCCGCCGGGGGTTGCATACCGACGGGGGACCTCGAGCAATGCGCCTGCCACCCAGAAGAACGAACCCGCCGGCAAGAAATTCTCCCTCCGGCCGTAGAATATTCCCCCTCCCTCAGCGTTTGTAGTATTGGTGGCATGGCAGATTGCGATAGCTTCCCCCTGGATTGGCGGACGCCCACGGACGCCGCTGGAGACCGGTGATGAGTAGCAGAACGCCAGATTCTCGGTGGCACCGTCACGTTCGTTGGGAGATCGGTCTTCACGTGTTGGCACTGCTGAGCCTCACCTCAGGCTCCGCGCTTGGCCAGGCCACGAACCAGATCACGAACATCAACCCGGACTCCGCCGCGCAGGGCGCCACCAATCTGCTCGTCACTTTCACGCTCGATACCGACGTCCCGCCGGCCCCGCCGGCCGGCGTTATACCGAACAGTGTGCTGATCGGCACGATGACGGGAACCTCGGTGACCCACTCGAGTCAGTACATTGTCACGGCGCGCTTCAATATCCCTTCCGCGGAACCGACCGGCGCCAAGGACGTGGCGATCACATTCACGACCCCCAACGGGACGCTCATCTTCTCGAGCGCCAGCGGGTTCACGGTGACGGCGGGCACAAACATGCCGCCGACCATCACGCAACAGCCGCAGTCTCAGACGGTTCCGCCCGGCGGCTCGGTGACCTTCACGGTCGCCGCCTCCGGAACCCTGCCGCTGACTTGCCAATGGCAGAAGAACGACAGCGACATCAGTGGGGCAACCGACAGTTCCTACTCGATCGACCCAGTGGCCGAAAGCGACGCGGGAAACTACCGGTGCGTGGTCACCAACGACTACGGTACTGCCACGTCGAATGAGGCGGTGCTGACCGTGGCCGAGTTGCCGATCGGAGCCTACCCAGTCGTGGATACCGGCCAGAGCACCTGTTACAGCGCGTCCACGGTCATCACTTGCCCGTCGCCGGGCCAGCCCTTCTATGGCCAGGACTCTCAGTGCGCCGGCCATCAGCCCAGCTTTACCCTCAGCAGCGACGAGCTCACCGTCTACGACAACGTCACCGGCCTGGACTGGCAGCACTCCCCGGACACCAACGGCGACGGCTCCCTCAACGCCGCCGACAAGCTCACGTGGGCACAGGCCCAGGCGCGGCCGGCCGTGCTGAACGCGGCACACTTCGGCGGGTTCAGCGATTGGCGGCTGCCGACCATCAAGGAGCTGTACTCCCTGATCGATTTCCGCGGCACGGACCCCAGCGGCTGCGAGAGCATAGGCGATTGTCCGGACATCGTGCCCTTCATCGACACGGAGTACTTTGACTTTGCTTACGGGGACACCAGTGCCGGCGAGCGCGTTATTGACTCGCAGTACGCCTCCAGCACGCTGTACGTCAGCACGCTCTACGGACAGGACCTGTTCGGCGTGAACTTTGCCGACGGCCGGATCAAGGGCTATGGCCTCACGATGCCGGGCGGCGGCGACAAGACGTTCTTCGTGCAGTGCGTGCGCGGCAACCCCAACTACGGCGTCAACAACCTGGTCGACAACGGCGACGGCACGATCACCGATCGGGCCACGGCGTTGATGTGGACACAAGCCGACAGCGGCTCGGGCTTGAACTGGCAAGACGCCCTGGCGTGGGTCCAGACCAGGAACGCAGCGAGCTACCTGGGCCACAGTGATTGGCGACTGCCGAACACCAAGGAACTGCAGAGCATCGTCGACTACACGCGCTCACCGGACACGACCGGCTCGGCGGCGATCGATCCGCTGTTCACATGCACGCAGATCCCCGGCGAGAACGGCCAGCCTGACTACCCCTGGTACTGGTCCGGAACGACCCATGTGCAGTACAACGGCTCGGCTTCGGGGGCGGCGTACGTCTGCTTCGGCCGCGGCTGGGGCTACATGAACAGCACCTGGGTCGACGTGCACGGCGCCGGCTGCCAGCGCAGTGACCCCAAGAGCGGTAGCCTGAGCAGCTACAGCTATGCGCCGTACGGATACTACAACTCCTTGGCACCGCAGGGTGATGCCATCCGGATTTTCAACTACGTGCGTCTGGTGCGCGGTCCCTTCTGTCCGCAAGACCTCGATCAGGATGGAGACATCGATGCCGCGGACTTCGCACTTTTCTTTTGTTGCATGGGCGGTCCCGACGTAGCCGTTTCGAGCGATTGCAGCGCGTCTGACTTTTCTGGCGATGGCGACGCTGACCTGGACGACTTCGCCGACTTCCAGGCGCGTTTCATGGGCGATGGGGTCGCGAGCTATCCTGCGTGCTTAGACTGACGAACGAGGGGAGGGGGGCGGCCAGCGCCAGAGGATGATCCTGGCACCCACTCCGGCGGGCCGCATGGCGCCAGCCGCCGTTGCTTGGCCAGCAGCGTGAGTCTTCCTCATACAGGGTGATGGGGGCTTAGTTCGGCCACGGCGTATTACTCTCGGCGCCGCAAGCTGTTACGCACATGCGGACGACCTGTGCCACAGTCTTGTCGATTAAGAAGAGGGGCAGGCTGCAAGAAGACAGCCAGCCCGGCTGTGGATCACTCGCCCCAGTTCCCGTTTCCCGTCTTGGTGGCATCGCCGGTCAGGGCGCGTTCGCACAGTTAGCGGATGTGCGCTGACAAGCCCAGAAAGGAGACGATCATGAACTCGACTGCAGCAAACACTCGGCGAAGTCACGTCCGTTGGCAGGGCACCGTACGCAGGTGCTGCTTGATCGGCTGCCTTGTCGCCGTGCCGCTCCTGCTGGCCGGATGCCCGTTGGCCGACCCACTGGCTTCGAACTCCGGCGCGGACTCCAACAGCGGCGCGTCCTCCACGACGAACTTCGCCCTCACGAGCACGGCCTTCGAGGACGGAGGCACGCTGCCGGTAGTGTACACGTGTGACGGGGTCGGGAAAAGCCCGCCGCTGGCCTGGTCGAACGCACCGGCCGGCACGGTCGAATTCGCCATCCTGATGACCACGCTCGCGAACGACGGCCTGAAGTGGAATTGGGTCCTGTACGGCATTCCGGCCAGCGTCACGTCGCTGGCGGAGAGCACTACGGATGTCGGCACCGCGGGGCTGAGCAGCGACGGGCCGGAGCTGGCATACTACGGCCCATGCTCCCAGGGACCGGGCGCCAAGACGTACACGTTCACCATCTATGCACTGTCGGGATCTCCGACGTTCAGCGTGCCCGCCGAGCAGGTCGACGGGGCGGCGCTTACGGCTGCCATCAGTCAGTTGACGCTGGCCACGAGCCAATTGAGCGTGAGCTGTACGCGCACCGGCGATTCCAGCAACCAGCCCCCGCCCGGCGGCGGTGACCCGAACCAGCCGCCGCCCAACGGCGGCGGACGAGGTGCGATGACCACTGCGCAGTCCATTTCCGACCAGGCGCAGCGCACCACGCTGGCGTTCTCCGGTCTGGCGATGATGACCGGGAATCTGGAGGCCCAGTCGTTCTTCCCGCCGGGCAAGGTGGCCGATTACACCGGCTTCCAGTACCTGCGCGACAATGACCCCGACAACATGGGGCACAACACGAGCTTCCTGACGCGGGTCGCAAACAACGTCATCTACATCCTGAACGACGGTCAGTTCAACCAGTTGAAAACGCTGGCCACTGCCCAGATCGATCAGATCAATCTCTACGGCTACAAGCGTTTCCCGCTGATGAAGGCGTTCCGCCGGCAGCTTGAGGGCGATATCCCGGCCGGCTCAACGGGTTTGAATCTCAACGCCGTCAAGCAAGCCTCGCGCGAGCTGTATCTCATCGACGGGCAGATCAGCTTCGACCGCGCCCTCTTGTACGCCAACATCCTGAACGCGCTGGACTCCATGCAAACAGCGTACCTGGAAGCCATGAAGGGCAAGGGCTGGAGTTCGTGGCCCGACATCACCGATGAGCAGATCGCCAGCCGAATGCGCGGTCTGCCGCAAGGCACGGCGGTGGCCGTGATGACGTACGCCGGTGACTTGTTCAGTTGGTACGCGGGCTCCGTCGACGCGGACGTGTACTTCTGCCCGGAGCGTCATGGCACCTATTACGGCTCCTTCTACATGAAGGATGCGCCCGCGATGGGGCATGAAGGCTACGGGATCAGTGAGGAGCTCACGGCGACCGCGGGGGCGGCCCTATGTGACAGCGCGCAGGGCTATGTCAGCGACGAGCAGGCGGCCGCCATTTCGAGCCTGGTCGATGTGCAGCGCGAACACCTGTATGCGTCCGACGTCGCGAACATCGTCGACACGCGCACGCAGATTGCCACGCTGCTGCGCAACCTCTTGACTTCCACCGCTTCGAGCGACGCGACTGAGGCTCAGGTGTTGGAGCTGTCGGGTATTTACGGCGAGCTGGATGGCGAGAACAACTACTACTACGCGACCGTCTTCGCCGACGTCTACGCCACGCTGACGGACGACCAACTGGCCCAGCTCATGGAGCTGCGGCAGGACATCATGTCGGGCACTTACGCCGGTGGGACGCCCTTCGACTATTCCGGCTGCAGCACGTATTTCCTGTACTCAGGTGCCATCACGAACACGAGTTCGCTCGACCCCTACCTCGCCAACACGGATTACCTGTTCTTTGAACCGTGAGGCTTGGCCTGTTTCGTTGCGAGGAGCGTCCCATGCATGCATCCCTGCTACCAGCCCGCCGTGTCCGGCCGTCCGCCTGCCTTCTGATCGCCCTGGTCTTGAACGCGGCTCACGGCTACGACGCCCTGGAGCGGCCCACGGAGCTGCAATACTGGGACGCCAGCCGCGCCTGCTACGGCTACACCCTGTTCGGCGCCAGGGGCACGACATACTTG
This sequence comes from Planctomycetota bacterium, assembly GCA_029558835.1. GTDB lineage: Bacteria > Planctomycetota > Phycisphaerae > UBA1845 > UBA1845 > JAKQDH01. The sequence goes on along the minus strand of JAKQDH010000206.1, from coordinate 12,691 downwards.
CTGGACATGGAAGGACGCGTGGTTCACACCTGGCCGGTCGGAACGAACCCTCACTTGCTCGACAACGGCGACGTTCTGGATGCCACCAACGATGACCCGAGCGGTTTCAGCGGGTTCAAGGAGGTCAGTTGGAGCGGAACCACGGTGTGGCAATACCTGGAGACCCGCTCAACCTACCACCCACATCACGACTTCGTGCGGGTCTTCAATCCGGAGCTCGGCGCTTACACGACGCTCTACGTCGCGAACAAGGACTTCACCCGCGCCCAGTGCATCGCCGCCGGAGCCAACCCGGCGACGGTGCCCTCAACCGGGGCACAGATGGACGCGGTCGTGGAAGTTGACATGAGCGGCAACGTCATCTGGGAGTGGTGCTTCTTCGATCACGTCATCCAGGACTACGACCCGAACAAACCGAACTACGTCGGGGCCGGTCACACGGTTGCAGACTACCCAAGCCGGTTGAACATCAACCTTCCCGGCCATCCACTGAAGCAGGACTGGTTGCACATCAACGCCGTGGACTTCAACCAAGAGCTGAACCAGGTTGTCGTCAACTCCGTGCAAGGCGAGTTCTACGTCATCGACCATGGTGGCACGTTCATCGCGGGGAACCCGGCCGGGAGCATTGCGCTCGCGGCTACGAGCGCGGGCGACTTCCTGTACCGGTTCGGCGACCCGGCCAGGTACAGTCAGGGCGACAAGCCGTTTATCCTCGAGGACTGGACCCAATCGACCACTGGCAACAAGCAGCTTGGCGGGGCCCATCACGTGTCGTGGATCGGCCCAGGCCTGGTCGGAGCGGGGCACTTCCTCATCTTCGACAACGGCCAGTACCTCTCCGAGCATACGCCGCAATCCTACGTGCTTGAGATCAACCCGTTTTTGGATGCCAACGGCGTCGATACCGGCGACTACGTGAATCCGCCCGCTGCGGACTACGACGCCTGGACCGCGCCGGCTGTCACCGAGAAAACACCCAAGCAGATGTCGCGACAGATCGTGTGGAGCTACAGCTCGAAGAGCAACCTCACGCTCTTCAGCCACATCGGCTGCAGCGCCCAGCGCCTGCCCAACGGGAACACGCTGATTTGCGCGGACAGCGAGGGCTACGTTGTGGAGGTGACGGCGGGCGGCGAAGCCGTTTGGGAGTACATCGTTCCGATCACGAACGTCGGCAACGTGTTGCGGATCGGCGACAACCTGCCGATGGTCAATTCCATCTTCCGGGCGTACCGCTATACGCCGGACCACCCAGCCTTCGTCGGACACACGTTGACGCCGGGCGATACTATTGCCGGCCGCACCACCGTCGAGAATCCCTACGGCGGCAGCAGCAGCTATGAGGCCTTACAGCGGCCGACTGAGCTGCAGTACTGGGACGCGACCAATGCCCACGAGGGTTACACGCTCTTTGCGGCCGAGGGAAACGCGTACCTGATCAACATGCTGGGGCAGGTAACCCATACCTGGTCCAGCACTACCAATCCCCGTTTGCTCGAAAGCGGCACGCTCCTCGACGCGGGGACAAACACGAGCGGCGTAGACGGAATTCGAGAGCTGGACTGGGACGGCAACACCGTGTGGGAGCACTACGAGACCCGCACGGACTACCACCCGCACGGTGACTTCGCACGGATCTACAACATGCAGCTCGGCGCCTACACGACGTTGTATCTGGCCAACAAGGATCTGACGCACGCCCAGTGTATCGCCGCCGGCTGCGATCCGGCGGACGGACCGTATGACGGTGCGCAGGTTGACACGATTGTGGAGGTCGATTCGAGCGGCAACGTGATCTGGGAGTGGTGCTTCTTCGACCACGCCATCCAGGACGTGGATGCCACGAAGCCGAACTACGTTGGTTCGGGGCACACGATCGCGAATTACCCGGGCCGAATCAACCTCAACCTGCCTGGCCGGCCGGTGCGGGCCAACTGGCTCGACTGCAATGCGCTCGCCTTCAATCCGGTGCTTGACCAGATCGTGGTCAATTCCCGGCAGGGCGAGTTCTACATCATCGATCATGGCGGTACGTTCCTGCCGGGGAATCCGACCGGCAGCATCGCCCTGGCGGCAACCAGCGCGGGCGACTTCCCTTACCGGTTCGGCGACCCAGCCAGATACGCGCAGGGCAACCCGCCATCGGTCAAGGCCAACTGGGAAGACGCGACAAACGGTAACAAACAGATCGGTGCGAGCAGCACCGTGCACTGGATCGACGTTGGCCTGCCCGGAGCCGGCCATTTGCTCCTGTTCAACAACAACCAGTACCTGTTCCAGCGGACGACGCAGTCGTACGTCTTCGAGATCAACCCGTTCCTTAACGCCAGCGGCGTAGATACCGGCAACTACGTGAACCCGCCCAGTGCGGGGTACGTGACGTGGACGTTCGACCACGACACGCACAAGAGCAACCAGCAACTTTCCAAGCAGGTCGTGTGGAAATACGGCTCCGTGGGCAACCTCACGTTGTTCAGCCATTTCGGCTCCAGCGCCCAGCGGCTGCCCAACGGCAACACGCTGATCTGCGCTACCACCCAGGGCTACATGGTCGAGGTGACGGCCGCCGGTCAGGTCGTCTGGGAGTACATCAACCCCGTTACGAGCGGTGGGATCATGAACGTGATCGGTGACAACTGGCCGATGACGAACGCGGTGCCGCGGACGTACCGCTACGGGCCAGACTTTGCGGGCTTCACCGGTCACGACCTGACGCCGGGCAATCCCATCACGTGCGCGCGGATGGATTTCGATGCGGACGGCGACGTAGACCTGGCCGACTTTGCCACCTTCCAGACGTGTTTCAACGGCACCGGTCAACCCGCGGCTGTAGGGTGCACAACGGCCGACGGCGATGGTGACAGCGACGTGGATGTTTCTGACTTTTCCGTGTTGCAGGGTTGTTTCAACGGGCCAAGCTAAACGCCCGGTCAGGCGAGAGGATGGAACCATGAGCCGCGCAGGTTGGATGATTGTCCTGGTATGTGCGCTGTTGTTGGGCCGAGCCGCACTGGCGGTGGAAGTTCCCGCCCTCAAGTTGATCCCCCACGGCGAATTCGTCATGGGCGATCACTTCGACTACAACGATCCGGGCCACCCCAGTGACGAAGTGCCGCTGCACACCGTTCAGATCGATACGTTCCATCTCGGAACGTACGACGTGACGAACCGGCAGTACTGCGACTACCTCTCGGCCGCGCTGGCCGCGGGGCTCATCGAGGTGCGCAACGGGCTCGTATACGCGGTTGGCGGCAACGAAATCTACTGCGAAACGCGCGCCTCGACGTTGTACGGCGCGCCATACAGCGGCATTACGTGGGACGGCAGTGCCTTGGGCGTGCTCAGCGGGCGCGACAAGCACCCCATGATCGGGGTCCGCTGGGCGGGCGCCGCGGCTTACTGCAACTGGCTGAGCGCGTTCAAGGGCTATCAGCCGTGCTACGACCTGACGACATGGACCTGCACCTTCGCGAACGACGGCTATCGTCTGCCAACGGAAGCCGAATGGGAGTATGCGGCCAATGGCGGCCAGTACTACTACATGTTTCCCTGGGGGGATGAACCCAATCCGGACGGGCTGCTAGCCAACTGGGAAAGCTCGGGCGATCCTTACGAGGCAGGCGATTACCCGTGGACCACGCCCATCGGGTTCTACAATGGGCAACTCCATTTGCAGGCGGATTTCGACTGGCCGGGCAGCGCCAGCAGCTACCAAACCGCCGACAGCGTCAACGGCTACGGCCTCTACGACATGGCCGGCAACGTGTGGCAGTGGACCAACGACTGGTACGCCAGCGATTACTATTCGATAAGCCCCGTGAGCAATCCGACCGGGCCAACGACGGGCGATCCGATGCCCGACGGCCTGCCATACCGCGTGCTGCGCGGCGGGAATTGGTACAACGGGGCCGAGTATTACGGGCACAGCCGGATCTCAAACCGTAATCCCGGCTATTACCGTGGTCCACAGGACCCGAACCACCCGTACTACCATGTCGGCTTCCGCGTGGCCTTGCGCACCACGCGGCTTGTCCAGCCTGATGCGACCCTTACGCTGCTGGCCAGCGGCCTCCAGTTTGGCGAAGGGCCGGCCGCCGATGCGCTGGGCAACGTCTTCTTCTCGGATGTGCTGGCAGATACGATTTACGCGTGGTCGCTCACCGGGCAGTTGTCCGTTTTTCGTACGAACTCCGGCGGCGCCAACGGCCTCTTCTTCGACGCGGCCGGCAACCTGGTGGCCTGCGAAGGAGACAACGGCCGCGTCGTCTCCATTGGCCCCGGCGGCACCGTCACCGTGCTCGCCAACCAATACAACGGCCTACGGTTCAATGCGCCGAACGACTTGTGGATCGACCCGCAGGGCGGGATCTACTTCACCGATCCGGTGTTCTGGAACCCACTCGTGCAGGACGGCGAGCACGTGTACTACGTGAGCCCCAGCGGCACCGCCACGCGCGTAATCAGCGACATGACGAAGCCGAACGGGCTGATTGGCACCGCGGATGGCACGGCCCTGTACGTCAGCGACTATGGCGCTGGCCGGACCTACCGGTACACGATCAATTCCAACGGGACGCTGTCGAACAAGACGCTTCTCGTCGCGGTAGGCTCGGACGGTATGGAACTCGACGAGGAAGGAAACGTCTATCTCACAACCGACACCAACGGCGTCGTCGCGTATAACTCCGCAGGCACAGAAATCGAGACGATCGCCGTGCCCGAGCGACCGACGAATCTGTGTTTCGGAGGTGCGGACCGGCGGACGCTCTTCATTACCACCGAGCACGGCCTGCACTCGATCCTGATGCGCGTCCAGGGTGCGACCCAGGTAGCCACGGACAACCCGCCGACCATCGCCGGCACAACCCACTGGCCATTTTGTATCACAGCGAGTGATACCGTGTGGGCTACCAGCCGCGTCACCGATGACAGCAGCGTCGCCAACGTGACGCTCACGTACTTCGCCAGCGGTAGCGGCACGCCGACCACGGTGTTCACCGAGACCATGCGGACGACGCCCGCCAAACCTTGGACCGGGGACGGCTGCAACAACCCGTGGACGGTCACGGGCACTCAGTACGTCGAGCAGCGGACCGGCTCAAACTACGGCACCGGGAATCCCTGCGGCATGCAGTTCAAACTCGGCACATTGAATCTGACGGACGCCATGATCGCGACCACCGGCAGCATTAATGCCGTGGGCACGTCGGGATACGTGGAATTTTATATTCAAACGCTGACTCTGGCGGGAACGGGGGGCTGGACATTCCAGCTCGATTCGGGAAGCGGCTTCGTCACCCGGCTCAGCGAACTCACGGGCAGCAGCCATGGCTGGCAGCTGTACCACTATGACCTGCCGAGCAGCGAGCTGGTCGGCAACCTGAAGATGCGTTTCCAGTTTTGCGGGGGAAGCGGCGATCAACGAATTGATCTCGACATGATCACGGTCATGACGACCTCGGGCGGGGCCGCGTCGGTGGAGGTGACCATGTACGACGACGGCGTGCACGAGGACGGCGACGCCGGCGACGGGATTTACGGCGCCGAGATTCCCGCAGCGGCCGCGGGGACGACGGTGAGCTACTATGTTACCGCCACGGACGACGCCGACAACGCCTCGACCGATCCGTCTACAGCGCCCACTGAGACCTATTCGTATGCGGTGGCGGCGGCGCGCACCGTCGGCCTGTTCTTCTACGATGCGGACAACGTTTTCACGGGCTACACGCTGTTTGCCCCGAAGCACTACACGCGCACGTACCTGATCAACAACGAGGGACGCCTGGTGCACACGTGGGACAGCGAGTACGAACCGGGGCAGTCGGTGTATCTGCTCGAAAACGGACACCTTCTGCATGCCTGCTTCACGCAGGGAGAACTCACGGGCGGGGGCGAGGGCGGGCGCATGGAAGAATATGACTGGGACGGAAACCTGGTCTGGGAGTTCGACTACTCTACCAGCCAGTACATGTCGCACCACGATATCCGGCCGCTGCCGAACGGCAACGTGCTCCTGCTGGTGGTGGAGAAGAAGACGTACGCCCAGGTGATCGCCGCCGGCTTCAATCCGGCCCTGCTGCACCCGGAAATCCAGCAGACCGGCTGCATGCTGCCGGATTCGGTCGTCGAGGTGCAGCCGGTCGGCAGCTCGGGGGGCAACGTGGTCTGGGCATGGCACGTCTGGGATCACTTGATTCAGGACTATGACCCGTCCAAAGCCAACTACGGCGTGGTCGCGGATCATCCCGAGCTGATCGACGTGAACGGCTCTGGTGGCGAGGTCCGCCCGTTCTGGAATCACATGAACTCCATCGACTACAACGACCAATTCGACCAGATCGTGCTCAGTGTCCGCGGCAACAGCGAGATTTGGGTAATCGACCATAGCACGACGACCGCCCAGGCCGCCGGTCACACCGGCGGCACGTACAACCGCGGCGGCGACCTGCTCTACCGGTGGGGGAATCCGAGTACATACGGGGCCGGCGGCCCGAGCGACCAGACGCTCTTTGAACAGCACGACGCGCAGTGGATCGCGGCCGGTCTGCCGGGCGCGGGCAACATCCTGGTATTCAACAACGGAAACAACCGCCCCGCGGGCCAGTACTCTTCGGTCGATGAGATCGTCCCGCCCGTGGACGCCAACGGCTACTACTCGCAACAGCCTCCAGGAGTCCCGTATGGTCCGGCGGCAGCCGTCTGGTCGTATGTCGCGGACAACCCAACGGACATGTACTCCGAGGCGATCTCCGGAGCCCAACGGCTGCCCAACGGGAACACGCTGATTGACGACGGCGTGCACGGCGATCTGTTCGAGGTCACGCCGGCCGGCGAGACAGTCTGGCGCTACGTCGACCCGGTTATCAACACTGGTCCGCTGGTGCAGGGCGCGGCCATCCCGCTCGACGACCGCGGCCACCAGTATAATGCCGTGTTCAAGGTTCGCCGCTACGCGCCGGACTACCCCGGCCTGGTCGGCCGGGATCTGACGCCGGGCGATCCAATCGAGCTGTACTCGACGGTCGCGGTCGAGGCGGATTTTGACTGCGATGGCGACGTGGACCTGACCGACTTCGGCCGCCTGCTCGCCTGCTTCAACGGCCCGGACCAACCTACCGCCGCCCCGAGCTGCTCCGACGCAGACCTGGACAAAGATAGTGACGTGGACTTGGTCGACTTTGCAGTGTTTCAGGCGTGCTTCAACGGCTCGGATCTGCCGCCAGCATGCGCACCCTAGGCGGTTCTGAGCTGGCTGCGCTGTAAGACGGAGACACCATGAGAACGACCGTTGCTATCGTCACGCTGGCGGCACTTGCCCTGCGGCTCCCCAGCGGGCTTGCGCAGGAGACCATCCCAGCCGAGAAGACGCTGTTCGCCTTGCGTAGTCCCAGGGTGGAAGATGGAGGCGCGCTGCCGAGGGAGTTCACTGGTGACGGTGACAGCGCCACGCTACCGCTCGAATGGAGTGGCGCGCCCGAGGACACCAAGAGCTACGCGCTGATCATGCACCACATCGATCCCGAGGGACATACGAAGTGGTACTGGATCCTGTACAACATCCCGGCCAGCATCCAACGCCTGCCCAAGAATGTGGAAGGCATCGGAACATTGGGCAATAACAGCGTCAGCGGGCGAACCGAATATGCCCCTCCGCACTCGAAGGGACCGGGCCCGAAGACCTACGTTTACACGGTGTACGCGCTTTCCACGCCGGTGCAGTTGTCGGTAGCGCCTGCCGGAATCAGCCGTGATGTTCTGCTCAAGGCCGTACAGGGCCACGTCCTCGCGACAGCCGAATTGCGAGTGACATACACGCGATCCTCTGCCGGGGAAGAGCCCGACCCGCCGCAGCAAGCGACGTCCGGCCCCCCTCGCCAACCCCAAGATCGGGACACGTCGGCGAACCGCGCAGGGCACACACCTGCACCCGCGGGCCCGGGCCCCTTTGACCGGCCAGCGCGAAATCGCGGTGGCGGACGCAGCAAAGGGTCGGACGGCGACTTCCTTGGCACGCCTGACGGTTCCTGGCCGGTCGCGTCCGTCATCGTTGCGCGTCCCGGTGTGACGACGATCGACGTCAGTGTACTCGCGGCGCACGACCTGCGTGGGCGGGTCGAGTACTGGAGGACGGGGACGGATAAGGTCCTTCAAACGCCGGAGCGGGATTTCAACGGTGATGAGCCCGTCGTGATCCGGTTGTCTGAGCTCGCACCCGATGCGGCCTACCGCTATCACCTCTCGTACGCCGAAGCCAGACAGCATGATCTGAAGACTGGTCCGGAGTACGGCTTCCACACGCAGCGAGCGCCGGGCAGCGCGTTCACCTTCGAGGTCCAGGGTGATTCACACCCCGAGCGCCCGCAGCAGTGCGACCCCGCGCTCTACGCCCAGGTGCTCCGCTCCGCGGCCGCCGATCACCCCGACTTCTATGTGACCATCGGCGACGATTTCAGCGTGGATACGTTAGGCGAGGTGACAGCCGACGCGCTCGAGCGGATCTACCTCGGCCAGCGGCGGTACCTGGGCCTGGTCGGCCATTCGGCGCCGCTCTTCCTCGTCAACGGCAACCACGAGCAGGCGGCACAGTGCAACTTGGATGGGACCGCCAACAACGTGGCCGTCTGGGCACAAACGTGCCGCGAAAAGTACTTCTCCCAGCCCGCGCCCGAGGGCATCTACACCGGTGATCGCGAACCGGTCGAGCACATCGGCCCGCTACGCGACTACTACGCGTGGACCTGGGGTGACGCACTCTTCGTCGTGATTGACCCATACTGGCACTCGAAGAAGCCGGTGGACAACGTCTTTGGCGGCGGCAAGAAGAACCGCGACCTGTGGGACGTCACCCTGGGCGCTGCGCAGTACCGCTGGCTCAAGGAAACGCTCGAGAAAAGCGACGCCAAGTACAAGTTCGTCTTCACGCACCATGTACTCGGCACCGGCCGCGGCGGCGTCGAAAGGGCAGGCCTCTTCGAATGGGGTGGCCGGAACAACCGAGGCAATTGGGAATTCGAGGCGAGGCGCCCCGGCTGGAAGCAGCCGATCCATCAGCTCATGGCCAGCACCGGCGTGACCATCTTCTTCCAGGGGCACGACCACCTGTTCTGCAAGCAGGAGCTTGATGGCGTGGTGTACCAGACACTGCCAGAACCGGCCGACCCTTCTTACACGCTCTACAACAAGGACGCGTACTTGACCGGCGACGCACTTCCCAACTCGGGCCGCGTGCGCGTCACCGTGTCACCTGAGAAAGTCACCGTCGAGTACGTCCGGTCGTATCTACCCGAGGATGTCAACGCGGAGCGCGGGGATGGCAAGGTGGCCTATTCGTACGTCGTTACGCCGCGCGCAGCGTCATCAAGAACGGATGAACAGAAGCGGCTTTCGCCGCAAAAGAGACCATAAGCGCCTCCACTTAGGAGTACCCCATGTTGACTCGACACCGTCAGCGGACATCGGCACTGGCTGCTCTGGCTGGGCTACTCATTGCGGCATCGCCCGTGTTCGGTCAGGACCCGCCCGACAATCGCCCGCCGCCCCCTCGTGGCGACCGGCCAGACCGACCGCCACGGGGCGACCGGCCCGAGCGCCCCGGCGAGCGCGGCCGAAGGGGCGGTCCGCAGCAGTACTCGCAGGAACAGGCGATCTCGGACAACGCCCAGTTGCATACGATCGCTTTCAGCGGGCTCGCCTTCCTCACGGGCGACTTCGGCGCGGCTACGTTCCTGCCGCCCGGCAAGGTGTGCGACTTCTTCGGCTTCCAGTACATGCGCGATATCGACGCGGCCGAGACAGGCCACAATCCCAAGTTCCTCGACCGCGTGGCTGGCAACGTGCTGAAGGTGTTGACGGACGAGCAACGGGCAAAGCTCGAAGCGCTGGCGCGCGAGCAGGCACCGCAGTTCCGCGAACTGGCCGAGAGACGCTGGCCGCTGATCAAGGCGTTCTGTCGCGAGCTGAACGGTGACATTCCGGCTGGCAGCAGCGGGTTGAACCAGGCCACCGTTGCCAAGCACGTCGGCGACCTGTTCGCCTATGATGCCGAGTTGAGCTATCGGCGCGCCCAGGTGGTTGGTGGCATCGTGGCCACCTTTACTCCCGAGCAGAAGGCGTACCTCGCGAAGATGAAGTTCGGCGACTTCAACACCTGGCCGGATGTCGAGATGGACCAGTACAAGCTGCCCCGCGGCACCGAGAAGCTCGTGAACGTGGCGTACATGACCTACGCGAGCGAGCTCTTCAGTTGGTACGCCGGCTCGCTTGAGGCGGACACCTACTTCTGCCCGGAGCGACATGGCACGTACTTCGGCGGGTTCTACATGAAGGACATGCCGGCCATGGGCAAGCGCGACTACAACATCAGCACGTCCGTGACCGGCGACAGCGGCCAGGAGTTCCTCCGCACGTTGACAGAGGAACAGCGGAGGAATGTGACTGCCATCCCGGATCAACAGCGGAAAGCCCTGCGCGAAATCGTGGAGACTCGGCGCGCGATCTCCGCCGAGCTGCGCAGGTTCCTCGCGGGCGAGCAGGCCGACAAGGAGAAAGTGCTGACGCTCGGTCGGCGCTACGGCGAGCTGGACGGCGAACTGTCGTATTACTACGCGACGGCGTTCGCAAAGGCGAACAAGACGCTGACCGAGGAACAGCGCAAGGAGCTCGTCAAGCTCCGGAATCTCGACAGCTACACGAGCGCGCCGGCGTACATCTACTCGGACGCCGTTCGAGAGGAGCCCAGACTCCCGGATACGAATCGTTTCTTCTTCCCGCCGAAGTAGCCTGAGGAGACGCGACGTGACGAGTACAGCTAAGACCTGCGTTGCCCTGATTGGCCTGCTCGCACTCGTGGCGGGTGGGGACGCGCAGGAGAAGAAGGGTGGCCGTGGTTGGCAGGCAGGCATGCCGGAGACGTTCTTGACGGACATCCCGGCCTACGAAGGCAACGTCATTCTCGGCCGCCCAACGAGTCATGCCGTGACGCTCAGTGTCTTGTCGCGTGACGCCGTGCGGGCCACTGTTACCTATGGGCGCGCCGGCGCAGCGCTCGCCTCGCGAACGGCAGCCTTTGAATTGTCTGCAAGACAGCCGCGGGAGATCGTGCTCGACGGATTGGATTCCGACACGGCCTACGAGTACCGCGTAATCAACGCGGAAACCGGCGAACCGCTCCTTCCCAAGGAAGGAAACGGGCGTTTTCATACGGACCGGGCGCCCGGATCCCCGTTCACCTTCACGGTAACGGCCGACTCGCACCTTGACCGGAACTGCTCGCCTGAACTGTACCGGATCACCCTCGCCAATGCGCTGGCTGACAAGCCGGACTTCCACATCGATCTCGGCGACACGTTCATGACCGGCAAGCATCCGAACCGGGAGTCGGCGGCGCGGCAGTACGACGCCCAGCGGTACTACTTCGGCCTCATCGGACGCGCAGCGCCAGTGTTCCTCGTGATCGGTAACCACGACGGCGAGGAGGTGCGGTCGCCGGCGGACATGGGAGCGGACGGGCTGGCAGTCTGGTCGGCCCAACAACGCCACCGCCTGTTCCCCAACCCGGTCCCCGACGGCTTCTACACGGGAAACGAGAACCTGCAGCCGCACGTCGGCCTGCTTCAGGACTACTACGCCTGGACGTGGGGTGATGCGCTCTTCGTCGTGCTCGACCCGTACTGGACGTCCCGGTCGACCCGCGGCGGGAAGGAGCCGTGGAACATGACGCTCGGCAAGGCGCAACATGAGTGGCTCGCCCACACACTGCGTGCTTCAAAGGCCGAGTGGAAGTTCGTGTTCATCCACCAGTTGGTCGGTGGGCTGGACCGAAACGGTCGCGGTGGTGCCGAGGCCGCATCGCTATTCGAATGGGGTGGACGTGAGCTGGACGGACGGGACACGTTCGCGACCCACCGGCCCGGCTGGGAACAGCCGATTCATCAGTTGTTGAGGGAGACGGGCGTGTCGATCGTCTTCCACGGCCACGATCATCTCTTCGCCCGCCAGGAACGCGGCGGCATCGTCTACCAACTGGTTCCGCAGCCAGCTCACCGGGACTTCCGGAAGCACTCGGCCGAGGAGTATGGCTACAAGACTGGTGACTTTCTGCCGAACTCCGGCCACTTGAAAGTGCGCGTCGAACCCGAGCGCGTCATGGTCGAGTATGTTCGCGCCGCCACGCCAGACATGGTTCGTCGGGGTGTCGGCAATGCCGAGATCGTCTTCAAATACGGGCTCGGGCAATAGTCCGCCCCGGCGAGGTAGCATGACAGCGAGGATAAGCGCAGAAGTAGCTCTCCGACTCATGAGGTCGGCATTGCTTACGTCCGGCCATCCCGGCTGGTAATCGGCGCGCAGTTCGGGCCCACCTGGGGCTGAGAATGTCGCTGTGGTATCGGCATGAAAAATGGACCCACCGTGGTAGCGGGGTTGGGCGGGTGGTTCTCCCGTGGGCCCGGCCTCCGGATGCTGGTTGGCCTTGGAGACAAGGCTGGCCGCTCAGGAGGCGGAGGATGTTCACGGTGGAAGACTACGGTCGGACTCGCAGCGCCCATCGTGGCCCTCCCGGCCAAGACGCCGCGCAGCACCATCCGGCCAACGATCGACGAGAACGGGCGGCCGGATTGGGGCGCGTACGGCACCGTCGACTACGAACGGCAGCACGGACCGTTCGCCAAGGCCCGCTCCGACGCCGACC
>JAKQDH010000204.1 GCA_029558835.1 Planctomycetota bacterium | reverse complement strand
TTCGGTATCTAGTCATATAACTAGATACCACCAGGCCCGGAAGCTGTCAAGAGGCGTTCCCGCTCCACTCTCCCTCGGTCATTCCGCCAAGTTCGCTTGCGAACCCGCCCAGATTACTATGAAATGGCCAAACACCAGGCCCAGGTCCGTGGGACCTGGGGCGCCTGATGAACACCGCTCTCTCTCCCTGCCCGAGTGGAACTGCCTTGCTTTGCCGCTCGTATGATCTTGTCCTATAATCGACCCGTCGTGCCCCGAAGGACGCGGGACACGTACTCTCTGAAGAGGGCACCGAACGCCTATGGACCGGACATGCGTGGACGTGTGGCAGGGTCGGCTCTTCCGCCTCGAGCAGCGCGAGTACCCGCGGACGGGCAAGACGCCGGTGAAGCGGGACGTGGTGGTGCACCCCGGGGCTGCCGTCACGCTCCCGCTGCTGGGCGACGACCGGATCGTCTTCATCCGCAACTACCGCTACTCGGTCGAGCGGGAGCTGCTGGAGCTGCCCGCCGGCGTGCTGGAGCCGGGTGAGGCCCCGGCCGACAACGCCCGCCGCGAGTTACAGGAGGAAACCGGCTATCGGGCCGGCCGGGTGGAGCCCTTTGCGGAGTTCTTCAGTTCCCCCGGCATCCTCACCGAACGCATGTACGCCTTCCTCGCTACCGATCTGGTGGAAGGGCCTCCGGAGCCGGAGGACACGGAGCGCATCCGGGTCGAGGTGCTGACCGTGAACGAGGCACACCGGCTCTTCGTCGAAGGCCGGATCGAGGACGCCAAGACGCTGGCCGTGCTCGGGCTCTACTTCGCCCGCCGGCAGGGCTGATGACACATGGGTTTCTACGATCGAGATTACGCCTACGAACCGGACCCCGGCTACGGCGGGGAGCCGTTCCGCCCAAGCCGCTTGCTGCGCGGCAGCATTGTCACCACGCTGATCGCCGTGAACGTCGGCATCTTCATTCTCCAGTCGCTGAGCCCGCGCTTGCAGGTGCTGATCTATGAGATCGGCGCCATGCAATCTCTGGCCGTGGTCCGCGGGCACGTCTGGCGGCTGATTACCGCCCAGTACCTGCACGGTGATCTGTTTCACCTGCTCTTCAACATGATCGCGCTGCACTTCCTGGGTCGGCCGCTGGAGCGCATCTGGTCGGTGCGCCGCTTCTTCGTCGTCTACACGCTCTGCGGCCTGTGCGGGAACATCTTCTACACCGTCCTCGGGGTGAAGGGAGTGATCCACCCGCTGATGCCGGCCGTCGGCGCGTCGGGGTGCATCTACGGGCTGCTGGGCATCGTGGCCGTGCTCTTTCCGCGGGCGACCGTGTACATCTACTTCCTCTTTCCGATTCGCATTCGCACCGCCGCCATCGCCTTGGGCCTGATCGCGTTCTTCAGCATCCAGTTCCGCGGGCAGAACTACGGCGGCGAGGCATGCCACCTGGCGGGGCTCGTCTTCGGGGTGTGGTGGGCGATGAGGGGCGACGCGTGGTGGTCCACGACGGAGTGGCGCTTCTTGCCGCGAAGTCGTCCGCGTGCGCAGGTCCGTGGGGGCCGCCCCGCCACCGGTTGGCGCTGGCCGGTCTCCTCGGGGGCCGCATCGGCGGCGTCGCCCGGACAGCCGCCGGACGAGGAGACCATCGACCGCATCCTCAAGAAGGTCTACGACGGGGGCATCCACACGCTCACCGAGAAGGAGAAGCAAGTGCTCCAGGAGGCGAGCGAGCACCGCCGCCGCCGGGAAGCCCGCCCCGGCCCACCGCCTCGTTCCTAGCCGGCCCACTGACCAAGTAGCGTCGGCCCCCCGCGGCCGACGTGACACCCGCCAAACCAGGCGCCCTTCAAGTCTCCCAGCCCGGGCCCGAGGTCCCTTGACGGATCGCTAACCCCGTTCCTGCGCTGCTGTCGTACTGCATTAGCCCAAGTTAGACAGCAGTGGGGATTTTTCGGTTTTTTTGTGGGGCCGAGGGCCGCGGGCGCGGTTGCCAGAGGCGGTGGCGGGGCGGAAGCGCGATGTAGTGGAAACCTTCTGTCTTGAACGAGAGATCCGATCTGC
>JAKQDH010000199.1 GCA_029558835.1 Planctomycetota bacterium | reverse complement strand
GCAGGCGCCACGGGCCGACCGCATCCCCGGGCAGCAGCACCTGAAGTTGGGCGGGCGTGAAGTCCCCGGTGCTCGGCGCGACGGACACGCTGCGCTGGCCGGCGCGCAGTTCGGCGCCGACGACGCGGAATGACAGCGGCGGCAGCTCGGTCTTGGAGGCGGCGGACGTCCGCGATGCGCGCCGCTGGGCGGGTGCGGTGGCACGTGCGGCGGCTTGGCGCGCCTTGATCTGCTCGACCTCCGCGCGCAGCGCCTGGAGGTCGTCGGCCGCTGCGTAGCCACTGAGAGATTTCTCGACCTGGGCCGCGCGTGCTTCCAGAATCTGGCGGGTGTCTTTGAGGTCAGCGTCCGTCGCGACGGCCGGGCGCTGCTGGATGGCCTCGATCGTCTCGGCCAAGCCAGTTGCCTGCGCTTCCAGGCGTTGCAGACGGGAATCCAGCCGCTCCAGGTCGGCCTGGTCGCTGAGGGCCTGGTAGCCCTGGGCCACCAAGACGCTGAGGAAGATCAACCAGAGCCACATCAGGCTCTGCACCACCACGGCGGCGGTCGATCGCTGGGCAGGTTGCGGGGCGTTCATGGTTGGCCTCCCGAAACCATGGGTGCCAGCGGGAACGTCTGCACCGCCTCGGTGGCGGGTGGCTCGGATGGGGACTCGGCGACCGCGCGATCGCCGGGCCGCTCGAAGCAGATTTGCCGTGCGCGGTCATCCGCGTGCAGTTCCCAGGCCGGGCCAGCCAGCGTGAGCAGCGCATCGCGCAAGGTCATGGGGCCGAGGTGCAGGTGTGCCGCCGGCAACGGCAGCGCGTACAGCTCGATCACGGCATGCGCGGTCTGGCACAGGCCATAGCCGCTGCGTTTGAGCACGTGCCGAAGCCCATCCCCGACCGTGGCGCGGGCATCCTCGGGCATGGACACGTCGATGGTCTGCAACAACAGGTCGCGCTGCGCCGCCATGGGTGCCAGTTCGACCAGTGTGTAGCGGGCGTAGCGCACGACCGGGATGTACTCGGAAGCCTCGGGTTCAGGCGCGGCCAAGACTTCCGCGCTGGTGTCGGGCGCGACCGGCGCAGTCGTCGTCGCGCAGCCACCGGCCAGCACCGACCACAGCAGGCCGAGAAATCCCGCCAGAAGGCGGCGTTCGGGATAGTGAAACCACGGTGGAGAGGGGCACATAGCTCGGCGTCCTGAAACATCGAGCCCTCACCATCGCCGCTCAGGCCGCGAGCGGCAGCAAACAATGCGAACCAGGCAGCGTCCGATTTACCGGGAGCGGCAAAAAAAACGGCCCCGAAGGGCCGTAAGTGGAACGTGTCATGCGGCGACAAGCTGCCGGGCCAGTGCGACCTCGACGGAATCACCGTCCTGGTTCAGGACATCGAGCCCGGATTCGGGCACGTCGCCCGAGGTGGACTGCGAGACCATGATCTTCTTGGCCATCAGCTCCAGGCAGGTCATCTGCGAGGAACCGGCGTAGCCGAGGTAGATCACACGCACGGGCTGCTTCTGCCCGATGCGCCAGGAGCGGCGTGCCGCCTGCTGGAGCGAGTACACGTTGTAGCCCGACTGCATGAACACGATCGTCGGGAACTCCAACAGGTCCAGCCCCGTCTTGACCAACTCGGGGTTGGTGATGAGCACGTCGATGCCACGGTCCAGTTGCTCGGCGATCCAGTCTTCGCGGCGGCTGGCATCTACGCTCGCGCGCAGCACCGGCACCTTGAAGCCTTCCTGCTCCAGCAACACCTGCAGGCGCGACGTGGTGTCGCGCGTGCCGGTATAGACCGTGTAGGCCAGGACCTTGCGGCCCTGCGCCTTCTCCTCTTTGCAGATGTCGATCAGCTCACGCTCCTTGGGGCTGATCTCGAACTCGTTGAACTGAGCCGGGACAAACGCCAAGGTGTTGCGCGTGCGCGGATGCACCACGGTCTCCGACCGGAAGCAGCAATCCGGCCAGGCCAGCAGCACGTTGAGGACCACACCCAGCAAGGTCGTATCGCGTCGCGCCAGAGCCTGTTTCAGCTCGGCGGTCAGCCGACC
>JAKQDH010000158.1 GCA_029558835.1 Planctomycetota bacterium | reverse complement strand
GACGGGTGTGTTCGTGATGATTGCGTTCGCGGTGGCGGACGCACTGGGCGTTCGTCGTCGGGCGCCTTCGCCTCGCGAGCCTTCGGCCCCGCACGGGCCGCGGTGGTTGGTGGCCGGCCTGGCGTTCCTCATTCTGACAGCCTGTGCCGTTGGCACCTGGCACCAGACGCGACCCTGGCGCGATTCGGAGTCCCTGTTCAGCCACGCCCTGAGCGTCAGCCCCACGAATCCCACGCTGCACTACAACCTCGGCACGATCCTCCAAGCGCAGGACCGCTTCGACGAGGCCAGCCACCACTTCCGCCAGGCGCTGCAAGCTCATCCGGAGTACGCCAAAGCGCACAACAACCTGGGCATTGTTCTGCACCTGCAAGGTCAGACGCGCGCAGCCATCGAGCACCTCCGCGAGGCTGTGCGCCTCAATCCCACCAGCGCGAAGATGCGTTACAGCCTCGGCTTCGCGCTCCGGGAAAGCGGGGCCGTGGCCGACGCCGTCGAGCACCTCCGCGAGGCAGTCCGCCTCGCTCCTGATTGGGCGACCCCCAAGAACGTCCTCGCTTTCGCCTTGCGCACTCTCGCCACGACCGACGCCAACGCCGGCCGGAAGGACCGCGCGATCGCCGGCCTCGAAGAAGCACTCCCACTGGCGCAGGCGGCGAAGAACCGGGAACTCACCGAGTCCATCCAGCGGATGCTCGCTGACCTTCGCGATCTTCAACGATCGGCAGCGCCTCCGTGATCCTGGCAAACGCCGGCCGGAGCGGCCGCGTGCGACGGTGGACCGACGTCCCGGCGGCGGGCGTCCCGAAACGCCGCGGTGCCCGCCACGCTTCGCCGGGCATGCTACGCGTACCCCCTCTCCCTCGCAGGGAGAGGGGAATCGGTGAGGGTGGGGCAAGCGCAAACAGGCCCCAGGGCACAAGCACACTGGCCCGTGCTGCGCGGGTCGCCAACCACCCTCACCGACCCCGACGCCCGTGCACACCGCTCGTCCCCAGGGGGTTGTGGCGAGGAACGGGCTGGACAGGCTGTGCGGGTCGGTCCGATACTTGGCTGGCCCAGCTCGTCGGGAAGTTCCCGCGGGCGAGTAGTGCTGCTTCGGTGTGGCCTCTTCGTAGCGGCCTGCGGCCATGGTGAACCTCCGCACAGCAGCGAGACACTCTATGCGTTCTGATAGCGGGTCGGCTGCGTATCAACCGCTGCGGTCCCTCTCCCCGTCTGCCCGTGTGTTCTGCCTGGCCGCGGTGCTGGTGGTGGTGACGTTGGCGGCCTACTGGCAGGTGCTCGATTTCCCGTTTGTCGACTACGATGATCCTACCTACGTCACCGACAACCCCCAGGTGAAGAACGGGCTGACGGCGGACGGC
>JAKQDH010000157.1 GCA_029558835.1 Planctomycetota bacterium | reverse complement strand
TGAACGACGGCACGGGGTCGAAACCCGCCTCAAAGTAGGCGCCCTCGTCGATGGAGGTGCCCGCGGGGCCGACCACGTTGAGCTCGGCCGTCCCGCCCTGGTAGGTGACGCTCAGGCGCGCCACGGTTTGCGCCGTGGCGTCGAGGTCCACGATGTAGCCGGGCTCGCGTTCGACGCCCGTGTAGGCTGCCCCGATCACGGGCAGGTAACTGTCGAACAGGTACATGCCGGGAAGTACCGGCAACTGCCAGGTGACGCTGTTGACCGTCAGGTTGGTGCTCAGACTGGCGTCGAACTGCAACAACCGCAAATCTTGGATGTCGTCGTCAGGAGCCGAGAGGGTGACGTAGACGTCGAACGACCGCCCCGGGCAGACACTGTTGGGATTGACGGTGGAGATGAGCCCGATGTCGATCATCCGCGGATCGGGCGGTTGTGGGCAATAGACGCTGTCACAGTCGGTCCCCGCAGCCCAGGGGGTGCCGCCGTCGCCGGTGCACACCGCCGGATCCAGGTCGGCACAGGAGCCGTCCTCAAAGCAGCACGCCCGGGCCGGTCCGGGGCAGCAGGCCGTGGCGCACGCGGTACCGGGCCCCAGCGGGGTTCCTCCCAGGGCCACGCAGTCCTGTGCCAGCCGGTCGAGACAGCTCTCGTCGCCAAAGCAGCACGCCTCGGGGTCGGTGGGGCCGTAGACGACTTGCGCCTGACCCTCGTAGGGCACGTAGTTTTTGCGCGTGACCGTGACGTACATGGTGCCCGTTGTGCCCGGTGCAAACCAGAAGGTGACGTAACCCTCCGCGCCGGTCATTGCCACCTCGTACACGTCGTTGTCCTTCATGAGGCACACGGTGAATCCGCTGGCGGGCACCCCGTTGCGATACACAAACACGGGGAAGGAAGTGTACGCATTCACGGGCAGGGTCGCCGGATGCTCGACCGTGAACGCCCCCGGATTCTCGAGCCAGAGACGCGTCTGCGGATCGCCCAGCAGCGTCAGTTCGGTGTAAATGTACCTGGCGTAGCTGTCTCCCGCGTAGGCGTCGTTCCGATGGTCGGCTAAGGCGACCCCCATCCGGTCATGCCCCTGTGACATCACCGACCGGAAGAAGTAACGGTCATAGCGGAGCGAGGCCCCGTCCCCGATGTAAGGAATGTACCAGCCGTAACGGGAGTTGCCGATGAACCCGATGCCGCCGCCCGAAGCGTTGCGGACAAAGGCCTCCGCCACGCAGGTGGTCGCCGCATAGTCGCAGGCCCAGCAGCCGATCGAATACCACAGGCTCTGGCGGCTCCCGTTCGTCAGGGCGCCCATGTCGCTGGTGCTGAAGTAGTCGCCGTGGTTGACCGACCCTACCCCCATGACGTTGGTGGAGGAATGGTCAATGTGGTTCACCAGGACGTTACCCAGGTTCAGGTAGCCCGTGGCATCCGCCTTGTGCGAGCCCTGCTCGCTGTCGTACTCGGTACGCACGGTCCACGTCGCAGGCAGGTAGTTGCTGTGAATGTAGTACTTGCAAAGCTGGCCCTCGTTGCTGTGGAGCTCCTTCAGATCGAAGCCCAGCAGCGTTGCCGTCTTCGCGAAGTCCGTGAGGGGCGGGTTCTTCTCATAGTTCAATGTCTTGTTGACGAAGGTGGCCACCGCCGCACTGTCGCGTACCGAGGCGCGCCCCACGTTCACTTCAGTGAACCAGTCACTGTCGAAGTCTGCGTAGTACGTGTCGTTGGGTATGTCGTCCTCGATGTGGTGGTCCACGTGGTAGGGCACCGTGTTCGTGTCGCCGCCCAGCAGGAAGAACGTCGTCCCCCAGTTGTTGTACGCGTCGATCACGAAGGCGCGGATCTTCTCGGCCTCGGTGCCGCTGTAGCCACCGCTGGTGTAGATCCATGTCGTGGTCACCACGGTCGCCGGCACGCCCTTCTTGGTCTTCCACGCCGCCAGGGGCGCGAACGCACTCGCCCAACTGCTCTGGGTGATGATGACGTAATCGTAATCCCCGGGCGCCACACCGCGGCTGCTCGGAGCACCCGCCGGGTCCGCTTGCACCGCAATGTGCTCCGGGTTCACCACCGACTCGACGAGCATCTGCTCCAGCGTCGCCCGGCCCTCCTCCGATATCCGCTGCGGCAGGTAGTCACCACACACGTACCCCGGAACCCCGTCCAGGGCGATCCGGATCGCCGTACAAAGCCGCAGCTTCTTCTGTGCCGCCACGTACTGCACCGGGTACAGGCGCACGCGGGCGAAGCTCTGACCCGCCAGGTCGGCCTGGTCAATCAACTCCGCCACCTCCAGCGGATAGGGATCGGCCGAAGCGTAGGCCAGCGGATTCGGCGCCGTAAACTCCGGCGCCGGCAGCGAGCAACGCGTGTAGGGCTGGCCCGGGAAGATCGTATACTCCCCCTCCACATCCACGGTCTCTACGCCCAGCACCCGCAGCCCGGTCACCGTCATCCCCGCAGGCAACGCAACGGACGCAATGCGGACCGGCAGCAACGGCAGGCCCGCCTCGTTCAGCCACGCCCCGTCGGTGATCTCCACGTGGTCGTAGCCCAGCACCGTATCGAGCGAGAGCTCGTCCGGCAGGAAGTTGGCCGTGTAGCGGACCTCGTAGGACGGCCCCCGCTGGGCCACCTCGACCGCTCCGCCGCTGCCCTGCGCAAAAGTCGGCGCCGTCAGGATCGCCAGGAGAAAGCCCGGCACTGCCCACCCGCTCAGCCGCATGCTCAGACTCCCGTGCCCCCTCATCGTTTCAGGCTCCTTTCTATCAGGTGTGCTTTCGGGTCGTCCCGGGGGACCGCTCGTCGCCCCGTGCCCTGCCCGAACCCACCCTCTGCCGTATCCTTCCGCTGAAATCACCCTCGGGGAGGGCGAGGTTGACCTCGCCTGCGCTTGGCGCCGCCGCCGATCAGGGTACCTCGTGGGCTGTTCCCGGCTCCGGCGAAACGCACCGCCGACCCGCCGCAATGGTGTGCCGTTCTGTTGTTCAGTGTCGAAGGACAACCCCGCGCGGCCCCGGCAGCCGTAATCTCGCTGGACCATCCGGTCCGGAACCCGTCCCCCACGCTCCCCTTAACGCCGCTAATCCCCCATTTCGGCGGGTACACCCCAACTTGGAGTGTAGCCGGAGCCGGTCCGCAATGCAAGACTCGCCAAGCCGCTGTGGCCGACTCGCGACCCCACGCAAGCCCGACAACCGCCGCCCCGGCGTCCGTCATCCCGGCTGCCGCCGTGGAAACCACCCCGCACGACCCGGCTCCGGCAGGTCAGGCACGACAAGTGCCCCGAATCCAGCGGCTCCCCTTGGGCCGGAACCTCCCCCTCTTGTTGGGGGCGGCCCCCGCCCACCCGGCACGCCGGCCAAGCGACCTGTCGCTCCTGCCCTGCAGGTCTTACCGGACCCCCCCGCCTGGGAGGAACACCCGCGGCCGGCACTGTCAGCCTTTACGCCCCCTCGTCTCCAGACGCCGCCTCCACTCAGGCATCAGACCGGGCGTGACGCCGCCCCACAGGCCCACCCCCGCCCGCCGCGCGGTCTGCTCCAGCCGCACAAAATCCGCCTTGAACGGGTGGGCGAACCGCGTGTCCGCGTAGGCGTAGCCCTCCTCCAACAACCGCTCATTAAACATCGGTCCTTGCGGGGCCAGGTACACGTACGCCAGCAACCGGCCGTACTTGTCGCGCGAGCGCTGGGGATGCAGGACAAGGCGGACCGTCTGTCCGTCGAGCATGCGCTCTGCAAACGCGCCTGCCTCGGGACCGAAGTACATCGCCCCACCATCCCCACGCGCCAGCTCGGGCGTATCGACGCCCCATAACCGGATGCGCGTCGTCGCGCTGCGTCCGTCAGGAGCAGCCACGTCCAGGGTGTCTCCATCCACAACCTTCGCGACCGCAAAGCAACGGTCGTGGTAGCGTGCCCAATCGTCGCCGCCGCCCTGCCCCGCGTAGTAGCGGTCCACCGCGCCGACCAGCACGACCACCAGCACCAGCACGACCCACCCCACCGTGCGCCGGCGCCGCCACGGCCGGGGGAAGAACACGGAGGCGGGCAAGCATGGCCTTCGTCTGCGCATGCGATCACCCCGACGCAACCTCGCCCCACGGCGAGCGTCGCAGGAGCCGGCAGCGCCCGCCGACCACGGGGGCACCGCTACAGCTTCGTCGCGGCGGGCCCCTGCAACGACGTTACCCCGGACATCGGCGCCTGCGGCCCCGGCTCACCCAGCCCGAAGGCATCATGCACCCCCCGCAGCGCGCGCGGCCCGTCGCCACGACGCACGAGGCAACTGATAACGATCTCGCTCGTGGAAATGCCCAGCACGTCAATCTGGGCCCGCGCCAGCGCGTCGAACATCACGTGGGCCACACCGGCGTGGGACCGCATGCCCACGCCGATGGCGCTGATCTTCGACACACTCTCGTCCATCTCCACGCCCGCCCAGCCGCACTGCTGCCTGAGTCGTTCGCACACCTCGCGCGTTGCGCCGGCGTCCGTCCGGCTGATCGAGAAGCTGATCCGCACCGTGCGCCCGTCTGCCTCGACGCCTTGCACGATGTCGTCAACGAGAATCTGCTTGTCGGCAAGCTGAGCGAACACCCGGGCCGTCACGCCCGGCTGGTTCGGCACTCCGGCAAGCGCCGCCAGCGCCAGGTCCTCGCGCAGCACGACGCCGCGCACCGGCAGGGCGGCCGTCTCGGCGGTTTCCGGCGTGATCATCGTACCCTTCCCTTCCCACAACGAGCTGCGCACCTCCAACGCCACGTTGAACTTCCTGGCAAAGTCAATCGCCCGCGGATGCAGAACCCCCGCCCCCGCGCCGGCCATCTCCAGCATGGCGTCGTAGCTGAGCACCGGAATGCGACGCGCATTGGGCACCAGCCGCGGGTCGGCCGTGTACACCCCGTCGACGTCCTTGTACACCTCGCAGCGGTCGGCACCCAGGGCCCCCGCGAGCGCCACGGCCGTAGTGTCCGAAGCGCCGCGCCCCATGGTCGTGATCTCCCCCCCGGCGTCGGTCCCCTGAAAGCCGGCCACGATGACGATCCGCCCCTGGTCCAGCTCGCGGTCAATGCGCTCCCGGCTGATCCGCTGAATGCGGGCCCGCGTGTGCGCACTGTCCGTCACCAGGCCAAGCTGCCCTGCCGTCAGACTGATCGCCTCATGTCCCGCCGACTCGATGGCCATCGCCATCAGGGCGATCGACACCTGCTCCCCCGTCGTCAGCAACATGTCCAGTTCGCGCTTGGGCGGATCGGAGCAGACGCCCGAGGCCAGCTTCAGCAGTTCGTCGGTGGAGTCCCCCATCGCCGACACCACCAGCACGACGCGCCGCCCCTCTAACTTCGACCGAATCGCCCGCCGCGCCGCCCGGTGGATCTTCTCCGGTGTGGCCAGGCTGCTGCCCCCGAACTTCTGCACCACGAGCGACATGCACGGTATCGTAGCCCGGTGCGCACGGACAAGCGAGCATCGGCAACACCCGACCGGTACCCTCCGCCGGCGCGCGGGGCGACCCGCAGCAGGTCGCCCAAGACGGCCCCACGATGACCCATTCGCTACCGCGAAAACAAGGAAACGGGAGCAGTGACCACGGTCCCGGCGGAGCCGAAGGAGGCACTTGCTCCGCCGGAGTTGCCCGCGGGCGCATCCGCCACCCGGGTAAGAATCGGACGAGTCACGCCGAGCCGCTCCTGCTCGCGCCGAACGCGCCCGAGGAACTCAGGAAGGGTGAGCGACGATTCCGAACGATCGCCTCTGCACGTGGAACGCGGCTGGTCGATCAAACGCACCTCGTGGTAGGCGCTCCGCGCTAGCGCCTCCACCGCGGCGTCGGCACCTAGCTCGTCCACATACGCATGACCCACGACACGCCAACGCGGCGCCACGCGACGCACCATCTCGACGGCCGACACCACCACCGCGTGCAGCAACGCCCCGGGAGTGGGCAGGACGTGCACCGTCACCGACAGGTCACCCCACCGACTGAGCACCTCCGTCCACCAAAGGTCGTGAAACCACTCCGCTGGCCGGCCATCGGCATCGGTGCACTCCAGCCACAGCTCGGCCGGGGCCCGCTCGCCCGTCTCCTCTACTTCCAACGTCGAGCCACTTGTCTCAACCCCGTGTGCGGTTGCAGGAAGACGCACAGCCAACCCGGGAGGTCGCCGCCTCGCCTGAACCTCAAGCCGAACCTCCCCCGGCGTGGCTGATCGCATGTTCACTCGACTCCTTCTCATGAACCTGCCAGGTGTCGGAGCCCGACCGGCACCCCGACCCACCCCCAAGGCCGCTTCCCAGCCTCGTATCGACACAGTTATCGGAATCTGCTCAGTTCCCACTTGACGCCAACGCCGACATTGGGGCGCAACTGCATGCCCCACAGCAACGGCGTCCGCAGCTCCAGTGCCAGCGGAATATAGTCTCCAAAAACGGAGTCCCTGCGGGCCGGCCCATGCCAACGTTTGGTATCGCACCTTCCAAGACGACGCTCCCGCCCGCCCCACGGGTCCAGTATCACACCGAACCGACCGATAAAAACACCATCGCCCCCGTCCCGGGGGCGAAAGGGGCGCCCCATATGCGCGCAGGCCGGCAAGTAAGCTTCATCCTGGCCACGCACAACCGCCACGAAGTCGTGGTGGATACACTCCGCAGGCTGGCGGCACCCGACTGGGTCGGCCTGCCGCGCGCCAACTATGAAGTGATCGTGGTCGACAATGCCTCCGCGGACGGCACGCCTGACACCGCCGCCGACCTGGCGGACACGGTGATTCGCCGCCGTCGCAACGCCGGCAGTTGCGCTAAGGCTTACGGCGTGCACCAGGCCGCCGGCGAATTCATCGTCTTCCTCGACGATGACTCCTACCCTCGCCAAGGGGCCGTCCTGCGGATGATCGACCACTTCCGTGCGGACCCCCGGCTCGGAGCAGCCGGCTTCACGGTGCACCTGCCGAACGGACACGAGGAGGGGGCCGCGTTGCCAGCGGTGTTCGTCGGGTGTGGGGTCGGCCTGCGCACGGCCGCACTGCGAGCGGTCGGCGGGTTGGACCCGACCTTCTTCATGCAGGCGGAGGAGTACGACCTGAGCTTCCGCCTGACGGCCGGGGGGTGGAAAGTCGAAGTCTTCAACGACTTGGCGGTTGAGCACCTGAAGACCGCCCAGGCCCGCCGCCATGCGCGGATCGCTTTCTACGACATCCGGAACAACCTGCGGGTGGCGGCCCGTTACCTGCCCGAACCGTACTGGAGCGTGTACCGGCAAGACTGGCTCGAACGCTACGCCTGGCTGGCGGCACGCGCGCGCACCCGATGGGCGCACATGCGTGGCCGCGTGGCCGGCTTGGCGAGAGCGCTCTGGGAACGACCCCGATATCAACGCTGGCGGCTCGACCACGCCGGTTGCGAGCGCTTTCTCGGCTGGCGTTTCATTCATGCCCACCTGCGGAAGCTCGCTGGCGAGGGCGTGCGCCGAGTGCTGCTTGTCGACCTCGGCAAGAACATCTACCCGTTCTGGCGTGCGGCTCGCGACACTGGGATTGATGTTCCGGCCATTCTCGATGATCGCTTCGCTGCGCCGGGTCGCGTCTATCGCGGGACGCCTATTGTGTCCGTCGCCGCCGGTTTGGAGTACGCGGCCGACGCGCTCGTGGTCAGCAACGCCGGCCCGGTGCACGCGCGGGCGACGCGCCTGCGGCTGGCGAAGTTGGACGCCCGGCCGGTGCACGACTGGCTTGGACTGCCCGTCGTCACGCCCACGCCCGAAGAAGCGAATTCCGCGCGGCCATTTGCGACTGTCGATTGTCGATTGTCGATTGTCGATTGAGAGAGAGAGGTTGCACAGACGCTTCGGAGTCTGTCGGGTGCTCAGGTCCTTCGGACCTGGGGGACTGATGATGGCAAGGCAGGTGCCTCGGCGTCCGGATGGCCTGGTACCAACGGAGAGGATGGTCCGATGGGCAAGACCGCACTGATCACCGGCATCACCGGGCAGGACGGGTCCTACCTGGCCGAACTGCTGCTGCAGAAGGGGTACCGCGTTCACGGCATCATGCGCCGCGTCAGCGTGTTCACCACGGAACGCCTCGATCATCTGTACCAGGATCCCCACCACGAGGACGTGCGCCTCCGCCTCCACTACGGCGACCTGCTGGACCCGCTCAGCCTCCGCCGGGTGTTAAGTGAGGTCCGGCCCGATGAAGTCTACAACCTGGCCGCTCAGTCGCACGTGCGCACGAGTTTCGACCAGCCGGTCTACACGGCCCAGGTCGTCGGGCTCGGCACGCTGCACCTGCTCGAAGCCTTGCGCGACTACCGCGACAGCACCGGCAGGCAGGTGAGGTTCTATCAGGCCTCCAGCAGCGAGATGTTCGGCATGGTGCGCGAGGTGCCCCAGACCGAGCATACCCCGTTCTATCCGCGCAGCCCCTACGCCTGCGCCAAGGTCCTTGCCTACTGGCAGACCGTCAACTACCGCGAGGCCTACGGGCTGTTCGCCTGCAACGGCATTCTGTTCAACCACGAATCACCCCGCCGGGGCGAGACCTTCGTCACGCGCAAGATCACCCGGGCGGCCACGCGCATCCGCCTTTGCCTGCAGGACAAGCTGTACCTGGGCAACCTCGACGCCCGGCGCGACTGGGGTTTCGCCGGCGACTACGTCGAGGCGATGTGGCTGATGCTCCAGCAGCCCGACCCCGATGATTACGTCGTTGCCACCGGCGTTCCCTACAGTGTCCGCGAGTTCGTGGCGGAGGCGTTCCGCCGGGTGGACCTCAACTGGGAGGACCACATCGCGTTCGACCCGCAGTACCTCCGGCCCACCGAGGTCCCGCTGCTCCAGGGCGACGCGAGCAAGGCGCGCGACCTGCTGGGCTGGCGGCCCCGCGTGGGCTTCCATGAACTCGTCCGCATGATGGTGGACGCCGACCTGCGCCTGGCCGAACGCGAGCGCACGCTCGTGAACGCCGGCCAATGGGAGAGGAAGGGAGAGGTCGCGGTGCAGAGTGCCAGCAGCCGCATGGCCACGATATAGACTTCACAAGGCGATCGGACCGCGTGCCAGGCGCTCGCCGGAACCCGCTGAAGGGAGCTACTCGCATGTCGCCAGGACGTACTCCATAGTCCGCTGCCTGGCCCATATCTCCGCCGCTCTGCGCTTGCGCTGGACGTCGTTGGAGTCCAGGCGGCTCGGATCCTTGATCTCGATGACCGCTTTTCCGCCTCCCTCATACTCCACGAGGAAATCAGGGACGTACCGGCGCTGGTGCCTCTGTCCGTCGATCCAGGGGATGGTAATGCCGTGGCGCTTCATCCACTTGACAACGTGCGGGTCATGCTCAAGGCGATCCATCATCCGTCGCTCGAGATCGCTGTGATAGCGCTCGAAGTTCCACGGGCTCTTCGCGGGGTTGGTGTACACGCCGTGTTTGCTAATCGCCATACTCGATGATCCCCGCTATCAGCCCTGGGATCCCCGCGGTCTTCGCCTTGACCTGCGGCAGCATTTTCCACGCGAATTCGACGTCCGCGCGCTCGGCAAGCCCGAGGGAAGCGCCGCTCAGGAACCGGGCCCGGACGTGGTGGAGCAGCGCGCTGTACACACGGTCCTTGAATGCAGCGGCGTAACCCGCCTCGACGGTCAACTCCTCGGCCATGTCCAGGAGTCTGTCCTTCACGGCGGTCCGCACGGCCTGGTCAGACGGACGCGCGGCCGCATCGCCCGGCCCCCCGGTGTCCGGCGCCGAGTGGATTGTTCGCCAGCCGCGTCCGCCCAGCTCCTGCCCGACTACACCGGCAATGCCCACCTTGGTGATCTCGACCACCGTGGGCTGGTACTCGATCCGGTCCAGCACATGCTTCCAGTTCTCAACGGGCTTCGGGGGCGGAGGCACGTCCCCGACGTCGAACTCGCCATCGTCCACCAGTGAGGGATCGACGGGCGGAACGTCGATGACGAGTCCCGGCTTGTCGAGCTGCTGCTTGGGCGGCGGAGGCGGCAGGTCTTCGGTCTCGTCAAACAGGTCGTCAATGCGGACGTTCTCGCGCTTCTTCGCATTGAAGATGTCCCACAGCCACTGGTGCTCAAGCTTCGGATGATCCACAACGGCGCAGATTTGCGGCTCATCGGCACCGATACCCTTGACGCGAACCCGCCGCAGCCCCCGCCCGGTGACCTGTTGACCGTACACGCGCGAGCTAAACTTGCGCAGAAGCAGAATCACGCCGACTTCGGGCACGTCCCACCCTTCGCGCAGCATCAGCACGCTGACCACCGCGCGATACGGCTTGCCCGATTTCCTCTCCTTGCCGAGCTCGCGCGCCTTCTGCCGATCGGCCTCGTCGCTATCCTCGGTCACCAGCAGCGCCTTGACCTTGAAGTACTTGTTAAGCGTATCCGCCGCCTTCTCGGCGTCCAGCTTGCACACGGCGACGACAAACAGGATCGGCTGATAGCGTCCCTTCGCGCGGCGTTCCTGTTCCTCCAGGCGGCGCAGTGCGATGGCCATCTGCTGGCGCATCGGTTCGTCGTCCGTCACCCACTGCGTCGCGCTGAGCCCCAGGCGGTCGACTTCCTCCCAGTCGATCTCCTCGACTTTGCGCCGCTCGCTGGTTCGGGCGTCCGTGTACGTCAACTCCACAGTCTTGATGTCCGGCTGGTAGACCACCGGCGTCTTGATGAGTCCATCGGCAAGCGCGTCGGTCACGCCGTACTCATAGATCATGTCGCTATCGGGCGCCTTTCCGTCGGCCCGGTCGGGCGTCGCGGTGGTGTCCACTCGCAGGACGATCTTCTCGCGCATGCGCAACAGGGTGGCCTCGTATTCCGGCGCCGGTGAGTTGTGCGCTTCGTCGTTGAACAGGGCGAAGCCGGGCCCGTTCATCAACGCCGACAGGTTGCTTTGTCCGGCCTTGTTGCTTTGGTAGAACTGGTGGATGTTGCCCAGCACGATGCTTGCGCTCAGCAAGTCAGCCCAACCCCCTTGCCTCCCGCTACCCAGGGTGCTCAGAACGAAATCCTCGGGCCTGTTCGCCGGGAGCAGGTCACGGTCCTTGAACACTTTGCCGCCCTCGAAGTCGTCCTCCAGGCGGTCGCGCACGATGAGGTTCGGGCAAAGCAGGACGAACTTCTGCACGCTGTGCGCGATGCGCAGCCAGGCGACGATGGCCGCGATGACGGCGGTCTTGCCGCCGCCGGTCACCACGTTGAGCAGCAGGCCGTCGGCCCCGATCTCGCCCTTTCCCAGGACCTCATGCGCATACACCACCCGCAGAAACGACTCCCACTGGTGCGGCCAGAGTGTGCCCGCCCGCGGCGCTTGATCGTCGTCAGGTGAAGTCAGGAACTCGATATACTTGTAGGACTCGGCGTTGAGCCCCGGCATTCCGTCCCGGCGCCAGTCCCGCAAGGCATCCTCGTATTGTGCGAAGCGGTTGAACATCGCAGTCCCATCATTAGACAGGATTTACAGGATCGACAAGATCAGATTCGTCCAGCCTGTCTGTCCCGTCACGTCCAAGACCCCGAAGGTCCCGTTCTACTTCCTTCTCATCCTGTTAATCTTGTAAATCCTGTCCATTCTTTGCTCACTGCCCCTCAACCACGCTCCCGGCGATGGGCTGGGCGCCGGTCCCCGCCGGTGCGCGGCCCGGCGCGACCGCCGAGGATGGTGCCCGCTCCTTGTACCGCCTGAACTTGCGTTTCACCTGGACCGAGGAGCCGAAGTTAATGAGCACGCCATCATCAATGCCCGTCGCCGCCAGGTAATTCACCAACTGCACTTCGTGCTCCTTGCCCACGCTCTGCACCGCTTTCAGTTCGACAATGAGGCAGTCCTCCACCATCAGATCGGCAAAATACTCGCCCACCACCTCGCCGTGATATACCACCGGAATTGGGTGCTGTTGCTGCACGCGCAATCCCGCCTCAGCCAACTCGATCCGCAGCGCGTTCTCATACACCTTCTCCAGGAACCCGGCCCCCAATTCATTATGAACTCGGTACGCGCAACCAATCACCTTCTCCGTCAACTGGTCAATGGTCATCGAGCCCTCTTTTTTGACAGGATTTACAGGATTGACAAGATTCTGTTGTTCTCTCTCCTAATCCTGTTAATCTTGTAAATCCCGTATCATTGCTCGGCCTGGTTGGACAGGATTCACAAGATTGACAAGATTCTGTTTCTCTCTCTCTTAATCCTGTTAATCTTGTAAATCCTGTCTACTCCACGTCAATCTCCGCCGTCCACAGGCCCTCGCCGCCGAGGTCATCCTGGACCTTGCATGCAATACGCTGCCTCCCGGCATTGGGGAACTCGTACTGCGCCTGCAATTGCGCCTCCTTGTTCTTCCCGCGGATGAACGAGTAACCGGGCGTACTGGAGAAGCGTTTGCCGTAGTCGAAGTCCCATTGCACGTTGATGATCTTCGCCCCGGGGTTCATCACGACCGTCTCGCTCACGTCGAACACGTAGCTCCGCGCGGCCACGCGCTTGAACCCCACCTCGACCTTCGGCGCCTGCACGAACGTCAGGAAGTTCTCGTAGTCTGCGTGCTGCGTTGTCAGCGACGTCACGTGCTCGCGGAAGCGCGGCGAGTCGATGCGGATCATATCCAGGCGGATGAAGTTGAGGTCCGTCTGTTCGAGCCGCCGCAGGCGCTCGGCCGCCTCCAGCGCGTCGGGCCGAAACGCCCACGCCAGCATGATCCCCTCGCGCAGGTTGTCCTGCTGGTAGCGGAGCGTCTTGCGCATAGCGTTGGCGAACGCCTGCACATCCTGCGCGGTGACGCCCTTCTTCTGGTCCGGCTCGCCCACCCAGACCGGTATCGCGCCCTTGTAGCCATGAATATGGACAGGATTTACAAGACTTACAGGATTTTGGTTTCTGATCTTGTGAATCTTGTTAATCCTGTCCATTTCCTCCGGCACGGCCCCGAAGCAGCGGAGGACGAACGCCCGGAACTGCTCCGGCGGCATCTCCGCCAGCCGCCGCGACTCGTACACCCCCCAGTGCTCGATCGTGAAGTCCGGGATCGGCACGGTCACGTGGTCGAGCATCAACTGCTCTGCCCCGCGTGCCAGGCGGTCGGCCGTGATCGCCACCGCCACCCGCGACTGGTCGCAGGCGATCCAGCGGCGAGCGAGCGCCTGAGCCGCGAATGGCGTAACACCACCGCCGCAAAAGAAATCGGCGACCGTGTCCCCTTCGTAGCTGAAGTTTTGATTAACCATTCCAGCAGTCGCGGTGGCTTCTCGGTGGGATAACCAATTCGATAGGTCTTGTCCGCGGGCTGCAGCATTGAGATTCGCCATACATCATCCAGGGCCCGCGAGCTCTTCGTGATGTAAAGTAGGTTGCCGTCTTCATCACGGGCGTTGACCGCGCGACCGCCGATTTTCTTTCGAGCGAGTCTCTTGACTGGCTGCTCAAGCGGGATCTCGACCTGGTTGTACTTAGCTTCCGATGTCTTACCGAACACGAGGATCGCGTCATGTGCTCGCGGTAACAGGCGTTTGCGACGATCATGCATCTTGTTGTAGTAGTACCAGACGACCTCGTTCCTGAAGCAGCCATGGCCGAATATCTTGTCCAACTCGACCCTCGCATAGTGCACCGCGTGCCAATCAAGATGAACACAGATGCTCCCCGTTTTCTTGAGCAGCCGTTTCATCTCGTAGAGCCGGGCGTTGAGCCAGATGAGGTAGCCAGGCATGCCCCCTTCCCGGATGTCGGAGAAGGAGCGGAGTTCGTTCTGGTCGCCGAAGATGACGTTGTACTGCCGGCCGGAAAAGAACGGCGGGTCGATGTAGATCAGGTCGATGCTCTCCGACGGAAGCTGCCGCATGACGTGCAGGTTGTCGCCCCAGAACAGGCGGTTGGGCTCCAGCTCGGGATGGCCGAAGGTCACCCGCTCGATGACCTGAAACGGCAGCGGCACATGCGGGAAGAGCTTGCGGAAGCCGCGCCGGCGGTCCCAGCCCAGCGGCTCCTTCTCCACCGGGACGCTGCCGAACCGCACCGGCGGGCGCCAGAACTCCTCTTGCCGCGGCAGAGCGTCCTCGCGCTCGTCCGTCTCCGATGCCTCCGGCGGGGCGATGAAGTCGCCCTTCACGGGGCCTGAGACCTCGGGCTCGGGGGAACGGGCCTTTCGCCGCTTGGCCATGGCGAGCACTCCTGCGCCCCTGTCCACTCGACTCTCCCGACGAGCCTGCGGGGCAAGTCGGCCGCATGGCGGGCAGGATAAGGCGCAGAGCGGACGGCTACAAGGTCAGCGCTGAAACCCAGGCGGCCCGGGCCCACCCGTCAGCTCACGTCCCAGGTCTCGCCTTCGGCGAAGAGGTCCTCCAGCTTGCCGGGGCCGTGGGCTTCGATCGCCGACTGCACCTGACCCATGAGGAGGTCCTCGTAGGTCGGGCGCTGCACGCAGCGGAACACGCCCATCGGCTCGGGGAATTGCGGGTGGTGCATGCGGCTGAGCAGATACGCCAGGCTCGGGTCGTCCGCTTTCTCGTCGTGCACCAGCAGATCGGCTTCGGTGACGCCCTCACCGAGCGTCACGATCTCGGGTGTCATGCCGTTGAGCCGAATGCCCTGCCTGCGGTCCCGGCCGAACAACAGCGGCTTGCCGTGCTCGAGGTAGAGGGTGGTGTCGTCCTTGGTGGGCTTATCCGTCGCGTACTCGAACGCGCCGTCGTTGAAAATGACACAGTTCTGGTAGATTTGAATGAACGCGGTGCCCCTGTGCTCGGCCGCCCGCTTAAGCACCTCCGCCAGGTGCTTGACGTTCACGTCGATCGTGCGGGCGACGAACGTCGCCTCCGCGCCGATGGCCACGGAAAGCGGGTGCAGCGGATAGTCGATGGCACCCAGCGGGGTCGACTTCGTCTTCTTGCCCTGGGGACTGGTGGGTGAGTACTGTCCTTTCGTCAGGCCGTAGATGCGGTTGTCGAAAAGCAGAACCTTGACATCGACGTTGCGCCGCATCGTGTGAATGAAGTGATTGCCGCCGATGCTCAGCCCGTCGCCGTCCCCCGTCACCACCCACACCGACAGGTCCGGATTGGCGACCCGCACGCCGGTGGCAACGGCCATGGCCCGCCCGTGAATCCCGTGCAGCCCGTACGTCTCCAGGTAGTACGGAAACCGGCTCGAGCAGCCGATACCGGACACAAACACGAGCTTCTCCCGCGGGATGCCGACCTCGGCCAGCACCTTCTTCATCTGCGCCAGAATCGCATAATCCCCACAGCCCGGACACCAGCGCACTTCCTGGTCGCTGGCGTAGTCCTTCGCCGTAAGCTGCGGCAGGGTAACGTCCGCCGGCATGACTCTTACTTTCCTTTCAACACCTCGCGGATCTTCGCCTCGATCTCCCCCACCGCAAATGGCTTGCCCTGGACCTTGTTGAACCCCAGCGGGTCCACCGGCAGCTCCGCCCGCAGGTGGCGGCGCAGTTGGCCCAGGTTGTTCTCCGGAATCAGCACCCGCCCGAAACGCGGCAACAGCGTGCCCAACTCCGGTGGCAGCGGGTCCAGGTAACGCAGGTGAATCGACGAAACGCTCAGGCCTTCCGCCTGGCAATGTTCAACGGCCGTGGTGATCGCCCCATACGTACTGCCCCAGCCGACCACCACCAGCTCCGCGTCCCGCCGCCCCAGCACCTCCAGCGGCGGCAGCGTCCGCGCGATATTGTCGATCTTCTGCCGCCGCAGGCGGACCATGTGCTCATGGTTCTGCGGCTCATAGCACACGTGCCCGGTGATATCCGTCTTCTCGAGCCCGCCGACGCGGTGCTGCAATCCCGGCGTGCCCGGCAGCGCCCACGGTCGGGAAAGTCGCTCATCACGCTGGTACGGCTCAAATGGCTCCCCGGCCTTGGGGTGCCTGACGGTCAGCATCGGCAGGGCGCTGAGCTCAGGCACCCGCCACGGCCCCGCCCCGTTGGCGATGTAGCCGTCGCTGAGCAGCACCACGGGCGTCATGAACTCGGTGGCGATGCGCACGGCCTCTATGGCCAGGTCAAAGCAATCGGCCGGCGTGCCCGCCGCCAGCACGCAGACCGGCGACTCACCGTGTCGCCCGCACAGCGCCTGGCTGAGGTCGGCCTGTTCCGGCTTGGTCGGCATGCCGGTGCTCGGCCCCGCCCGCTGTACGTCGATGACCACGAGCGGCAGCTCCGTCATCACGGCCAGTCCGATCGCCTCACCCTTCAGCGCCAGCCCCGGCCCGCTGGTGCCCGTCACCGCAATGGCGCCGGCGTAGGCCGCCCCGATGCATGAGGTCACCGCGGCAATCTCGTCCTCCGCCTGAAACGTGCGCACGTCGTAGTGCTTCAGCCGCGACAGCTCATGCAGAATGTCGCTGGCCGGCGTGATCGGGTAGCTGCCATAGAACAGGGTCTTGCCCGCCAGCCGGGCGGCCGTCACCAGCCCCAATGCCAAGGCCTCATTCCCGGTGGCGCGGCGATAGCGTCCGGGCGGCAGGGTGGCCTTGCGCACGAAGTAGCGCGCCTCGAACATCTCGGCCGTTTCGCCGAAGTAGTAGCCCGCCTTGAGCGCCCGGGCGTTGGCGGCCGCCACCGCCGGCAGCGTCCCGAACTTCTCCTCGATCCACTTGAGCGTCGGCTCCATCGAACGATCGTAGAGCCAGTACGTCAGCCCCAGCGCGAAGAAGTTCTTGCAGCGTCCCACCGCCCGGCCGGTCAGCCCCGTGTCTGCCACCGCCTCGGCGTTCAGCCGCTCGATCGGCACCCGGTGCACGCGGAAGCCGCTCAACGAGCCGTCGTCCAGGGGATTGGACGTGTACCCCGCCTTCTTCAGGTTGCCCGCGGTAAACGCGTCTTCATTGACAACCAGGATGCCGCCCGGCTCCAGATCCGCCAGGTTTACCTTCAGGGCGGCCGGGTTCATCGCCACCAACGCCTGCACGCGGTCGCCCGGCGTGCGCAGCTTGTGCGAACCGAAATGCAACTGAAACCCGCTGACGCCCGCCGGCGTGCCCACCGGCGCGCGGATTTCCGCGGGGTAGTCCGGCCAGGTGCACACGTCGTTGCCGAAAATCGCCGACGTGTTCGTCATCTGCGTCCCGGCAAGCTGCATCCCGTCGCCGGAATCACCGGAGAAGCGGACCGTCACGTCCGCCAGGTCGATTGTCTCCACGGTCCGCCGCTGACGTTGCTGTTCCGCGCTAGGCACGCTCATGGTCCCCAACGACTCCCTCACCGGGTGTCCCGC
The DNA here is from genome assembly GCA_029558835.1 of Planctomycetota bacterium. Lineage (GTDB taxonomy): Bacteria > Planctomycetota > Phycisphaerae > UBA1845 > UBA1845 > JAKQDH01. The sequence continues at coordinate 18,769 of JAKQDH010000157.1, read as the reverse complement.
GGGGCGATGTGGCCGGCACCGCGTGGCCGTCGTGGACCGCCCCGATACCAACGAGAGCCTCCGCCGGCACGGCCTGTCGCAAGCGGCACCGGACAGCGCTGGTGACCGCCCCCTGGCCACCCGCCGGGAAAGCCGCACGCACACTCATCCAGGCGCTCGGACCGGTCGCCCGGCAGGACGGGCCCATGCCGCGCCTTCTCGTGTTGCCCCGGGGGTAAGCACGACCGTGCGTCCGCCGGTCCTCTATCTGTTGCCGGGAACCGCCCGAAGACCGGCCCGAATGCCCAACCCACGCCGGTCGCCCGCTTGTTGAGACTCCAGGATCATAGTAAGGCACCTGTGCCGACACAACCCAGACGGCGCAGTCCCGGAACAGCGGGACCGCCGCTTGCCGCCCGCAGCCCTCACCTCGCCGCCCACGCTCTACCCCCACCGCACCGCCGGCCACCGGCCGACGTAGATTGTCTAAGCAGGCCCGCCCGCGACGTCGGCCTCCCGGACGCCGCCAACACGTGGCCCGCACCGGGACACGCTGCACGGGCCACGGTGGGCCTGCCGATGTATGCCCGATGACCATAACCGACACCGGTACCATCGTGTTCGCACCGTCCGAGGTGGACGACGTTCGGCACGGGACACTGGTCGTGCGCACCCGGTCCGTTGCAGTCCCGCATCTGCCGGAGGCCCTCGTGGGGCTCCGCATCCTGCACCTCTCGGACCTGCACGTGCGCGGATGGACTGACGTACTCACGCACACCCAGCGTCTGCTCGCCGAAACCCCGGTTGATTTCGTGGCCGTTACCGGCGACCTGGCACCCCGTACGCGGCGCTGGCGCAAGGTAGCCCACCTGATCTGCCGCGTGTTTGAGCCGGTGGCAGGACGCGTCCCGGTGTTCGCGGTGCCCGGCAACCACGACGGCCGAGCGATGGCGACCCACCCCAACCTGCCGTTCCGATTGTTGCTCGACGAGTGGGAACCGCTGCGCGTTCGCGGGCAAACGCTGGCCGTTGCCGGCCTCGCCCAGTGGTCACGCCGAGATGGCAACCCGCAACTCGCGTTGCCCCACCCCGCGCTTTCGTTGCCGACCATCCTGCTGACCCACTACCCCTCGGCCGTCTACCGCATTCGGCCAGGCTCGGTCCTCCTGCTACTGTCCGGGCATACCCACGGGGGCCAGATCCGCTTCACCAAGCTCGGTTGCCTCTTCAATCACGATCGCATCCCGCTGAGGGCATCCCAGGGGCTGCACCGCCTGAATGGCACGCTGGTCCACGTCACGGCCGGGGTCGGTCTCTCGGGGCCGGTACGCATCCGCATCAATTGCCCCCCGGAGTTGGTAGCACTGACCCTGACCCGCACCCCGGAAGACGTCCAGGGCGCGCCGCAAAGCATCCCCCCGGACGCGGCCCACGCCCTGGCTGAAGTCCGATAACCAGCCTGGATTTGACCATCGGGTTCCGTGTTCCTATACTGGATTTGTTGGGGATGTGCAGACAGCGGAAGACAATCTTTCCGTACGCAATCATTCGTTCGTCCCCATACCTGTTCGCCGCTTTCTGCCCTCCCCAGGCCTGCTGATCGTGTGGACCGACCGCGCCAAGACTGCGGCGCGGCGATCCGGACGGCTTGACGACTCCGCTGGAGGTGTCTGGGACGGCAGCGAACTGCCGATGCACGTTTGGATGCGCCCTGGGGGTTCACTCGGGCTCCTCCTGCTGCGGAGCGTCCGGCAGCTTGCACTGTCTGTTGAGGGTGGGAATTGACACTTGACATCCCAAACTTCCGGCTTCTAGAGAAGCTCGGGACGGGTGCCCAGTCGCGCATCTATCGTGCCCGGTGTATGCGCACGGGGCGAGATTACGCCGTTAAGATCGTCAAGATTCAGTCGCCCGAGGACGTGCGCATAGCCAATCTGCTGCGGGCGGAGTACACGATCGGGTCACTGATCGACCATCCCGCCATTCGCAAGGTGTACGAGTTGCGGATGATCCGCCAGCGCTTCCGGCTGCGCGGCGCGATGCTGTTCATGGAGTACGTGGACGGCGTGCCCTTGACCGATGGGAAGGCGCCGCGCGGCATCCCGGACATGCTGCGGGTGTTCGTCCGGGCGGCCGAGGGGCTCCACGCCATGCACTGCGCCGGGTACGTGCATGCCGACTTAAAGCCGGGCAACATCCTGCTGATGCCCAACGACCAGGTGAAGCTCATCGACTTCGGGCAAAGCTCGCGGCTGGGAGAGGCCAAGACCAAGATTCAGGGGACCCCGGACTACATCGCACCGGAGCAGGTGCGGATGGAGCGGCTGGACCAGCGGACCGACGTGTTCGGGCTGGGGGCGGCCCTGCATCGGGTACTCACAGGCCGTCCGGTGCCCACGCAAATGAACCAGACGATCAACCTGGACGCCCCCACCCGCGCCGGTCTGCTGCGCACGCGGGCGGGGGAGTCGGCCGGCGCGGAACTGCCGATGTCGGTCGCGCGTCTGATCGAGGATTGCTGCGCCGGCGACATGGACGGGCGGCTGCGCGACATGCCTACGTTCATCGAGCGGGCGGAGATTGCCCGCGCCATTCTGCTGCGTCCGGAAGGCGAGTTGGCCGCCTCCGGCGAGACCGTCCTCGGCTTGGACGAGGAACTCGAAGCCGACCTGGCCGAGACCGGCCTGCTGCCCCTCGAAGACTTCCTCGCCGATCTGCCGGACGAACTGGCACAGTGACAACCGGCGCTCCCGCTGGCTCCTGCGCCGTGTCGCCCAGGCGTTGAAGCCCGGCGCGACGCCTGCTATTCTCCCTGCCGTGAGCACCTCAGAGCGCGAAGCGCAATCGCCCTGCCCGGCCACGGTGGTGGAGCTGGCGGAGCGCTTCGCGCGCAACCGCGAAGCGTATGGCTCGCCAGGCTACCATGAGACCCAGGTGCGCCGCGAGTTCATCGACCCCTTTTTCGAAGCCCTCGGCTGGGACGTGGACAACGAGGGCGGGCTGGCCGAAGCCTACAAGGACGTCATCCACGAGGACGCCATCAAGATCGGCGGGGCCACCAAGGCACCCGACTACTGCTTCCGCATCGGCGGCACGCGCAAGTTCTTCGTCGAGGCGAAGAAGCCGGCGGTCGCCCTGAGTAGCGATCCGGAGGCGGCTTATCAACTCCGTCGCTACGCCTGGACCAGCAAGCTGCCCCTCTCCGTCCTGACGGACTTCGAGGAGTTCGCGGTTTACGACTGCCGCATCCGCCCTGCGCCAACGGACAAGCCCGCCACGGCCCGCGTCTTCTACTGCACCTGCGATCAATACGCCGCCCACTGGGATTGGATCAGCGGCTTGTTCGCCAAGGAGGCCGTCCTTAAGGGTGCCTTCGACCAATACGCCGAATCCAACAAACGCAAGCGCGGCACGGCCGAGGTGGACGCCGAGTTTCTCCGGGAGATCGAGCTCTGGCGGGAGATGCTGGCGCAGAACTTCGCGTTGCGTAATCCGGACTTATCGGTCCGCGACCTCAACTTTGCCGTCCAGCGCACCATCGACCGGGTCGTCTTCCTGCGCCTGTGCGAAGACCGGGGCATCGAGCGCTACGGGCAACTCCAGGGGTTGCTCAACGGGGACAAGGTCTACGAGCGCCTGGGCGCGATCTTCCGCCGCGCCGATGAACGCTACAACTCCGGGCTGTTCTACTTCACACCTGAGTTCGGGCGCGGGGCAATCGATGAGCTGACACTGGGCCTGCAACTTGATGACCGCGTGCTCAAGGACGTGCTTCGCGGCCTGTACTACCCCGACAGCCCCTACGAGTTCTCCGTCCTACCGCCGGAGATTCTGGGGCACGTCTATGAGCAGTTCCTGGGCAAGGTGATCCGCCTGACGAAAGGCCACCACGCCAAGGTCGAGGAGAAGCCCGAGGTTCGCAAGGCCGGCGGCGTGTACTACACGCCGACCTACATCGTCGACTACATCGTGAGGAACACGGTCGGCAAGCTGCTCGAAGAACGGGGTTCGGGACTCGGGACTCGGGGTCGGGGGTCAGGGAGTGGGGGTTTGGGAGACGAGGCCGATGGCCGTCAAGCACTACCGCGACCTGGAAGTGTGGCAGAGAGCGATGGACCTCGTGGAGCAGGTCTACCGTGTGGCGAAAGCGCTGCCGGCGCAGGAGCGCTTCGGACTGGCCAGTCAGATCCAACGAGCGGCCGTCTCGATTCCGGCGAACGTCGCGGAGGGGCACAGCCGGACGCACCGGGGCGACTACCTTCATCACCTCTCCATGGCGCGGGGCTCGCTGGCAGAGTTGGAGACTCATCTGACGTTGGCGGTGCGGCTCGACTTGGTGAAACGGGAAGCCGTCGTGCCGATCTGGGATCTCTGTCAGCGCGTGGGAAAACTCCTGAACGCGCTCATCGCCGCCCTGCGAAGAAACCCCGCCCAGCCCCTGACCCCGAGCCCCTAGGCCCGATTTCCAGGCTGCGGATTCTCGACCCTGCCTGCGGTTCGGGATCGTTCCTGCTGGGCGCGTACCAGTACCTGCTGGACTGGCACCGCGACTGGTACGTCGCCCAGATGCCCGGATCGGGTCCGCAGATTTCGCCGATTAACGCAGATCAGCAGCCGGCATCACAGGTATGTAATCTGCGTCAATCTGCGTCATCTGCGGACAAGGCCTCCCGCCGTTCGTCGCTTCCCATCTACCAAGCCGCCGGCGGTCAATGGCGCCTCACCATCCAGGAAAAGAAGCGGATTCTGCTGAACCACATCTACGGCGTGGACATCGATCCGCAGGCCGTCGAGACGACCAAGCTGTCGTTGCTGCTGAAGGTGCTGGAGGGCGAGACCGGCGAGACGATCGACTCGACGCTCCGGCTCTTCCACGAACGGGCCCTGCCCGACCTGAACCGCAACATCAAGTGCGGCAACTCGCTGATCGGCCCGGACTTCTACAACGGGCAGCAATTGAACATGTTCGACGAGGACGAGCGCCTGCGCATCAACGTCTTCGACTGGAAGACTGAGTTCCCAGAGGTGTTTCGGGGGTCAGGCCCGGGCGGCAGGGGCTCAGGTTCCGGGGCTCGGGTTGCAGGCGCCCAGTCCCCAGTCCCCACTCCCCAGTCCCGGGCCCCCGACCCCGATTGCGGCTTCGACGCGGTCATCGGAAACCCGCCGTATGGAGCCGCAATCAGCGCGCCTGAGTCTCTGTATCTGCGAAGTCGCTTTGAAGGCGTTTCTTCAGGGGTGGACAGCTACGCCCTCTTCATAGAGCAGGCGGTTCGTCTGGCGAAGTCTGGGGGGCTGATCGCGTTCATCACCCCGACCGGCTGGTACAGCGGCGCGGATTTCTCGCCTCTACGTCGGCTGCTCGCTTGTACCACGGATCCGCGAGTTTTCGTGAACCTCCCGTACGATGTCTTTCGCGCCTGGGTTGACACGACTATGTTTGTCCTGGCCAAGCGTGCGGACCGTCTCCAGTGGCCACGGACCGTGCCGTGTCCGGTCAGACTCCGAACGTTCCCGAAGCGGCATCGGATTTCGGAGAGCTCGGAGATAGACGAGGACTACCTTGCGGCAGACTTCACGCGGTGGCTCGCGCACAACAGGGACGAGTATCTGACCTGCGCAGATGACGCGGCTACATCCATCCTCGGCAAGATTGAGAGCGTCGCTCGCCCGTTCAGCACTTTCGCTGACATCCAGCGAGGCGTCACACCGTTTTCGCTCACGGGGCGTTCGCGGGGCCGACACGCGCGCCCGGCGTTCACCGGGACCGTGCGCAGATACACCTACGAACCGGGGCCGCCGGCGTTCATTCAGTTTGACGATACCCTCGCGGAGCCGAAGCCGGAACGGTACTTCACCGGACCTCGGCTTCTGCTCCGCGAGCTCATCAGCCGGAAATTCCGAATTCAAGCTGTCATGGTATCACAAGACTTCGTGACGAACAAGTCGATGCAATCGGTGCTCGCCCTTCCCGGTGCGCCCGATCTCAGGTACTTGCTTGGTATCCTTAACAGCCGACTTCTGTCCTGGTATTTCCTGCATAAGTCGACTATCGCTCAACGTGACGATTTTCCGAAGATCGTCTTGAAGGAAACGCGCAGTCTCCCGGTTTGCCCTCCCGGTCGTGCGGCCCCGCGCCCGCGAGGACGCTACCACCGCCTCGTCACCCTCGTCCAGACGATGCTCGACCTGCACCAGGCCCTTCCCGCGGCGAAGACCCCGCACAAGCGGACCGCCCTCGAGCGCCAGATCGACGCCACCGACCGACAGATCGACCGGCTTGTCTACGAGCTCTACGGTCTGACAGACGACGAAATCCGCGTCGTCGAGGAGGCAACGCGGGGCGGTGGCTAGCCGCGACCGTCGGGGAGCGGTCGAGCCTCAACGCCGCCGACGCGTGTTTGCACGCACGCGTGTCGCAGCGTCGCTACCGGGCTCGCGGAACAGGGCGAAGCGCCCTCAGCCGGAGAATGCCCATTGCAGCCGGGCCACGTCGGCCAGGTCGACGTCGCCATCGGCATCGAGGTCCGCACAGTCGCATCCGCCGGCGGGCGGTGTCACCTGCGGTCCGCTAAGGCACTCCCACAGCAGGCCGAAATCGTCCGCATCGACGCGCCCGTCGGTGTTCACGTCAGGCCGGAAGCAGCCGCATGGATCGGGAGGACCGTTGACCGGAACGATCCACGGTGAGTCGACCAGCCTGGGGAGCACCAGAGTGTCGTCGCTGAGAATGAGACGCGACGGCGGATTGTGCGACGGTAGCTCGACGACCGTGGGCACCGCGCCGGAAATCGCCAGAAACGTCAGCGTGGCGAGGTCGGCGTCGTGCGTCAGGGGCGGCTGGATACCGGGGAGTATGCCGGCCGCCAGGGTAATCTGCCCATCGACGGCCGCGATCGGGTAGGCGAAGAGGACGGCGAACGGGTCAGGATGGGAATACGTGCCCCGCACAAACGTCACGTCGTCGGCGTCGAAACGCACGAACGCCTGGTAGCCGACCACCGGCCCCGGCGGATGGCGCAAGGACAGGATTACGCTGAACTCCGCTCCGGGCGCGGTGCAAAGGTAACCTCCATCGTCGCTCAGACGAAGGAGCAGGGTGGGGACGTCGCCTCCGGGCAACGGTCCCGTGTCACCGGCACCGTGGCCGTCCACGCCCATCGAACCGGGGGCCGTCATCAACCCCGCGTGGGGACCGTTCGGCGGCGGCGGGACCGCCGCAACGCGTGGGTGCGGTAAGCCGCCGCGAGATTGCTCAATGCCTGCCGACCCAGCGGCTGCTCCGGCCAGCAGGGCCGCCGCGGTGCACATGGACGCCAAACAGCGCCACACGTTTGCGAAACCGCCGCTCCAATGCGGGTGGCATGGGCAAGCGCAGCGCCGCCACGCCCTCCCATTGGCGTGCGCGGACGTCCCCGCGGCATGCCGGCAGTCGCCCGCGGCTGGCTTAGGCGTACCACGTTGGTTTCGCGTTGGCGTGGTCCTATGCAGTGCGCGCGTCACTCTGGTCACGACCCGTTCGTACCTCTCCGCTTCACGAGACTACGAGCGCAGAAGAAGCGGGCGGACCCCGCCCGAGGGGCCTGCCCGCGCTGACTTTACGCGTCGGGCTGCATGGTCGGCACGGCCGTGCCCGGCTGACAAGTCTCCGCGTCGCTGCGCTACCGCCGGCGTCGCCACAGCAGGCAACCGGTCGCCAACAGGAGCACCGTCGCGGGCTCCGGAATGACGACCATCGCGCAACCCCGCTCGGCCAGGATGTTGCGGTTCGCCCAGTTGCCATCGAACACCGCACTCGTCCCCGGCGGGTTACCGGCCGTCTCGAAGATCTCCAGCGTCGTTCCGGCCGTGTAGTCCATGGCCGTGAATACGAAGGTCGTCAACAGCGTGCCCGCCGGCGTGGCATACAGGTTGTCTCCGAGCATCGCCCAAGCCTGGTAGTACCCGTCTCCATCGAGGGGACGGTACGGGACGCTCCCGTTCGCCTCATTGAGGCCGTAGGGGTCGTTCTGGGGGAACGTCGAGACCATCAACGGGGCGGCCCCCGACTGATTGAGCCCCTCCAGCAGTAGATAGGCGGGGTCCCATCCGAAAAGCACGCGAGCGGCCGATATCTTCTGCTCTTCCTCCTCGCTGTCGGCGACGGCGTACAGCCCGATCTGGACCGCGCTGCCCGGTGCCACCATCTGCCAGGCCGGGCGCCATTCCAGGTTCACCGGGATGTACGGCGGCGGGTCGTCGGCCAAGGCCGCCGCCGTTCCCAGCGCACTCCCGATGCACAACATCGCCGCCAGCATCGCATACGTCTTAACCGGTTGCATCGTTTGAACCTCGCTCCTTCCGCGTTGCTTCACCGTGGTGGACGGGGTGGAGCGGCATGGACGGCTTGCGACGCCCACGCCGCTCCAGATCCGTCACTCTTGGGACGCCCGATTCGGCCTCCTCCTCCGCGTGGGCGTCCACTCGATCATGCTGGTGCCCCGCCAGTCTAACGCTCCGGCCCATTCGGGCAAAGACGCAAGCAGGGCAGGTGCTCTTCCGCACACGTTCGGGCAGCGGGTCCGGGCGACGCTGAGGCCGCCCGGACCCGCGCCGGTTGTCGCTACCTACGGCGCAATGCGCTCCGGAACCGCCGTGGGAAGCCCGCGCTGGACCGGGGTGGGTTGCATGCCCGGTTGCGGGGTAACCGGTTGCGGTGTCACCGTCTGCGGCGGCCGGGGCCGCTGACCGGCGGCGAACAGCATCACGTCGGTCGTATTCAGCAGGCCGTCACCGTTGAGGTCGGCGTTGGCCAGCTCACCCAACCCGCGGGCGACAAGCTCCGCCACGGAGATCTCCATCAGCGGCATGCCCTGCGGTGCACCTGGCGCGAACGGCACGCAGCAGGGGCCATCACCCTCCAGCAGGAAGTTGAGCTGGATGAACGTGAAGTCGCCATCGTCCACCGTGCCATTGCCGGACATGTCCGCATGGAAGCCCGTCGTGGCGCAGTCGGTGTTCACGGGTGGGTGGGTACCCCAGCGATTGGCGAAGACACCGAAGTCGATGATATCGACCCAGTTGTCATTGTACAGATCGCCCTGGTAGAGCATGTTGGCGCCGGTGAAGTCCGCAACGTACTGGCCGCCGTCCGGGGTGAGATCGACCCGCACCTGGATGGTGTGCAGCTCGTCCTCGGCCGTCACGCAGGTGTAGTTGCCGCAGGCCAGTTCCTCGGTCAGCAGCACGTCCTGCGCCAGACCGCTGGCCGCGAAGGACACCTCCTTCTCGAACGAATAGGCGTGCCCGGCACAGTCGTTGAACGTAAACAGGACGCACCGTTCAATCGCGGCATCGAGACTGCCCTGGATCTCGATGTCCAACAGGAAGTCGTTGAACGCCAGCACCGTGACCGTGAACGAACACGTGCTGATGTTCTCATGGATGTCAGTGGCCGTGTAGGTCACTACGGTCGGGCCGCCGGGGAAGGTGTTGCCCGGATCCCAGTCGGACGTGAACGACTGGATGCCGCAGTTGTCAGCCGCGGAGGGCGCAGTCCATGTCACCACGGCCGTGCACCCGCCGGCATCGGCGTTCACCGTGATATCATCCGGGCAGCCGGTGATCTCCGGGGGCGTGTTGTCCGCCACCGTCAGGGTCACGGTGCAGGTATCGACGTTGGCGAAGTCGTCCGTCACCGTGATGGTCACCACGGTGGTGCCCGTAGTGACGATCGCGCCAGCCAACGGGTTTTGCGTGACCGTGAGGTTGGTGTCGCAGTTGTCGCCCGCCATCACCTCAGTGGTCAGGTCCGGCACCAGCGCTTCGCAGTCGGCGTCCACGTACAGCGTGCGGTCCGCCGGGCAGGTGGTGATCTCCGGGGCCTCGGTATCGTTGACCGTCACGTCGAAGTTGCACGTAGCCGTCAGATTGCAGGTATCCGTGGCCGTGTAGGTCACCGTCGTGGTACCCACCGGGAAGGTCGCGCCCGGGCCGTAGTTTGAGGTGAAGGACTGGATGGCGCAGTTGTCGGACGCCGTGGGCGCCGTCCAGGTTACCACAGCCGAGCAGTTGCCGGCGTCGTTGCTGACCGTGATGTTGCCCGGACAGCCGCTGATGGTCGGGCTGGTGCCGTCGACAGTGATGGCCGCCAGGTTGTTCAGCGTCAAGTTGCTGTCGGGCACGCGGTAGAAGACATCGTTGGCGTCGATCAGGGTCGTCCACGGCGGTCCGCTGCTGCGGAACTCGACGGGGTTTGCGGTCGTGCAGACTTCCGCCGTGGCCCAGAACGTGATCGTGGCCATGGTGCCGGACATCGCGCCGGGGGTGTTGTTGACCACGCCGACCGCGTAGTCGATCGTTCCGGCTCCCTCGTTCACCACCTTGTAGATTTCGCGGGTGAACGGAGCACTCCCCACCACGATGCTCTGATAATCGAGATTCGTCGTGTCATACGACAGAAAGAACTGACCGCCCACAATGACCTTATCGCCGGTCAGCGCGATGGTAACGGTCACTACCTTGTGGTCGGTCGTGTTGTAGCAGCCCGCGTCGGGCGTCAGCGTCAACACGGGGTGCGCCCAGACCCGTCCCGCTACCGCAAGTACCAGTAGCGTCCCAAACAGTACACATACTCTTCTCATTGTCCTTCCTCCAAGTCCGGTGTCTCTTCTCCGCTCTCCAGCGCAATGCCTTACCCGCCCCCAACAAGCAAGCACCCCGGGGGAGGGTCGATTTCGCAGTGTCTTCCCCACGCTGCCGTCGTCTGAAGGGGGTGACGCACGCGCGGCACTTGCCCCTTCAAGCACGTCTCCCTTCCCGCTCCCGCTTTCCGGCGGCCCGCCGCGGGACGGCGTGCCGACCGAAGGCCCCGCCTTCTCCCGCTACGGTGTCACCACCGGTCGCAGAACCGGCGCCACCCTCATCGGCCGGGCGCCCTCCAGGAATGCCCCCATGTCCGCCTGATCCACCCAGCCGTCGTGATTGAGATCGGCGATGACCAACTCGCCCAGTCCGCGCTCAACGAGCTGCGCAACCGAAATCTCCGCGATGGGCCCCTCGCCCTCTGCGCCGGAGGGACCGAACGCGCGGCAGCAATCGTCCTCGCCCGTCGTCAGGAACGCGATGTAGATAAACGTATAGTCATCATCGTCCACGACGCCGTTCCCGCTGACGTCCGCATGGTACGGCCCGCCCGGCGTCGGGTTCCAACTGCAAGGGGTGTGCCCGTCGTCGAACGTGTCGGCGTTACTGTCGTAATGCGTCGCCCAACGGTTCACGTACAGGCCGAAGTCGATGATGTCGATCCAGTTGTCATCGTACAGGTCCCCGCCGATGAGTCCGTGCGTGGTGCCGGTGAAGCCGGCCACGTAATCCGTGCCCACGATGTTGAGCCCGACGTTGCGGCCCAGGCGCCGCGTAAGCGTGTGCAGTTCATCCTGGGCCATGAGGCAGTCGTAATCGCCGCAGGCCACCTCCAGGTTCACCGACGCGCTGGTGCCGGCCGTGAAGAGCACGTCCTCGCTGAAGGGTACCGTGGCGCCGCCGCAGTCGAACAACTCGAATGAAATGCAACGCGTCAGGCTCCCGCCGCCGACGGCCAGCAGTTGGGTCGTGACGATCAGGTCGTTGTAAGGGTTGATGGTCACGTACTGATGGTGTTGCAGGCTGTGCCCGCAATCATCGCTGGCCGTCCAGGTGACCGTGGTTACGCCCGCGGGGAACGGATCCGTCAGGCTCAGCGCGGGGTTGTCGCTGCGTTCGGAGGTCACCTGCACATTCGTGTCGTAGGTATCCGCCGCCGTGGCCGGGCTGATCGAGAGCACCGCCGCGCAGCCGCCCGCATCGGCGTTCTGCTGGATGTTCGCAGGCGTGAATGTGAACCACGGGGCCTCGCTGTCCACCGTGGCCGTCACCGTCACGCACGCGGCACTCTCGCACTGGGTCGTTGCGTCGCGGGCCCTGGCGTAGTAGACGGTCGTGGTAATTGGATACACAGTGAGCGGGTTGCCGGTGCCGACGAAGGTGCCGCCGCAGCCGCCGGTGTACCAATCGAGCGCCTGGGCCGGGCCCACGGTGGCCGAGAGGCTGGCGGGCCCGCCCGGACACACCCAGGCCGGGGTCACCTGCTCGCCCGTGGGCGCCGTCGGACTGTTGTCGGTGTGCTCGCAGATTCCCGCGAGACACTCGTCGTCCGTGCAGGGGTCGTTGTCGTCCGGGCAACCGGTCCCATCCGGCAGGGCCGGGTGAATGCAGCTCCCGGTACCGTTGCAGAGGTCGCTCGTGCAGTCGTTGCCGTCGCCGGTGCAGGTGGCGCCGTACGGTTCGTAGTTGGACAGGCAGGCACCGACGCCGTTGCACGTGTCCGGCTTGTCGCAATCGGTGTTGCCCGGATCACCACAGGCTGTTCCGTCCGGGGCGTTGGGATGGACGCAGGCTCCCGCCCCGTCGCAGACGTCATTCGTACACTCGTTGCTGTCGTCCGTGCAGCCCGTACCCCAAGCCGCGTAACAGTTCCCGGCGCCCTCGTTGCAGACGTTGTTGCACTCCGGGCCGCCGCTGCACGGGTCGCCGCTGTGTACAGAGCAGCTTCCGCCCGTGCAGGTGTCCGTCCCGTTGCAGAAGACGCCGTCATCGCAGGGCGCCGAGTTGTGCGGATGGGTGCAACTGCCGGCGCCGTCGCAGATATCGTCCGTGCAGACGTTGCCGTCGCCCGTACAGCCGGTGCCGTAGGGCTCGTGATTCGGCTGGCAGGTGCCGGCGTTGCAGGTGTTGGGGTTGTCACAGTCCGTGTTCCCCAGGTCGCCGCAGGGGCCACCCTCATTGGCTGGTTGACCGACGCAGTAGCCCCAGCCGCCCGACTGCTGACACGTGCCCAAGTTGCAGTCGTCGTCAAGCGCGGAGCAGTCGTCATCCGTGACGGTGAGATTGAAAGTGCCCTCCCATGAGCTGTAACCGTGCACCAGGATGAGGTACTCTCGCCCGATCTCCGTGCACCACTGGTACCACGACGTGTTGCCGGAGCACGACGGCGTGCCATAGTAATCGTCGTTGCCGCCGACGCACGTCAGCGTCCCGCAGCCGTCCGTGTAGACGCGGATCTTGGTATCGAAGTTCGCGTCGTTGCAGGTACTGGCCGTGTATTGGTTGCCATTGCCGGTGACCTTGTACCAAAGAGCACCGCCACTGCCGTCGCCGGTGCCGCAGTCCCCCAGCGTCTCGCCGTGGCAGCAGGCGTCGGCGGTGTTGCCCGCCATGGGCACGTCCAGGGTTACCGTGGCCGCGCCGCCGCAGGCATCGTTGCTCGGTACCGGGTTGACGGCCACGGTCACGCCGGCACAACCCACGCTGGCACACCCGCTGGTCGCATTGCGGGCCCGAGCGTAGTAGGTCGTGGTGCCTGCGGGTGCCACGCCGGCAAGAGGGTTGCCCGTGCCGACGTAGGTTCCCCCGCAGCTCCCGCTGTACCAGTCCACCGCCCCGGCGCCCGGCGCGCTGCAACTGAGCGTTGTCGCCTCGCCCTGGCAGAGCGTGCTCGGGTCGCCGGTCGCGCCGGTCGGCGCGGCCGGCGTGGCTTCACCCTCGTACACGTACAACTCGAAGGAGCCCGTCCCATACGCCTGGTAGTAGCTGCCGACGGAGATGTAGTACGTCTGTCCGTACACTGAGCACCAGCGCGCCGTTGAGTGCAGGCCGCTCCAGGTACAGGAGTAGTCATCGTTGCACGCTACCTGGTCGCCCCCGCAGCCGTCGAACACTGCGATCTCCGTGTCGAACGTCGTGTTTACGCTGCAGGTTGTCGCCACCAGCTCGTTGCCGGTGCCGGTGACCTTCCACCATAGATTCCGGTACGGCCCGTCGCACGTGCTGCTCGTGTAATCATCCGTGGCATACGGAGCCGAGTTCTTGCCGGAAACGTACGCCGGCAGGGAACTGATGTTGATGGCGGACGCACAGGCGTCGTGCGCGAACGCGCCGGTCTGCGGGTACAGCCACTGGCAGCCGGCGATGTCCTCGGCCGCAAGGTCGCGTTTGAACGTTTCGCCGGTCTCCGAGTACCCATACATCGTCTTCTGGTTGTCGGGCACACCGTACAGGTCGCTGAGGCCGACAAACCCATGCCCCCCCTCGTGCGCCATGATGTTCTGGATGTCCATCTTACCGGCCTCACCGGTTGCGCTCCAGGTGAAGTTCGTGGCGTTGCACTCGATGTCGGTCTCGACGATGATGTTGCCGCTGAGCGAGATCGTGCTCTGGGCGATGTACCCAGGGTCATACGGCCAGCCCGTCCGCCACGTGATGTCGTTGTAGCCGTCGCTATGGTTGCTGCCGTCGCGCGTTGTGGTACCACGATAGTTGTGGTCCAGGTACGTGTTGGCCACGTTCTCCCAGGCTTGTAGCGAGGCCCTTGTCACTGCCAGCGTGGTGTCCGCATCGACACCGGAGGCGGTCGGGTTCACATAGTAAACCAGCGGCATGATCGATTGATCGAGCCAGCGATACCAGAACGAGAACGTGACCCCGAACGTGTAGAGGTTCGACCACGTACCGTTCTTATACACGGCACAGTCCTTGGAGCTGGCGGTAGCGGGCACGTAGCACTGGATCTGGGTGTCGGTCCAGGACACGATGTAGGTATCATCGTACGCGTAGCTGGAACCGTTCTGCCAGAACAGCATATGGTCGTTGGCGCCCTTGGTGCCGAAGTTCGTCCCCGTGACGGTCACCAGGCTGCCCGCCGGCCCGGCGCTGCCCACCCCGGCCGGGGCGCTGGACGGGGACACGCCGCTGATGTTCGGCGCGGTCACCGGGCAATTGATATAGAATTCGTGCGTACAGCTCGAGGTGGTCTCCGCGTCGAGCAGAATATAGTACGTCGTCCCTCCCGTCCACGACATCGCGCCGTACGTGCCCGCCGAGTAGATGTCCTGTATGCAGTTCCAGCCCGAACTGCTGCATGACGACGCCCGCCAGAAGTAGTCCACCCAGCACCCGCCGCTTGCTACCTGGATACTGTAGGTGCCCGTGCTCGGGGCCACGAAGCTGTAGACCTTCTCGATGCCGGGCGTACTGTAGCCGCACGCCGCGATGTCCCATACCCCCGAGCCGTTCCCATTGTACGTCTGCGTGTAGCCGGAGCCGCACCCGCCGATGGACGTGACGTAGTTGCACGGATCGATCGGGGTCACCGTCCAGTTCAGCGTGAAAGCGCCCGAACCACTGCCGTAGGCGTCCAGGATGAACCACACGCGCTGCGTCGAGCCGGTGGTGTTCGTCCAGGTGTGGTGGGTGTAGTCGTCGTCATCCGTGCAGGCGATCTGCGTGTCGCCCGGGCACGTGGCGCCTCGGCGGGTTTCATGCACTGAGTCAAAGTTGTTGTACGACTGCCAGATGTCAATGGTGTAGTAGTTCGGCACGTCGTAGTAGAAGAACCGGTCGGGCCCGCCCGACGCTCCGTTCCAGCAGCTCACGCGATCATCCGCATAGCCGGCAGTCGTGCCGCTGTAGGGACTGGTGAGGCCGGCCAGATTCTGAGCGGTGGCGCAGGTGTCACCCGGCAGGGCGCCGGCTGTGTAGGTAACCACGACGTAGGGATCGTTGCTGCCATAGTATCCGTAAGCAGTGGCGTAGTAATCCCCCGCCTCGTACTCGTCGAAGGCGGTGCCAAAGTAGTCGCTGCCGAGCCGGGCCTGCAAATCGGCGTCGGCGGTAGCCCCCAGATCATGGGAGTTCCAGCCGGTGACAGGGCAGGAGTTCTTATGTACGTAGATGGTGCCCGTCGTTTCGTAAGTCCAAACCGTCGCGCACGACGTCGTGAAGCCGGCCATGGCGCGCATATAGTAGTAAGGACAGTTCTGCTCCCCCAGGTTGTACCAGAGCACGGTATCGTTAATCGTTGACCCGTCGGGAATGGACACCGTGTTGAAGTACATCCAGCCCTTGCGAACGGTCGCGCCCCCGCGCCAGCGGACGTTGTCGCCGCAGGAGCTGTCGCCGCAGTAACACGTGGAAGAGTCGTATGAGAACCCCGTCCAGCCGGCGACCTCGCTCGGGTAACAGTTCACCGTCGGATCAACGACCACTGGGTAGACGCGCTCCGCATCCAGGAGCCAGGCGAGCGGAGCGCGGGTCTCGACGAAGACGCCGCCTGCCGTCGCCTCCACGTGATACGACCCCGTTACCGACTCTACCCGGCGCTCGGTGTAGGAGCCCTTAAGGGGATCGTCGTGGGTAAGCTCGCGCGCCAGCAACTCCCGAATAACCGGCGCGACAAACTCGGCAACCGGGTATCCGGTCTGGTCCAGCACGGCCAGCCCTCCCGCCGTCTGCGGCCCGCACGCCGCCGGCTCCGTCGCCTCCACGCGCCAGCCCTCGGGCAGCAGCACCAATTCCCGAAAGGCCAGAGTCGTCGCCTCCGGGCCGGCGGGTGGCGCGAAGAGCACGATGTCGTGATCCACTCCCCGGCGCCGAACCCGCAACAGGTCATCCGCGGCAGGATACGTCCCGGCAAACGTCATGGTGTTGTCGGTTACGCTGCCCACGACCGGGGCGCGCGGAATCGCCTCCAGCACGCTCCCGTCCGCCGTCAGCCAGCGTAGCTCGCCACCCAGTCCCAGGCGGAGGTCACCCTCCGCCAGGTTGACCACGTAACCGTCATCGAGCGTCGCACCAAAGAAAAGCTGGTACGTGTTCTCGAGGATCGCGTAGGGGTAACCGTTCCGGTCGACAATGGGATTCGCCCGGATGTCGGTCCGGATCTCCCGCCACATCCCCTGCTCATCTGCGTAATGGACGGGAGTCTGCGAGATGATTGCGGTGCTCGTTCCGTCCGGACTCGCAAAGTGCTTCGCAAAGGCGTCGCGACGCGGCGCAAGTTCATCCAGAGGGTTGCGCCCGGCATACATACCGTCTTCAGCCCAATTCGCCGGACAGAGTTCGGCGCGGGCGTGCGCCAGGGCCACTTCCGCGGCGTCAGCGAGGGGCCCTGCCGCCACCGCACGTTCATCGACCCGAACCGCACGCACCCGCGTGAATCCGCGCGCCGCCATCAGCTCTGCGACTTCCGCGACCGGGTCCCGCCCCGGCTCGCCATGCGCGATCGTTCCGCTCTCCGCCACCGCGCCCGTGTCCACGCGGTTGCCGTGCTCATCGAGCGTGGTCCCCGGCGCCGGGGCCAGCACGAGTTTGCCCTGGAAACCCCCCAGGACAATCAGCCGCCCGTCCGCCAACAGGTACGTGAAGACCAGCACCCGCTCGCCGACGTTGAACGACGGCCGGTTCGTCACCACCATCGCATCCTCGCCGACCGTGCCGCCCAGCTCGGTCAGCACCAGAATCCCGTCCGGGCCGGCCACGTTGCCCTTGAAGTCCTCCTCCACCGCGATCTGCACGTCGGTGAGAATCTGCGACTCGTCCTCGTTCCAGTACGAATCGACCGCAATCACGGTGCCGGTCACCGCGTGCTCACACCGGTCCGCCAACTCCGCCAGACTCATCGGCACCACGCCGGCACGCACGCCGGTCACCGCGTCGGCGGGCCCCGCCGCAGCGTCGACCCGCTGCGTCTCTAGCGCAGGGGCCCCCACCGCGGCCGCCGTCATCTCCCCCGGTCCGGCGCCGCCCCGCGCGCTGCCGACCATCAGTGCCGCGAGCGCCACCGCCAGCGTCAGCCACGCCACCGCCATCGCACTCATCCTTAAGTTCCGCTGACACGTGCTCATGATGAGGCTCCGAATGTGCTCAGCCATCCTCCGAGGCTCGCCCCGACGCAGCCCACGTTTCCGCGCGTAACGCTTCGCTCGGCGCACGGCGAAAAACCCGTTCGCGAGGCTCGTTTCCTCTGCCGTCGCGGACCGCTGCCACCGTCCGGCCGCGGATCCCGCGACGACGCCCGGATTCCCTTGTCAAGTGCACCCGAACGCAGTGGTCAGGCTGCTGCACGTGGCCACGGATCCTGCTCCGGAGCCTGCGACCTGCACACCAGGATGTGATGTCTCGCGCCGGGCGCGGGGCGGCTTCATCAGCCCACGTCTATCGGTGACCTCGTGATCTGGATCGCTGACCGCCCCCCACGCGCGGACTGACACGCAGCCCTTCCGTCCTCTTCTCTCCCAACTGCGCTCGGAAGTGGCGGCACGCCTCCCTCCTGCGATGTGCGGCAACGCTGCCCTCTCGCCCGTTGCCTCCCGGTCGCACCGCAACTCCCAAAACGTCAGTGTACCCGATGGCCGCCCGGTGATTCAACCCGGAAACGCTCGTGAAGCGCGGCCGGCGCCTCCCCCGTGGGCTCCGCAACCGCCCTACCTGCGCTGCCGAACGGCAGCGGGTCTGGACACCCGCCCACGGCCCGCCCGATACTTCAGTTACCGGAACCCGGGTCCGACGCGCTGGGCTGGGAGCCGACGCTCGCGGCGGGCCACGCCCGGACCGCGGTGGCCGCGAGCCGCTGACCAAACTGAACTCGGAGCACCGCCCGCGCGGGCTGCCAGACGGCCTGCCGCTGGTCGAGATCGACGCGATTCTCGGGGCTCAGCCTGCGCGGGCTGTCAACACCGCCCCGGGGAACCCTGTCGTTACGCGGGGCCCTGGGCACCAAATGGGACTGAATATGACCCCGATTCGATCTCCCTTATCGAACCCGTCGTTGCGACGCTCGGGGGGCCCATCGACCGTCGTGTTCTGCCTGGCCGCGGTGCTGGTGGTGGTGACGTTGGCGGCCTACTGGCAGGTGCTCGATTTCCCGTTTGTCGACTACGATGATCCTACCTACGTCACCGACAACCCCCAGGTGAAGAACGGGCTGACGGCGGACGGC
>JAKQDH010000125.1 GCA_029558835.1 Planctomycetota bacterium | reverse complement strand
CGACTCGGCGTTCTTCAGCACCTTCGCCCGGGTCATGGTGGTGGCCGTCTTCAAGCCCGGCGACGGGAGCATCCCGGTGGCCCTGATCAACTACGCCGGGGTGATTTACGCGGCCACCGGGATCAACCGCGACGGCCTCTTCCTGGAGCTCAACGCGGGCCCCTGGATGGGCTTCAGCCTCGGTCGGACGTCCGTGTTCACCACCCTGTTCGGCATCCTGCAGGACTACTCCAGCCTGAAGGCGGCGCAGCAGGCGCTGCTGGCCACCCTGCCGGACATCTGCTCCATCGTCAACGCGGCCGACCCCACCGGCGCCTGCTCGTACGAGATGTCGCTGTACGACAGCCGGCCGCGGGGGGGCAACGAATTCGAATTCCTCGCGGCCACCAACCACTTCGTGGGGGCCACGTGGCCGCTGTCGCAGATGGACGAGCAGGTGGTCGCCGACACCAGCCAGCGCCGTTACGACAACCTGGTGCGCCTGGGCCGACTTCACCGCGGCCGGTTCACGCCGGAGGTGATGATGCAGGTGCTGGACACCACCATCCCGTTCGGCGGCCCCACCGAGGTCGAAACGACCATCTACCAGGTGGTCGCCGAGCCGGCGAGCCTGCGGATCTGGCTGAAGGTGCCCCGCATCCAGAACTGGACCGGCCTCGACCTGGCGCCGCTGCTGACCGCGGATTGAGAGCGACCGGCATCCGGGAACCGGGCGGGTCGTCTAGAACCGGGGGCTGACGACGTGGCGCGGGATGTCACAGTCGATAGCCACCGGGCGCGGGCGGCGGACCGCGACGTGCCCGTGGCGGGACAGGCCGGTTCACTTGATGTTGTCGATGATGTCGTCCTTCGTGTCCCCTGACTTCTTCGTGATGTTGGAGATGGTGGAGACCATTTTTTCATTGCGGTCCATGCGTTGCTGCAGCTCCAGGGCTGCTTTCTCCGTCTCGTCGGAGACATCCTCGGAATTCCGGAGCCGGTCCCCCCGGATGTCGTCCGGCCCGTCGAGGGAACCGGCCGCCGGCCGCGGCAGCGGTCCGGGGACGGTGGCGATTTGCCCCAGGGCCGGCTCCGGCAGCGGTCCGGGAATGTTGGCGACCTGGCCATGTAACTGCTGCTTCACGATTTCGGCCTGGAAGGCCATCTCGGCCAGCTTGGCCTGGGCCGCAGACCCGACCAGCGGCGCTTCCGCCGCGATGTCCGACTGGAGTTCCATCCCCTCGCCGCCCGCCGGCCGCGCCACATCGGCGACGGACGGAGCCGTCCGGGCCTCTTCGAGTCCCGGCGCGAGTCCGTCTTCGATGGGCATGTCGGGTGGTAGGCCACCGATTTTCATCACGCCCTCCTGATCAGACGACTATTTGAATATTTATCGACCCATCCGGTCCGAAAGTTGTTCGAAATATTGCACTTTGACTGTTTTCGTGGCCGCGCCCGGCGCGGCTGGCACTCGCGCCGCCGGGCGGTGTTCCCCTGAAATCATATCGATCCGCCGGCGCATCGGGCGGCGGCAGTCAGCGGATATTGTCGAGCACATCTTCGCCGGATTCTTTCTTGGTCTGGATTACGTTGGTGAGGATCTCTTTGAGTCGGTCCTCTCTTGCTTTTTCCTCTGCCGTCCGGAGATCCTGCGGTTCTGCGTTCTCAGGGATGTTTTCAGGCAGCGGGGCGGACTCGGCTGGGGGGCCGGACGGCGATTGAGAAATGGTGCCGGGCAGATCGCCGGGCGGTCCCGACGCAGGATTCGGCAGCGGGCCGGGCATCTCCGCGAATTGCTTGAGCAGCCGATGCTTCATCGTGCTGGCCTGAAACGACATCTCACTGCGGTGGGTCTGGGCCGAGGGCACGACATCGGGCGGAGTCTCGGCGGCGACATCCGCCGTGATCGCCCCGGCGTCCAGGCCGGCGGGCCGGGTGATCCCCGCCGCGGGCGGCGCTCCGTGAGCTTGCTCCGGTTGCGCGATGGCCTCGGTGTCGATGGGGACATTGCTGGGAATGCGGCCGATACTCATCCTGCACCCCCTCAAAGACGATCTTTATTCAATTATCGGCGATAAGACGCGGATGTTGTGTGAATTCTAGTCGATGGCAGCAGCTCTATTTGTCCGCCTGCATCTGCCGGATGAAGGCGTTCGCCTCGGCGATGGACGCTTCCATGTCGCGCACCAGGCTCCCCACGTCGCTCTGGATCCGGTCGGCGTTCTGCTGCAGCGACGAGATGGCGCGGGCGTTCAG
>JAKQDH010000124.1 GCA_029558835.1 Planctomycetota bacterium | reverse complement strand
TACCTGGGTTTGACATGCACGGATGCCCTTCTGGAAACAGGAGTAAGCTGCCTTCGGGTGAAACGTGCACAGGTGCTGCATGGCTGTCGTCAGCTCGTGCTGTGAAGTGTCGGGTTAAGTCCCTTAACGAGCGAAACCCCTATCGCTAGTTGCCAGCGGGTCATGCCGGGGACTCTAGCGAGACTGCCGGTGTCAAACCGGAGGAAGGTGGGGATGACGTCAAGTCCTCATGGCCTTTATGCCCAGGGTTTCACACGTGCTACAATGGCCGTGACAGAGCGACGCGAGACCGCGAGGTGGAGCAAATCGCAGAAAAACGGCCTCAGTTCGGATTGGAGTCTGCAACCCGACTCCATGAAGTTGGAATCGCTAGTAATCGCGTATCAGCCATGACGCGGTGAATGTGTTCCTGAGCCTTGTACACACCGCCCGTCAAGTCATGGGAGCTGGTAGTACCCGAAGTCCGCTCAGCCAACCGCAAGGAGGCGGCGGCCGACGGTAAGACCGGTGACTGGGACTAAGTCGTAACAAGGTAGCCGTAGGGGAACCTGCGGCTGGATCACCTCCTTTCTAGGGGATATACCTGGAGCTAAGCAGCTCCGTCTCGGAGCGATCCGAGTTACCGGAGCCGCTTGGAGGTTCGTCAGCACGTTTTCAGCCGGCCGGATTTCGGCAGGCGCGTGGCCGGGGCGACCCGACCACCCGACGACAACCTGTTCGCTTGTTTGTTGTGGTTTGTGAAAACCACGGGGTTTCCGTGGCGTGGTATGGTTTGTTGAGGAGTGGTATTCGATGGTTTCCATTTTCCGACCGGTTCTTCACATTGTTCCGTCTCTTACAGTTGGCGAGGTCGAAGCTGAGTTACGCGGATTGCTCGCCGCGGACAGCGTGGCTCTTAAGGATGCTGACTCGGAGCGCAAGATTCGCTCAGATGCATCAATAGCAAGCCTGGCGAATCGCAGGATTCTGCTGCACGCGATATTCCCCAATGGTTTTCCCGCTGGAGACCCCGACGCCAGTGACGCCGGATCGAGCGACGTTCCGGCAGGGCCCGCAGCCGGCAGTGGGAACGGAGGGGCCGCGCGACCGCCCGCTACTCCGGCGGGAGATCCGGGGGTAGAGCGCGTGATCGGGGAACTTGCACGGCATGAGAGTGCGCGCGGGTTCGTGTGGATCAAGTACCTGGTGGAGGCGCTGCTTCCCGATCTGGGGTTCCGCGGGGCGGAAGCTCAGACAACGCTGGACCGGATGAAAGACTCCCAGGTGATTATTCTGGCCAAGGTGCCGAATCCGAAGCGACCGGAGTTTCCGGTGACCGAAGTTCGCTTGAACCGTTCGCATCCCCTGGTGGAGCAGGTCTTGGCGCAGGGGAAAGCGCCTACGGCGCGTTTCCCCCTCGGTACCGTTCGAGGGGAGCCTCTGTCGCACACAATCCTGCGAGAGCGGCGCTAGCTGACCTATGCCTGCGTACTTCCTCGACTCATCGGCGCTGGTGAAACGCTATCTGGGCGAAGAAGGAACGCCGCGTGTCCTCGAAATCATCGCCGGCGCTGAGCGAGTGGTGGTCTCGCGCCTAACGATGGTGGAGGTGACTTCAGCCACGGTTCGCCGAAGGCGCGTGGGAGACGTGTCGGCGGACCTGGCCCGTCGGGTGCTTGAGGCGCTCGACGAGGACTCACGGCAACTGTACGAGGTGGTGGACTTGGCGGCGGGCACGATCGCCCGCGCCTGCGACCTGGTGGGCGTTCATGGGTTGCGCGCTGCTGACAGCGTACAGCTGGCCTGCGCATTGCTGGCTGCGGGAGGGCTCACTGGTGGGCAGGGGTTGATCTTTGTGTCCGCCGACGCGGAGTTGAACGCGGCCGCCGCCGCGGAGCGACTCGTTGTGGTGAATCCCTGCGGAGAGTGATCGGCCGGTCGGAGAGAAGGCGGCCGGGCGTTTCGTTATCGCGGCGGCAGCGTGTTGACCTATGCGGTGTACCCGGTAGCCTGTTGCCCATGGCCCGACGGCAGAGGACGGATCCGCAACAGCCGGACCTCTTCCAGACCCGCGCCGGCGAACTGGAGCAGTTTGCGGAGCGCTTCGCCCGGAAATTGCGCAGCGCCGCGCAGCGGGCGAAGAAGGAAGAGGACGTTCGCGCTGTCGCCGTGGCTCAACTGGCTCTGGTCGCCAGAGACCTCAACGTCCAGATCGAAGCCCAACACGAATACACGCTGCTGAGGGGACAGGTCGATTCGGTCTACGGGAGCGTGTTCGTCGAGTACAAGAACCCTGCGGACAGCGCCGCTCAGCTCGGGCCCCAGCTCTCCTCGCCTGGAACGCGCCGAGTAATCGACCAGATCGACCGCCGGTTCGCCGACGTGGCTGCGCAAACCGGGCGGACGGGGGCGCCGATGCTGGGCATCGGGTGCGACGGGCGGTACTTCGTGTTCCGCCGGTTTGTCTCCGGACGCATCACTGCTGAGGAGCCCGTCGAGGTGTCCCGCTGGAGCGCCCGGCGCTTTCTGTGGGCAATCTTCAACCTGGGGACCCGCGGCTTCGCCCTCACCCCGGAGTTCCTCGCGGACGATTTCGGCAGCGGGAGTAACCGAGCGCGCGAAGGGGTATCCGCGTTTTCCGCCGCGCTCCAGCAGCATCAGGACGAGCCGCGCGTCCGGACTTTCTTCGGGCAATGGAAGACCCTCTTCGGCGAGGTGTGCGGATACGACCTGAGCAACCCCAGTCGGGAGTTGGGAGTTCTGTCGGAGAAATTTGCGCATCGAGGCGACGATCCAATTGTCGTGCTCTTTGCCCTGCACACCTACTACGCCCTCTTCATGAAGTTGCTGGCCGCGCACGTGGTCACCTACTTTCAGACCATCGGCACCTCGCCGCTGGCGGAGATGGAGCGGGCACCTACGTCGGCTGCCTTGCAGGAACGTCTTCGCAGGCTCGAAGACGGCGACATCTACGCGCACCTCGGCGTGACCAACTTTCTCGAGGGCGACCTGTTCTCGGGGTATCTTTCGGCGTGGACACCGGAGATTGACGCTTCCGCCCGCTCCATCACGGCCCGCCTGCTGGAGTACAACCCCAATTCGCTGCGTGACAACCCGCGCCAGGCCCGCGATCTGCTCAAGAAGCTGTATCAAGAACTGGTGCCTGGGCAGGTGCGCCACGACCTCGGTGAGTACTACACGCCCGACTGGCTCGCGGAGGAGACGCTTGACGCGGCTGGCTACGATGGCGACCCGCAGCGCCGGGTGCTCGACCCGGCCTGCGGCTCCGGCACGTTCCTGGTGCTTGCGCTGGCCCGCATCAACCGCTGGCTGGAACAGAACTTCGAGCGTGCCCCGGTGCCGCAGGATGTAGCGGCGGCCGCGGCGCGGAACATCCAGGGCTTCGACTTGAACCCGCTGGCCGTCCTCGCGGCGCGGACCAACTTCCTGATCCAGTTCTACGATCTATTTGACTATCGAGGTCGCCTGGAGGTCCCCGTCTATCTGTGTGACTCAGTGCTGACGCCGGCCGAGTACGGTGAGCCGGCCGGATCAGAACTCTGGGAGAAGCCGATCTGCGTCCCGACCAGCGCGAAGATGTTCCTGGTGCCCCGCGAAGTGACCGTGGAGCGGGAGACACTGGGGAAGTACTGCAACCTTCTGGCTGACTGCGCGCGGGCCGGGTCGGGCTTCACGAGTGACGATTTCCTGTCGAAATGTCGGAATGAGGGGATTCCCGTCTCGGAGGCGGTCCGCGACCAGCACCGGCAGTTGTTCACCGACGTGCGCACCCTGGACGCGGATCGACGTAACGGCGTCTGGGCGCGGTTCATCAAGAACGCTTTTGCCCCCGTGTTCCTCTGCCACAACCCCGTTGACCTAGTCGTCGGTAATCCCCCGTGGGTGAACTGGGAGAGCCTGCCGGGACGAATGGAGGCGGATCTGCCCGAGGGAGAAAGATCAGACTACCGGCAGCAGATCGCGGAGGTGTTCAAGCGCTACGGGCTGTTTTCGCTCAGTGGGTCAGCGGGGCGCTTAGGTGGTGGCAAGAAGGACCTCTCGATGCTCTTCGTCTATGCATGCGCCGACCACTACTTGAAGGTGGGGGGAACGCTTGGGTTCGTCATCACGCAGACTGTTTTCAAGACGAGAGGCGCTGGGGACGGATTTCGCCGCCTGGAGTACGATGAGGACACGGGCGCCAAGAGGCGCCGGCGGAAATGCCATATCAAGGTGCACAGCGTCGATGACCTTTCCGACTTTCAGCCGTTCGAGGCGGCCGCCAACCGCACGGCCATCTTCGTCTGCGGCAAGTCGAGGACCCCAACGAGATACCCCGTCCCCTATACGGTCTGGACCAAAATCCGGCGCGGGAGGATCGCAACGGACGTGCCGCAGCATGAAGCACATGCGGCCACCGCGCGGGAGCGACTCGGGGCGGTCCCCGTGGACACCGGCACGCCGACCAGCCCGTGGCTGACGGCGCCGAAGAGTGTCCTCGCGGCACTGCGCAAGGTCATGGGCAAGAGTGATTACGCGGCGTACGCGGGCACCTGCACATGGCTCAACGGTATGTATTGGGTCCGCATCCTGCGCGAGGTTCCCGGCGGCGTGCTGATCGAGAACCTGTTCGATGTGGGCAAGATCAAGGTCGAGCGCGTGCGGTGCGCGATCGAGCCGGACCTGCTGTACCCGCTCTTGCGGGGACGGAACGTGCGTCGCTGGCACGCCGAGCCATCGGCGCACATCATCCTGGCTCAGGACCCGCAGACCCGGGCGGGGATTGCGGAGCCCGAGATGCGCCGACGCTGGCCGAAGACCTACACCTATCTGAAGCGCTTTGAGACACAACTCCGCGAGCGCTCGGGGTATCGCAAGTACTTCGAGGCAAGCGCTCCATTCTACTCGATGTACAATGTCGGACCCTACACGAGGGCTCCCTGGAAAGTCGTCTGGCGTGAGCAGTCCACCACCTTCCAGGCGAGCGTGGTCGGGCCCTGCGAGCAGCGTCTGCCGATCCTCCCTGACCACAAGCTCATGCTGGTTCCGTGCGATGCCCGTCCGAACGAGGCGTTCTACATGTGCGCGGCACTGAATTCGTCTCCCGCCGTGTTCGCTGTTGGCTCGTACGTGGTGACGACGTCGACCTCGACGCACGTTCTGGAGCGGGTCGCGGTTCCGCGATACCGGTCAGGGAACCCGGTCCACAGGAAGTTAAGCGATCTCTCCCGACGCGCCCACGACGCTACGGCCCGCGGCCGTGCGTCTGAGATCGAGGAGCTGGAGAAAGAGATCGACGAGGTCGCGGCCAAGCTCTGGGGTCTGACGCCTCGCGAGCTGACTGCCATTCAGCGAGTACTTTCGACGCCACGCACGCCGCCCGCGTTCGAGCCGCCTCGGATTCGTGGTGAACCCCTGTAAGAAACGATCATGCGGGAGCGGCGCTGAGCGATGAGGCTTGTCCTCGCACGGTACGATGGGCAAGAAAGGCATCAAGATCGAGGACCTCGCCCGGGAGTTGGGGCTGACGGCGCGGCAGCTCATGGAGCGGTGTCGGGCCGAGGGACTTGCCGTGCAGAACAGCATCACGAAGCTGCGGGCGGACCAGGAGCGACGGGTGCGGTCGTGGTTTGTGCGAGATGCGGTAGACGCCGACCGGCAGGCGTCTGCCCCTGCCGAATCGTCACCAAGTGTCCGTGACGACAACCTGGGCAGATGCGAGCCGAAGTCACGGTCGAATCTCGTGGACGGCGGGTGATTGTCACGAGGCGCCGCAAATGCAGCCAGAGATGAGCGCCTCAAACCCCGCCAGTCCTGACTATCGTTTATACCTCAGGGGGCCTTCTCCTGACAAGCCGCCGCGGCTGTCTCCGGAGATATAACCGAATTTCGTTGATGGCCAAGTGAAAAAAGGCGGCGTACTCTCGGGATGCAACAACGTTCCGAGCCGCCCACGATGGGCAGAGGAGTACGCCGATGCACGAGGATAGCCGGAGGAGAACGATGCCGCCAGCGGCGGCGGGGTTGGAGGCAACGAGGGTGTCGCCGGGCAGCCACGACGTGCCGCCCGCGCCCAACGTGCCCAGTCCAGCCCGCGACGCGCTGGGCGAGATTCTGTGCGACGGGGCCCAACGCCTGCTGGCCGAGGCCATTGAGGTCGAGGTCGAGGACTGGACGTTGCAGCACGCCCACTTCCGGGACGAACACGGCCACCAGCAGGTGGTACGTAACGGACACGATCGGCCCCGGACCCTGCTCACCGGCGTGGGGCGGCTGGGCGTGACCCGCCCGCGGGTGCTGGATCGCCGGATCGTTGGCCAGCGCGAAGTGGAGATCGCGCCGGGTCAGACGATCAAGCAAGACCTGGACGCCACGGGGCAGCCGGTAGAGCGGTTTTGCTCGAAGATTCTGCCGCCGTACCTGCGGAAGACCAAGGCCATCGAGGAGCTGCTCCCGCGGTGGTATCTGAAGGGCATCAGCACAGGCGACTTCACCGAGGCCCTGCAAGCGCTGGTGGGTCCCCAGGCGGCGGGGCTGAGCGCCTCGACGATCACGCGGCTGCTGAACGGTGCGAAGTGGCTGCCGGACGTCATCGCCGGCGTGGTGTTCGTCGACGGAGAAAGAGCCGAGAAGGACGCCGCCTGATCACGCGCCATCAACGAGATTTGACAATAGCTCTACTTGTGCGCCACGAGGAACAGTAGCGTCCACGAGGCAGCATTTCTGCGACCCGGAGACCGGGCAGTACGTCTGTCTGCGGGCCGGGCGGGGGTTCCTGGTGGCCGAGGAGATCGGCTTGCGCGGTGGCCGCCGGTCCCTTGTGGGCGAGGAGATCGCCTCGCGCGCCGGCCGCGGTCGGGCTTGATCCGCCCTCTTGGCCCCCGGCCGACCTCGATGGCGACGGGGATGTCGATCTGGCGGACTTCGCGCTGCTGGCCAACAGCTTCGGGATGACCGGCGGGGCGACGTACACGTGGGACGCGGAGAATCGGCTGGTGGCCGTCACGCCGGCGTATCGCGCCGTGGGCGGCGACCGGAAGGTCGAGTTCGGGTATGATTATCTGGGGCGGCGGGTGGTGAAGCGGGTGTACGCGTGGAACGGCTCGGCCTGGGTCGCACCGGCGGGTGAGTGTGCAGTGCGCAAGTTCGCCTATGACGGCTGGCGGGTGATTATGGAGCTCGACGGGCTCAACGGTGACGCGGTGCTCCGCAAGTACACCTGGGGCCTGGACCTCAGCGGCTCGCTGGAAGGGGCTGGCGGCATCGGCGGTTTGCATGGCACGCTGGATACCGCAGGCACCGTTGCGACAGCGGACGACCGGACGTTCATCTACTTCTACGACGCCAACGGCAACGTCGGGCAGCTTGTCGAGACAACCGCTGACCAGAAGTTCGGCACCATCGCGGCCAGCTACATCTACACGCCGTACGGCGCCCGGCTCAACGAGCCCGGCGAGAATGAGTACGACCAGCCCTTCCGCTTCAGCACGAAGTGGTTTGACGCCGAGACCGGCTTGGGCTACTGGGGTGAGCGCTACTACCGCCCCGAGCTTGGGCGGTGGATCAGCGAGGACCCTATTGGGCAGCGCGGCGACTGGAACGTGTATCGGTATGCGCGATCCCGGCCCAATCAGTGGATCGATCCGCTTGGCCTGCAGGCGCAGGACCCGCAAACTGAAGCTGGCCCCCGGCCCGCTGACCCGGAGCCTGATTCGGGGGCAGCGTCTCGACCAGGAGAGTGGCGAGATAAGCCCGACCCAGACACGAATAGACAATGCGAGCTTCGAGCGAATCCGGCTTACAAGCGCCCCACCGACTGCTGCGAGCGCAAGAAGAATGGAGAGGATGTTGTGTCCAAGCCCGGGAACTGCTTCCTCATCGTCGGCGCCGCACAGTCTCTCCCAGGGCACGCCTCGGCCGGGATGGAGGGGATTCTCCCAGGGACGACAACGTGTGTTGGCCTCGGTGGAGGGGACGTATACTGTTTCGACGATTACATTACCTCGCCTGTGGATAAAGGCAAAGGAGCAATCTACGAATGCTGCTGTCTGTCCGACGCCGAGTTTACTCACCTGCAGGACCAGTTTCGGCAGATCCTCGATTCGGGAGGGAAGGTCGGCGATCTTCCAGGGAAATACGACCCACAGCACGGGAACCAGTGCATGGAGGCCGCCTTGAGGCTCGTCGGCAAGACCGGCTGCCCAGATCTCCCGGCAAGCGCCGGGTTGACCTGGGACGATCTCGAGAAACTGGCAAAGAAGTACGGGACTGGGTTTGCAGCATGGCATATACAGAGTCTTGTCAAGAATAACAAGTACTGCGGCATTAAGGCTTATATAGACGACCCATACTATAGCTCGCGGGTAATGCCGAAGAAGTGAACTAGCATGAGAACAGCATTGTCCACAACGTCCAGGTATCGGGCTATTGCGCTTGCTGTCGTGACTGTTCTTGGCGTTGCCTGTGGCGGCTGTCATCACGCCGGGCGTCTGCCTCCGGGCATCAACGGTTGCTGGTGGGAGTACGGCTTCGGGGACGGGCCTACACTTTGGGGGTGGTACCTCGAGGTCTCGGGCAGAGACGTAACGCACTGCATGTTCTGGACACCGCTGAACGCTGAGAATCTGGAGGGTGGCAGCGGTAAGCATGGCAGAATCCAGCGCGCCAACAAGGGATGGGAAGTCGTGTTCGAAGACGGATGGCGTCCCGAACTCAGGCTCGAGGACGCGACATTGGTGTTGAGATGGAAGGGAGCGGAAGGTCGGGCGTTGGAGTCGCGCCTGACGAGGGACGCCCCGAACATTAAAGAACTCAGGAAGCGATGGCTGAGGGAAACGGGTACGTCGCTCGAGAATTTCAATGCCATCCTACGGGGTGACTGAAGGCAGGATCGTGCGCGAAGTTGCCGAGTGCTGACCGGCAAGGCGCCGGACCGAAAGACAGGGCGGTGAATGCGTGCGTGCTGCTTGAGCACGCGAGTGCGAGAGCGGGCGCGCATACGCGTGACCGACACCGGCGCCGACGCCTTCTCGAACGCCGGTCCGGCGCCCAGCGGGGTCTGGGCCGCGACCGGCAACTTCCAGGCTGCGGAGATTCCCGAGGAGTTCCGGCCGAACCTGGAGGGCGGCGATGACTTGCCGGCCGACTTCTACTGGGCTCAGGTCCTCTCCGACGAGGTGACCTCGGGATATGCCGGGCCGCGAGCGCCGCTGTGCACGTTTACCACCGGGCCGGCCGGGCGGGTGTACCTCGACCTGCGCATGTACCTCTGCGATCCGCACACCGGACAGTACGTCTGCCTGCGCGCCGGGCGAGTGTTCTTTGTGGTGGAGGAGGTGGCTGTGCGCAGTGACCGCAGCCCCCTCGTGGCCGAGGAGATCGGCTTGCGCGGTGGCCGCCGTTCCCTTGTGGGCGAGGAGATCGCCTCGCGCGCCGGCCGCGGAGCGCTCTCGCCCGAGGGCATGGCCGCCTACAGCCACTACGGGTTCCTGGTGGGCGACGGCATCGCCCTGCATGGGCAACTGGCCCCGGCCGGGCTCGGCTGGCTGGCGCGGCTGGCGGTGTTGGCGGCCGCGGTCGGGCTTGATCCGCCCGCCGAGCTTACGGCCGACCGTGATGGCGACGGGGATGTCGATCTGACGGACTTCGCCCTGCTGGCCAACAGCTTCGGGGCGAGCGGCGGGGCGACGTACACGTGGGACGCGGAGAAACGGCGGGGCGTGGCATCGTCGCTGACCCGACGCCAGGCAAAAAGAAGAGGATGGCGCCGGCCATCCTCTGAATCGTCGCTTGTCTTACACCCCGGGTGGTCAGGACTCCGCGGGCACCACGTCGATCCGGCGTCCCCGGAACTGCACCACGCCTTCCTTGACCGCGAAGAGCGTGTAGTCCCGGCCGCACTCGACGTTGTGCCCCGGATGATACTGCGTGCCGCACTGGCGCACGAGGATCGTGCCCGCCTTCACAAGCTGCCCCCCGAACCGCTTCAGGCCGCGGAATTGCGGGCCGCTGTCACGCCCGTTGCGGGTCGAACCTTGTCCCTTCTTATGTGCCATCGACACGTCCTCCTGAAATCACACCGGGGGGATTATGCCCGGTCCGGCGGCGTTTGTCCAGTATACCCGGCCAGTAGTGTCGGCGGCGCCCTACCGCCCCCCGGTCCGTCCGCACGGGGGAAGGTCAAAGCCTCGCCGTAGGGGTGTTATCCTCCCCAACCACACGGGGAAGAGGGGTCCTCTACCGCATCACCCATTCCCTGGTACGCCGGACCGGCTGGGCCCCCTTCCGCGTCTCGGGGTCGCCCGGAAGCTCGTACGTGATACCGAGCGTCCTGCGCAGGATGAAGAAGCGGGGGTTCTGGTCCGACTCCGGCTGCGCGGGGTCGAAACCAGGGTTCTGGACCCGCTTCAGTTCGCCGGAAAGACCGGATGCGTACACCGTAAACCGGTTGGCCAGTGGGTCGAAGGTCGTGAACACCACGGCCGAGGTCCGCGCGTTATCGGTCCCTTGCAGGAGCGGACCGGTCACCTTCCACGGCGGGGCAAAGAACGGGTAGTCCTTCTTGTGCCGTGCGGCGATCGCGTCATACACGGCCGGGTGCACGTTTGCTCCCCCCTCGATCACCTGGAGCGTGTCGGTGACCAAGTCGAAGGACGGGAAGAACCGTACGTCCGTCCCTGTCTTGTTGGTCACGACGTAGAGCATATACCAGTACGTAGTTTCCTCGCCGTCGCCCGAAAGTTTGACGCTGATGCGCTGGGGATCCTCGAACGCGAACTCAAGCTGCCAGGAACTGGACACGCCCCTGGGTTGCTCCCCGGGCTCGCCAACGGCCAGCCCCGCCACCAGCAGGACGCCGCCCAGCAGCCACAGCGCAGCCTGACTTCCTGACTTCTTCATGGCGGCCATGGTAACGGCGCCCTGGGCGGTGTCAACCTGGGGGCCGTGCGGGGGGCGTGGGTCCGTGACACCTTTGGCGGCCTCCGGCGGGCGTCGGAATCGCCTGGCGTAGCGTCGGCCCCCCGTGGGCGACGTAGAGTGAAGCAGCGATTCGATCTCCTACGTCGGCCACGGGGGGCCGACGCTACCGCGTCCGTTCTGCCCGCCGATTCTGTCACGGCTTCCGGCGGGGGCGTGGACGCAGGCGGCCGCCCGGACGGCTTGATCCACCGTCCGGCGGCGGCTACCTTGGCCCCCCGTCCTTGTCCGGGTGGCCCCGCTGGACGCGGGGCGGCCCCCTACCTTCTGACGCCATCACGGAGACAGTCGTGAGCGATACCGCCGCCGTGCACGCCAAGGCCGTGGAATTGGGACAACAGGTCATCCGCATGACCAGCGCCGCGGGCTCCGGGCACCCCTCCACCGCCCTGGCCCTGGTGCACATCGTGGTCGAGCTGATGTACCGGCAGATGCGGCACCTGCCCGGCGACCCCTGGGAGCCTCGTGCTGACCGGTTGGTCTTGTCCATCGGGCATGCGGTCCCGGTCATCTACGCCGCGTGGGCCGACTTGGGGGGCGTGGTAGGCAACGACCGAGGGTCGGCCCGGCGCCTGAGAGTGGAGGACTTGGCCGCCCTGCGCGCTCTGGAGAGCCCGCTCGACGGGCACCCGAACCCGGCCGAGGGGTTCCCATTCTTCGACGCAGCCACCGGGTCGCTTGGGCAGGGGCTGTCCGCGGGGGCCGGACTCGCGCTCGCGGCTCGGCTGGACGGCTCGCCCCGGCGTGTGTTCGTCATCGCCGGCGACGGGGAAGCCCGGGAGGGCCAGGTGTGGGAAGCGGCCGACTTCATCGTCGATCACCGTCTGAGCAACCTCTGCGCCGTGTTCAGTTGCAACGGACAAGGGCAGGCGGGCCCGGTGTCGCCTCAGCAGTCGGCCGAGGCCATCACGCGGAAACTCAGCGCCTTCGGTTGGGAGACGATCGGTGTCGATGGCCACGACCCGGACGATCTGGCCCGCGGCCTGTCCCGTTTCGGGCACACCGAGCGTCCGTTGGCCATCGTGGCACGCACCGTCAAGGGCTGGGGCGTCGACCTGATGCAGGGCGTCAACTACCACGGGAAGCCGGTGCCGCCGGACGATGTTGAGAAGGCCTGCACGCAACTGGCGGCCACTGGTGCCAAGCTCCGTATGCGTTCGACCAAGTGGCCTGCCCCGCCGGATCCGGTCCCGGCCGCCGTCTGCGCCACGGTTTCGGGGCGCGCATCGGAAACCGCCGGCGTGGCGTGCGTGACGGCTCCCGACCGCCCCATCACACCGGTGCCGTTCGCGGAGGGCCTGCGGCTTGCCGGTTTCGAGAAGGCGTTGGCGCAGCAGAGGCTCTCGACCCGAGCGGCCTACGGAGCGGCGCTCGTGGCGTTGGGCGAGGCGGATGAGCGCGTTGTGGCCCTGGACGGCGACGTGAGCAACTCGACCTTCGCCGACCGCTTCGCGGCGCGCCACCGGGAGCGGTTCTTCGAGTGCAAGATTGCCGAGCAGAACATGATTACGACGGCCGTGGGGTTGGCGGCCGGCGGGAAGATCCCGTTTGCCAGCTCGTTCGCCAAGTTCATCGCCAGGGCGTATGACCAGATCGACATGGCCGGCATCACGCGGGCGAACATCAAGATCGTCGGCTCGCACGCGGGGGTGTCGCTCGGGGCGGACGGTCCTTCGCAGATGGCCGTCTCCGACTTGGCCTACTTCCGGAGTTTCACTGCGGTCGATTCGGGCAGCGGCACGCCGGCGGGATACGTCTTCCACCCTGCCGACGCGGTGAGCGCGTATCAGCTTGCCGCCGTCATGGCCAACGTGCGGGGGCTGTGTTACCTGCGCACGCATCGGCCGGATGCACCGTTCCTGTACCCATTTGCCGAGCGGTTCACGCTGCGTGGCTGCAAGCAGTTGCGCAAGGGCAATCGCCTGACGCTGGTGAGCAGCGGGTACATGGTGCACACGGTGCTCCAAGCGGCGGAGCGTCTGGCGGCCGAGGGGCTCGCATGCAACGTCTTCGACGCGTATACGTTCCCGCTGGATTGCGGGCCGATCCTGGCGGCGGCGCGGGCGAGTGGCGGGACCGTGTTGACAGTTGAGGACAGCTACACGGGCGGGTTGGACGCAGAGTTGGCCGCCGCGGCCGCGGCCGCCGGTGACGTGCGGGTGGTGAGCCTGACGGCCAGGCGCATCCCCAAGTCGGCGCGCACCGCGGATGAGGTTTTCGCGCTCGTCGGCGTAGGGATCGAGCATATCATAGAGCAGGCGAAAGCGCTATAGGCCGTGGCCGCCCGTGCGGCGCAGGATGGCGGCGCTCGGGGGAAGGAACCCGGTTGCGCGGGCGAAGGCGGGCGGAGCCCTCCCCGCGTGGGCGGCGGCGGGCAGAGCCCGCCCTACCCGCCGCTACCGGTTGTTGCTTGCGTCAGCGGAGATCAATCATGCGTGCGTGGAACACGTTTTGGTCGGGGATCGTCTTCGTAATGGCCATTGCCTGTGCGTCGGC
This sequence comes from Planctomycetota bacterium, assembly GCA_029558835.1. Taxonomy (GTDB): domain Bacteria; phylum Planctomycetota; class Phycisphaerae; order UBA1845; family UBA1845; genus JAKQDH01. The sequence goes on along the minus strand of JAKQDH010000124.1, from coordinate 88,209 downwards.
GTTGCCGGCCGGGCAGGAGGGACGATCGGCACAACGGGAGCCAGCGGAGCCCGCGCCCTCGAAGCCCGCGCCGACCGCGTCAGCGCAGCCGGCGCCGCCCGCGCTGGCCGCCGACGAGCCGCCACCGCCGCTGAAGCCTCTGGCGTGGTTCGTCAGTCCCTGGAACGTCGTGGAGCGGCACTTCACGCCGGACGGGCGCATGCTGGAGGTTAAGGGCACCGAGAAGATCAAATGGGTGCTGGACAAGCATGCCGTCCAGCGCGAGTACGTCACGGGCACGGCGCCGCGACAGTATCAGGCGCTGGGCTTGCTGACCTACAACGAGCTCGAGCAACGCTTTCAGGGGCACTGGTACGACAACACGTCGGCCACCGGACCGACGGCCGTGTACGGCACCTGGGACGCCCAGGCGCGCACGCTGACCTTCGCGTACGAATCCGTCGGCATGGACGGGGCGACGCGGCGTTTCCAGGTGGTCGATCGATTCGTTGATGACGATCAGCGCGTGGCGACCACCTACCTGATCCAGGGAGCGGAGCGAACCAAGCAGATGGAGGTTCTCTATAAGCGCGCCATTCCCTGCCCGGCCGACCAGGAGCGGATCGTTCCCGTTGACGAACTGCTCGGCGGCGGCTGATTGAGGCCGCCCGCGCGGACGCCGTCGATGGGAATCACGCACCGTGACGCCGCGTCAATACCGCGGGTGGCAGCGACGATGAACGCTGCGGAGTTGGGCTTCGTCGACGTGCGTGTACACCTGCGTGGTGCTGATGTCCGCGTGCCCCAGCAATTCCTGCACGACGCGCAGGTCGGCGCCACCGGCCAGCAGGTGCGTGGCGAAGCAATGCCGCAACGTGTGCGGGGACAGGTGTGTCGTGATGCCGGCCGCCAGGGCGTACTTACGCACCAGACGCCAGATGCTGGTGCGATCCAGCGGCCGGCCCGTGCGCGACACGAACAGGGCAGTCACCGGTCGCACGCCGACCAGCGAACCCCGCAGCAGGGTCAGATAATGGCGCACGGCATCAATCGCCAGGCGTCCCAGCGGTACGATGCGTTCGCGCCGCCCCTTGCCGAAACAGCGCACGTAGCCTAAGTCCAGGTTGATCTGGTCGGTTTGCAGTCCGGTCACCTCGCTGACGCGCATACCCGTGGCGTAAAGCAACTCCAGCAGGGCGCGGTCCCGCAGGTACAGCTCGTCGCGCGGATCGGGGGCGCTGAGCAGGTCGGTGATCTGCTCGTAGTGGACGGCCTGGGGGATGGTGTGCCACTTCTTTACGGACTCCAGCAGCGAGGCGAGGTCGCGGCGCAGGACGCCCTCCGCGAAGAGATAGCGCAGGAAGACCTTGATGGCCGCCAGGTGCCGGGCGATGGACGCCAGCGCCAGGCCGCGCTCTTGCAGCCGCTTCAGATGCTGCTGCACGTCCAGCAGCGATATCTCGGTCGCCTCGACGTCCGTCTCGCGCAAGTGGTTCCAGAACTCGGTCAGATCACGCTGATACGCGGTGACCGTCGTGCCGGCCAGACCACATTCCACGAAAAGATAGTCGAGGAACTGTTTGACGAGCGTGGGCGGGCGGCGCACTTCGATCCGGGGTGGACTCTCAACCGGCATGGCAGTGAACTTCGTCCTTTCCGCGTGCCGCGTGGACTACCCGATCTTAACGCGGGAGCCTCGCTCGCACTTGCTCAGAACAGAAAGCAAAGCCACGCGGCCATCCGCTGCGCGCTGGCGGCGCGCAGCATCCAGGCACAGAGAGCATGGACGGACGAACCGCCTCTGACACGTGCCAATTCAAGCTGTCTGTCCTCTCGCCCACGCACTCAGACCGGAGCCGCAATCCTCTCCAAGACCGCAACCACGCCGCGCATTGTACCGCTTTGACCAGGCCGCTGCAATGCGCTTCTCGTGCCGACCTCCAACTTCATCGTGTGCGTCGGCGATATAGGACGGTCCCCGCTTCGCCCGGCGCCGACCAGCCTCCGCATGGCCGTTGCTTGACGCGGCGGCCCCACCGCCGCCCGCGTGTCGCGTCTCTCGCCCCCGGCCCGCCTGGGTTGCACGTGACCAGACGGGCCGGCCGGTTTCCCACTTCCGGAAGTGCCCCCGTGTGGCACCGTTACGCCGCGACCGCCTCGTCGCGACCGGCATGCGAGTGTCTCCGCTGCCGCAGTGAGTGCGCCGGCATGATAAGATGGCGAGAATGCCCAGCTTGGAGGGGGCCGAAAAGCGCCTGGAATGGATGCTGCCGGCGTTGCGACAGCGCGTTCTTGCCCAGCCTACCGGGACAACGGGTGAAGCGTCCTGCGGCCCGCGCCTGCAGTCCGATTGGTGTCAGCCGCTTCCGCGCACTGGAGGGCGTGTCGTTTGTGTTTACCAGGCTGGGTTCGCTCAAAGCACGTCCGGATGGGAGCCGGACTGTCAGCGTGCGGTGCGCGGTCCGTGTAGCGGCCCGCTGACTAGCGCGTCATGCCGATGAGAAAGGCGCGCAGTTATCGGTCCTTACCGGGTCGCTCAACTGAAAGCGCGTGCGCAAGTCTGCAGCCGGAAGCGGCGTGAACAGACGGAGCGTCGCCGTGCTTTCTGCCTGGTGCGCCGGCGGCGGTTGTCAGAGCATGCCGGCGCCTTCGGCTTGGGTATGCCACCCGGCTGGTTTCCCATTCGCACGCTCCCATTTGACAGCCCGTCGAAGAGCGGTCGGACCACAGTTGACGCTGTGCAGACCGGTGTCTTTGGCCCCTCCCACGTCGGCCACGGGGGCCGACGGTACGTCCTCACAGACCGCCAAGGCGTCGGACGACGCGCGGTTGCCGCGCGCCCGGCGGCAGGCCGACCCCGCTCTGACCGCCGCGGCGGCCCTTGTAACACCGATAGTAACCAGGCTATAATCCGGACGTAGCCGGGATTCGGGGCCGGCCGGCAGTGAGGGGAATGCGCGTCTTATCGGGCAGTTCCAAGCCGTGACACCGGACGTGCGCCCGCCAACGTCGATAGGTTCCCGGCTGCGCAGAGGGGGAGGAAACATGTGTAGTGCCACCATAATGTCATCGTTGCGCCGAGGCGTGCAAGCAGCCCGCCCGGGCTGTTCGCGCAGGCACCGCAAGGGTGTCGGTTACGATGCTGAGTCGAAGCGCATCCCGGCGGCGGCGCCCAAAGCATGCGGTCCGTTGGCGTCATTCAGCATCGGCTCCGTCCTCCGGCTAACCGCGGTCCTGGTCCTGCTGACCACCACGTCAGCCGCGCTGGGACAGCTCTCCGAGCAGGACATCGCCGCGCTCCGCGCGCGGGGTGAGGCGGAAGGCTGGACGTTCACCGTGGGGCCCAACCCGGCCACGGCCCTGCCGTTATCCGACCTCTGCGGGGCGGTGGAGCCGCCCGATTGGCGCATCGACGCCCGTTTTGACCCGTGCACGCCGCGCATGACGCTGCCCGCCCAGTTCGACTGGCGGACAGAGGTGGGCGTCCTGCCGATTCGCAACCAACTACAATGTGGCGCGTGTTCGGCGTTCGGCGCCCTGGGCGCGATGGAGTACGCGATTCTCATCCGCGATGCGTGGCCCGTGGACCTGTCGGAACAATGGCTCATCAGTTGCACGAATGCGGTGACTTGCTCGGGCGGCTGGCACTACAACGCCTTCCGGTTCCTGGCTGAGAACGGGCTGACGGATCCTTGTGGGCACTGGGGGGCGGTGTTCGAGGCGGACTTTCCCTATCAAGAGTCGGACACCGTGCCTTGCGGCTGCCCCTACGTGCACCCGTACTGGATTCACGACTGGGCCTTCGTAGGCTCGCAAACCGGCGTGCCGACGGTGGCCGCGCTGAAACAGGCAATCTACGACCACGGGCCCATTACGGTGTGCGTGTACGGCAACGCGGCCTTCATTGCCTACACCGGCGGCATCTTCAATGCCTGCGAGGACCAGACCATCAATCACGTGCTGGTCATCGTTGGCTGGGACGATACGCAAGGCACCGAAGGGGTCTGGATTCTGCGTAATTCATGGGGTCCGGACTGGGGCGAGGACGGGCACATGCTCATCGCGTACAACTGCTCGCGGATCGGCTATGCGGCCGCCTACGTCAGTTACACCGGCTCACAGCAGACGTTGACGTTCACCTATCCGGACGGCAAGCCGCAGTTCGTTTCCCCCGCGCAGCCGACGACCTTCCGCGTGCAGGCCGGGCCGGGCACGGGCACGCCGGTCCCCGGGACCGGACGCCTGTACTATCGGCTGGACGACGGGGAATGGAGCAACGTGGTAATGACGGTGTTGGATACCGATCTCTATGAAGCCTCCCTGCCGGCCGCCCCCTGCTTCAGCGTCTACGACTGGTACGTCCGGGCGGATGTGCAACAGAGTGGCACGTACTACGATCCGGCGGACGCGCCCGCTTCCAGCTTCGAGGTGATGTCGGCCACAGGTGTAAGTATCATCCTTGACGATCCCTTTGAGACAGACCAGGGTTGGTCGGCCGGCGCCCCGGACGACGACGCGACGGGCGGCATCTGGGTCCGCGTGGATCCCGTGGGCACCTACGTTGTCGGCGTGCCCGTACAACCGGAAGACGACCATACGCCCGATCCGGGCACGATGTGCTTCGTGACCGGACAGCATTTCGGCGGCAGCGCCGGCGCCAGCGACGTGGATGGCGGTAAGACAACGCTGTTCTCGCCGGTGCTGGACCTGTCGGAGGCCAGCGACGCGGTGGTAAGCTACTGGCGCTGGTACAGCAATGACCAGGGGGGCGCCCCGCATGCCGACGTATTCGTGGTGGACATCTCCGCGGACGACGGCCAGAGCTGGGTGAACGCCGAGACCGTCGGCCCCTCGGGGATCGAAACCTCCGGCGGGTGGTTCTATCACGAGTTCCGCGTGGCGGACTTCGTTACTCCCAGTACCGCGGTGAAGATCCGCTTCGTCGCCTCGGACTACGGGGCCGCTTCGCTCATCGAGGCGGCCGTGGATGATTTCCTGGTCAGTGCGATCGTCTGTGAATCAGCGCCACCACCGCATATCGTCGGCAGCACGCCAACCGATGGCTCGATCGACGCCCGCGTGCCGGTTGACCCAAACACCCTGCAGCCACAGGGCTGGAGCAGCGTCCAGGTGAGCTTTGACGGGGCCGCGACCAGTCTTACACCCGGCGACTTCGCCGTGACCGAAGTATGTGTGCCCGGTGCCTGTGACGAAGTGCCACCGGCTGTGGCGAGTGTGGTCCCCGCGGGCAACACGGCCACGGTGGTGTTCAACCGCCCGATTGATCCGAAGGCGTGGACGGCGCTGACGCTGGTGGGCGGGGACCCGACGGACCGCATCCGCCTCGGTTACCTGCCGGCCGACGCGGACGGCAGCCGGATGTCCAACGCCAACGACATCGTGCAGGTGATCAACCAGATCAATGCCGTGTTCGGCGGTGCTACCCCGGTTCTGCACCAGTCCGACATCAACCGGTCGGGCACGGTGACCGTGGCCGATATGCTGACGCTGATCAACCTCCTCAACGGCGTGTCGCCGTACCCGGAGGCGTACTTCAACGCCCAGCTCCCCGCATTACCGTAGGGCGGGCTCCGCCCGCCGCGGGCATAGCGAACTCGGAAGGCAAGAGGCAACGTGGCCATTGCCCGCCTCGTAGGGTGGGCATCGCCCACGCTCTGTAGGTGGGCAGTCCCCACCCTACTGGACCGCAGAGACACACTGCGTCGGAGCGTGGGCGGTCCCTATGTCGCAAGGCGGAGGTGACGGGTTGGCTTGCCCCTCGACCACGCCGGCAAACCGGGCCAGCTCGAGGTCCCAGCGCTGGTGCCGGGCGACGTGCGCGCGGGCGGCTTGGCCGACGCGGCCGCGCAGATCGGCATCTTGCAGCAGGCGTATGACCGCGGCGGCCATGGTGTCGGCCGTGTCGGCGATGATGAACTCCTGGCCGGCGGCGGCCGGGATGCCGGTGGCCGCCGGCGTCGTCAGGACGACCGGCTTGGCGGCCGCCATCGCCTCGAGCACCTTGTTCTGTAGCCCCCGGGCAATCCGTAGCGGGGCGACGCTCACCTGGAAAGGCGCCACGGCGCGGCCGGCGTCGGGCACGGCGCCGGTTACTTCGACGCCGGGCAGGCGTGCCAGGTGGCGCACCGCCCGCTTGGGTCGACGGCCGACGATGCGGAAGATGGCCTGGGGGCACGCGGCGCGGACGGCCGGCCACACCGCCCGCGCAAACCAGCACACCGCATCGACGTTGGGGTGATAGTCCATCACGCCCACGAATCCCACGACGGGGCGTTCGGCTACGGGGAAAACACTGAGGTCCGGCAGCACCACGCCGTTACCGACGATGTGAAGCCTCTCGCGCGGCACCGAGGGGCGCAGCTCGGTCGCCTCTTCTTCGGTGATGAGGATGGTGGCGTCGAACGCGCGGCACCACTCCGCTTCACGCTGGGCGAGGCGGGTACCTTCTACTCCATACAGGATGGACCCGGGTCCGCGCGCGGTCCGGGCGTACGCAAGCCACTTGCGGCTGTCCAGATCACACAAATCCAGTACGCGTCGCCCCGCCGGCATGCGCAGTGCCCACGGCGCCATGGCCGAGGAGAACGCAAGTACGGTGTCGAACTCGATGGACCGTCGCCAGGCATCGAGCGCTGCATCGAACCGGGGGCAGGCATAGTACCCTTCGGTGAAGGTTGCGCCGGACAGCAGCGCAAGACCCGCCCGCCACAGGGCCGGCAGGCGGTGCAACGGCGGGGCGACCACATCTACACAGTAGCGACGCAGGGTTTCGACGTGGGCGCGGTCCGCTGGATCGTCCACGAAGCAGGCGCACCAGACACGGTGTGCCTGCGCCAGGTGGGCAAGCTGGTGGAACGCCCGCAGCTTGTCACCCTTGTCCGGGGGGTAGGGAATCCGGTGAGCCAGGTAGAGGATGTTCATCGGTTACCCCGGAAGGTGGCGGGCCAGGTAAGCTCCCAGCGGCCGGGTGATGCACAGCGGCAGACGCGGCCACAGCCGACGTCCCCATTGCAGCCTGGGGTTGGTCGGTGACCAGTCAGTCGCACGGGCGCCGGCCGGTCGGTACTGCTGGTACTGGAGCGGCCGCGGCTCGAAGCCGTGAAACCGCTTGAAATCGTAGCTGCCGCTGTTGTCCCGTCGGGTCCGGCCGAAGTCGAAGACCCGGTAGCCGTACTCGACCGCCCGTTCCATCAGAGTCAGATACACGTAATTGGCGGCATGGCAGACGCGGGCGGCGTCGGCGACGCCGACGAAATACGGGAGCACCGTGTCCCGGAACAACAGGGTGAGCAGTCCCGCCACCGGCGCGCCGTTCCACTCGATCAGCGAGACCCAGTGTTGCCCGGGCGTGCGGGCGACCAACTCTTCAAAGAAGCGGCGCGGGTAGTTGATCGAGCCGAGGCGGCGCATGCTGCACGCATAGAGACGCCAGACGGTGCCCAGGTGTTCATCGGCGAAGCGCGCGGTCAAGCCGAACTTGTCGCGGGCATTGCGGGCGGCCGCCCGGGCCTTACGCGGCAACCAGCCCAACACTTCGGCCGGCGTAGTCGGCAGGATGCGCTGAAAGCCGACGTAACGATCGAGTACGGGTAGTTCCGCCACGCCCGCCCGCGCGGAACGCAACTCCAGCAGGGTGCAACGCTGTTCGACCGCCAGCTCTCTCGCCCGGCGAAAGAGCGCCTGAGCAGTGTCGGCGTCGTCCGCGAGGATCCCACCCGCGACGGCATACGGAACGCTGGTCAAGCGTCGCCCGGTAAGGCGACTGGCGATGAGAGTAAGGGGCAGTACGCCGACCAACGTTTGCCCGCACCAGGCGGCTAAGTAGCAATGCTCGTGATTGAACGTGGCGCGGACGGCATTGCGCCACGCGAGCGTGTGAAAGATGGTGCCGTCCGGGTGCCGGCTGACGTAAGCGTCCCACGCGGCCTCCTGGGCGACGGCAAGCAGTTCGACGTGCGACACGGACCGCGTCGCGGACGGTGCCGTGCCGGCGTCGTGGGGGTGAGGGGCCAGCAAGGCTGCATCAGGCACAGGTCACCTCCTGGGCAAGGGTCGCGGGCCGCAAGGGTGGCGGCGCGAGGCGCTGCGTCTGCGCCGCGGTAGCTCGACTGACTTCCGACGTGACGTAGCGGTACTTCCCCGAACTGCTGGCGGGGATGTGCGGCACCAAGTGTACGGTCAGCGGTACGTCGGTTCCCAGCACGGGTCGCGCGGCCTGGGCGACGGCGGCCTCGTTCAGGTCAGCCGTGCCTGGGCGGCGGACAACCTCGACGATCACGCTGTAGTCCGCATCCTGGAGGACGCGGAATTGGGCCACCCCGGCCAGAGCACGCAGGGGGTAGATGATGGACAGCGCGTGCTTCACGGTGCCGTCGGGCAGGTACAGAAAGTCGGTCGTACGCCCGCAGACGACATCCATCAGGGGCAGCCCACGCCCGCACGCACACCGGCCGGCCCGCAGGCGGCCAACATCCCCGGTGCGGTAGCGGATGAACGGCTGGGCGTAAGCGTCGAGGTGCGTCACGACGATTTCCCCCATCTCTCCCGTCGCCGCGGGCTGGTCATCCCGGAGGATTTCGACGACGACGTTCTCCGCGGTGAGGTGGAGGTTGCCCTCGGGACACTCGTGGGCAATGAAGCCGGCCTCCCGGCTCCCGTACCCATCGGCCACCGGCACGCCGAAGTAGTCGCGGATGGTATCCCGGTCGTGAGCGTGGCACACCTCGCCGGTCACGAACACCGCGCGCAGGCGACGCCGCCGGAGTCGGCGACCGGTCGTCCGGCCGTGGGTCGCCAGCAGGGCGAGACTGCTGGGGTAGCCGAACAGGCACGCCGGCTGATACCGCTCCAGCTCGTCGAGGTACGCGTCGAGGCGTTGCGGTGCCATGTCGAAGGCACTAAGCAGGCGGTGGTTGATGAGTCCGTCGCGTTGGCGTTTCAGCCGGTCGTTGCGGCTCCACTCGATTGGCGAGCCCCACAGGTACAGTTCGCGTTCACCGACGCCGACGCCGAACCAACGGTGGCTGCGCAGCCGGGCGGCCATGTCATATGCCTGGCGGCGCCGGTCGAGGTAGAAGATCAGCGGTTCACCGGTGGAGCCGCCGGTATTGGAAGGGAACAGCCCCCCGGGCGCCGCGGGCCAGGTCATCTCATCAAGATGCTCACGGATGTCGGCCTTGCTCACCGGGGGCAAACGCCGCAGGACTTCCAGCGGGGGGTCGTGCCGCGGGTCAGCGCCGGTACTTTGCATCAGCCGGCCGTAGAAGCGCGTGTTGGCGGCAGCATGGCGCAGCAATGCCTGGAGCTTCCGCTCCTGCAAGCGGGCCACGTCCGCCGGCGCGAGCCACTGGGAATCCTCCAGCTCGCGCAGGAAGCGGAACGTCGCACGCCCCAGCAGACGCTCATGCAAGGGCCAGATCAGATGTCGAGTGAGCACGGGCCACATGGGCGCAGCCTACGTCCCATAACGGCGTCGCGCGGCCGTAGGGGCCGGACGCGACCGGCTGGTATTTATCGGCTCTTACGGGCCGCGACATTGGCTTGCGTGCATCCCTAACAGAGCCAAGACCGGGAGGGGGAGGGCATGGCGGCGCTGCGCTTGGCCATGCCACCCGAGTTTCAGAGCGCTCACGGCATTGGGTGGCATGCCCAAGCCCGCCATAAGCGGGCGCCGGCATGCATCCTCCACCAACGCACCTCAGGCAACGTACGCGGGCATGGCGGCGCTGCGCTTGGCCATGCCACCCTATTGCGAAGAGGCGCGGTGGGGCGGCGGGGCGGCGGGGCGGCGGCGCGGTGGGGCGACGGCCCGGCGGGATGACAGCGGGCTGGTGCCCGTGCGAACGGACGCCACGCCGGGTGGTTCCAGCGAGTGACACCCGTTCGCCGGCACTGTGGCCGCCTGCCTTGTGAGGGGCGGGATGTAAGTGTATAACCCGCCCGCGGTGGGGCAGATGCCAACGGATTCGACTCAGACCAGCAACGACAAGAGTGACAGATGATGCGGCAATCCTGGTTGAAGGCGACGGTTCCGGTGTGGCGGCTGAACGTACCCCGGCTGCCGGTGGGTGTTCTTGTGTTGGTCGGATTGACTGCCGGTTCTGCCGCCGTTCTGCGTGCCGATCCGGGCAGTGGGCGGGGCGAACAGCCCAGCGGCATCGAAGGGTTGGACTTCCGCGCGGTAGTTCGGGACGCCAAGAGCAAGGTCTTCCCGGCCGTCGTGTACATCAAGTGCATCCGCGACACCCACGAACAGGGCAAGAAGGTCTCCGAGGAAGTCGGGGGCAGCGGAGTCATGACCACGCCCGGCGGCGAGGTGGTGACCAACTGGCACGTCATCGACAAGGCCGTCGAGGTCCGCTGCCTGCTCATGGACGGGCGAGCCTTCGACGCCCGCGTGCTGGGCAGTGACAAGGATACCGACCTGGGGCTATTGCAGTTGCAGGTTCCTCCGGACAGCGCCCCCTTGCCCTGCGCTGTCTTCGGCGACTCGAAGATCCTGACCGAGGGCGACTTCGTGATGGCCATGGGGGCACCGTGGGGCATGAGCCGGTCCGTGTCCATCGGCATCGTCTCCTGCACGCGCCGATTCCTGCCCGAGAGCAGCGAATACAGCCTGTGGCTGCAAACGGATGCGTCGATCAGCCCGGGCAACTCGGGCGGTCCGCTGGTGAACACAGCCGGCGAGGTAATCGGAATCAACGCCCGCGCGACGACGCACGGCGGGGACCTGGGCTTCGCCATCCCGGCCGAGACCGTCCAGCGCATCGTCACGCAACTCCGCGCCAGCGGTCACGCCGACTGGAGTTGGACGGGACTGCAATTGCAGCCGCTGCGGGACTTCGATCGCAACATCTACTTCGATGCCGAAGACGGCGTGGTGGTCGCGGGCACCGACCCCGAGAGTCCCGCCCGCCGGGCGGGCATTCAGCCCAAGGACCGGATCATCGCGGTGAATGGTCATCCGGTGACCGCCCGGGTGCATGAGGACTTGCCCGCGGTGCGCTGCCGGCTGGGCCTGCTACCCAAAGGCGAGCCGGCGCGCTTGGAGTTGGTCCGCGGCGAGACGCTGCACACTCTCGAGCTGACGCCCCTGGAGAAGGGCAAGGTGGAGGGCGATGAGCTGGACTGCCCGCGCTGGGACCTGACCGTCAAGACCATCAACAAGTTCGACAACCCGGACCTGCATTTCCAGCGTCCGCAAGGCGTGTTCATCTACGGAATCAAGTATCCGGGCAACGCGGCCTCCGCCGGCTTGCGCCGAGGCGACATCGTGCTCAAGATCGACGACACGGAGGTGGCCACGCTCGATCAGGTGCGGGAGGCACACGCGGCCGCCCTGGCCAACGTCGCCACGCGGCACCGCGTCCTGTTCACTGTGTTGCGCAGCGGGCTGGAACGACAGATCGTGCTGGATTTCGCGCGGGACTATGAGAAACACTGAGGTGCCACGATGAGAAGACCAACGGACGAACGGACGGTCGGCGCGGTGCTGCAGGGTACCCGCTCAATCAGCAACCCAACGGGTGGCATGCCCAAGCCGAAGGCGCCGGCATGCTGCGGCACTGGTGGCGTATCTGACCCGGCGAAGGCATGGCGGCGCTGCGCTTGGCCATGCCACCCCGTGCGCGTGGTTGGTCGGCGGACGCTGTGGCGGGGTCTCGTTATACTCGGCGCGTGCTGCGGCTCCGGCCTGGCGGCGGAGCCCAAGACGCCGGCGGAGTACCGAGCACTGGCCGAAGCGGTTGCCCCCGCGCTGGTGCAGGTGGAGTACACGCTGCAATACGATCAAGGCGAGTTGCCCACCATCGCGGCACCGTACCGGGCGCGCTGGAGCAGCTCTGAATCCGCCTCTTGGGTCGACGCCGAGACGCTGATGGACGAACAGCGCCCGTTGCAGACGGGGGGGTACTTGGTTGCCCCCACCGTGGTGGTGGCGCCGGACTACGTGATTCACCCGCGCTTCGTGCGGCGCACAGAGGTCCGTTTCGGCGACCGGACGGTCATCGCGCGCCCGAGCGCCTACGCCGTCCAACAGGCGGCCACGTTCCTTCAGTTGGAGCAACCCCTGCCGGGCAGCAGGCCGCTGGAGTTTCAAACCAGCGGGCAGCCGCCCTACCACGGCGTCACCTACGGCGTGGAGCAGGCAACGTGGACCACGCGGGTGGGGCCGCTAAGTCCACTGGTCATGTTGCCCGCCGGCACGTGCGGGCATGTGCCGATCAACTCCTTCGGCATTGTGGCCGACGCGGCCGGCGCGCCCGTCGGGCTGGCGATGACCAGTGAACTGCCGCTTGATGACGCCTGGAAGGGCTCGCCGCTGGGTTGGCCGAAGGTGGACGCGGAGACCATGACCGCGCTGCTGACCGACCTGGAGCGGCAGCAGGCGGCCGGCCTGGTCCGCGCGACCCTGAACTTCCGCAGCCCGCAGACCGACGCCGGCAGCCGTTTCCGCTTCGGCACCAGCGAGGACGACAGCGTATCGGAGAAGAACGTCACCGGCATCGTGTTCGCGCCGCACGAGGTACTGGTGCTGGCCAAGTTGGGCCCCCGCCTTACCGCCCGCCTCGAGCGGATCACCCTGCATCCCGCCGATGCGGAGCCGGTGGCCGCCGAGTTCGTCCACAGTCTAACGCACTACGGCGCTTTCGTGGCCCGCACGACGGAGCCCTTGCCACGCGTCGTGACGTTCAGCGACCGCCCGGTCATGGACCATCGCAACGAGCTGCTGCTGGCGGCCGAAGTGCGCCAACTCGAGGGCAAGCGGGTGGCCTACTTCTGGCGCCAACGCTTCTATGATTACCAGTTGGGCTGGCGCGGGTACGTGTACCCGGACATTCCCATTCTGGTGGAGAACATCTTCCTGTTTGATCGGGACGGACGCCTGGTGGCCTTCCCGGTTGGGCGTCGCGTGCGGGTGCCCTCCGAGTACTCCTGGGACCAGGAGGAGGTCCGTCTGACCGCCGTGGGTCAGATGCGCGGCGTGCTGACGACGCCGGGCGCGGACGATCTGGACGTCAGCAACACCCCGGTGGCCGAGGGGCAGGAGAACCGCCTTGCCTGGCTGGGCGTTGAGCTCCAGGCGCTCACTCCGGAGCTGGCGCGGGCGAACGGCGTGTCCGACCTGACGCAGGATGGTACCACGGGGGCGTTGGTGACGTACGTCTACCCCGGTTCGCCCGCGGCCGAGGCAGGGGTGCAGACGGGGTCCGTCCTGCTGCGGCTGCGCGTGGAAGGTGAGACCAAACCGCTGGCGGTCAACATCGAAGACGATGAGTCTCCCTTTGCTGACTTCCCGTGGGACGAACTGGAGAACGTCCCCGCGCGGTATCTTTCGGAACTGCCGCCACCGTGGCCCTCGGTGAACAACAGTTTCACACGCGCCTTGACGGACTTGGGGCTGGGGACGCGGTATCACGCGGAGTTCTTCCGCGCGGGCGAAGCGCTCACGAAGGAATTCACGGTCAAGCAGGGACCGCCGCACTTCGAGGCGGCCCCGCGCCATACGGCCGAGGAACTCGGCGTCACGGTCCGCGACCTGACCTATGAGGTCCGCCGCTTCTTCCACAAGCAGGACGATGACCCGGGCGTGATCGTGTCCAAGATCGAGCCGGGCAGCAAGGGGGCGGTCGCGGGTCTGAAGCCCTACGAGATCATCACCAAGGTCAACGACACACCGGTGGCCAACGTGGCGGAGTTCCAGCGCCTGCTGGCCGGCCAATCCGAACTGCGCCTGTCGGTCACGCGGATGACGCGCGAGCGACTGGTGCGCATCAAGCTGGCCGCGGACAAGGGTTGAGTGGTCCGTACACCTGGAGAACGCCCCATGCGGACGTGGCGTCAGTGTTGGCAGTTCGGTTTGGTCGTATTGGCCGGCATGGTTGTGGCCGCGCGCGGCGCGGGAGCGGAGGAGCCCATGCGGATCTTCAGGACAGAGGTACCGGCGCCGGGCACTGGGCTGGCGGGGTACAGCGCAAACCGCCCGCCGCTGGCGCCCAGTCCGCTCCTCAAGCTGCCCATCGGCGCGATCGAGCCGCGCGGCTGGCTGCGCACGCAGTTGGAACTTCAGCGCGACGGCTTCGTCGGGCATCTGGCGGAGGTAAGCGAGTTCTGCCGCGAAGGTGGCGGCTGGTTGCAGCCGGACCAGCCCGGCTGGGAAGAGGTACCGTACTGGCTGAAGGGGTTCGGCGACTTGGGCTACGTCCTGAACGACGCTCGTATCATCGCCGAAACTAAGAAGTGGATCGACGCCCTGCTCGCCAGCCAGGATGCCGACGGCTACTTCGGGCCGCGCGCGAACAAAGAGGCCCGCGACGGCTGGCCGAACATGATCATGATGTACGTGCTGCGCTCGCGGTATGAAGCCACCGGCGATGAGCGCATCCTGCCCGCCCTGACCCGCTACCTGCGTTATCGCCACAGTCTGCCCGAGCAGGACCTGTACCCGTTCCCGTGGGGCGAGGGCAAGTACTGCGCCCAGTGGTGGCAGCACGTGCGGGCGGGCGACGAACTGGACAGTGTCTACTGGCTGTACAACCGCACCGGCGAGCCCTGGCTGCTGGAACTGGGCGAGCGCATCAGCAAGCGCTGGGCCGACTGGAGCACCGGAATACAGAGTTGGCACGGCGTCAACATCTGCCAGGGGTTCCGCAGTCCGGCCATCTATTATCAGCAGTCCAAAGACACCGACCTGCTGCAGGCCGTCCGGCGAAACTACGAGACGGTGTACCGGGAATACGGCCAGGTGCCCGGCGGGATGTTCGGGGCCGACGAGAACTGCCGCGAAGGCTACACCGGCCCGCGCCAGGCGGCCGAGACCTGCTCGATGGTCGAGATGATGCACTCTCTACAGTTGCTCCTCAAGATCAGCGGGCAGCCGGACTGGGCGGACAGGTGCGAGGACGTGGCCTTCAACTCCCTGCCGGCCGGCATGACGCCCGATCTGAAGGGACTGCACTACCTGACGGCCCCCAACCTGGTGCAGCTCGACCAGGGCACCAAGTCGCCGGGCTTGCAGAACGGCGGGAACATGCTGGCCTACGATCCGCACTCGTACCGCTGCTGCCAGCACAACGTGGCCATGGGTTGGCCGTACTTCGCGGAGCATCTGTGGTGCGCGACGCCCGACGGCGGGCTGGCGGCCGTGTTCTACGCGGCCAGCGCCGTGCGGACCCGCGTCGCCGGCGACCAGGAAGTAGCCATCGTGGAGACCACCGACTACCCCTTCGACGAGCGGATCAGCTTCAAGCTGACCACGTCCCGCCCGACGCGGTTTCCACTGTACCTGCGCATCCCGGCCTGGTGCGCCCAGGCCCGGCTGAGCATCAACGGTGCGGACCAGGAGTTCCGCAGCCGAGTGGGCAGTTACACGGCGGTCGAGCGCGAGTGGAAGGACGGCGACGAAGTCGTGCTGACGTTGCCTATGGAGGTGCAGGTGCGCACCTGGCCGGCCAACCACGACTGCGTATCCATCGAGCGTGGGCCACTGACCTACTCGCTCAAGATCGGCGAGCGGTGGGCACGCTACGGCGAGAGCGAGCGCTGGCCGGCGTTCGAGGTGTTCCCCACCACCCCCTGGAACTACGGACTGCTGCTCGATGCCAAGGCACCGGCCGCCGCCTTCCGCGTGCGGAAGAAGACCGGCCCCCTGGCCGCCCAGCCGTTCACACCGGAGGCAGCGCCGATCGAACTGACCGCCCCGGCCCGGCGCATCGACGCCTGGCAACTGGACCACCTGGGATTGGTCGGCGAGCTGCAACCGAGCCCGGCCAAGGTGGACAACGGGCCGCCCGAGACGGTGACGCTCATCCCGATGGGCTGCGCGCGGCTGAGGGTATCGGCGTTTCCCACGGTCAGCACGGCCGCCGACGCGCATGTCTGGTCGCCACCGCCGCCCGTGCCGCACCAGGCATCGCACATCCACGATGACCTGCTGGCGCTCAGCGACGGCACCTGGCCGAAGAGCTCGAACGATCACGGCATCCCGCGTTTCACGTGGTGGCCGCACAAGGGCACGACGGAGTGGGTGACCGTTCGCTTCGACCAGCCGCAAACCGTCAGCGAGACGCATGTGTACTGGTTCGACGACACGGGGCAGGGATATTGTCGCGTGCCTGCGTCCTGGCGGATTCTCTGGAAGAAGGGCGAGGCGTGGCAGGAGGTCAGCGGCGCGTCGGGCGGCGGTGTCGAGCGGGATCGGTTCAATGCCCTGAAGTTCGACCCGGTCGAGACGGCGGAGCTGAAGCTCGAGGTGAAACTGCAAGAGGGCTTCTCCGGCGGCATCCTCGAATGGGTCGTGGGGCCGTGGACGCCGAAGTAGTACGCAGGGCCCGCAAGTTGACGGCCGGGCACCGTGTTTCTATATAGGAGCACGCGGACGAAGAAACCCCGAGGGTGGCATGCCCAAGCCGAAGGCGCCGGCATGCGGGGATGGCCACCACGCGCCCCGGGGGAGAGCATGGCGGCGCTGCGCTTGGCCATGCCACCCTGCTTGGTCAATCGGTTTCCGCCTTGCTTGGAGCTGCATAGACTCCGAAGGCTGGGGAGGACGATTCACGATGCTGCGACCGGACAAGCTTGAGATCGACCGCGCGATGGTGCTGGAGATCGACCTGCAGGACAAGCTCCTGCCGTTCATCCGCCACCGGCAGGACGTGCTCGCCCAGAGCCGCAAGCTCATCGACGGAGCGAAGGTCTTCGGCCTGCCCGTGCTGGCGACCGAACAGTATCCGCACGGCCTCGGCACCACGGACGCCGGCATACGGGCCGGCCTGGACGCGGCCGGGGCGACCATCATGTCGAAGATGACCTTCAGCTCGCTGGCGGAGCCGGCCGTGCGGAAGGCAGTCGACGGCCTGGATCGGCCCCAGGTCATCGTGCTGGGTATCGAGACGCACGTCTGCGTACAACAGACGGTGCTGGACCTGCGCGTGCTGGATTACCAGGTGTACGTCTGCGCCGACGCCGTCGGTTCGCGGGCGAAGATCGACTACCGGCAGGCGCTGCGGCGCATGCAGCAGGCCGGCGCGTTCATCACTACCGTGGAGAGCGTGCTCTTCGAGCTGTGCCATCGGTGTGACACACCGCAGTTCAAGGCCCTGCTGCCGGTCGTGAAGGCCACCCCGCCCAGCGGAATGGAATAGCGCCCCCCGGAGAAACGGCCAGCGCGCTCGATGGAGCCGTCCCGGCACGAGGGGGCGGGGGGGGAATAGCGAAGTGCGAATGAAGGCATGCCGATCCGAATTGGCGCGGCGCTGGTCAGGATGCGGGACTGACGGGCCGGCAACTGCGTCGCTGTGGGCTGCGGGGGTCTTTGTCGTTTGCGAGGTTGCGACACGTTCCCCTCCCTGGCGGCCAGGAGTGGAGTAAGCGCGGAGTCGCGGCAGGGTGCCCCCTCACCCTGCCCTCTCCCCCCAGGGGGAGTACGTGTTTAGCGTCTTCAGCGTTGTGGGTGCCATGCTTTCCCGCGACCGCGGTCGCGGGTAAGCATGCCTCTGCGGACGCGGCACATGCCCACCCCCGCCTGCGGCGGGTGAGGGCATGGCACCCACGCTGAACCGGTACAAGGGGGAGAGCGGATCTATTAGCCACTGCGCATGGGCACACCGATGGTGCGAGTCGTGCATTCCGACGACGATTGGGGTGACGATGCCGACGACGTCTCCGACGCCGACCTCGCGGCGGCCGACGACGACTCCGCCGACGATGCATTCGTCTGCCCCGCCTGCCACGGCCCCGTGCACGAGGAGACGGTCAAGTGCCCGCACTGTGGCGACTGGATCACGCCGGTCGAGCGCTCCGCCTCCCGCCGCGGCACGGTCATACTCATCATCGTCGTGCTGATGGTGATCCTGGCGCTGGCCTGGGTGCTGCACTGACACACTGACTCAACCCAGCATCCCAGGCAACTTGCCCACTTGTCCCCGCGCGGAAGCGTCACCACTGGTACCCGTCGCCGGGTGGATACCTCTCCCTGGGGCAATTGCCCGGGATCGACCAGACAACATCACGCAAACCGATACAAAGTCAGCTTGTCCAGCGGTCTTACGACTCGCGACATGAATTCGCGCGCGTGCATCTCGTTGGTGATCATGACCACCTGGTCCTTTATCATGCACGCCTGAAAGACCACACGGATGTCCTCAGCGTGTGGGTGTGGGTGCAACGGGTCAACGAAGAAGATCACAACGTGGCACTTGTCATGGAGAATCTCCGTTGCAATCTCGATATCGCCGCCTTTGGGACCGGAGTGATACCGGTAGACCTTCTCGTCAATCTTCCGAGAAGTCGCGGCCGCAACCTCGCGTCCCGTGGTGCCAGTCGCAAGGATGGTGCCGAACTTCTTCAGTTCTGCCTCGTGGTCGATCGCAAACTCAATCATTCTTGCTTTCATTTCGTCATGTGCGATGAGTGCGACAGTCAGATCTCCGAAATCCATGCCGTTCGCCACGGCGGCCACCGTCGCGGGGGCAGCCTTTCCTCGTCTCGGCACGAGGTAGGTTGCAGGTTTGAAGGGTATAGGTGGTATGGGCTGTAGGCCCTGGGTACTGCCTGCGCCCTTTCGCCGCGCCAACCGACCGCTGGCGTTTTGAAGATCGGGGCGCAGAATGAGAGCTGGCGGAGCACTGCGTTTGTTTCTGTTCGCGTCACTTTGCGCCTCGGTGTCAAACCAAGTGAGGATCGAGCCGCGGTTCATCAGTCGCTTCACATGCCACTGGTCGGCAAGACGCATGAGAGCCATATTCTCTGGGCGGAGCCAGTGCATTTCCTCGGGTCCGAATATGGGCCAGACAATGCTGCACTGCTGTTGGGTTATGAGGTACGACAGGACCACGACGCCGCCGGCTGCCGTCTCGGGGAGTCTTGTCACCCCACACCGGCCACGCAACCATGTCGCTACGCTCTTGTCCAGCGGGCGCACCGCTGGCTTGGCTGCGCCCAGAAACACTCGGTCATAGGTGCCTCCAGTGAAGAGGAAATGATACTCCGTCAACTTGGCGTTGTCATTGCGGGTAGCGAGATAAGTGAGCAGCGAAACCAAAGCGTTGTTGGCCTTCGTGGAGTCGCGGCTAGCTAGAACCCCGATGAGCGTCCTGGGCCCGGGTGGCAGGCCTGCGCCGGAAGCCTTAAGTGCCATGGACTCGTCCTTTCTTGGCGACGATGTGGACTAGTCGCCTCTCTGAAGGAAAGAAGGGGACGCGGCCGCCACGCCGAGCGACCGAATCACGTGCGGTCGCGCTCAGGGGCGTACACTTCAAAGGGCTACAGTATCTCCTCACCGCTCCGTCTGTCAATGCCCCCGTGCGCTGATCCGTCCAGGGGGTACCCGCGCCGCGTGAATTCGATCTTCATGTGCGAGGAGCGGACTGACCAAGCTGTTGCGCGTGCACGCAGCGTCCCAGCGAAACCACTGACAAGGCGTGCCGGCAACCCAGACTACGCCTTCGTGAAGGCATTCTCGAACTCGGCGAAGTCGCCCAGGTCCACGTCGGCGTCCGTATCGAGGTTGGCCGCGTCGAATACGTCGGGGGCGCAGCCCGGTGGCGGCGTGGTCACCTCCGGCCCGCTCATGCAGTCCACGAAGAGCGCGAAGTCATCTATGTCCACGTCACCGTCGTCGTCCAGGTCACCCGGTACCGGCGGCGGCGCCCACGTGGCGATCGAACGCGGCGAGATGCCGCTGGTGCTCAGCAGCGCACCGTTCTGTGTCAGCGCGCCGCCGGCGCCGATCGTAAACGAGTAAACGCCGGTCGGACCATCGGAGTTGTCCGTCACAAACAGCAGATCGTCCAGCACGCGCACGTCGCCCAGCGTACCCTGCATACCCACGTCAAAGCTGTGCCCGGTGTCGGTGAGCGCACCCGTTAAGGGATTGACCGCCAGTACCCGCACCGTCGCGTCCGTGCCGTGCCCGACGATGCAATACCCGTTGTCGCCGCTGACGAACACGTTCGACGGTGATTGACCGGGCGAGTAGAACGGGCTGCCCGACATCGCGGTCAACGTACCATCGGGGTTGACCGTCATGCCGATCACGTCGTGTCCCGTGCCGCTGATGCCGCCCGCGGCGTAGAGCTTGGTGCCGTCCGGACTGACCGTCACTTCCAGCGGGAACGGCGTGCCCGACGGTTCCACGTCAATCTGCGTTAGACTCGCACCGGGGCCCACCGCAAAAGCGTACACCTGCCTGGGCGTGGACGAGTTGCTCGCGTACAGATACTGCCCGGTCGGATGCAGCGCCAGGTAACCCCCGCTGGTCCCGACGCTGACGGCATGGCTGAACGTCAGCGACGGCCCGCCCGGGTGGAACACGTACACCGCTACCTGGTCCGGGCTGGGCCCTGTGCGCAGCACGGCCAGGTGCTGATGGTCGAGCCACTGCACGTCCAGCGGCCCGTCCTGTCCCACCGGCAGCGTCAACTGCACCACGAGTGTCAGACTGGCGTCGGTTTCCACGCGCAGGATGCTCAAGCCGTCCAGATCCCCGGCCGGGTGGGTCAGGGCCAGGTACGCCCCGTCCGGGGTCAGCGAAATCTCGTAGGCGTTGCAGTATGGGCAGGGAACCGTCAGGCTGGGACGCGTCCCCGTTACCACCACATCCACGAACTCCAGACTGCCATTGGGGTTGATCACGAACGACGAGACGCTTCCTTCCAGGTTCCCATTGTTGCAGACGAAGACGGCGGGCGTACTCGCCTGCCCGTAAACCGCGCCGGCGATCAGCGCCAACGCCGCCACCGTGATCACAGTCACTGCGGACTGCGACAGCGACGATTTCCGCGAACGGGACGACATGATTGGGCCCTCCTCCGAGTGGATGCATGCTGACGTTGGGGGCATGCCCACGGGTGCAGGCACGCCAGACCCTCAGCATAGCGAAAACAAGACTCCGAAGTCAAGCGGCTCCGTTCGTCTGGCAGCGTGGCCGGCGCCCGCACGTGTTGAGCGCGCCCGACGCCGAGGGTGCCAGGCTCTCCCGCGACCATGGTCGCGTACGTGTTTAGCGCATACGGGCGCAGGGGTGCCATGCTTTCCCGGGACAGCGGTCGCGGGTAAGCATGCTCTTACGCCCCACCACATGCCCACCCCCGCCTGCGGCGGGTGAGGGCATGGCACCCAGGCTGGACACGTACAGGGTAGCGGGTAAGCATGCTCTTACGCCGTACCACATGCCCACCCCCGCCTGCGGCGGGTGAGGGCATGGCACCCACACTGAACGGGTACGAGCACCCCGCGGTGCTGCGTTCGGCCGTGCCGCCCTGCTCCGTCGGTCGATTCCCTCAGCCAATCGAGCCGTTCAGCCGGGCAGGACTCCGTCCCACGCGACCGGCGCCGCGCCTGGCCACGCCACTCCGCCCCGCCGGCGGGGTTGCTAGTGCCTGGATCTGCTTAGCCCCCGGGGCCGGACTCGACCCAGGCCGCGGAATACGAATGCCGTGCCGGCTTCGCGCGGGCTCTCGACCACAGGTGACGCAGGGGGCTGACGAAAGGCTTGTGGATGAGCGTGCGATAGAGGAGGCGAACCGTCAGGTACAAGCCCCCCACGGCCGGCACGAACCAGCGACGGTCGAACACCCAGCGCATCGGCCTGGAGGCCACCACGTCGATGAGTCGATGCACAAGCCCCACGGGCACGCCCCAGTTGCGCAGGTTCAGCACCACGCGCAGCCACACTTCGAGATAGGTCGAGCCGTGCAGCAGCGTGCGGGCGGTGAGCGTGTCGTGGTAGGCGGTCTGCTGGTACCGGGCAAGGATGCCGGCCGACCGCGCCCGCTCGTACAGCGGCGCGCCGGGGTAGAACTGCAGTGGAAACAGGCGCAGCTTGGCCGGGCCGCGATGGTGGGTGGCCGCGAACCGCAAGGTGCGCAGCCGGCTTGCGTTGGACTCGAAGGGGTTGTTGGTGAGGTAGTGATACTCCGCGGGCAGGCGGTGATCGGCGAACAGGTTGATCGCCTCGATCACGCGCGGCAGCGGCGTGGGGCGATCGTAGACGTCCTTGAGGGTCTCCGGGCAGCCGCTCTGGATGCCCATGCTGACCAGTGAAACGGGAAGACGCGCGAGGGCCTCGACCTTGGCGGGCGTGACGGTGTTGGGGAAGGCGTCCAACTCCAGCGGCAGGTTCACCCGCTCCCGATACAAACGGCCGAAGGCGTCGATCTCCTCCGCGCTGCGAATGAAGAAGAGGTCATCGACGATGTTGACCTCCTCGATGCCGGGGAAACGCCGACCGACCTGCTCCAGCTCGGCAATGACGTTCTCGTTCGAGCGTTGCCGGACCCACGTGCCGTGAACGTGATAGAGGTTCTGCCACGCGGTGTTGTTGCAGAACGAGCAATGATAGGGGCAGCCGCGGGTACTTTCGATACGGTAGCGGCGCAGCACGTCGCGCAGGTTGCGTGGGCCGGCCGGCTCAAAGTGGTCTCGGGCGGCGACCCAGTGCGTGTCCAGATCAAAGTCAGGGAAAGGGTAGACGTCCAGGTCATCATCGAGCGGCAACATGGGGTTGCGGTGCAGGGCGCCGTTGGCACGCCAGGCGAGGCTGCTGACCGTCCTGGGGTCGCGGCCGGTGTGCAGCGCCTCGACGAACTCCAGCATCGGGCGCTCGCCCTCGCCGATGCACACGAAGTCGGCGACTTCGGCACATTCCTCGGGGGCGACAGTAGGGTGCGGGCCACCCCAGATGATCGGCGTCGCAATGCCTGCCTGCTTCAAAGTCTGCGTGATGGCACGAGCGCGGTAGAAGGTGTTGGTCATCAGGGAGACGCCGATGAGGTCGGCGGCCCGCGCGCGTTCGATGAAGTTCGCGAGCAACGCGGGCGCGAAGTCGGCGGCGGCCGTGTCCCGCCGACTGGAGAAGAAGTACACGTCCACGGCGTGCCCGTGGGCCTTCAGGTAGGCCGCCACGTAGCGCAGCCCCAGGGCCAGCGGATGTGAGAATGACGCGACAAGGGCGACGTGCATGACACCCTCCTGCGGTTGTTCCCGCGTCGTTGTGTTCCGGAAGAACTCCGTCCCGATCACATCCTACCTTGGACGATCGTCACGGGGAAGCAGGAGGGTGGCAGGTCCAAGCCGGCGGCGCTGGCAGACGGCACGGCATGTGGTTGCAGACGGTAGCGTCGGGCACGCGAGACAGCATGGCGGCGCTGCGCTTGGCCATGCCACCCTCTTTGGGCGTCGCCATCCACGGGTGTGGTACCGCGGGTCACGGGGTGCCTCGCCCCGAACCGTCAGCGCACGTTGCCGCGTGCTGCGCCGGGGCCGGCAGGTACGGCTTGAGCCACAGTTCCAGGACGAGCTCGTCGCGGATCGGGATGTCGTGCAGGCCGATCTCGGGAATCTGGGGTTTCAGCTTGCGGGCCTCGTCGATGGCGCCGGGATGGACGGCCACCAGGCGGAAGCCGAGGCGCTGATAGAAACCCAGAGCGCGGACGTTGTCGTTGGTCGTGGTAAGCCAGATGCGGCGCCAGCCTTGCGTGCGGGCCGTCTCGAGCGCTTGCAGGATGAGCGAGGTTCCGATGCCGGTCCCTTCGACGGTACTGTTGAGCGTCAGCAGGTGCATCTGATCATCGTGGACGCGGTACGTGAGCAACCCGACGATCCGCCCCTCACGCCGCTCGATGAAGCCCTGCTCCTGGTGCGGGTAGAAGCACTGGCCGTAGGTGACGATGAGCGGGCAGCCCCAGTGGGCGGCCACGAATTCGGCGATGCTCTCGCGGTCGGTATCCTGGATGGTGCTGCGGGTCATACGCGGCGTTGTACCCGTTTTTGTGGACGCAGCCCAGTGCACTTCCGGGCGGCGTGCAAGTTCTTGCGCGTCTACGCAACGGAGGCGGGCATGGTGCGCACGCGACACACGGGCACCGGGAGGGGAATCCTCCGGTTCTCACCGTTCCCCTGGTGGAGTGTTGTCTGGTTGCGGGCGGCGTCGCGGCTGCGCTGCGCGTGTTGCAGCCGGCGCGGGTGAGAAGCACGGCCCTCACCCCTGCCCCTCTCCCGGGGGGAGAGGGGTTAAGAGGACGCATGCCCTTGCGGGGAGAGGGGTTAAGAGGTCGCATGACCTCCTGCGGAAGAGGGGCTCAGAGGGCGCATGTTCTGAGGCGTCCCGATTCGTCACGCGGCCGGATTCGTGCTATGCTACGGGGTGTTGCCTGGTCGATACGGCCGGAGACAGTCGGCGGACCGGCGAGTTGGGACGGCTGGGAAGCGCCGCAGCGGCGGACATCGACCGCTGCAGGAGACTGGGTTCGCGGGCACGCGGCACCGCCCAGGCAGCCGCGGCGGGAGCAAAACGTGGATATCTTCGTGAATGACAGCCCGGTTGAAGACCTGGACACGGCGGGTCAAACCCTGGAGCAGGTACTGCGGTGCGTGCAGGAGCAGCGCTGTGAGCCGGGCCGGGTCATTGTGGGACTGCGTTGCGACGGCCTCGAGCTGCACGGCGAGGAAATGCGCGATAGGCTTGCCCGGTCGGCCGCCTCACTGAACCGGCTGGAAGTGTTCACGGGCAGCCCGTTCAGGCTGGTGGTGGACGCGATGACCCAGTGCGCCACGGCCCTGGGCGAGAGCGACGCCGAGCGCCGGCGAGCGGCCGACCTGCTTACCGAAGGAGCCATCGCCGAGGGCGTCGGGGTGTTGAGTGAACTCATCCGGGTGTACCAGCAGATTCACACGGCGGTGGGGCAGTCGCTGGAGATGCTCGCCCTGGACGCTCGGACGGTGGTCGTGAACGGCCGATCGCTGCATGACTCGTTCGAGGACCCCAAGGCCCTGCTGCTGCGCGTCCGGCAGGCGTTGCTCTCGCGGGACTACGTGATGCTCGCGGACATCATGCAGTACGAGTTCGATGAGCTCATCGGGCAGTGGCAGGTAGCCGTCGCGGACCTGCGCAGCCGGGCGGAGGCACGCGAGGCACAGGAGCCGCCGATCATCTGAACCGCCCGCGGTACTCCTGGGCCGGGTACTTCCGCGCGTTGCGCTCCATCTTCCGGCTCAAGGCGGCCGCCAGGTCGATCTCCATCCGATTCGCAAACGCCAACACGAACGCCAAGACGTCGGCCAGTTCCTCGCCGATGGCTTCCATCTCCTTCGGATCGTCGCGCAGGAGACCGAGCTGATCGCTGCGCAGCCATTGGAAGTGCTCCATCAATTCCGCTGCCTCGACCGCCAGGGCCATGGAGATGTTCTTGGGATCGTGGAACTGCTCCCAGTCGCGCTCGGCCACGAAGCAAGCGACGAGCTGACGCAACTGGGCGACGGTGGTTTGGGCATCGTTCACGGGCGGTTCCTTTCCTGTCAGGACATTCCACCCGTGGTTGTGCCCGAAGTCGGGCGGTTTGTCGAGGGGACCGGCACCCGGGGGCGGTCAAATGAGGCTCACGACAAGGCCCACGGCCAGCAGCGCCAGCTCAAGACCAAGGATCGTCAGCGCGGCCACGCCCCACCAGTGCACACGCACATCGCGCCGGGCGGCGTCGGCCACGCCGTACGCCACCGGGAATCCCAGGACCATGACGCCCGTACCGAGCGCCGCCAGGGGATGCCCTCAGCAGAACGCCACTCGCAGCCCGACCCCCAGCGCGGGCGCGAAGCTCAGCAGGATGGCAACCGGACCCTTCAGCATGCGCACCTCGCTCCAGCGTTCGATTGTAGGCAACGGCCGCCCAGTTGCCACTACAGCACGTCATCCGCCCGGCCGTCTTCCCTGGGCACGCACGGCCGACCTGCGGCGCAGAATTCCGCCGACCCCCCGACTTGCACCTGCCCGGTGACCGGCGGTAGCCTGGAGGTTCCCAGGCCGCGGCGGGGCGGTCGGGAACCTCGAGCGGCGGCGGGCGGGCATGCACGGCAGCGACATTTTCGAGTTGTATCGTCACCTCCTGGGCATCCTGGTGGGCAGTTACGTGGCCGTGCGCTCGTTGAACTTCCTTGCGTGGCTGTTGGCCGAGACCGGCGCGGAGGCGCGGCGGACACCGAGCCAGCGGTTGGATGTGCTCTGGCGTCGCTACTTGCTGGTGCAGCTTCTGCGGGTGCGTCCCGGCCGGTTCGCGGGCGAGCTGGCGCAGATCACCGGGCTGGTCGCCATTCTCATGGGACTGTTGTGCCTGCACTGGCGGTGGTAGGGCGGTTGCGTATGTGTTTGGCATCCTCGCGTGTAATGGAGTATCCGCACTTGCTTGTGCCAGACATGTGTGTGCCACCTCCGCCGCGCACCTGCGAGTGGTCCGGGCGGCATCGTCCGCCCTCCGGGCGGACCAGAGAAGAGAAGAACAAGAAGAAGGAGGCGGGCAGCTTCCCAGGGACTCAAAGTCCCTGGCAACCACCGCGCGCCCTCCGGGCGAAGGAGGACGCTGGTTCCTCGCCCCCGGCGCGTCTGTGCGTTGGTTCCTTGCCCCCGGCGCGTCTGTGCGTTGGTTCCTCGCCCCCGGCATGTTCGTTCTCCGCCTGCAATGCGTTGGTTCCTCGCCCGCAACGCGTTTGCTCCTCGTTCGCAACACGCTGGCTCCAGACCACGGGACACTCGCGTCCTCGCCCGGAGGGCGCACGACCGTTGCCAGGGCCTTCCAGGCCCTGGGGGCGGGACTACTCTTTTCATTCCTCCCTTCGCCCGGAGGGCGCACGCACCAACCAGACCGTGAAACCTGTCCCGCCGTACGCGGAGCACGTACGCGGTTACCGCCGTCCTGGCTGGGCACGAACGGAGTTACCGGCGTGAGTGGGAGTAATCAACCGCGCATCTCGGCGTCGCTGGCGGGTGTGCCGGTCGACGAGCTGCAGCGCTATGCCCGTCGCCTGGGGCTGTATCCGCCGGAAGAGATGCCGCGTGGGGAACTCCTGCGTCTCATCCAACAACGGCTGGACCTCATCGCGTCTCTGGATCGGGAGGCATTGCTGGACGTGGTGGTCTGGGCACGCCGGCCGGTGCGCTCCTCGGCCGACAACGAGGAGCTCGCCCGCGAGATCGTGCAGGTTCAGCGTTCCAAGTTCGAGGACCTCAGCCAGAGAGGCCTGGAGGCCGTAGCCCGCCTGCGCGGGCTCGAACTTCACCCTGGTGAACCGCGGGCGGCGCTGGAACAACGCGTGCGCGGCGCCGGCGGCTGGGCGGCGCGGCTGCGCCGGTTTCGCCGCCGTATCGTGGGGGGGTGGATTGCCCGGGCGCTGCATGACGAAGCGGACGGCGAGTATCACTTCCTCCCCGAGGACCAGGGCCCTCCGACGGCCGCCGCGGATTCCGTCAAGCGACGCATCGAGCAGGAGGGGATCGTGCCGGGCCTTGCCCGCACGCTGAAGGGCGTCGCGGATGACTACATCGCCCAGAAGCTCGACGAGATCGAACGCCGCATCGACGCCAAGCTGGATGAGATCGACGCTCGCCTGGCCGAGTGGCGCGACCGCGAGGTCCGCAATCGCCTGCGGATCCTGAAGATCACGCTCATCGTCTCCATCGTGATTGCGCTGCTCTGCCTGGCGTATGACGTGCTCGACACGCGCATCCGTCCGGCGCCGCCGCCCGCGGCAGTTGAGCCGGAGCATCGCGACGGGCACGGCGGGCGGCAACCACCTTCCGAAGACCCGGCGCCGGAGCGTGATCCGGCACTTGGGGTGGGCCCGTGAACGTCGGGGTGCTCAACGTCGGCGCGTCCGCCGCGGCTCGAACGGCGGCTGCCGGCCTGGCGCAACGACTGTGCCTGCCGCTACTTGCGGTTGACGACGGGTCGTGTGACTTGCTGCTTGCGGTAACCGACCGGCGTGTGGAACTGCGTGAGACCGCCAGTTCGGGGCGCGGGGCGTTGTACGTGGACTGGGTGCATCGGCGGGCGGCATCCCGGCCGGCGGCTGGCGGCTCCCGCGGGCAGCCGCTTGCCCGCGCGATCGGGCTGCGCCGCGGAAAGCCGACGGTTGTGGACGCCACTGCGGGCCTGGGAGGCGACACGCTGCTGCTGGCCGGGTGGGGCTGCACCGTCACCGCAGTCGAGCGCTGCGGGGTCGTCCACGCCCTGCTGCGCGACGGGATCATGCGGGCGCGAGCCGAAGGTCCGCCGGCGCTGGGGCGAGCAGTTGAACGCGTCTCGCTGCTGCACGCGGATGCCCGAGTACTCCTGACGCAACTCGACGAAGCAACCCGCCCGGACTTGGTGTACCTCGACCCCATGTATCCGCCGCGCCGCAAGGCCACTGCCCTGGCCAAGAAGCACATGCGCATCCTGCGCACGCTGGTCGGCGACGACCCGGACGCGGGTGAACTGCTGGACATCGCCCGTCGCGTCGCTCGACACCGGGTCGTGGTGAAGCGCCTGTGCCTGGCACCGCCCCTGGCGGACAACCCGGTGGCACGCCACTGCGGCAAGATCGCACGCTATGATGTGTACCTCCCGCACGAGAAGTCGGGCCTCGCATCGTCACCACCAGCACAGTGAGAGGGGGCGGGACGAAGCCTCCGCACGCCCCCGTACCCAAGCCGCCCTCCGCACGACCTGGCGTGACCTTGCAGCAGCAGCGGACTATGTGAACCCAGTTTGACTGTCCGATCCGCGCGGCCCCGGACGATGAAGTCTAAGCGCCTTGGCACGGCTTGGTTGGTCGCGGCGCCGATCAACCCGTCGATGGCCGGGCGACCGGGGGATGCCTTCCCCGCGTCTCGTGATGCAGCTACGCGAACTTCATCGCACAAGGAGGTTCTACATGCCCCAGGGAGGATATGGAAGTCTCTGCGGAAAGGCTCGCCGCGTACACCGGCTGGAGCGTTTGGCCGACTGGGAAACGCAGCAGGCGGTCGCCGAACTCGATCAAGCCAACGCGGCTAGCCGACTGGAAGACGACCCGATTCCGGTACGCGCGCGGGCCGAGTTCCTGCCGTCGGCTGTGGAGGCGGATTCCTCCGACGACAGCGGCGCGGGACCTGCCTTCGAGCAACTGCACCTGAGGTTCGCCCAAGAACCCGCTGCCTCTCCGGCCGCGACGCCGGTTCCCGACGAACTGGAGTATGCCGCCTGGGCCGCGGCCGTCGCCCAAGCGGCCGCCCGAGCCGCAGACGCGAGGTCCTCGCCGGCCGTAGCCAATGCCAACCTGGACCAAGCCACAGCCGTGGCCACTGCCAACCCGGACCTAGCCACACCCGTGGTCACTGCCCCGGCGGCGTCCGCGGACTCAACGCCAACCCCGCCGGCCTCAACCCACAAGGTGACCGGGCCCGTGCAGCACAGGGAGAAGCCGGCTGCGGCCGCGTCGCCCACACGCGCCGCACCTCCGGTAGTGCGCCCACGCAGCGCGGGGCCGCGGCAGTCCCTGCGCCCACCCGTCGATGACACACCGCGTTTCACCTGGCGGGGGCTCATTCTCGGCGGCGCGCTCGGCACCGCCGCCGGCCTGCTGCTTATCGCCCTTCTTCACTTGCTCACCGCTTGACCGCGGAACGGCGACGGCTGCAGGTAAGAGACAAGCGGTACCAGTGAAGTGGCACGGGTGTCGTGCGTGTTTGGCGTCTTCGGCGCTGTGGGTGCCATGCTTTCCCGCGACCCCGGTCGCGGGTAAGCATGCCTCTGCGGCCGCAGCACATGCCCACCCCCGCCTGCGGCGGGTGAGGGCATGGCACCCAGGCTGAACATGTACCGGGCGTCTCGCCCGTGCCTCCGCCGCCCGCGACAGGCTCGCGCCGGGCGCGGGCAGCGCGTGGCACAGGCGTCTCGCCCGTGTCTCTGTTGCCGTCCCGCGCGGGCCGGCCGCGTACGCTTGCGGGCCCCACCCCGCCATGCACTACCTGCCAGACGTGTCTCCTCTCGCCTCGGCAAACGTGAACGCCTGCCGGTTGGCATCGACCACGATGTGCGCGCCCGGGCCGAACTCGCCGGCCACGATCCGCCGGGCCAGCGGGTTCTCGATCTCCCGCTGAATCAGCCGCTTGAGCGGCCGGGCACCGTAGGCGGGCTCGTAGCCGTCGGTCGCCAGCCGGTCGCGGGCCGCGTCGGTGAGCGTGACGGTGAGGTCTCGCCGCGCCAGCCGCTGCTGCAGGTAGCGCACCTGAATGTCCACGATCCGGCGCAGGTCCTCGCGGCGGAGCTGGTGGAAGATGATGGTCTCATCGATCCGGTTGAGGAACTCCGGCCGAAACGCGGTCTTCAGCGCCTCGCGGACCTGCATCTCAATCTCGACGTCCGCGGGCCCGCCTTCGCCACCCTGCTCGATGAGGCGCTGGATGTACTCGCTGCCGATGTTGCTGGTCATGGCGATGATCGTGTTCGTGAAATCCACGGTCCGCCCGTGCCCGTCCGTCAGCCGACCGTCGTCCAGCACTTGCAGCAGCACGTTGAACACGTCGCGGTGCGCCTTCTCGATCTCATCGAGCAGGATGACGCAATACGGTTTGCGGTGCACGGCCTCGGTAAGCCGCCCGCCTTCTTCGTAACCCACGTAGCCGGGCGGCGCCCCGATGAGCCGGGCGACGCTGTGCTGCTCCATGAATTCGCTCATGTCGATCCGCACGAACGCGGCCTCGTCGTCGAACAGGAACTGGGCGAGGGCCTTGCACAGCTCCGTCTTGCCGACGCCGGTCGGCCCGAGGAAGAGGAAGGAGCCGATCGGCCGCTGCGCTTCGCTCAAGCCCGCCCGCGCCCGGCGCACGGCGTCCGCCACCGCCCGCACCGCCTGCTCCTGCCCGACGACGCGGTCGTGCAGGCGCTCCTCCATCTTCAGCAGCTTCTCCTTCTCGCCTTCGAGCATGCGGGCGACCGGGATGCCGGTCCATTTGCTGACGACCTCGGCGATCTCCTCGGTGGTGACCTCCTCGCGCAGCAGCCCCTGCCCGTCGCGGTGCAGAGCGGCGAATTCCTGTTCGAGCCGTTCCAGGTCCTTCTGCAGCGCGTTTAGTTCACCGTAGCGGATGCGCGCCGCTCGCTCCAGCTCGCCGCGCCGCTGGGCCTCCTCCAGCTCGGTCTGCTTGCGTCCCAGTTCCTGCTTCAGCTCCTTGATGTGTTCGAGCTGCTTCTTCTCGTTGTCCCAGCGGGCAGTGAGCGCGGTGTTCTTCTCCTTCAGATCGGCCAGCAACTTCTGGTTGCTCTCCAACTGCCGCTTGCTGGCTTCATCCTTCTCCTTCTTGAGGGCCTCGCGTTCGATCTCAAGCTGCATGATGCGCCGGCGCAGGTCGTCCAGCTCGGCCGGCAGCGAGTCATTCTCGATCCGCAGGCGCGAGGCGGCCTCATCAATGAGGTCGATGGCTTTATCCGGCAGATGCCGGTCCTGGATGTAGCGGTGCGACAGCGTGGCGGCCGCCACCAGCGCCGAGTCCTGAATGCGTACGCCGTGGTGCGCGTCATAACGCGGCTTCAGCCCGCGCAGGATCGCAATGGTGTCCTCGACCGTCGGCTCGCAGACGTAAACCGTCTGGAAGCGGCGCTCCAGCGCCTTGTCCTTCTCGAGGTTCTTGCGGTATTCGTCCAGCGTGGTCGCCCCGATGCAACGCAGCTCCCCGCGCGCCAGGGCCGGCTTGAGCAGGTTGCCCGCGTCCATTGCGCCCTCCGCCTTGCCGGCACCCACCAGGGTATGCAACTCGTCGATGAACAGGATCACCTTGCCGGCCGACTCCGTCACCTCGCGGATGACCGCTTTGAGCCGCTCCTCGAACTCCCCGCGGTACTTCGCCCCGGCGATGAGCGCGCCCATGTCCAGCGCGATAAGACGCTTGTCCTTGAGCACTTCCGGCACGTCGCCCGCCAGAATCCGCTGGGCCAGCCCCTCGACGATCGCGGTCTTGCCGACGCCGGGGTCGCCGATGAGCACCGGGTTGTTCTTGGTCCGGCGGGCGAGCACCTGCATGCACCGGCGAATTTCCTCGTCCCGGCCAATCACTGGATCGAGCTTCCCCTGCCGTGCCAGCGTCACCAGGTCGCGCCCGTAGCGCTCCAGAGCCTGATAGCTGTCTTCCGGGTTGTCGCTGGTGATGGGGGTGTTGCCACGCACCTCGCGCAGCGCCGCCAGGATGGCGTCTCGCGTCGCGCCGCTGACCGTTAGTACCTCCTTGGCGGTGCTCTTGACCTCCAGTAGCCCCAGCAGCAGATGTTCCGTGGAGACGTACTGGTCCTTCATACGCTCCGCCTCGGCCTGGGCGGCCTGGAGCACCTCCTGCAACTCGCGGCCCATCGACAGCGTGCCCCCGCTGACCCGCGGCAGGCGTCGCAACTCCGACTCGACGATGGATTGCACCTGCCCGACGTGCACGCCCGCCTTCTGCAGCAGCGGCCCGACGATGCCTGCCTGTCCGTTGCCGTTGCCCGACGGTGCCAGCAGGGCTGCCAGCAGGTGCAAAGGCTGCACCTCGCCGTGGCCGAGCGTCTGGGCGCGCCGCTGAGCGCCTTGCAGCGCTTCGGTTGCTTTGATCGTCAACTGGTCCGCGCGCATGGTCACATCCTCCGGGCCGACAGAACGTCCGGCCACGCCCCAGTGTGTACACGCGGCGTGCCGTGCCGCAGAACCCGTAACCACTTGTAGGGAAACGGGTTATGCGCCGGGTCGAGATGCGGCGAGCCTGCCGCTGTCAGATTGGCGTGGCAGGTGGCCGTGCGGGCAAGCGGTCAGTGGCGGGCTTGGCAGCGTCCTCAACGGGGCGGGCACCGTGCGGGCGGCCCTGGTTGTTACCCCCAACTGCCCGCGACGCTCATGTCTCGAGGCGACGCATCGGCGGGGGCGGCCCGCGTCAGTTGTCATTTGCCCCCTTGTGGTTCGTGGTTGGCGCCGGGGGCTCCACATTCGGGACACACCGGAGACGTGGCCGCTCGCAACGAGTACCTACAGTGAGCGCACAAACCGGCGCGCGCACGCGTTACAGCCTGCCGTCGCCGGTAAGCCCAGCAGACTACGAGCCCGGCAGGGCGCAAGAGAAGCAGGCCAGCAACGCACCAGAGCGACAGCGAGAAACCCTCATACCACGGGTCCGACTTCCAGGTCACGGGACGCCACCCGGGACGAAGGAATATGGGAACGTCCCACTCGTGCAGCCGGCACACGAAGAGAAGCTCTCCCCGATATGCAGTGACGAAGGGCCCTCGATCCTGAATGTGCCGCAGGTACTCCGGACACCCGGGATAAGCCATCCCTCCCAAGTCCAAGCACCGCGAGCGTTGCCAACTCGCGGAGATGAGAACGACCACGAGCGCCGCGAGCGCCACGTAGACGCCGACGGTGATGGTCTTGCGTGTCGACCACGCCCAGCGCTGATCCATACGGTTACCGACGCGTGTTTATCCCCATCGAGCGGTGGGGGGCGACTCTGACACCAACCCCGTGCGTAGTCACAGGCGAGCGCGGCGGCATCGCATCCCCTGCTCTGCCTTTGTTTCTACGGAAATGCGTCTGTGCCGACACGCGGCACCGGCGTTGGCATCAGGCCGCTCCCTGATCCCGACCCGTGTCGGGACGGTTCGGATGGCCAGCGCCGAATCGGGCACGGTGATTCACTATGGACCTCGCGGCAGTCGCACGATCCGCCGCGAGCTTTCCTGGTCACCATCGCCAACGACCTGCCCTGGAAAATATACATCCGGTGCTCCCTGTCAACTGACCAGCGTTGCCGACGCCCCGCACCTGACCGGCCGGGGCATCGGCTCGAAGCTGATGGAGACGCGGGCAGGATGCCCGTGCCACCGTGGGGGACGCGGGCAGGATGCCCGTGCCACCGTGGGGGACACGGGCAGGATGCCCGTGCCACGGTGGGGGACGCGGGGTCAGTCTGCGTCGACGTCGGGGGACGCGGAGGGGCGGCCGGCGCGGCGCCGGCCCGCGATGCCGCGGCGGCTGTTGGCCTGCAGGAAGCTCAGCAGGCGCCGGCCGGGGTCCGTGCGGACCTGGGTGGCCAGTGCTTCGACGGCCTGACGGAACGGCAGCCCACCGCGATAGAGCGTACGATAGGCGTCGCGGATATCCGCGATCTCCTCCCGGCTAAGCCCAGCGCGACGCAGGCCGACGCGGTTGAGGCCGGCCACGCGCCCGTCCAGAGCCGCCAGCATGAACGGCGGGATATCCATACTGATACCGGCGTTGCCTTGCAGCATCACCAATTCGCCGATGCGGCAGAACTGGTGGATGACGACGTCGCCGCTGATCATTGCCCGGTTGCCCACTTCGACGTGCCCGGCCAGCTTGGCCCCGTTCACCATCGTAACGGAGTTACCCACGATGCAGTTGTGCGCGACGTGCGCACCGCACAGAAGGAAGCAGCTCTCGCCGACGACCGTCTCGGACTCCGGCATGGTGCCGCGGTGAACGGTGACGTACTCGCGGAGGATGGTGCCCTTACCGATGCGGCAGAACGTGCGCTCATTGCGGTACTTCACGTCCTGCGGTTCGTGGCCGACGATGACGCCGGGGTGCAGTGTGCACTGGGGGCCGACGTGCGTCCAGCCGGTGAGGTAGACGTTGTGGTACAGCCGCGTGCCGGCGTCCACGCGGACGTTGGCGTCGATCACGCAGTAGGGGCCGATCTCCGCGGCGGGGTCGATCTCAGCGTGCGAGTCCACGATTGCGGTCGGATGAATGCTCAAAGTCCGTGTCCTTTCCCGGATCACTGCGGCTCAGCGTCGTCGGTCGTTGGGCAGCCTGTTGACGTACTCCTTGTCCGCGCCGGCCGTGGCAGCAGCAGGGACGTTCCGCGTACCCCACGTCGGCCACGGGGGGCCGACGCTGCGGGGGATCGGCCGACGCTACCTTCTCGATGGTCGCACCCGGGGCGAAAGCCCGAGGCGGGCCATCGCCTTCTGCAAGTCCTCCCAGGCCTTCCCTTTTTCGCCCGGGTTCCGCAGGAGGTACGCCGGGTGATACGTCGGCAGCACCGGGATCGACGGCCCCTGCCCGAGGATGCCGGAGACAAAGTACTCGTGGAACCGGCCGCGGAGCTTGCCGATGCTCGTGGTCGTCTGGAGCAGGGTCTTGGCGGCCGGGGCGCCGAGGGCGATGATGAGCTCCGGCTGGATGGTGGCCAGTTGCTCATGCAGGTACGGGCCGCACGCGAGGATTTCCTCGGCCAGCGGTTCGCGGTTGTCCGGCGGTCGGCACTTCAGGACGTTGCAGATGTAGACCTCCTCGCGGGTCAGGTTCATCGCGTCGATCATCTTGGTCAGGAGCTGCCCGGCCTTGCCGACGAACGCGAGACCCTGTCGGTCTTCATCCGCCCCGGGGGCTTCGCCGACGAACACCAGCCGGGCGTTGGCACTGCCCTGGCCGAAGACCGTCTGCGTGCGTGTCTGGTGCAGGCCGCATTTCGTGCAGCCGCGCACCTGCGTGTCGTTGAGAACCTTAAGGTGTGTCTCCTTCTCGGGGTCGGCATTACGCACGGGAGGCGGCCGGCTGCCTGCTGCGGGGACACCCGACGGCGCGGGCTGGGGGGGCGACGTGGGCACGCCGGACAGGGCGTGCAGAGACATCGGCGCCGGCAGTGGCACGCAGCGCAGCCCGAGCAGCCGATCGGTCTCCAACTGCTGCGCCAATGCGTTGCCAACGGCCTCGATGTTCATCGCGTGAAACCACCCAGTGACGGAACCTCGTTGCACGGCGCATGCCGCCGGCGGGGCGAGCCTGCCGGTCGCCGTAGCGTCATCACGGGTGAGAATATCGCGTGGAACCGGGGTCGTTTCAAGGTGAGCGGAACCGCGGGAGCGGAAACCGGTAGGGGGGTGCGTCCAGACGCGCGGCGCGGGCGTCCTGTAGCGTCGCCCCCCCCGTCGGCGACGTAGTCCTCGGCAGAGCCGCGAACTCCCACGTCGGTCACGGGCGGCCGCGACAGGGGCTTGCGCTTCTGGTTTCCGGGTGGTATCAGCCACGGTATGATGCCGGGCATGCTGCCTTATGAGGAGCTCGAGGTTGTGCTGCCGGACGGGTACCGGGCGTATGGGCGGTACTGGGGCGTGGACGCCCCGCGGGGCGCGGTGCTGTATCTGCCCGGGATTCAGTCGCATTGCGGCTGGTTCGAGGGGTCGGCGCGGCGGCTGTGGCGGGCGGGGCTGGCGGTGCTCCAGGTGGACCGGCGGGGCTGTGGCCGTAACCGCGAGCAGCGAGGACATGCCGAGTCAGCGGAACAGCTTGTCGGGGATGCCTTGGCGGCGCGCGACGAGCTGCTGCGCCGGTCGGGATGCAGCAGCTTCCACGTCGTCGGCGTGAGCTGGGGCGGGAAGCTGGCGGTAGCGGCGTACGTGGCCGATCCGGCCGGCGTAACGGGGCTGTCGCTGGTGACGCCGGGGCTGTTTCCGGTGATGGCCGCCTCGGGCTCGCAGCGGTGGGCGATCGGCTTCGCCATGCTCTACGAGCCGCTGAAGTTGATCGACATTCCCCTCAATGAGCCGGAGCTCTTCACGACGAACACCCACTGGCAGCAGTGGATCCGCGACGACGAGTTGACGCTACGGCAGGCGACGGCCTCGTTCTACCTCGCCTCGCGGCGCCTGGACAAGCTGGCGGTCAAGCTGGCGCGGAGCAGGCCGGTCCCCATCCACCTGATGCTGGCGGGTGAGGAGCACATCATTCACAACGATCAGACGGCGGCGTTGGTGCGGGATTTGCAGTGGCCGCACTGCCGCATCACCACGTATGAAGGCGCGCGGCACGGGTTGGAGTTTACGGCCGAGGCGGCGCAGTTCTTCGATGACCTGGTCGGCTTCGCGGTCAACCACGCTGCTCCTGCGCGCGACGTTGTGCTCACAGCAGGCGAGCCGGCACCTCTATGACGGGTACGGATCCAGCCGACGCAGGTACCGGTGCCGGACCAGGACGGGGGCGCTGGGCCTGGTTGCCGGTAGTGGGCATCGTGGCGGCGGTGTACCTGGCGACCCTGGCGGTCCTGCCTCGCGACGGCTTCTGGACCATTGATAACGGTTGTAAGTTCATTCAGATGGAGGGGCTGCTCCGCACGCACTACCGTGATTTTTCGGTGCCCTGGCCGGGGCGAACGCTGGACCCGGAATATACATATCAGCCTCTGCCGAAGCCGTTCGGATACGTGGTGGACGGGAAACTATACAGTCGGTATTCGCCGGTGTTCGCGATGCTTGCGTCGGTGCCGTATCGCGTGCTCGGCTGGTGGGGGCTGTACGTTATACCCTTGCTTGGGGGCTTGCTGATTCTACCGGCGGTGTGGGGCCTGGCCGGGCTGCTTGGCTCAGGCAACCTCGGCAAGACAGTGGCCGTACTCATCACGGCCTTCGCCACGCCGATGTGGTTCTACAGTCTTACGTTCTGGGAGCACACCCCGGCCGCGTGTCTGGCCGTCTGGAGCGTGTGGGCAGGTGTCCAGTACCTGACGTTGCGTCGTCCGCTCTACCTGCTTGCCGCGGGGATACTGGCGGGGCTGGCCGTGTACTTCCGGGACGAACAGTATGTCTTCGCGGTCGTGCTGGGGATCATGCTGGCCGTCCGGGCAAAGCGGTGGGGGGGGCTGGCGCTGTTTGCACTCGGCGCGGTGGTGGTGCTGGTTCCCTGGTGGTGGTTTCAGGCCGTGGCCATACGAACACCCTTGGGGCACCACTTCGGTCTGTATGCGCCGCTGGCGGGGGGATTCGGTGCCTATTGGCTCGAACGCTGGGAGGTACTCCGGGCGGTCCTTATTAACAGTCATGAGTACGCGACGGTTTCTTTCCTAATGTGTGCGCCGTTTCTGGTGTGTCTCGTCTGGCGTCCCATATTGCGGCGGCCCCATCTGGCGGCCGGGCTTGCCGGCATAGCAGGTCTCGGGCTGGCGGCCGGCGTGGTCGTTTGCTGCGGGTACCTGACGGCGGAGCGCCCGGTGTGGTACCTGCTGCACGCCAACAGCCTGTTTGCGGCCGCGCCGGTGCTGATTCTGGGATTGCCGCGCCTGTCGCTCGCGGTGACGCACACTCCGAGTGGAGACGGCGAGGGCAACATGGAATCGGCCGGTCACATCCTGGGCCTCCTCGCGCTGATCTTCCCCCTCGTCTATGTTTTTGTGGTCCCGGACGTGGGGATGGGCGGAACGGGGATCCACTGGGGCTGCCGATTCCTGTTGCCTCTCTGTCCCTTGCTGGCGGCGCCGGCGGGTGTGTTGCTGGAAGGGTGGTGGCGGAACGACGGGCGACGGCTACGCGTCGTGACGCTCCTGCTGGCGGGCGTGGTGATGGTGTCGGTAGGAGCGCAATGGCACTCGTTACGGTTGCTCTACCTGCGCCAGCGGTTCGACGCCCATGTCAATAGTGTGGTTGCCGCCCGGCCCGAGAGCATCGTCCTGACGCACACGTGGTTTGTGGCTGCGGAGTTGTGCCACTCCTTCTACACCAAGAGCGTTTTCCTGTTGCCGCCGGGGGGATCGTTGGATGCCCTGCTGGAGCCGGCCTACCGGGCGGGGTATCGAGCGGCGCTCTGGGTGGACGCGGTAGATCCCCGGCTGCCGCTGGACGTTGAAGACCAGCTCCTTGCCGACGGCAACCTCGACTTCGTCAGTCTGCGCTTGCGGCCTCTGCGATTGGAGGAGTGAACGCGAAGACGCGCCGCGGCCGGGGCCTTGCCACTCCATTGGACCACGCCAATGGGAAAGGGGGGTGCCATGCCCAAGCCGAAGGCGCCGGCATGCTGCTACGGGCGGGAGTATTGGGCACGTGCGAGCGCATGGCGGCGCTGCGCTTGGCCATGCCACCCTGGCCTCGCTGTCGGTTTCCGTATTGTGCGAACCTATTCAGCGGAGTTTTTGACAGAACCGCGCTGCGCGTCCGTGAGAGCGTGGCCAGAGCATTGGATCGGCGCATCATCCCCCCTCACCCTACCCTCTCCCCCACGAGGGAGAGAGGTTTCGTCAGGCGTCCTTCTGAACGCAGCGGGCTTCGCGGCGCGCGGAGCGGGCCTCGCGGCGCCAGGTGAGCAGGACCCAGCCGGCCACGCTGAGCAGAATGAGCGGACCGCCCACCAGCGTCGCCGACGGCACCGCCTCGCGTACCAGCAAATACGTCCACAGCGGGTTCAGCACCGTCTCCAGCAGCACGATCAGGGCCGCCCGGTGCGCCTCCACACGCTGCAACGCCCAGGAGAACAGCACGTAAGGCAGCGCGAACTGTACGACGCTCAGGAGTATTACCAGCCCCCACTGCGCTGGCGTCAACTGAAAGACACCCCACCACATCACCGCTGGTACGAGCAACACGCCCGAGCCCATGCAGTTCAGCCAGGTCACGACGGTCGGATTCACCGCCCGCAGGCCGCGCAGCATCACCGTCAGCGTACCATAGCCGAACCCGCTCGCCAGTGCGACGAAGAGGGCAGGCGTGCCGGATGGATCACCGCCGACGAAGATGACGGCCACTCCCGCCATCGCCAGCGACAACACCAGCCCTTCGGTCCAGCCGGGTTTCTCGCGCAAGAGCAGCGGCGAGAGCAGGAACACCCAGAGCGGCGAGGTGTACTGCAGGATGATGACATTGGCGGCCGCGGTCTGCGTCGTGGCGATGACGAAGCACGCGGTCATCAGCGTGAAGCTCGCCACGGAGCCGATCGACCAGCCGACCTCGGTGCACCGCAACGTACCCAGGTGGCGCAACGCGAACGGCGTGAAGAGCAAACCGCCCAGCAGCGAACGATAGCAGGCGATCGTCACGCCCGGCACGCCGCCGTCCTGGAGCGTGAGCAGCTTGATCAGCGGCCCGTTCAGGCTCCACAGGACGGCGCAGATGAGCAGCGCCGCCACGCCCGCAGAGCGCGAACGAGACGCAGCCGGCGCGCGGGAGTCAGGAGTCATGTTCACGTGTTCTCAGACATCGCCCCCGCCGTCACCCGTGGACGGCACCCGGCTCCCCTTCCCCTTGTTGATGAGCGACTTCGGCAGCGTGCTCACGGACCCGTGAAGACGTCCTCAAACTCCGCGTAGTCGTTCACGTCCACGGTGTCGTCGGCGTCAAAGTCGGCGGCGTCGCACGCGGTGGGCAACGGGCCGGCGGCCGGGGCGGCCGTGAAGCACGTCTGGAACTGCGCGAAATCGGCCAGATCGACGTCGCCGTCACTGTCGAAGTCACCATTCCCCACCCGGGCAATGACATTGACGAAAATGTCCGAGTTGCCGTTCTGTGTCGAAAGGTAGCACGGATACACCTTCTTGCCCGCCAGGCCCAGCCCGTTGTAATCGCCCAGGAACTGTGAACCGGGACGATCCAGGCCGTCGTAGTAGCTATCGAACATGTTGGGCGTCAGCCGGTACTCGGTCCACGTGTTGCCGTCGTTGCTGCTGGTGCTGTAGTACGCGTCGAAGTAGCCGTGCTCGGTGTCGTCCGCGGTGGGATTGCGCCGGGTGTCGTAGAACAGCACGTGCAGCACTCCATCGCGGTCCACCTCGATCCAGGGGAAGAACTGGTCGCCCGGCGGAAAGCCGTCGCCGTTGATGACCAACGGCGTGGACCAGGTGGTGCCCTCGTCCACCGAGCGGGTGAAATACAGATTCACGTTGTACTGGTTGAGGACGACGGACGTCGTGTCGAAGTAGACGCAATACAGATGTCCGTTGACGGGGTTGACGGCGAGCGAGGCCAGCGCCGGCACCCGGAACCAGCCCGGAAAGCGCGAACCATCCTGGACGGGCCAGTAATCCAAACGCGTGGCCACCCGTACAGCCCCCAGAAACGATACACCGCCGTTGGTGCTCTTGCGAATCCAGATGCCGTTGGTGTAGTCCCAGTAGCACACGTACACCTGCCCCTGGGGTCCCACGCGGGGGAGCAAGCCCAGCCCGCTGCCCAGGCTCACCGGTGCCGACCACGTCGCGCCCATGTCCGTC
Organism: Planctomycetota bacterium; assembly: GCA_029558835.1. Taxonomy (GTDB): domain Bacteria; phylum Planctomycetota; class Phycisphaerae; order UBA1845; family UBA1845; genus JAKQDH01. The sequence continues at coordinate 47,468 of JAKQDH010000124.1, read as the reverse complement.
GAACGCAGGACACCCTGGTTGTACGCGATGTACACCCGGGTCAGGTGCGGGCTGGTCGGGTCGGGCCCGGCCGCCATCCACCCCTTGTCCGCCGAGCTGCTGACGCGGGCCATCACCGCTGGGTTGAAACTCTCCTGGGCCGCGGGCTTGCGCGCCACGTAGATCCCCCCGTTGCTGGCGAACGAAATCCCCCCGACCCACATGTCGCCCGTGCGGTTGTCGTAACAGGTCATGGGGTCCCCTTCGACGCTGGATTGATACGCCACCGGTGGGCGGATGAGGTAGTCGGTCCAACTCTGCCCCCCGTTTGTACTCAAGGCCAACCCGACGCGGATGATCTCAGTGGTCGTCGAATTGCGCCAGTCGTTCCAGGCGCCGACCATGTGAGAGGGATTGGCCTCCGAACTCGACATGGTTGTCTCGTTGGACGCAAACGCGCCTCCGGCAACGTCCACGCGTACCTGCGGCCCGATGTGGATGCCCACACCGCGACTCGGCGGCTGCGAAGGTGGCGGCTCCACCGGCTGGTCGGCGAGCAAGGCCGGCAACTGCGGCGGCGTCTCATACCCGGCGGCTGCGGCGGCCGCCACGGCTGCGCGGGCCGCGGGCGGGTCACCCGTGAAGTAGTACACCACCGGCAGACGCACGTGCGCGTACTCGTTCCGGGGGTCGATCTCGAGCACACGCTGGTACTGGGCGACGGCCTCGTCCCAGCGCGCGGTAGAGTCAAACAGAATGCCCAGCAGCACGCCGGCCTCAACGTGTTGTGGATCAAGCTGCAAGGTCGTGCGCGCCGCCGCGAAGGCGTACTCGGTCTTGCCTTTGTAGAACAACGCCCGCCCCAGACCCAGATACGCGGCGGCAAGGTCGGGAGCCGCCACGATCGCGTCGCGGTACGCTCCCAACGCCCCGACGATGTCATTGGCAGCCAGCAGTTCCGTGCCGGCCTCCACCCGACCTGCCGCCCAGGCAGCGTCGCCACGTCCCGGCAGGCCAAGCTGGTCGGCAGCCTCCGCGTCAATGCCCACCAGCCCCGCCTCAAACGTCAACCCGGCCAGAGCTTCACGGAGACGCTGCTCCCGATAGGGCAGCTCCGCCGGTGCGGGAGCCGCCGGGCGTGCCTGGGGTGTAAGGGAAACCCCTGTGCCACCCCGATGCGCGCACGCCACGACGAGCAGACCCGTCCCCGCCGCGATCACAGTCAACGCCAACGTCTTCATGGCAAATCCCCCAGAGAAAGGCCCCGGTTCGGCCCCACGGTCCCACGCCGCCAGTGTATCGCAAACCGCCGGGTGCGTTCAAGCCCGGCGGCCCGACGGGCAGCGGAGAAACGCAGTATCGATTGTCGATTGTGGCTTGCCACGGGCGGTGGAGGGGGAGTGGCGCGAACACCATCCCCACGCCGCCTCACCAAGGGGCCTCGGTGGGTACCGGACGTTGCCGTACGTGGACGAGGCCTCCGCACGCAGGCCCGGTGACCGCGGCCTCGGGTGATTCGGCGCGTTCCTCGCCGACCGCCTCCAGGCCATGCTCACTGCGTCAGGTTGTCCCGAAAAGCGGCGGCTGCCACCATCAGCACCAACACGCCGAGGAAGACGTATTTCGCCGACGCCGGCAGCGGATGGAAAACCGTAAAGCTCAGCGCGAAACCGACCAGCGCGGCCAGAGCGCAGCCCATGCTCGCCGGCAACAGGGTCTGCGCGCCACGCCTGTCGCCGAGCCAACCGATTGCCCAGCCCAGCAACGGGGCGAGCAAACCGAAGAGCACGTAGGGAGCCAGGACTTGCCGCAGGGACCCGGTGCGAACGAACTCCTCGGCGGCCCTGATCGACGCGTCGAGGGCGGCAAACAGGCCGAAGTAGACAACCCCCAGCCCGCAACCGGCGGTGACCATGATCTCCATCGTCGCGCGGCGATAGCGCCGCTCGGTCTCGAAGTCGTCCTCAGGTGTGTCCAGGTGGCTAGTGGCCGGGGCGGGCTCCCCGAAACGTTCGAAGTCGTCCACAGGTTCACCGCCGTACTGAGGCATCACCGACCCGCGCTGCAATCGACAATCGACAATCTATGGGACTTGCACGCCGCGCTCGCGGGCTACCCTGACGGCCTCCTCGTAGCCGGCGTCCACGTGGCGGATGACGCCCGTGGCCGGATCGGCCGTCAGGACGCGTTCGAGGCGACGGGCGGCCTCCCGCGTGCCGTCCGCGACGATGACCTGGCCCGCGTGAATCGCATAGCCGATGCCCACGCCGCCGCCGTGATGAACCGAGACCCAGCTCGCTCCGCAGGCGGTATTGAGCAGAGCGTTGAGGATCGGCCAATCCGCAATCGCGTCGGAGCCGTCCTTCATCCCCTCGGTCTCACGGTTGGGTGAGGCTACCGAGCCGCAATCGAGATGGTCCCGCCCAATGGCAATCGGCGCGGATATCTCGCCCTTCGCCACCAGATCGTTGAAGACCAGGCCCATCTTTGCCCGCTCGCCGTAGCCGAGCCAGCAGATGCGCGCCGGCAACCCCTGAAACGCGACGCGCTCCCCGGCCAGACGAATCCAGCGGCACAGGTGCTCGTTGTGCGGGAACGTCTCCAGCACCGCCCGGTCCGTGCGGGCGATGTCACGCGGATCACCCGACAGCGCCACCCAGCGAAACGGCCCCTGCCCCTCGCAGAAGAGCGGGCGAATGAACAGCGGGACGAAGCCGCTGAAATCAAACGCGTTCTGCACGCCGGCGAGCTGCGCCTGGGCGCGGATGTTGTTGCCGTAGTCAAACGTGACGGCCCCGCGCTGCTGCAACTGAAGCATGGCGCGGACGTGCTCGGCCATCGAACGCATGGACTCCCTGATGTAGCGCTGCGGGTCGCTCTGCCGCAAGGCGAGGGCCGCGTCGTAGCCCATGCCGTTGGGCACGTACCCGTTGAGCGCATCGTGGGCCGAGGTCTGGTCGGTGAGCACGTCCGGCGTGACGTTGCGGCGAACCAGCTCGGGCAGCACGTCGGCACAGTTGCCCAGCAGGCCGACGGACAGCGGCGTGCCCTTCTTCTGCGCATCGCTCAGCCAGTTCAGCGCTTCGTCGAGACTGGCGGTCCAGCGGTCCAGGTACTTCGTGCGCAGGCGGCGTTCGATGCGGGCGTTGTCCACCTCGATGCAGAGGCAGGCGCCCTCATTCATGGTGCAGGCGAGCGGCTGAGCACCGCCCATGCCGCCGAGTCCGCCGGTTACCAGCAGCCTACCCTTCAGTGAGCCGCCGAAGTGCTTCCGGGCGCAGGCGCCGAAGGTCTCGTACGTGCCTTGCAGAATCCCCTGCGTCCCGATGTAGATCCAGCTCCCGGCCGTCATCTGGCCGTACATGGTCAGGCCGGCTGCCTCCAGCCGCCGGAACTCCTCCCAGGTCGCCCACTTCGGCACCAGCATGGAGTTCGAGATCAGCACCCGCGGGGCGTCGAGGTGTGTCTTGACCACGCCGACCGCCCGGCCCGACTGCACCAGCAGGGTCTCGTCGTTTTCGAGGCGGCGCAGGGCGGCCACGATGCGATCGAAATCCGGCCAGCTTCGGGCGGCGCGTCCGCTACCGCCGTAGACGATCAACGCGGCCGGGTTCTCACCGACCTCGGCATCGAGGTTGTTCATCAGCAGCCGCAAGGCGGCCTCCTGCTGCCAACCCTTGCAGGACAGCGTCGTGCCGTGCGGGGCACGGACCTTGCGCGTCGGATCGTACATCGGTGTAATCGCAGCAGGCGTAGTCATGGTGAGCAACTCCTCTCCGGACAGCAGCCCGTCGGAGACGCCGACGCGAGCCACCCACGACCAGCACGGCCAGGGAACTTGCGTCCGCCAGGCGGGCGATTATAGAAGGGCCGCCGGCAGTGGAGCAAGCAATCGACAATCGCCAATCGTCAATCGAAAATCCGCTTGCCGCTTGCTTCCCTCATTCGCTGCTCGCTCTTCGCCATTCGTCATTCTTGAGCCAATCGCGGAACGGCTCGTACTGCGTGGACATGACCGGGTAGTGTTCCGGTCGGCCCTCCAACCCTTGCAGGCTCGGCGGCGGTGGTGGGTCGAGGCCGATCGCCGCCTGGATTTCCTCGGGGAACTTCGCCGGATGCGCGGTCTCCACGGACACCATCAGCGTCTCGTTGTCCTCCGGATGCTCCGCGAGGTAACGCTGCAAGCCCGCCCAGCCCACGGCCCCGTGCGGCTCCAGCACCGTCCCGAACCGCGTGTGCGCGTCCTTGATGGTCGCCCGCGTCTCGTCGTCACTGATGCTGACGGCATAGAGATCGTGCCGCAGGCGCTGCATGTCCGGCGGCGTGCGCATCCGCCCCGTCTCGTCCATCCAGCCCCCGTACACGTCCACCAGCCGCGCCAGGTTCGACGGGTGTCCGACGTTCATCGCGTTCGAGATGCACACCCGCGACGGCACGATCTTCTCGTACTTGCCCGTCAGCAGGAAGATCGGGACTTCGTCGTTGGCGTTGGTGGCCACCACCAGCTGCCGTACCGGCAGCCCCATCCGCCACGCGAACACCGCCCCCATCATGTCGCCGAAATTGCCCGACGGCACCGAGAAGATGATCGGCTCCCCTGCCTCCGCGCGGGCGAGTTTCGCGTAAGCGTACACGTAGTACACCGACTGCGGCAGCAGCCGACCGATGTTGATCGAGTTCGCCGAGGTCAGTCGGATGCCCGCCAGCGCCGGGTCTGCGAACGCCCGCTTCACCATCGCCTGGCAATCGTCGAACTTGCCCTCGATGCCGATCGTCGTCACGTTCCCGCCGATCGTGGTCATCTGCTGGCGTTGCCGCGTGGACACCTCCGCGATCGGGAAGAGCACCACCACGTGCGTCCGCGCCAGCCCATGATACGCATGCGCCACCGCGCTGCCGGTGTCCCCCGACGTGGCCGTCAGGATCACCAGCTCCCCGTCTTGCCCCTGCATCAACGCCCCCATCCAGCGGGCCATCATCCGGGCGGCGAAGTCCTTGAACGACGCGGTCGGCCCCTGGTCCAGACGCATGAGGTACTGACGCCCGCTCACCTGCTCCAGCGGCACCTCGTAGTCGTAGGCGTCCTCACACAGGGCCGCCAACCGTTCCGGCGTGAGCATGCCTTCCGTGAACCGGCTCAGCACGGCCGCCGCGATCCGGGCATAAGACCACTCGGCCCACTGAGCCGGCTCCCTCGGCCCGAGCGGCGGGAAGCGGTCCGGCATGAACAGCCCCCGGTCGCCGGCCTGGCCTTGCAGCAGCGCGTGCGCCAAGTCCACCGGGTCGGTTTCGTGGTTCGTGCTGTAGAAACGCGGCGAAGTCATACCTGTCGATTCCGTGCAGCTGGTCCGGGCCCTACCCGACCGGGAGCGCCATGAACGCAGGTTACGGAAGTTCCGCCCTCGCGGCAAGCGCGGCCGGTCGCGGCCGGGTCTGCGGCATCCGCCCCGTGGCACGTGTCGCGTCGGCTTCTCGTGGCCGGCGCCACCGGGGCGAGCCCGCGCTGCCGCCGGCACGTTGACTGGCACGCCGGATGCTGGTAACGCCTGCCGTCTGTCGGTAAAATGACGTTCCGCAGGGGTGGCATGGCCAAGCGCAGCGCCGCCATGCTGCTCCGGGAGCATGGCATGCCGGCGCTCGCCTGGGGCGAGCCTCGGCATGCCGCCCGGAACGCGAAGCGCCCGGGTGACTGCGGCTGTTCCGCTTCGGCGGCGGCCCGCGGGCAGGCTGGCAAAGGTCCGCCGCAACCGGACCTGGTTTGATGAGGAGACGATCATGTACGGCGGTGACGAAGTCCATATCACTCCGGGGATGCAACGCTACATCGACCAGAACAACGAGTACCTCGCCCGGCGCGACCGCTACGTCCGCGAGGTCGTCAAGAAGTGGAAGTTCGACACCATCGCCGTCCACGGGCTCTACTCGGTGCAGGAGTCCCTGGATGACTACCAGGGCGCCATCATCGAACCTATGTTCCTCAGCAGTTCCCAGGCCTACCGCGACTCCGACGAGATGGCGGCCGCCCTCGCCTATCTGATCCCCACCTGGTGTTACTCGCGCATCGCCAACCCTTCCACGTACTACTACGAGTGGGCGCTGGCTTTGCTGGAGGCTTACGGGTCGGACGCGGAGACGTCCTGCTGCTCGACCTCCTCCGGCATGGCCGCTATCATGACCGCGGTGCAGCCGTTCCTCGTGCACCGCTTCCACCACAAGCACGAGCCGCGCAACTTCCTGGCCACTGCCCAGTGCTACGGCGGCACGTTCCAGCAGTTCAACGTTCGCCTCATGGAGGAGCGCGACATCGAGTGCCGCTGGATTCAGGACCCCACCAACATCGACGAGTGGGCTTCACGCATCGACAAGAACACCCGTTTCCTCTACGGGGAACTGCCCAGCAACCCCGGCCAGGGTTTCTTCGACGTGCAGGCCGTCGCGGACCTCGCCCACAGCCACAACCTGCCGCTCATCTGCGACACCACGGTGGCCACGCCCGCCCTGCTGCGCCCGATCTGTCACGGCGCGGACATTGTGGTGCAGAGCGCTACCAAGAGCCTGACCACCAGCGGCTTCGGCGTTTGCGGCGCGGTCATCGCTCGCCGCGGCATCGTCACCTCGATCGACAACGAGTTTCTCAAGAAGGACTTCGCGCTGTATATTAAGTACCTTCCCAACCGCGACTACGGACCGAACCTGCATCCCATGCAGGCCATCCTGACCCTCAACGACATGCGCACGCTGCGCTCGAAGATGGACCTGATGAGCCGCAACACGATGAAGGTCGCCCAGTTCCTCTCCACGCATCCGCAGGTGGAGAGCGTGCAGTACCTGGGCCTGCCGGAGCATCCGCTCCATGAGCTTGCCAGCAAGTACCTCTGGCTGGTGGACGCGGAGTACGACGAGCAGTACGGCCGGCCGGTCAATCGCTACGGGCACCTGATGTCGTTCTGCGTCCGCGGCGGGGCCGAGCGGACGCGGAAGTTCTTCGACGGCCTGCAGCGCGTCTGGCGGGCGACCGACCTGGGCCGCATCAAGAGCGTCGCCACGATTCCGGCGATCTCAACCCACCAGCAGCAGGGCGAAGCCGGGCGCAAGCTCGCCAACATCCCCGGCAACCTCGTCCGTCTCTGCGTGGGCGGCGAGCACCCGGACGACATCATCGCCGATCTGGACCAGGCGCTGCGCAAGGTCAAGACCGGCGTGGCCGTCGCGGTGTCGTGAAGCAAGCGGGTGCGGTCTGCGCAACGGACCGGCGTATCGGGTGGCATGGCCAAGCGCAGCGCCGCCATGCCGGCTGTCCGCGTGCGCCGGGCAGGGGCGGGGACGGAGCACCGGCGCGCTCGCTTCGACCATCCTGCCGCCTTGCCTGCTGGGTACTGCGAGGTAGGATGACGTTGCTTGTAGCTGCCGGTCGGGGGCAAGGGAGGCAGTGCGATGGCCAAGTTGTCTGTGAAGGAGATTCGCGATCTGGGACGGCAGATCGTAGGCGACCACCCAAATGGTATTCGCTATAATGACCTTGCCAAGAGCATCGTCGACGCCAACCCCGAAACACCAATCAACACCGTCTACGGCGCTGTGTTCGACTTGGCCGCGCGCTTCCCCCAGGACATCGCCAAGCCCAGTCGGGGTCTTTTCATGCCCGCGGGCGCACGCGCCTTCGTGCCCGATACCACCACGGCGTCTGTTGCCCCCTCTGCGAAAGTCTGCGAGCAGGATTTCTACGAGCCGTTTGCCAACTGGCTTATGAATGAGCTCGATGAGGTGACTGTCGCGCTGCCGCTGGGCGGCGCGGCTCTTGGCAAGAAGTGGGGTACGCCGGATGTGGTCGGCGTCTACAAGCCCCTCGCCTCCGACCGGATCAAGTTCGCCCCCGAGATTGTCGCGGCCGAGCTCAAGATAGACCCTCAGCAACCGGTCGTGGCGTTCGGGCAGGCCGCCGCGTATCGACTTTTTGCCAGCAAGTCGTACGTGGTGGTACCCAACGCCGTCTCTTTGGACGACTACAACCGTCTTGAGGCACTGTGCATGCTGTTCGGCATCGGGCTCGCGCGGTTCAATCCTGATAAGGAGCACCCCAACTTTGAGATCCGCGTCCGTGCGCAGCGCTTCTCTCCGGACATGTTCTACGTGAACGAGTTCGCGGACGGCATCCACAAGATGGATCCCAAGGCTTTCGACAAGCTCTTTGGATGACCACGCCCCTCGAGGACAAGGTTCGGAACGCGCGACGGGGGTTCTCCCGAGGTGAAATCCGTTGGCCCGGCGGGCGGCGGAGAATGCTCACTCTCCTGGTGACAGGCCAAGTGGCACGGTAAGAAGGACAGGGGCGCCGCCTATGACTCGCTCGAATTGTCAAGCCGCGCGTGCCGACGGACCGTCGCGCCAGACGCGGACCCTGAATCGATCGGCCTCGGTGCCTGGGTGGCCTGCGCGTTGGCTGCGACTCCTCGTGCCGGCGCTGGTCGGACTCGCGAGCTTCGCAGCGTTCTACCCCGCGCTGCATGCGGACTTTGTCAACCTCGACGATGATCGCCTCTTCGTCAGCAACACTGCGTACCAGGGCCTGGATAGCACTCACCTGCGCTGGATGTTCACGACGACTTTCATGGGGCATTATCAACCCCTTACCTGGCTGTCGGCCGCGGTCGACCACTACCTCTCGGGCCCGCAGCCCTCGAGCTACCACCGCAATAACCTGATCCTGCATGCCCTCAATGGCGTGCTGCTGTACTTTGTCGCGTTGCGCCTGCTGCGGGCCGCGCGGCCCGACGAGACCGCTCAGATGCCTGTCGCCTCGCGCCTGGCTGCTGCCGCAGCCGCTCTGCTCTTCGCCGTCCACCCGCTGCGGGTGGAATCCGTCGCCTGGGCGTCCGAGCGGCGCGATGTCCTCAGCACCCTGTTCCTGCTGCTCGCCCTGCTCCTGTATTTGCGCGCCGTGCGGCCGGGGGCGGCGGCCCTGCGCTCACGTCCCGCGTTGGTCCTCTGCTGCACGCTGCTGCTGTTGTCGCTGCTGTGCAAGGCGTGGGGCATGTCCTTCGTGGTGATTACTGTGGTGCTGGATGTGTATCCGCTGCGCCGCCTGCCCGCGCGACTGCGAGACTGGTTCGCCCCGGCGTACCGCACGCTCTGGGCCCAGAAGATACCGTTAGTGGTGCTCGGCGTTGCGGCTGCGGTGATGGCAGGCATCGCCCAGCGGTCGGCTGTGGACACCATGCGCAGTCTGGCTGAATGGGGCCTGCTGGACCGAATCGTGCAGGCTTGCTTCGGCTTGGCATTCTACATCGGCAAGACCCTCTGGCCGACGCACCTGGGGCCTGCGTACGACCTGCCCTATCAGCTCGACCCGCTGCGCGCGGTCTATGTACTTACATATGTCGCGGTGCCGGCGGCTGCCGTCCTGCTCGTGCGTTATCACCGCCGTGTTCCCGCCCTGGCGGCGGCGGCCGTCGTCTATGTGGTGACCGTCGCGCCCGTGCTCGGCTTCGCGCAAAGCGGCCCCCAGTTTGTGGCCGAACGGTACTCATACGTAAGCTGCATGGGTTGGCCGATCGTCGCCGCCGGCGGCCTGCTGCACCTCTGGCACCGGGCGGCACGCAAGCGCCCCCTCGTGTCCGCCCGCACTGACGACGGGTCTCACGGGGCCCCTCTCTCCCCTGGTGGAGAGGACACGGCGAACGGGGACGCGGTGCCCGCTCGCCCCTCGCCGGGGCCCCTGCGGGCGGGAGCGGCAGTCGCGTTGTTCATCCCGGCCCTTGTTCTTGTAACGCTCGCGCTGACCACCTGGCACCAGACAAAGGTCTGGCATGATTCGAGGACGCTCTGGGCCCACGTGCTGTCTCTGCCCCGGCCCAGTGCCGGCGCCCATCTCAACTATGGCATTCTGCTCAACCGAGAGGGACGCACGGCGGACGCCATCGCCAGCTACCGTCAGGCCCTGCAAGTTCAGCCCCATCACGGCGAAGCCTGGTTCGCGCTGGCCAATGCCCTCAAACAGCAGAAGAACTTCGAGGAAGCCGAGCGCGCATACCTCAAGGCCGCGCAGCACATGGCCTACAAGCACAGTGCCTACCTCAATCTCGGCAACATGTACTACAATGACCTCAAACGGCGTGATGATGCCATTGCGGCGTATCGGAACGCCATTCAGTACATCGAGAGTCGCGGGCCGAAGATGTTCTCGCCCAAACCGTACCTCGCCCTCGGCCTCGCGCTGCGCGAGAAAGGCGAATTCGCCGAAGCCCGCACCATGCTCACCAAGGCCGCCGCTTACGCCGAAACCCGTGACCGCGCCAGGCGTGAGCTGGCCCGCCTGCCCGGCGGCCGCTGAACAATACTTCGAGCCGCGGGCTTTGCTGCTGCGCGCAGCCCGGCGCCGCAACCGCGTGGCATGGTCAAGCGTGGCGCTGCCCCGCCACTCGTGCTGCGGGAGTGTGAGGGCGCGCCTCGTGGCCGCCCGCGCCCGGCTTACGTGGGCCGGATGAATTGCCCCATCAACAGATGCCCCGGGTCGATGAACAGCCTGCTCAGGCGGGCCGCCGCGTCGTGGAAGGGCAGCTGCTCGACGGCATCCACGCCGGTGCCGGCGTAGGCGAACAGCGGCGGCACGGCCGAGTGGGCCTTCGTCGAAACCGGCGTCGGATGATCCGGCGCGACCAGCATGCGCCAGCGCTCGCCGCGCCGCAGCTTCTGCAGCACCGGCCCGACGATGTACTCGTCGATGCGCTCCAACGCCTTGATCTTCTCGCCCGCGTCGCCGAGGTGGCCCGCCTCGTCGGCCGCCTCAACGTGCACGACCACCATGTCGTATTGATCAAGGGCGGCCAGGGCGGCGTCGCGCTTGCCGGCGTAGTTCGTGTCGATGTAACCCGTCGCGCCGGGCACCTCGATGAGTTGCATGCCCATGCAGACGCCGAGCCCGCGGATGATGTCCACCGCGGTAATCACCACCCCGCGACACCCGAAACGCTGCGCGAACGGATCCAGCCGCGTCGGCTTGCCCTGCCCCCACAGCCAGATGTGCGTCACCGGATCCCGTCCCGCGCGCCGCCGGGCCTGATTCACCGGATGATCCGCGAGCATGCCGGCCGCGCGCTGCATGATGGCTTCGAGCCGTTCCGCGCCGGCTCCCTGCGGACGGTGCTGCGTTACTGGCTGATCCGGAATGTCGTGCGGTGGAGCACATTTGACCTGCATATCCTGCGCCTGCCCGAGGATCAACAGGTTGCGATACGACACCCCGGCGTGGAAGCGCAGCGGCTCGCCCGCGAACGTCTCGTTGAGGCTGGGGATGAGCTGGTCGACCTCGCTCTGGGCGATGTGGCCGGCCGTGAAGTCCTTCATCCGCCCGTCGAGGATCGTGACGAAGTTGCAGCGGAAGATGAGCTCGTCGGCCCGGGCGGACAGACCGCGGGCGGCCGCTTCGAGCGGTGCCCGACCGGAGTAGTACTTGGCCGGGTCGTAGCCGAACAGGGTGAGCGTGGCCACGTCAGTGCCGGGGATGAAGCCGTCCGGCACGGTGACGGCCCGACCCAGTCGCCCGTGCAGCGCCACCCAATCCATGTTGGGCACCTGCGCGGCTTCGAGCGGTGTTCGTCCCTCGAGTTGCGGCAGCGGCTCGTCGGCCGCCCCATCCGGTAGAATCACGGCGTATTTCATCGCGTGGTTCGTCCTGTATACGTCGTCCGCTGGTGCGGCCGTCGTCAACTCGCTGCCCCTCGCTTGCGCTCGGGCTCGGAGGGGCGCCGCGCGCTTCCGCTCGATCCAGGTGCCCGGCGTGCGCAGGGGCAGCCCCTCGCACCCTTGTTGCCATCACCCGGATAGTAGACACGCCGCGTCCCTACCGCGAGCCGCTCGGCCGCTTCCGCCACCTCTCGTCGTGGTTGCAGTGATGCTGGAATCTTCGCAGATGAAACAAGCCGTTACTGTGCGCAATCAACCGGCCGCCGCTGGAAACCTCTGAGTTCGGAGCGGCGTTCGCGGCCCGTTGAACGACTCATGGTCCGCAGTCGGTGCTTCGCAGGCCGCTGCCCCTGATGCCCTCCACGTCGGCCGGGGGGGGCGAGGCTGGGAAGAGATCCCCCGCGTGGCCCTGTGACCTGGCCTGGCCCTACTGACGTTGTGGGTCCCAATGCCGGGCAAGGGATTGGCGCCCAGACTCGGCCGACGCTCGTTCTTCAGCAGGCGGTTCGCGCGCGAGCTTCTGGGTGAGGAACGGTCGTGTGGTTCGAGGTCACGGACGCGGTTGGGCAGGGCTTCCCCGTTCGTTCGTCGTCACGGCGATGCGCAACCACTCGGGAGTCCGTGCGTTCCAGACGCGAATTCCGGACCCGGTGATACCATCAAACCCGCGCCTGGCTGGGTGCGTGACAGGACAAAGTCCCGGCAGTTCTTCCGACCCTGGCTGAGGTTCCTGCGATAGGACAGGTTGGCCACCAAGGCGATGAGCGGCTTGCGCCGGTGCCACAAGCTTCCCCAGACCCGACGAAGGGTGTTGCTCAGCGAATAGAAGGTCTGGTCACAGACTTCCATTTCCTGAACGAGCTCTGCGCAGGAGAAGTGTCGGTAGCAGGCAACGGGGAACGTCAACGTGTAGTGCTTCCAATCTTCCGGGAACCTGTCGGCAGCGATCCGACCCTGGGCCGTAAGGTCGTCCCACAGCCGCGTACCGGGCAGCGGCGTGAGAAACAGGGTGTTGAGGATATCGATGCCGTAATCCTCGGCCGCCGCCGCAATCCGTCGACCGATGCCGGGTTCGTCCGAATCCAACCCCATGATGAACGAACCGGCGACGAGGATCCGGTGCCGCTGGATGCGGCGAACCGACGCGGCGAAGTCGCGGCCTCTAACGAGGTTGAACTTCTTGCCGACTTCCCGCAGGCCTGCAGCCGTTGGCGATTCGAAGCCGATGAAGACACCGGCGCAGCCGGCCTGGGCCGCCAGCGCCAGCAGCTCGTCGTCGTCCGCGATATTGATCGTCACCTGGGCAATCCATTGCTTGCCCAGATTGGCCTGAATCAGGGCGCGGAACAGCTCCTTGGTCCGGGCCAGGTGTTCACGACTCGTGCCCACGAGGTTGTCATCCACCACGAGTACGAGCTTCTCCTGGATGGCGGCGAACTCACGCACCACGTCGGCCACGGGCCGCTGGCGATAGCGATAACCGTTAAACGCGGTGACACTGCAAAAGCTGCAATTGAGCGGGCAGCCCCGGGTGGTCTGGATCGAGCCGAACGCGTAATCGCCGGCGAGCAGGTCGTGCCGGGCGGGCGGCACCTGGTCCATCTCGATCTGGGCTCCCGCGTACAGGGGCCGCAAGAGGCCCTGCCGGGCATCTTCCAGCACCTGTGCCCAGACGGGCTCCGCCTCTCCCGTCACCACGGAGTCCACACGCCCCGCGGCCTCGTCGGCGCACATGGTGGCGTGAATGCCACCCATGACTACCGGCACGCCGCGGTCACGGAATACGGCCGCGATTCTGTACGCGCGGTTGGCCTGGGAGGTGAACGCCGTCACACCCACCAGGTCGGGACGCGGCAGGCTGGCATAGTCAGGCGTGCGGACATTCTCGTCAAAAACTGAAATCTCCCACTCCGGTGGCGTAAGCGCCGCCAAGGCCAGCAGGCCCAGTGGTTTCCAGATGCGGTAGCGATTCCACCGGCTGCCGTCGAGGTCGGCAAGGCCGACAAGGGCGTTACGCGGGTTGATCAAGTATAGACGAATGGTCGTGGTCCTTTCCGGGTGTGCGGCCTCGGGCTGGGTTGGCCAATCCACTCCGGCGGATCAGCCTGGCACACTGGATGGTACGCCCGCCGCCGCAGCGGGCGCCCGCGCTGGACCCCGGGCTTTCGGCACAAGGTCCCGTGCCGGGATTGCCGCGGCGAGAGCTTCTCATTGGTGTGCTGTTGAAGTTCATAGGGCGGCGGCCACCACGGTGCTGACGTTGTCCAACGGCATCGGCGGGGACGAGGCCGGCGATGCGGCGCGGGAGCGAACATGCTCGATCGCCCAGTTCATCTCGTTGCCGTCGGCGGCGTCGATCATGGGGATGCGGGCCATGGTCAGGCCGCCGTGGACTTCGATCGGACCGCGGCTCAGCCGCCAAGCCCAGGCGAGCATCCTGGGAATGGTCGGCAACAGCGCGAGCTGTCCAATGAGCTGGTACATGAAGCGTTTTGGGGAAACGGAGTCTCTGCGCAACCCGAACAGCGTGCGGATCGTATTGACGGGGTTGTAGAAGGCGACGTAGGCACGCAGCAGATTCAGTTGCTGCTGCCAGGGGCGGGGATGCTGTGACGCCACGACGTGATTGCCGTCCTGAAACGCATCCGGCACCGGCCTGCCGCCCACTTGCCGATACACGGCACGGGCAGTCAGTGCGCGTTCCAGGTTCCGGGTGCCCATGGCCGGCCCGAGGTACGTGCATTGGTAACTGACCGCGCCCCGGTCGAACAGATAGCGCGCCTGGTTCAGGAGTCCGGAGAGGTCACCCGGCGCCGAACGCAGCGGCTGGGCGTCGCTGTGAATCATCATCGCGTGCGGCTGAATACCGAGCTTCTGCAGCAGGTTGAAGATCTGCTCGGTGCGCTGCGCGCTCTGTCCTTTCTTCACGAGCGCGCCGCTGAGGTCCTCAATCCCGAACCAGAGCCCGCGCAGGCCGGCCTTGCGGCATAGGGGCAGCAGGTCCCGATTCAGGAAGACGTCCGCCTGGGTGGCCTCGGTGTAGAACCTGATCCGCCGACCGAGGGGCACGCCGCCGGTTGCGGTTCGGCCGAGCTCGCCCATCAGGGCCGCAACCGAATCGCGATCGTTGAAGAAGTTGTCATCCGTCCCGAAGAACGTGCGGATGCCGAAGTTCTCATGAATTTGCTTGATCTCCGCCGCGAATCGGGACGGGCTCTTGTGCCGCCAGGTCCGCTGATTCGCCGCGGGAATCGGACAGTAGGGACAACTGAACCGACAGCCTTGCGTGGTAACCATCGAGGCGATGCGCGACAGCTTCCCAATGCGTTGCGGCGTGCAGGGCCGCGGCGACAGCGTCCGGCGGCGGTGAGGGGGCTCGATCATCCGATAGCCGGCGTCCGGCATGGGCAGTTCGTCCAGGTCACGCAGGAGCCGCTGTACCCCCGTGTTGACGGCAATCGGCTCCCCGGCGTGCGCGTCCGGGGACAAATAGACCAATCCGGGCACGCGGTTGAGTCGGCCCGCCCGCCGCGCCTGCTCGAATGCGTCCCGTGGGGTGAGGTTGGCCTGACCATCGGCCAGAATGGTGTACAGCAGGTCCAGCAGCACGAAAGCTTCCCCGGTCACCACGCAGTCGGCACCGATGCCCGGTTCCGGGCCCAGCTCGAAGAAGTCGGTCGGCTCATAGATCGCCTTCGGGCCGCCTGCCAGAATCAGCGGACGGGCTGCGCCCATGCGGTGAGCATCGCGAACCAGCGCATAGGCCGGCGCGGCGTGTACCTGCATGGCTGACACCAGCAGGATGTCCAGCGGCCTGCCATTCAAGCGCATCCGGCTCGGAACGACATTCCGTGACCACTGCTGCAACACGATGCGGACGTTGGCAAAACCCGCCTCGTGCAACACATCTCCCAGCAAACGCACCGAGCACGGCGCCAGACGCTTGTCCGCGTACCAGAATGGCAGCATGCGCGTGCGGAAGTCAAACGCATAGATGATTCCGATGGCCAGTTCGTGGGCATGCGTCAACCGCCGCAGCGCAAAGACGCGCTGCCGGAACTCACCGTCCGGCAGGTATACGTCACCACGAGCTCGGCGCGGGAGTTCCATCGCTCAGTCCTGCGGGCGCACGCTGCGACGCAGCCGCAGCCGCGACCGTCGGTCCCCTGTTTGCGTGTCCAGCGTCAGGTGCGTCATCGCGCTGGATACGGCCTCGTCCAGCAACAACACCTTGCGGCCATCGTGGCTGAAGGCTGTGTCGCCGGTGCATTCATGGTCGAGACCCAGCTTCCAGCCGCCCTGGCGACGCGTGAATCGCAGGGCCACGTCGTCAGCGGCACCCTTGCGGACCAGGCGGCGGGATAGCCGCTCGAGTGCGGGCGTCGTTACGGTCAGCATATGTCACCGTCCTTTCGTCTTACACAGTCGCGCCGGCACGGTGCCGTCCGGAACGGGCGGCGGCGGCACCGGCTGCAGCAAGTCTTCCCGACCCTCCGGAAAACGCCGGGTTCCCCTCCCCTCAAGTCCCTGCCGGCCGTTCGTTGCCTCAGATGTCCACGTCGACCTGATTCGCCGGCAGGTCCACCGGGGCGACGGGTCCGCGCGCGAGCCCTTTCACCATCGCTCCCGAGCCGACTCGGTTTCAGCCGTCGCCTCACCCACCTTCGCGCCGATGATCCGCCCGGTCTCGCGCTGCCGCGGACCCGCACCACCGGCAAGGAACTGCCGATGAAACTCCAGCACCCTGGCAGCGTCGTTCGCGGTCCTGGTCACAGAGGTCTCGTCCTTCAACACGGTCGCGCGCAGCACGATGACCAGGGCATTGTGCCTCAGAACCACAGTTGTTGCAGTAGGCCGCTCACCGGTGCGTTCGGGCTGCAACGCCTCGACCTCCTGCGCGATCCGCCGCGCCCGACTCGGACTTCTCCACGCGAGCCTTGCCCTGGCCCCCACTGCCCGTCCGGGGGCGGAAAGCAAAAAAAACAGCCGACATGGTCGAACACGTGCGATCGTTCAACCACGTCGGCCTACTTGTCAACGGGCCCCCCAACTCGGCTGGGTTGCCCTTCGAATCGTCATCCGACGTCTGCGCTTGGGACCGCCGTGAGCGCTCTTGCGCGGGTCTCGCGCTCACCCCCACCAACCTTATGATACCGCCTTGCGCGGGGGCTGCAAGTCGTTCCCCGCGGCTGAACCACGCGCGCGGGCTGCCGGGCGGCTGTCCGCGCACAGTCCTCGACTTCTTTCTGTGAGAGCTTCTAAACGGCACACTGTACTTATTGAGTGCACAATGCAGACGCGGGGCAATCGAAGGCGCAATCTGTGTGGGCATCCGCGACTTGGAAAGGGCGCACGTGGGGCAACCCAAAGGACGAGAATACCCACTTGAGGGGCGATGCTCTGGTGGTCAGGCTCCAGGACCTCTTGACCGCGGCCGCGCCGCGTTGGCCCGAGTTAACCCCTGGCGGAGGAACGGGGGGAGTTGTTCAAGCAGCTCGCAGCGCAGTCGATCGAGACCGCCCGGCTGGTGCCGGCAGCCGTGGGTCTGGAGGTCACCGACGTGAATGTCGGCAGTCCGCCCGGCCGCATCCGCACCGCAACTGGCGAAAAGGCCTTGGCCCGCACCCTGGTCACCGCGCCGGGTTCCGCGAGAAGAAGCCCAGACCAAGAGGCACGAACACCCGGCTGCCCGAATTGGGTCGTTCCCGGAGCATGTCAAACTTGGCGTTGGTCCGGTGGTTGACGTCGTACCGAGGCCCGGACCCTCACGAGCGGTCCGTAGCGGCTTTGGTGGCTATGTACTGCCCAAGGCGAAGGCGACCTGGGGACCCAGGACTTCGCGCAGTTGCTGAAGGGCCCGACGCTCAATCTGGCGGATCCGCTCCTTCGTCACGCCGAAACGCGTGCCCAGTTGTTCGAGCGTGAGCGACTCGCGCTGCGAAGACAGACCGAAATGCTGCGTAACGATCTCGCGCTCGCGCTCATCCAGCGCGTCCAGTGCGGCCGCCAGCGTCTGCCGCACCTGCTGCCGCTCGTCGGCGGGAACCGGTGCCGGCCGGTCGTCCGCCGCCGACTCGAGCAACTCGTCCTGCCCCGTGACGTACCGGTGGTAGTGGTAACGCTGCTCGGGAATGGACCGGGCGTAGTTCTTCATGATCGCCCACGTCGCATACGTGCTGAACTTGTTGCCCCGAGCGAAATCAAACTTCTCCACCGCCCGCATCATCGACATGTTGCCGTCGCTGACCACCTCAAAGAAGTCGTCCCCTGTGCCGACGTGACGCTTGGCAATGCTCACCACCAGACGAAGGTTCGCCCGCACGATGCGCTGCTTGATCCCGTCACTTCGGGCGAGCAACGCCCGCACCGCTTCCACGTCTTCCGCCGACGCGGTCTCGGGCTTCAGCGACTTGATCTTCCGCACCGCCAGGTACTTCAGGTAGTTGTAACGCCGGAACACGTCCTGTTCCTGCGCGAACGTCAGCAGTGGAATCGAATACAACGAGCGCAAGTAGGCCGGCACGCCGCCGGGCGCCCGCCGCCCGGTCCCCACCTCTTCCGGTGGTTCCGGCACCTCCAGAATCAGCGCGTCGGCGTGCGGAGCGTCAAACAGCTCGTTCGGTATGAACTCCGGCGGATTGTGCCGCCACAACCGCACCTGCACCGCCCGCAGCACGGCCTCGATCGCCTCGGGCGACGTCTCGAACGCCCGGGCAATGCTCGCCACCGCTTCGCCGGCCGCCCGGCACGACCAGATCGCTTCCTCCCGTGCGGAAGCAAAGCCCGGCCCGTGCCCCGCAAACAGCGGTGGCTGCCCTCCCGACGCCTCGTAGCGCCGCAACGTATACCGTACGGTCTCCACCGCGCGTCCCGTCTCCTCCGCCACCACCCGCGCCAAGGCGTGCATGCGCAACGGCCGCTCCGCCAGAATCGCCCGGGCTCGCTCCACAATCTGCTTCCGCTCGACCACGCTGAGCTGGCTGAACGACGCTCCGCGCGCCACCAGGTCCGCGTTCCGCTTGACGAACCCGTCCACCGCTGACCGCAGGAACACCAGCCGGTTCACCGCGTCGGGGAACACCGCCCGCAACCCCAGCAGCCCCCGCGCCCGCCATCGCCGGATGGTCTTCGTGCTGACGCACAATTCCTTCGCCACCTGCTCGTGGGTCAGATACGGCTCCGGCATCTCGGCGACGCTCAGACCGGCCTGGCGGCTCAGCATCTCTCCGAGCGCTACCAGGTCGCTTACCAGGGCTTTCCCGGGCAGCGATGCACTCGGTGCGGTTCCACGTTTCTGATAGCCGGTGATGTGGTAGCAAACGAACTCGTACGGGTAGGAAGCGTCGCGCTCCACCAGCCCCAGCAGCTTCTGGATGCCCGCGAGCTGCGCAAACCGCAACCGTCGTGGCGACAGCGTCAACTGATGCGCCAACTCAGCCAGGTTGCGATTCACGAAGGCCGGCATGCGCTCCTCCGTCAATCCTGCGTCGGCGGGCACGGCTGCACCCGATGAACCGGACGGCCGTGCGCCCGCACGCATCGCTAGCGGCTCCCGCCGCTGGCGCGCCGCCGTCCGGAACACAGCCTACAACCCACCCCATTTTGATTATCGCCCGGCATCCTGGATTGGTCAAGGGCGCGTGGAAAACGAAACGCGAGTCACCCAGCCTGCCGACGGGGCTCGGCCGGCGGCTGCAAACGCCGGCGCTGGACATAAACCACCATCACAGCCTCACTTACGTCGTGTGGGTCACAGTAAGCCGGACCGCGGATGTCGCGTCGACCACCCGCTACCGGCGTTGAAAGCTGTGAAGGTCCCCGGTGGCCATGTGCCCGAGGCAGGCCAGCACTCGTCCGGCGTGCTTGCTTGGGCGGAGTCACGCCGACGGACTTCAGTGACGCTTCTGCAGTTGTCCGAGGCGACCGACGAACGGAGCAGCCGCACGCTCGTTCTCGCGGCCCTGGGTGGCCGCCTTGTACCCGTCGATCGCCTCGCGGATGTAGCGCTCCTGCCCGAAGAGCACGAGCAAATACTTGACCCCGGCGGCCTGCGCCGTCACCGTCCAGTTCCGCTCGGTGGCTTGGTGGGCTCGTTGCAGGGTATGGACCGCCTCGGTGACCAACTCCATGCCGGCCGCCTTCGCATCGGTCGCCACCTGACGCTCTTCAGCCGCGTCCGCCTCGTTGAGCTGAAGCACCGCGGCTGCTGCCGTCACGACCCGGGCATTCTCGGTGCGGTCGCGGAAGCGATCGTATTGGATCCACGCGGCGGCCAGCAGGGCGTCCGCCACCTGGGCCTCGATGTAGCCCGCCAGCCAGGCGCTGCCGGCCCGCTTCTCGAACGGCGACAGCTCGCGGGATTGCGGGGAGACGTTCCGGGTGCGTTCCCGCGCGTCGTTCGCACGCTGCTCGGCATACCGAGCGGCGTCCCGTGCCGCGCCGGCCGCCTGCTCGAACAAGGCCGCCGCCTCATCCTCGGCCGCCTCCGCCTCCGCTTCCACTCGCTTCCACGAGTCAAACGTTTCCTGAGCGGCAGACCGCGCATCCGCCAGCATGCTCTGCGCCTGCTGGTGGGCCTGCTGCCGGCTTGCCTTGACCTGCTCGAGCCGAGCCACCTCCGCCCGCAGGTTGTCGAGGACTTTCTGAGCGCCCTCAACCTGGACGGCCAGCACCGCTCGCTGGTCGCGGAAGTGCAGCAGTCCCGGCTCGATGGCCAACTCGCCGGCCCCGTCCGTCGGCACGTAGGTACCCTTGAGGTAGTCCCCGCTGTCGTCGATGCGGGCATTGGTGAACTTGCCGAACTCGATCCGGGCGGCCTCGCTCAGCGCTTCCCGGTATAGCCCGGCCGCTGCGTCGTATTGACCGGCGAACTGCTGCGCCCCGTCCTTCACGGTCAAGTCAGGCCCGGCGCTGCGCAGGGTTTCCATAACCGCTCGCGTCTCGGCCGCCCGGGTCTGAGCCTGCTCCAGCGCCTTCTGCAACCGGGCCACCTTATCGTCTACGGTCGCGAGCTCCGCTCGGGTCCGTTCGAGCTCGCCTGCCTGCTGCGTGATTTGGGTTCCCAGCCGCTCGAGGTTGGCGTCGATCTCGGTTCCCTGCTCCGCGCCGGCCACGCTTTCCAGCGTAGCCGCCTGCTGAGCGAGGTTCACTACGTCCCTTCGGTACGGCTCGATCGCGCGCCGCCGCAGAAGCGACTGTAGATGCTGGTTCAGCCCCTTCTGGAGGTAGATCGTGCTCTTCAAGCGGTTGGCCTCCACGTCCGACTGTCCGGAGACGCTGTTGACGGACAGGGCCAACGCTTCCTCCACTTTCCCAAGAGCCTCGTCGAGCAGGGCGTTGTTCTCGTTCAGCAACCGGTCTCGGCCGGCGATGCCGTCGCGGATCTGCCCGGCGGGATTGCCGAAGCTGGGCCGCCCGGCCGCCCGGCCAATGTCGTTGGGGTCACGCGGAGGGTAGGCTTCCCAGTTGCTCTCGTACTCCGCCTGGAACGCCTCCTCAGCCGCTTCCATGAGGGCATCGGGATCCTCGACGTCCACGTCCACCGTCGCCCCCCCTGTGCCGTCCAGCCCGCGCAGCTCCGCCAGCAAAGCATCCGCCCGCCCCAGTTGGGCGTGGTAGCGTTGCAGGAGTCGCTGCGCCAGGTCGATCCGCTCGGCTACCTGCGCATCCAGCTTCTGCTGGGCGCTTTGCAGCAGCGGAGCCGAAAGAAAAACCGCCGCAAACAGGACGACGGCGACCAGCAAACCGATTCCGGCGACAACGTTCGGCTTCACGGCGTACTCCTGGGTCTCTGGCAATCCCCCTCGCGCGGACTCCGCTGGCTGGGGTGCAGCCGACAGACTCGGGCGACTGCCGGATACCGCACCACCCGGCATGGGGGCGCCAGTCCGCGCATTAACCCACGGGCCGCGAGTTTCGCGCCCGACCGACGGCGTATCGAACGCGCAGCATAGGCGAAAACCCCCCGGTTGTCACCTTACCCGGACCGGGCCTGTGGACGTCGGGCCCGTGACGGATTGGGCGGCTGGCTGGGTGTGGCGGGATCGGTGTGTCGGTAGCGCCGCCCTCCCGCTGGCGACGTAGGAGGCGGAAGCGCTGCGTCGGCCACGCGGGGCCCAAGCTACAGCCCCGGGGGGCGACCCTCCAACCCGGGGGGCCGATGCCACACCCCGGGGCGGGCCGACGCGGCCGGTGTTCGGAATCCCCTTCGGTACCGGCCTACTTGGCCAAGGCCAGTGCCTCCGCTTTGTCCGGCGGGATCTCGAGGTACGCCAGCACGCCCTTCAGGACCTCGCCCACGGCCGGGGCGGCCACCGTCCCGCCGTAGTACGCCTCCGACGCGCGTGGCTTCCGCACCATCATCAATACCACCGCCTCCGGGTCGGAAACCGGCGCTGCCCCCACGAACGAGCTTAGATACGCACCCGGCTCATACCCGCGGTGGTTGGGATACGGCAGCTTGGCCGTCCCCGTCTTGCCCAGCACCCGGTAGCCGGGAATCTGTGCCTGCCGTCCGCTGCCCTCCGGCGTGACGACCCCGGCCAGCAACTCCCGGCACACGTACCGGGCCCACTCTCGCGGGATCGCCTGCCCGGCGACCTCCGGCGTGTCGAACGACTGCACCACGCGCCCGTCCGGGCCCAGCAACGCCCGCACCAGTCGTGGCCGCAGCAGCACCCCGTCATTGGCCAGCGCAGCGTAGGCCATGACGAGCTGGAGCGGCGTAACGGACACCTCATAACCCATCGCCAGCGACGTGGCCGAGTAGCTCGTCCACTTCGACAGAGGATACACCTGGCCCGGCGCCTCACCGGGCAGCTCGATGCCGGTGGCCTCACCGAAGCCGAACCCGCGGATGGTGTTGTACAACGCCTCGCGGGTCATCCGCTGGGCGATCTGCACCATGCCGATGTTGCTGCTCTTGCAGATGATGCCTTGGACCGTCATCTTCCCGTACCCGTGCACGTCGGTGATCAAGCGCCGACCCACGTGGTACGTCCCCCAATGGCAGTTGATCTCCTCGGTGGTGGAGACGAAGCCCCCCGCCAGCGCTCCAGAGACCACGAATGACTTGAACGTGCTCCCCGCTTCGGTCGGGTCGGTTAACGCTCGGTTGCGGCGGTGTTCCGGCGGGACGGCCTGGGGGTGGTGCGGGTCAAACTCCGGCCACGACGCCAGAGCGAGCACCGCCCCCGTCTTCGGCGAAACCACGATGGCCACCCCGCTCTCAGCGCTGTACTTGCGCGCCGTCTGATCAAGCTGCTCCTCGGTGAGTCGCTGGATCTCGGCGTCGATGGTGAGCACGATGTGCCCGCCGTCCACCGGCGGGCTACTGCCTTCCTCGGCCCGCCAGAGCGGGCGGCGACGCGCGTCGCGGATGGTCGCCCGCCGCCCGTCCCTGCCGGAGAGGTGTTCATCGAGCGTCAGCTCGATGCCCTCCAGTCCGTGCCCGTCGGCCCCCACGAAGCCGAGTACGTGGACGGCCGAACTACCAAGCGGATAGGTCCGCGCCGACCGCTCGGCCAACCCCACCCCCGGATGCCGCAGGGCCTCCACCGCCTCGGCATCGACGGCCTCGACGCCCCTCGCCACGACGATGAACCGGGACTCCGGACGCTGGCGGACCTGCTCCACGATTTGCGCCGCCGGGATGTTCAGCAGCGGGCCAAGCTGGGCCGCCAGGGCGTCGATGTCCTCCACCCGGGCGGGGTCGATGAACACATCCGGTTGCTGGCGACTGGCGGCCAGCACCCGCCCCTGGGCATCGAAGATCATGCCGCGGCGGGCGGGAATGGCGGTTGCCCCATGCTGCTGCCGCTGGGCCTGCTGCAACAGCTTCGGTCGCAGCACCGTGTTGATGTACGTCAGACGCGCCCCCAACGCGCCGAAGACCGCCAGCAGCAGCAGGAGAACCACCGCGCCCCAACGCCGCTGTACGCGCTGTATGGAAACCGGCTTACGCGCCATCGTCGTTCACCTGCCGGAAGTCCGGGCGGCCAGATGGGGGGCCGTCCTGGACTCGATGGCCTCCACCGGCGAAACCAGCGCCGCCTGGAACCTCTGCACCCGTTCGTGGATCTGCTCGGGTGCCCGCAGGCGCGCCACCTCCGTCTGCACGGTCCAGAGTTCCCGGCGCAGGTCCACCCAGCGTGCCTCCAACGCCAGAGTGCGGGCCACGGTGCGCGCCTGTTCCGCCCGCAGGTACACCACCGTCAGGGCAACCCCCACGAACATGCCCAGCAGCATGACCGCCCGCCGCACGCTCACGACCTGTTTGCTCCTTTAACCCCGCACCGCCGCTACTTCGGCGGCAGCTTGATCCGCACACCCTCGCGGATGTGCCCGGCGTCGGGGAACTTGTCCTTGTTCAACTCGTAGATTTCCTTCCAGCGGCGCTCGTTGCCCAGTTGCTCACGCGCGATGCTCACATAGCGATCGTTCTTCTTCACCTGATACCACCGAATCGCCGACGCCTCCGCTACCGGTGGGGGAGTGGGGGGGGCGGTCGCCGCGGGCCTTGCGCTACGTTCCGCCGCGCCGGCCGGCGAACCGGCGGGGGGCCTCGTTGCCGGGGTCCGATCGGGTGCCGGCGCCTCTCGCGTGGCCGGCGCGGTGGGCGGCCCGGCCGGGCCGGCACCGCCGGTTTGCCCACCCTGGGACCCCGGCAGGCCCGGGATCACCGGCAGGATCAGCTCATCCCCGACCCGCAGTGTGTCCCGGTCCTTAAGGGTGTTCTTGTTGGCCGCATAGATCTGACCGATCACCTGGTACGAAGCCGTCCCGTAATACGCCCGGGCGATGCGGCTCAGCGTGTCCTGGGGGGCCACCACGTAGCGTACGCCCGCGGACGTGACCGCGGGCGGCTCAGACGCCGCAGGCGGGCCCGGCTCCAACCGCCATCCGGTGGCGGGGCCGGTCACGACCGGCTGTGCCGTGGCCGTAAGCGGTGTCCCACTCGGCGACTGCCTGTCCGGCATTGCCGGCACACCGGCAGCCGTAGCAGCCCCAGCGTCCGCCTGTGAGTTGTGTCCAGTGCCAGCCATGCTGCTGTGACGGGCATCCAGCAAAGCCTGTAGCGACCGCAGGCGGTCTCCCAGCGACCGTCCCTGCCCGTCCGCGGCTCCCTCGCCCCTGACCCAGCCGTCTCCCGGCGCCCCTGTGACGGCTTCCGCTCCCGCCGGCATACCGACCGGCATCTCGGCGTTGCCGGCGGTGCGTCCAGAGTGCGCCGCCTCGGGCAAGCCTGCCGGCCCTGCCGGCTGTGGTCCCCGGACGAGCATCCGCGACGTCGGGACGCTGCTGGCGGGAATCCCCGTCCCGGCCGGGATGCCGGCGGAGTCCGTCGAGTTCCCCGAAGCGTGACCACGCGGGTCGACAACGAACGTGAACGGCACCTGCGTTTGCAGCCCGTCCTGCCGACCGTGGTTGGCCAGGATGACCGCGAAGCAGATGATGAACGCCAAACCGACGAGCAGCCCGACCTTTGTCTCCCGTGCCATGAGAGTCATCCTTGACGTTGTGATCGGCGTTGGACGCTTCCGTGCGCGCTATTTCGGTGCCGTGCATATCGCGACCCGCAACTTCGCGCTGCGGGCGCGAGGATTGTCCCGTCGCTCGGTTTCCCCGGCAATTACGGGCTTCTTCGTGCGCAATTCGTAGACCCCCTCAGCCTGCCGCCGACGAAAGTCGTTCTTGACGAGTCGGTCCTCCAGGCTGTGAAACGAGATTACCCCGAATCGCCCGCCGGATGCAAGCACCTGCGGCGCCAAATCCAGCAACTTCTGCAAGGCTCCCAACTCATCATTCACGGCCGCGCGCAAAGCCAGAAAGCAGCGCGTGGCCGGGTGGATCTTGCTCTTGCGCGACGCCGGGTCCACCCGCAACACCCGCGCGATCAGGCTCGCCAGTTCCCCCGTGGTCGTGATGCGCCGGTCCCGGCGCGCGGCGCAAATCGCCCGGGCGATCGCCCGGCTGCCCGGCTCCTGGCTGTTGGTGTAGAGCAGGTCCGCCAGCTCCCGTTCCTTTAATCGGTTGATGAGGTCCGCGGCCGTGACCTGCAGGCGCACGTCCAGCCGCATGTCGAGCGCGCTGTCGTGCTGAAAGGAGAAACCCCGTTGCGGATCGTCGAGCTGCGTCGAACTGATGCCTAGGTCCGCGAGCAGGACGTGCGCGCGACCCAGGCCGCGCTCGGCCAGCACCTCCGGCAGTTCGCTGAAGTTGGCGTGCACCAGCTCCACCCGACAGGGCAGGCCGCGCAAGGTCGCACCGGCCCGGTCCAGGTTCACCGGATCCACATCGACGCCCACCAGGCAACCGCTGGGGCCCACCACGCCCGCCAGGGCCCGCGCGTGACCCCCATCGCCCACCGTGCAGTCGACCACGGTGTCACCCGGGGCGGGAGCCAGTAGCTCCACGACCTCCGTGAGCAATACCGGAGTGTGACCCGTCGGCCCGCCGCTCATGCACGGTCCCCTGGTCAGAGCACGACGTCGGGGGACTGCGACCATCCCTGGCCGTCGTTCCCCCCAACGCGGGTAGACGCTACGCCGCGGTCAGCCCGCGACGTATGAGGAAAGCCGTACCGCGGTGAACGCTTCGCCCAACCCATGCAGGCGCCGAAGCCGGTTGTGCAACTGCTCCACCAGTTCGGGAGCGACTGGCCGTGCCCCCTCATTGCTGGGAGGACGCAGGTCATGCTGGATGCGTTGCACCAGCCGTTCGGGCACCCGGTTCATCCGCGACGTTCCCTGTCCGTCTGCCCGCACGACCGGAGCCGCGAGTCCCTTCGCTTCCGCCCAAGCCGTGCCGTTGGTTCCTTCCATGTCGAGTCCGCGCGCTGTCAAACGTGTCGGCCCCGCGTCTTCCTTGACCCTGGGCCGACCATTCGTGCATGCGGCGCCCATCCCTGCCGCGCCTGAGCCCGAAGGCCGCCGAAGACCACTAAGCCGCAGCCCGAACGGCTCCATCCACCGCGCGCCGCACGGGCTGCCTTGCCCACTCCGTTCCCCGCGTCACCCGCATCCGACTCCCGCGTGACGACGTACCGGTCGCCCCCCGCGCGCGGCCCTGGCGCCGCGGTCTTGACCGTGCTTTCGTTACCGGATGTCGCCGATCGGATTTCGCGTACCCGTGCTGGATTCCCGGGGGGTATCCGCTCTCCGCGCCTGTCGGATGCACCCCTGAAACCCGCTCTATCCCTCTCCCACGCCTTGTTCCACCCGCTGCGACCCAATGCGCCCCTCAGAGCCTAACCGCTCGTCGGCTTGCCGGCTCCACCCGGACGCATACGAATATACCGAGGCCACTGTGGCCACTCGCCGGCTTCCCAGTCGATGGCCGTGGTCCGCTCCAAGTCCTCTCGGTTCCAGACCTCGATGCGGTGCTTTTGCCCCACCAGGTACACCTCGTCCGGCAACCGGGCCTGCGTGCGTAGATCGTCGGGTAACACGACGCGGCCCTGCGCGTCGATATCCATATGCCGCGCGGACATGTAGAATTCGAGCTCGAACCGCCGGGGCTCGTCCTCCGGCATGTACTCGGTCTCGATGCGGTTGGCGAGTTCCTCGAAGTACCGCTCAGGGTAGATCGAGAGCGTATGCGGGTATTCCCCGAGGGTGATGAAGAATCCCGGTCCGTCTTGGGCCGGATCGATAGCGGCTCTGAGCTCCGACGGAAGTTGAATGCGGTTCTTGCCATCAATCGTGCGCGGGAACTTGCCTACGAGAATCCGCATGACAAAACAAGCACCTGCCCCCACTTAGTGGGATTTCCTGGGATAATCTACCACGAAGCCCCACCGCTGCAACGATAATTCCAAGGTTTTTTTTCGGACCCTCGCACCGACGGTGGGTTCAGGCCGTCGTGCTGCCGTGACCACCACATGTTGTGGCATCGGCGCCGCTGCCGCCCGCGACGCTCAGAGTGCCGCGCGGTCCCGCACATGGAGACATGCGCAGGCAACATCCGCCCGTACCACACGACGAAGCACCGCCGCGTTCACAAACTTATGATTCGCAAGAGGTTGGCGACGGATCGTCGCTTAATCTACCGAAGGGTATCTTTCGCACGGTCGCATCCCAACGCGAATTGCGGTTATCGGACGCGTCAAGGTGCGAGTTGAGTTGGCGCGGGGCGGCGCAGCCGGCTGGGTCGCGGCGCCCGACGTTGCCGTCAGACGTTCGCGGCGGCGCGGTACGCGGTGGCATACGCCTCGAACATCTGGTCGGCCGACCACTCGTCGGCGGCCGCCCGGGCGGCTTGCTGCCCCAGACGATTGGCCAGGTCCCGGTCGGCCAGCAGGCGATCGAGGGCGGCCGTCAACGCTGAAGTGTCATCATATGGCACCAAGAGGCCGGTGCGCTCGGGCTCGATCAGATCACGGCAACCGGGCACGTCCGTCGCCACGATCGGGCAGCCGGCGGCCATCGCCTCCAGCAGCGCATTGGGCAGGCCCTCGGTACGCGACGGAAACGCGAAGACCTCGGCGGTCTTGAGCAACTCCGGTACATCGTCGCGCCTTCCCAGCAGGCGCACGCGTCCGCTCAGTTGCAGAGTACGGACGCTCGCCTCCAGTTCGCCGCGCAGGGGACCGTCACCGACGAGCAGTAGGTACGCGGCCGGCGTGCCGGCAATACGCGCAAAGGCCTCGAGCAGCAGGTGCAGCCCCTTCACCGGATCGAGACGGCCGACCCAGAGCACGATGCGGGCGTCGCCCGGCAGGCCCAGGGCCGTACGTTCGAGCGGGGCAGCGCCCCGGACGCGCGTCGGGTCAATCCCGCCGCGCACAAGACGCAGGTGTTCACGCGGGACGTGGGCGTGCGTCGCGAGGTGCTCGATCACGGAGGGGCTGTTGCCAATAATGAAGGCACATCGACGATAGGTCAGGCGGTCGATGAGCAGATGCCAGCGCCGTTCGACCTCGACGGTCTGGATCTCGCAGATTACGCGTGCCGGCGGCAGGCCGGCGCGGCCGGCTGACCAGCGGGCCGCGATATTGGCGTGGAACAGAAAGGCGTGCACGACGTCGGGCCGCCGGCGACGCAGGAGGCGCGTCAGCCGCGGCAGCACACGGGCATCCCAGCCGCCGCGACCGTGGCAACTCTCCACCTCAATGCCGGCTTTCACCAGCATCTCGGCGACCGGCCCCGGGCTGGCCAGGCAGACGACGGCCGGTCGGAAACCCCGCTCCCGTATGGCGCAGGCCAGACGGTACAGATGCAACGGCACGCCGCCGATCTCAAGGTCGGTGATGACATAGACAATGTGGGTCGGGGGTTGCTGCAATCTGCATCTCGTACCGCGGACTGCCGGAATGCAGAAGGCAGAAGTCAGAATTCAGAAAGGGGGACCGGTGGCCGGCGACTCTTTCTGCATTCTGACTTCTGCCTTCTGCATTGCGACCCCGCTGGTTGTCGGCTGCGCCGGCGGCTTCCTCCCGCTCAGTAGTCCCTGCGGGAAAACGTCCACATCGCGGCCGCCACCACCACCGCCTCGAACAACAGCGACGATCCAATCGAAGGCAGCGCCCGCTGCTCAAAGCGCTGACGGTCCACTTCGCCGGCTTTGTCAATCAACTCGCGGTCGGCCGGGGTCGGCACGCGAGTCTTGGGCATGACGTCGGCCGGCGCGGGAGCGCCGCTCCAGCGTCCCGCGAAGTACGTGATGTCCTGTGTCTTGGGGACCACCCAGCCGGCCACCCGCGCGACCGTGTAGAGCGTGCGGTTCTCCTTCCACTGCGGCATCAACTCGAAGACGTCGCCCAGTCCCTGGAGACCGACGAAGACGACCCACGCCCCCAGGCTCACCAGCACGGCCGCCAGCGTGCTGCGCGTGCGTACCGCCACCCAGGCGGACACACAGTACAGGTAGCTGAACAGCAGCACCATCAGCGGGATGACCAGCAGGTAGCCGGGCATCCACATGCCCCAGCGGAAGCCGACCACCAGGAAGGTCAACCCGACAAACACCGTGGCCTGCACCAGCACAAAGGCCATGCTGCCCAGGTACTTGGCCAGAAACAGCAGCGGCCGACTGAGCGACTTGGACAACGCCAGGTCGATGGCGCCGCGTTCAAGGAAGCTCGGGAAGAAGCTGCCCGTGGCAATCAGGGCCAGCAGAATCCCGATGCCGCCCAGCACATGGTCCATGACGAGGTAGACCACGCCCCCGATGATCGTCTCCCGGGGGATGACGGTCCCCGGTGCGGCTTCCGACAAACGCACGCGGTACGCCCCGAAGAACACGTTCAGTTCCTCGATGCTCCCGTCGGCAGTGCCCTCAAAGGAGACGCAGAACATGGCGGCCGCCACCAGGATCGAAATGCACAGCATGACCCAGAAGATCTTGCGATCCAGGGCTTCGCGGAAACTGTCAGCGATCAGTGCCCAGAACGGCATCATCATCAGTATCCCGCAGCACGCGGACTTTCGAGCACACCCCGAACCGGCAGAGGTCGCAGCGCAGGTGCGATACCACCGGCGTCTCGCCCGCCCTCCGGGCGGGGCGAGAGAGAGTAAGAGGCCGGGCCGTCTCCCAGGGACTCAAAGTCCCTGGCAACCACCGTACGCCCTCCGGGTGCAGAGTGGCTGCGCCCGCAGCTCTGAGTGCCCCATGCTCTGCTGACTCACCCAGCGCCTGCGGCCCGCCGCCTAGGGGCCGGGTGACGCCGCCCGTCCCTGCGCTCCCAGAGTCTCCACGAGCACGTCCTCCAGGCTGAAGCGGTGCGGCTGGACCGACTCAATCGTGATCCCCCGCTCGCGGAGCAGGTCGATCACGCGGTTTACGCGCTCCATGTCTCCCCCGGGCAGGCTCAGGTGCCCACCCTCGATGCTCACGCCGAGGGCCTGGAGCTGCGCCTGCAAGGCGGTGACGCTCCCGCTGAACGCGATCCGATACTCGACCGTGTGCTCCGTCAGCTCGGAAAGCGTCCCTTGTCGCGCGACCAGCCCGTCGATGAGGATGGCCACCCGGTCGCACACCATCTCCAGCTCGCTCAGCAGATGGGAGTTGAGAAAGACGGTGGTGCCGCGGTGCTTCAGCTCGAGCAGGAGTTCGCGGGTTTCGCGTCGCGCCAGGGGGTCCAGGCCGTCGGTCGGCTCATCAAGCACGACCAACTCCGGATCGTTCAACAGGGCCTGGGCGATGCCCAGTCGTTGCAGCATGCCCTTGGAGTACTTGTCGATACGGGCATCGGCCCAGCGGGTCATGCCCACGCGCTCCAGCAGCGATTCCGCGTTTGCCTCCCGCCGGGTGCGCGGCACCTTAACCAGTGCTCCGTAGTAGTGCAGCAGTTGCATGCCGGTGAGGTAACCCGGAAAGCGGTGTCCCTCCGGCAGATACCCGATGCGCTGCAGCTTACGCCGGTTGCCCAACGGCCGGCCGAGGATCGTGCCGAAGGCGTGGTCCGGGCGGACGACGGTCATCATGATCTTGACCAGCGTGCTCTTGCCGGCCCCGTTAGGTCCCAGCAGGCCGAAGATCTCCCCGCGTCCCACCTGGATGTTGACCCCGCGCAGGGCCTGGACCTTCCGATCGTACGTCTTGCGCACGTCGATCAGGTCCACCGCCCAGTTGGTCATCTCGGTGATGGCGACCATACGCTGCCGTATCGCGCGACGAGCTGCTCCGCGAGCAACTCCGGATCATCCTCCAGCTTCAGCTCGATCCACTCCGCCAGGGTGAAGCGCTTGAACCACGTCCGCTGGGCCTTGGCCAGGTGGCGGGTGTTGATTTTGATGTTTTCGACGGCTTCCGCAAGGGACGCCCGACCTTCCAGGTGCTCGATGATCTCCGCGTAGCCCAAGGCCTTGCCGGCCGTCCTACTCAGGGGCACCGGCTCGCGGAGCAGGGCGGCCACTTCTTCGACGAACCCCGCCTCGAACATCCGTTGCACCCGCTGGTTTGTGCGCTGGTTCTGATCCGCCCGCTCGCGTTGGAGGCCGATGAACAGGCACTCATACCGACGGTGCTCCCGGTCCCATTGGGTCTGCAAAGCGCTGATAGGTTGGCCGGTCAGCTCGAAGACCTCCAGGGCCCGGACGATTCGACGCAGATCGTTGGGATGGATGCGCTGGGCGGCGGCCGGATCGACCCGCCGCAGCCGCTCGTGCAAGGGCCCTGTCCCTGCCTCGGTCGCCTCCGCCCGCAGCCGGGTACGAATCGCGCCATCGGCCGAGGGCCCTTCGAACAGCCCCTCGCTCACCGCCTTGATGTACATCGGCGTCCCACCGACGACGAAAATCGGCCGGCGACGGGCGTGGACGGAGGCAATGGCGGCGTCGGCGAGCTCCACGTACTGGGCCACGGAGAAATCAACGGACGGTTCCACCACGTCAATGAGGTGGTGGGGAATCTCCGCTCGGACGCCCGGCGGCGGCTTGGCCGTGCCGATGTCCATCCGGCGGTAGACCTTCATGGAGTCGGCCGAGATGATCTCGCCGCCCGTCCGCCGAGCGAGCGCTCGCCCGAACTGCCCCTTGCCGGAGCCGGTGCACCCGATGACGAAGGTTAGTAGCGGTCGGGAAGCGGCGAGGCCCATGGACAGTCGGCAGCCAATGACAGAAGCGCAACCATCTGTCCGCTATAAGGTTATCCGCACACCACGCGCGTCACCTCGGGAACCCTGGCCCGCAGGTTGCGCTCCACGCCGTAGGTTAGAGTAAGCTGGGCGGAGGGGCAGCCCATGCAGGCCCCGCGGAGGCGCACGCGGACGACGCCGTCGTCAGCCACGTCCAGCAACTCGATGTCGCCCCCGTCGCCCTGGAGCATGGGCCGAATCTCGTCGATCACGGCTGCCACCCGCTCCCGCAGGGAAGACGGTGCCGGGCTGCCGGGCTTGGCCGGGTTGGTCATGGCAGAACTCCCTATCTCGGGTGCCGCATCGCAGCGGTGTCGTCTGCTCGAACGTCTCCAGACCGCACTGCGCAGTGTAACGGGCCCTGGCGGCTTCGACAACCGGCGCCGCCCTGGGAGCCCGCCTCCAGGCCGGATGCGGGGGCATACCTGCTCCTTGCCGCCGCTGCCGGTCCAGATGGGGTCGCTGGGGGGAGGTTCTCGGACGGTCCGTCCGAACTTGACATCTGCGGGTCAATGGGACTAGCTTCTGCCATGATCTCGGAATTCCCGGCGGTGGTGCGGTGCCGTGACCGGCGCGGGTCCGCGCGGGGGGGGGCGGCGCGCTAGGGACCTGCGTATCTGGTCCCGGGCGGGACACACTCCGCGAGGTGTCCAGTTGTGAGAAGGCGGTGCGCCAGCCCGGCGCCACAGGCGCAAACACTTATCTGGATTAAGGTTAAGGAAAGACCGGCATGCACGGAAACCGCGCGCTTCCTTGGTTTGCCTGCGGCATGATGGTGGTGGGCTTGTGTGTGCAGGGTGTGTCGGCCCAGCAGCGCACGGCGGAAGACGAGGCGGTCGACGCGCTTCGCTCACAGACGTCCATCAGCGGCCTCGATGAGGGGCGCATTCGGGCCTGGGTGCAGTTGCAGGCCAACAACTTTGCCGCCTCGAAGGACCCGGCCCCTGTCCGGTTCAAAGCACTGCGGGAAGTGTTCCAGAAGCAGCGCGTCGATCCGAAGAACAGCCCGGCCTTCATCGACGCGCTGGCGGCGCAGACGGCCGCCGTTGCCCAGGCCGACGTCGTGAAGCCCGATGCCGATCCGGTCGTGGCCCGAGGGCTCATGCGGGTTCTGCTGGACCTGAACCGGATTCCGGCGGTGCCCGGCTTCGTGGCCGGGCTGCAATCGACGGACGCGGCCGCCCGGGTCCTGGCCGCGAAGGGGCTCTTGCAGCACTTCAGTCGAATCCCCGAGAACCGGAGCCTGCTGCAGAGCGTGATCGAGGGGCTGCGTGCCGCCGGGCTGCGCGAGGGCAATGCTCTCGTGCTGAAGGAGATTTACCGGGCCTTGGCTTACGAGGGGCAGGTCGATGCCGTTTTCGATGTGTACATGAGCCTTCTCGATCGGCGGCTGGAACTGCGTCGCGGCCCGCTGGGCGTCTGCGACGGGGCGGAGATACCGGCTGCGGAGTTTCTCCGTCGGGTGGCCGGCACGCTGAACGCGGACCGCCAGCGGGAGGTGGTTCGGCGCGTGGCGGTTCTGCTGCGGTGTGAGGTCCAGCGGTACACGGCGCCCCAACTGAACTTCGCGGAGCAGGACAGCCTCGAACGGCTGATCACCGTTTATGAGGAGTTGCTGGAGGTCTTTGTCCGCCAGCCGGGCACCTTGCGGACGCAGCTCGAGAGTGGTGTGCGGGAGCGCTTGACCGCGCCGGCGGAGAGTGCCGCGGACCCGAAGAAGACGGAGCAGCGTGAGGCCGCCCGTACCGCGTTTCTGCTCGAACTCTACAAGTGGATCGGCAACCCCACCACGAAGGAGCCGGGGCTGCTGAACCAGTCACCCTGGTCAGTCGAGATCGGGGCGCCGTAAAGGAAAGAAGGGGACATCACTGATTTCGGAGGGGTGGCCCAGGTCCTGTGGACCTGGGGGACCGATGAAGGCCGCACAGGCACTCCGAACGCTTCGGCACTTCTGTCCGCCGGTTGTTACACTCTTCACCCGCCGCGCAGTCCTCGCGAAGCGACGCCTCGGGCG
Organism: Planctomycetota bacterium; assembly: GCA_029558835.1. GTDB lineage: Bacteria > Planctomycetota > Phycisphaerae > UBA1845 > UBA1845 > JAKQDH01. Next base: position 13,218 of record JAKQDH010000124.1, on the reverse strand, counting down.
CTGTCTGCGTCGGCCGCAGCGGGCTGACGCTACCTGTTCAGCGGGCTCCCGGTCGCGACGGTCGTCGCGGGGGGGACGGTGCCCCCACGGGTGCGGCTTGCTTCGCCGGGCAAAGCAGCCTATTGATTCCTGTCGATGATCCGCGTGCTGTTGTTGGGCTGCCTGCTCCTGATCGGCCTGGCCGGGGCCTGGTATGGGTCGCGCGCGTCCGAGCCGCCGGCTGACTTCCGCTATGTGAACCCGTCCGACCTGCACACGCTTGATCCAGCCCGGATGAGCTGGACGCCGGACCTGCGAGTGGCGCTCAACGTGTGGGAGGGATTGACGTCCTACGACCCACAAACGACGGCGCCGGTGGAAGGGACCGCGCTGTGGCCGCCGACGTGCTCGCCGGATCGGCGCGTTTACACCTTTGCGCTCCGGCCGGATGCGCGCTGGTCCAACGGGGATCCGGTGACCGCGGCCGACTTCATCCGCGGCTGGCGGCGGGCGGTGGAGCCGGGCACGGCCGCCGATTACGCGTTTCTCATCACGGACTACGTCGCAGGCGCGAAGGAATACGGGCGTTGGCGGCTGGAGGGCGTCGGCGTGCTGACGGCACTGAGCCGCCTGAGCGACGGCTGGCGTATCACGCCCGAGCAGGCGCAGGCGCTGGTACGACACCCAATCTGGCGTGACGTTCAGGCCGCGGGCGGCCCCGCGAGCCTTCCCCCCCCTGCCGCAGACGACAAGCCCGCGTGGGACGCATTCCTGGACCGGTTGACTCGCGGCGCGGTGGATTGGCGCGGCTTCCACGATGCGGCGTTCGAGGCGCACGTTGCCGAGATGGATGAGCGCTTCGCGTCGGTCGGACTGCGGGCGGTTGACGAGCGGACGCTGGAGGTGCGACTGGCCCGGCCATGTCCGTACTTCCTCGACCTGACCGCTTTTCCGACGCTGATGCCGATCCACGCGAGTATCGAGCTGCTGCGGGAGTGCTACCGCGGCGCGCCGCTGACGGCCGAGGGGCTCGTCGCCTACGACCCGCAATGGACGAAGCCCGACTACCGGCGGAACGGCTACGGCGGGCTGGTGAGCAACGGGGCGTATGGCGTTGCGGATTGGCGGTTCAAGCGCCGATTGCGCCTGGCCGCGAATCCGTACTACCATGACCGCGAGACCGTCGCGTGTCAGACCGTGGACATGCTGGTGTATCCCGACGTCAGCACGTCGCTGCTGGCTTACGAGACGGGGGAAGTGGACTTTCTGCCGGCCATGGAAGTACCGTTCGATCATGAGATCGCCCGGCTGGCGGAGTCGGGTGAGCGGCCTGATTTTCATCTCTGCGTCACGCTGGCGACGTACTTCTTCAACTTCAACTGCGCCTCGGAAGAGGTGGAGGGTCGGCCCAATCCGTTGCGGGACGCCCGCGTGCGGCGAGCGTTGAGTCTGGCGACGGACCGCGAGGCGTTGGTGAAGCGTGTGCTGCAACGTGGGGACCGGCCGGCGCATTCGCTCGTGCCGCCGGACGCGATACCGGGCTACCAACCGCCGGCGGGCCTGCGTCCTGACCCGGAGGCGGCGCGGCGGCTGCTGGTCGAGGCCGGTTACGCGCCAGGCAGCGAGGTGCCGCCGCTGGAGATACTGTACACACCCAGCGATGAACGCGTGTGCCAGGCGCTGGCACGGATGTGGGAGGAGGAGCTGGGCATTCGCGTCGAACTGCGCTGCAAGGAGACCAAGACGTTCGCGGAGGACAGGGCCGCGCAGCGCTACCTGATCGCACGGGCGAACTGGTACGCGGACTACAACGACCCGACGACGTTTCTGGACTGCCTGCTTACCGGCAACGGCAACAACGACAGCGGGTACGCGAATCCCGCGTACGATGCGCTGCTGGCTGAGGCCGCGGAGGCTGCCGATGCCGCGGTGCGGGCGGAGCTGCTGCAGCAGGCGGAGGCGCTGATTGTCGAGCAGGACTGCCCGATCCTGCCGATCCTGCACTACGCCACACCGATCGCCATCAAGCCCAACGTGCACGGGCTGTATCCGAACGCACGGCTGGTGTTTCCGTTCCGTTACGTGAGGGTTGAACGGTGAAGCCGCGGAATCACGCCACCGAAAGGAAAGGCCCACGGTCGGAGGCGGGTGGCATGGCCAAGTCCCGGCGCGCCGGGGCCATGCTCTCCCGAGACGGACCGGCCAACGTCCGCGCCGGCATGCCGGCGCCTTCGGCTTGGGCATGCCACCCCTATCGTCGGCGGGCTTCGGCATGGCACCCGGGGTTGGGCTCGGCATCGTTGCGTTTGGTGCTACGACGGCTGGGCTGGGGGGTGGTCACGCTGGCATGCGTGTATGCCGTGACGTTCGTCATGGTCATCAGCGTGCCGGGCAACCCGGTGCAGCAGGGAGCGCGGAACCTGCCACCGGCCGCGGCCCAGGCGCTGCGCGTGCGCTATTCGATGGACAACAACTGGCGATATTTCGGCGAGTTCGCTTGGGGTGCGCTGCGCGGCGACTTCGGGCCGACGTTCATGTACGCCGACTGGACGTGCAACCAGATCATCGCGCAGGCGTTGCCGGTGTCGGCGGTGCTGGGCGTGCTGGCGATCGCGCTGGCGGTGCTGATCGGCGTGCCGGCCGGCGTGCTCAGTGCGGTGCGGCGTGACCGCTGGTTCGACTGGCTGACGCTGGGCTGCGTGCTGGTGGGCATCAGTCTGCCGACGTTCGTGACCGGCAGCGTGCTGCTGCTGGTGTTTGCGGTGTACCTGCACGTGGTGCCGATCGGCGGGTGGGGAACGCTGGCGCACCTGCCGCTGCCGGCCGTGACCTTGGCGCTGCCGTTTGCCGCGTACATCACGAGGCTGACGCGCGTGGGGATGCTCGACGTGCTGGGCAGCGACTTCATCCGCACGGCGCGGGCGAAGGGTTTGTCGCGGCGGACGGTCATCTGGAAGCACGCGCTGAAGCCGGCGGCCCTGCCGGTGCTGAGCTATCTCGGGCCGGCTACCGCGCAGGCGATGACGGGGTCGTTCGTCGTCGAGAAGGTGTTTGCCGTGCCGGGGCTGGGGCAGCACTTCGTCAATGCCGCGCTGAACCACGATCCGGGGTTGATCCTGAGCACAGTGCTGGTGCTGGCGGCGCTGCTGATCGCGTTCAACATCATGGTGGACGTGCTGTATGCGTGGGTCGATCCGCGGATTAAGGGGGCGGTGTGATACGAGACAGGACCACGCAAAGGAGAAACCAGGGTGGCATGCCCAAGCTCGCCGCAGGCGAGCGCCGGCATGTTGTGGCGGCGCTCACCCACTCCGCCCGGAGGGCGTGGTCCCGGCGCGCCGGACTTGCCCATGCCACGCTGAGCCGGCATGGCGGCGCTGCGCTTGGCCATGCCACCCTCGTCCGACTGTTGGTTTCCCGGCTGCCTGGAGCCACAGAGGACACTGACTCATGAACGGAGCAAGTGCCAACCTCATGCGAAGCGCGCTACGGTCCCGTGCCTGGCGTCGGTTTCGGCGGCACCGCGTGGCGCTGGGCGGGCTCGTCGTGCTCGCGCTGGGGACTGCGCTCAGCCTGTTGACGCTGCCGTGGGCGTCACGGTGGTACAACGTGCAATCGCTGGGTGAGGCCGTGCGGCACACGCCTAGTGCGTCGGCCGTCGTGCCGTATGACAGGTATGCTCAGACTCTACAGCAGGCGGACACCAGCGTGGCCGTGCGGCGACTGGCGCCGACGGCACATGGGGCGTCGGGCTGGCTGGGCTACGACGACCTGGGGCGCAGCCTGCTGTTCCGCCTGCTGCCGGCGTTCCTGCTGAGCCTGCTCATTGGAGTGGCCTCGGCAGGGTTGGCGATGGCGGTCGGAGTGCTGTGGGGAGCCGTGGCCGGGCTGGTTGGCGGGCGCGTCGATACCGTGATGATGCGCATCGTGGACGTGTTGCACTCGCTGCCGTATCTGCTGACGGTCATCCTGCTGAAGATCGCGCTGACCCGTCCGCTGACAGCGCTGCTGGGGGGGCAGACGCAGTACGCCAACGTGGTGATTCTGCTGCTGGCGATTGCGGGGGTGAGCTGGCTGACGATGGCGCGGGTGGTGCGTGGGCAGGTGCTGTCGCTGAAGGCCCAGCCGTTCGTCGAGGCGGCCCGGGCGGCCGGGGCACGCAGCATCTACATCCTGCGCGTGCACCTGCTGCCGAACCTGGCCGGGCCGGTGATTGTGTACGGGACGCTGGTGGTTCCGCAGGCGATCCTGCAGGAGTCGTTTCTGAGCTTCCTGGGCATCGGGGTGCAGCAGCCGATGCCGTCGCTGGGCCGGCTGGCGGCCGAGGGCATCCAGGCGGTCAATACGTTCGTGGGCTTCTGGTGGCTGCTGGTCTGGCCGTGCGTGGTGCTGGGCGTGACGCTGCTGGCGCTCAACTTCATCGGCGACGGAATCCGCGACGCCTGGGACCCGAAGGCGGAAGCCGCCGGGATGGAATGACGTCGCCCGAGTGCCGTGCTTACCCGCGACTGCTGTCGCGGACGGGTGGCCCAGGTCCTTTGGACCTGGGGGACTGATGATAGCTGAGCCTGTGCTCTGCTCCCCAGAACATGCTTACCCGCGACTGCTGTCGCGGGAAAGCATGGCACCCGCTCCGGACTGACACGCGAAGCACGTGCGCGGCGGGGGAGGGCATGGCACCCGGCAGAATGAAGGTTATGTCGTTGAACAGCGACCACGTACTTGAAGTGCACGACCTGCGGGTCTCGTTTGCCGTGGAGGGCGGGCGGTTCCTGGCGGTGGACGGCGTGTCGTGGTCGGTGCCGCGGGGGAAGACCGTGGCGCTCGTCGGCGAGAGCGGGTGCGGCAAGAGTGTGAGTGCGCTGACAATCATGCGCCTGCTGTCGGAGCCGCCGGCGCGCATCGAGGCCGGCTCGATCCGCTTCCGGCCCGAGCCGCAGGCGGAGCCGCTGGAGCTAACGCGGCTGAGCGAACGCGAAATGCAGAGCGTCCGGGGCCGGCGGATCGGCATGGTCTTCCAGGAGCCGATGTCGGCGCTCAACCCGGTGTACACGATCGGAGAGCAGCTTGCCGAGACGATTGCGCTGCATCAGGGCGTGCGCGGCCGGGCGGCGCGCGACGCGGCCATCGAGGCGCTGCGCGAGGTCGAGGTGCCGTCGCCCGAGCAGCGCGTGAAGCAGTATCCGCATGAGCTGTCCGGAGGCATGCGCCAGCGGGTGATGATCGCGATGGCGTTGTGCGGTCGGCCGGCGCTGCTGCTGGCCGATGAGCCGACGACGGCGCTGGACGTAACGATCCAGGCGAGCATCCTCGACCTACTGCGGCAGGCGCAGGTGAAGCTCGGCCTGAGCATCGTGCTCATCACGCACGACCTCGGCGTGGTGGCGCAGACGGCCGACTGCGTCTACGTGATGTACGCCGGGACGGTCGTCGAGCACGCCCCGACGCCCGAGCTGTTCGCCAATCCGCTGCATCCCTACACGCAGGGTCTGCTCAAGTGCGTACCACGCATGGGCGGCGTCCGGACACGATTGGAGGCGATCCCGGGCCAGGTCCCCAATCCGCGTCGGCCGGTCGCGGGCTGCCCGTTTCACCCTCGCTGCTGCCTCTCGGTCGAGCGCGCCGAACGCGGCGCAGCGCCGTCAATCCGCGCTGACTCGGCCTTCGGCGAGCGTGTTCTAAGTCGCTGCGTCGAGATCCACCCCGACGAGCCCTCCGGGCGTCCAGTGCTCCGCCAACAAGGGTCGGAGCACTTCGTCGCCTGCTGGGAAGCCTGACCAGACTCGTGGCGCCTTCACCCACGCCGTCGGTGAAGAGTACTCGGTGCCCGGCGGGGAGCCACCTGACATCAGTCACACTGGTGTAAATGTATCGTGACACATGTTCGGCGGGCGGTTGGCCGTAGAAACCACACACCCGGGCGGCCTTTTCGGGCCACCCGGGTGTCGTTGGAGGAACGAAGCGTCCAGGGTACGTGATTGGGAAGGAGGTTCTGCTTTCACTCCTAGTACGCCAGCCAGCGGGATGCGGTTCGCGCGGGGTCTTCGCGAATGGACGCAGCGTGGTTGGGTAGCCGTAACCCATTGTTCCAAAACGCTTTACGTCCTGATTGGCACTCGCGATCAAACGCAAGGAGGCTCCTGCCCAGGGGGTGGCAACCCGGTCGATATGTGCTGGGATGGCCTCGGCTTGCGGGTATCCTGGACGGGGCCCTACTAGGGCCTTGAATTAGTATGTTTTAGGTGCTAAATACTGGTGTAGGGGAGCTTGGACTTGGCGATGATGCAGACATCGGAAACGGGGTGAGCGCATGCTAACTCTCACGAAGAGGACGGATTACGCACTGAACGCCGCTCTGCATCTGTCGCGGCATCCGGGGAAGGTGTCCAGCGCACGGGAAATCGCAACCCGGTATCGTCTGCCGTTGCCGCTGATCACGAACATCCTCAAGACGCTGACTCGGGCCGGGGTGGTTGCCAGCACCCGCGGGGCGCATGGCGGCTACCGGCTGGCGCGGCCGGCGGAGCAGATCACACTGCACGACCTGATTGTGGCAACGGAAGGTCCTTACCAGTTGGTCCGCTGCATGGAGCCGGCGGAAGACGGGATCGACGCTTGCGTTCGCCAGGGGTTCTGCCCCGTGCGCGGGCCGGTCCGGCGGATTCATGAGCGCGTCAAGGAGTTTCTTTGTACCGTCACCTTGGCGGAGCTGGCCAACGGGAACGGGCCGGCACCCCCGTTGATCAGGGAGGAACCGGCGGCGGAGGCGTGCCCGCCGGCATCGATCACGGAGGTGGTCATATGAGCCGCTTCGTATATCTGGATAACAACGCCACGACGCCGCTGGATCCGCGCGTGCTGGAGGCGATGCTGCCTTACTTGCAGGATAAGTTCGGCAACGCGGCCAGTCGTAGCCACCGTTTCGGCTGGGAGGCCGAGGAAGCAGTCGAGAAGGGCCGCGCCCAGGTGGCGACGGCCATCCATGCCGACCCCAAGGAGATCATCTGGACGAGCGGCGCCACGGAGAGCGACAACCTCGCCATCCTGGGTGCGGCCCGCATGTACGCGGACCGCGGGAAACACGTGGTGACCTCCCTCATCGAGCACAAGGCCGTCATCGACCCGTGCCACTACCTGGCCCAGAACGGCTACGAGGTCACTTTCCTGACGCCGGACCGTACCGGGCGAGTGAGTGTCGAACAGGTGCGACAGGTGTTGCGGGACGACACGATCCTGGTGTCGCTCATGGTGGCGAACAACGAGATCGGCACGCTGAACCCGCTCGGGGAAATCGGCGCGGCGTGTAAGGAGCGCGGGGTCCTGTTCCACACCGACGCCACGCAGGCATTCGGCAAGGTGCCCATCGACGTGGAGGTGATGGGCATCGACCTGTTGAGTCTGTCGGGGCACAAGATCTACGGGCCCAAGGGCATCGGGGCGTTGTACGTGCGACGCCGGAACCCACGCGTGCGGTTGCAGCCGCTTCAATACGGCGGCGGACACGAGCGGGGCATGCGGAGCGGGACTCTGAATGTGCCCGGCATCGTTGGACTGGGTGCGGCCGCGGAGATCGCGCTGGGCGAGATGCCCGCGGAGAGTGCCCGCCTGGCGGGTTTGCGGGACCGCCTGTGGGCGGGGCTGAGCGAACGGCTCACCGGGATCGTGCTCAACGGCAACGTCGAACATCGCCTGCCCAACACGCTGAACGTCAGTTTTCTGTACGTGGAGGGCGAGAGCCTGATGATGGGCTTCAACGACATCGCGGTCAGCAGCGGCAGTGCCTGTACCAGCGCCTCGCTGGAGCCCAGCTACGTGTTGAAGGGGATCGGCGTGGGCGACGACCTCGCCCACAGCTCGATCCGTTTCTCGCTGGGGCGTTTCAACACGACGGAGGACATCGACTATACTGCGGAGCGGGTGGTGGCGGCCGTCAATCATCTGCGGTCGATGAGCCCGCTCCAGGAGATGGCGGAGGCGGGCATTGACCTCAGCACGGTGCAGTGGGCCGGCCACTGACGCAGGAGCAGAGCCAGATGGCATATAGCGATAAGATCGTGGACCATTATCAGAACCCGCGCAACGTGGGCGCGCTTGATAAGAACCTGCCCAACGTGGGCACGGGGATCGTCGGGGCGCCGGAGTGCGGCGACGTGATGAAGCTGCAGATCATGGTGGACGACGACGACCGTGTCGTGGACGCCAAGTTCAAGACGTTCGGCTGTGGCAGCGCCATCGCGAGCAGCTCGCTGGCGACGGAATGGCTGAAGGGCAAGACGCTCGATGAGGCCCTGCAGATCAGGAACACCGACATCGTGAAGGAGTTGTCCCTGCCGCCGGTGAAGATCCACTGCAGCGTGCTGGCGGAGGACGCGATCCGGGCGGCCATTGCCGACGTACAGCGCAAGAAAGCCGGGGGGGCGGATGCCGTGCCGGAACCGACCCCGCAGCCCCAGAAAGTCTGACCGACTCAGCGCGGGCAGCAGGAGTTGGCGCCGCGGGGGACGGTGGAGCGCCGGCCCCGGTGCGGCATGGAGCAGAGTGGGGGAGGAGTGCCGCGGCGACGCAACGCCGGGCGGTGAGGCACCGCCTTGACCCTCACCCCCGCCCCTTTCCCTGGAAGGGGGGGTATGGAGGGGAAAACCGGCATTGTGGGGTTGGGTCAGGGATTCGCAGTGGGAGAGTGCTCGATGGTGCAGCTTACGGAACGTGCCGCCCGCGAGGTGGCCCAGATCATTGCCCAACACGCCCCGCCCGGCCCGGACGGCACGCGCAAGAAGATGTACCTGCGCGTGGGTATCAAGGGGGGCGGGTGCAGCGGGTTCACCTACAGCCTCGACCTGACGGAGGTCAAGGGTGAGGACGATGAGTCGTGGGTCGCGAACGATATCGAGGTGATCTGCGACCCCAAGAGCCAGATCTACCTGGACGGAACGACGATTGACTTCAAGGACGAACTGATGGGCAGGGGGTTTGTGTTCAGCAACCCCAACGCCAGCAGTTCTTGCGGTTGCGGCTCCAGCTTCGCGGTGTAGAGTGCCGCGGGGGCCGAGGGTGGGGTGGGGTTCGGGCGGACCAGCCAAGCCGCCGGCGAGTTCCTTATGACCGACGACGCACGCACCGTGCCTACCCGCTGTACCGAGTGTGAAGCCCATCTGGATTTCCCCATGGTCTGCACCGGCTGCCGGCAGCTTTATCCGGTGCCGGAGTCGGTGGACTACTTCACGCTGCTGGGGCTGGACCGCCGGTACGATCTTGACGAAGAGCAGTTGCACGGCGTCTGCCTGGGGCTGGCGCGCTACATTCACCCGGATCGCTTCGCGGAGGCGCCGGAGGAAGTGCGGCGGCTGGCCACGCGGCTCAGCGCTGAGGTTAACAATGCCGTGGCGGTGCTGTTGGACCCGGTCCGCAGGGCGTCGTACCTGCTCGACCTGGCCGGCGGTCCGACGGCCGGGCAGGAACGCGGGGTACCGGGGGAGTTGCTGCGCGAGGTGCTGGTCCTGCGGGAGCAGATTACGGAGGCGAAGGAACGCCACGACGAGGCCGAGCTGGAGCGGCTGCGGGCGACCATCGGTTCCCAGCGGGAGGAGAACCTGCGCCGCATCGCCCCGCTGGCGGAGGGGGCCTGCGCGGCCGATGCCGGGCACCGCCGGGAGCTGCGCTTGCGCCTCAACGCCATGAAATACTGGGACAACCTGCTGGCTGAGTCGACGCCGGACCCGCTGGCGCCCGCGACCCCCAAGCCATGACCGATCCGAGCGACATCATCGTCGGCATCGACCTGGGTACCACCAACTCGCTTGTCGCTTACGCGGACGAGGCGGGTCCACACCTGATCGCGGGTCCCGGCGGCCCGGATGACGTGCTCCTGCCCTCGGTCATCGGCTTTGACGATCAAGGGCGGGTCCGCACGCTGGGGCGGGAGGCCCGCGCGCACGCCGTCGAAAGGCCGCTGACGACCGTCTACTCCGTCAAGCGCCTCATGGGCAAAGGCTGCGCCGAGCTGACGGACGAGGCGCGGCACCTGTCGTACCGCGTCGGCCCGCACCCGGCGACCGGCGAGCGCGACGTGGCGGCCGTACTGATCGGCGCGCAGGCGTTCACGCCGCCGGAGCTGAGCGCCCTGATCCTGCGGGAGTTGAAGGAGCGTGCGGAGCGACACTTCGGGCGACCGGTGCAGCGGGCGGTGATTACGGTGCCCGCCCAGTTCGATGACGCGCAGCGGCAGGCCACGCGGGACGCCGGCGTGATTGCGGGGCTGGACGTGGTGCGGATCGTGAACGAGCCCACGGCTGCGGCCCTCGCCTACGGCCTGCAGCGTCGCGAGCGGGCGACGGTGGCCGTGTATGACCTGGGCGGCGGGACGTTCGACATCTCCATCCTGCGTCTGGAAGGGGGCGTCTTCGAGGTCAAGGCGACCAACGGGGACACCCATCTCGGCGGCGACGACTTCGACCGGACGCTGATCGACCTCTTCATCCAGGAGATTCGCGCGGAGTTTGACGTTGACCTGAACGTGCCGACGATCCGGCAGCAATTGCGCACGCTGTCCGAGCAGATCAAGATGCGCCTCAGCGACCAGGAGAGCGCGCCGGTGGAGATCGCGCTGGGACGCGGGCGGGTGTACCGGCGGACGCTGACGCGGGACGAGTTTGAGGGCCTGATTACCCCGCTGGTCGAGCGGACGATCGCGGCCTGCGGACGGGCGTTGGCGGCGGGACGGCTTACGCCGGCGGACATCGACCAAGTGGTGCTGGTGGGGGGCTCAACGCGGGTACCGCTGGTGCGCCGCCGGGTGGCCGAGGTCTTCGGACGCAGTCCGTACACCGCGCTGAACCCCGAACAGGTCGTCGCGCTGGGGGCGGCCATGCAGGGCGCCATCCTGGCCGGCGTGCAGCAGGACATGCTGCTGCTTGATGTTACGCCGTTGTCGCTCGGCATCGAGACGCTCGGCGGAGCAATGAGCAAGCTGATTCCCGCGAACATGCGGGTACCGTGCCAGGCTACCGAGACGTTCACCACGTTCCAGGACGGACAGGTCAACGTGCGCATCAACGTGTTGCAGGGGGAGCGGGAGCTGGCGAAGGACTGCCGGTCTCTCGGCGTGTTCGACTTGAGCGGCATACCGCCGATGCCGGCCGGCATCCCCAAGATCGAGGTGACGTTCCTCATCGACCAGAACGGCATCCTGAACGTCTCCGCGCGCGAGCAGCGCAGCGGCAAGATTGCAAGCGTGCAGATCGTACCCTCGCACGGTCTGACACGCGACGAGGTGCGCCGGATGGCCAGGGAGTCGGTGCAGTTCGCGCGGCAGGACATGGCCGCCCACCACCTGATCGACGTGCGGACGACGCTCCAATTTGATCTGAACAAAGCTGAGCAGATGCTGCGGCGTTTCGGGCACCTGCTGGAGACGCCCGAGCGGGAGCGACTGGCGGCTGACCTGGCGGAGCTGCGGGCGCTGGCGGAGACGTGCGCCGACCCGGCCGTCCTGAATGGGCGCCGCGAGCGCTTCAACCAGTCCACGGTGCGCCTGGCGGAGTTGGCCGTCGCGGCATCGTTGCGCGAGGACAGCGCCGCGACGTAGCGGGTGTTCGCCCTGCCGGGACGGCGAGCGACGAATGCAGAAGGCAGAATTGAGAATGCAGAAAGGACACGCGCAGCCCGCGCCACTTTCTGCATTCTGCATTCATCATTCTGTTTTCGAGGGTCGCCCAGGTCCTGCGGACCGTACGTGTTTAGCGTGGGTGCCATGCCCTCACCCGCCGCAGGCGGGGGTGGGCATGTGGTCGGGCGTAAGAACATGCTTACCCGCGACTGCGGTCGCGGGAAAGCAAGGCACCCCGGTGCCCGCATGCGCTAAACACGTACTGCGGACCTGGGGGACTGATGAACCGCGGTCATGTGTTTGCAGCACAGGCATCTGCTCCCTGGCGGCCGTAGTCGGGGGGAGGCACGGCACGCTCACGAGGAGAGCACTGCATGGGCGGAATCAATCCCTACATCCGGCAGACTGAGGTGGCACGGCCGATGCGGCGGTACCGCATCACGTTTCTGCCCATCAATGTTGCGGTAGAGGTGGACCCGGAGCGCATTCCGTACAGCGCGGAGGGCCTGCCGGGCAGCATCCTGGAGATCGCGCTGGCGCATGGCGTCGAGCTCGACCACGCGTGCGGCGGCGTGTGTGCCTGCTCGACCTGCCACTGCCTCGTGCGCGAAGGCAGCCGCAGCCTGCCCGAGCCGAGCGATGCCGAGCTGGACCAGCTTGATAACGCACCCGGTGTCGGACCGCAGAGCCGTTTGGCCTGCCAGAGCGTGCCCGACGGGACGTGTGACTTGGTCGTGGAAGTCCCGGAGTGGAACCGGAATCTCATCCAGGAAGGCAAGAGGGAAGAGGCAAGAGGCAAGAGGGAGGAAGCGGGGGGCAGGTGAATCACGCGGGATGGGTCCACCCGTGTGGGGAACGGCGAGCGGCGGAGTGCGACGAGAGGCGACAGTCGGAGGAGTGCGACACGAGGCGACAGTCGGCGGGCTGTGGCCGACGCGATCTACGGCGAGCGCGGAGCAATGCCATGAAGGAGTTGACCTGGGACAGCCATGAGGACATCGCCCTGGCCCTGAATCGACGGTTCCCCGATGTAGACCCGCTCAGCGTGCGGTTCACGGACCTGCGCCGGTGGGTGTGCGAACTGGAGGACTTCGTCGGCGACCCCAAGGCCTGCACGGAGGCCAAGCTCGAGCGCATCCAAATGGCCTGGAAGGAGGAATGGGAGGAGGCCGAGGGCTGAAGGGGACCAGGCAAAGGGGAAACCCGGATGGGGTGCCCAAGCTTGCCGCAGGCAAGCGCCGGCATGCTGCCGGGACGCCCGCACGCGCCGTCTGGGAACATGGCGGCGCAGCGCTTGGCCATGCCACCCCAGGGCGTCGGTTGCTCTCCCTGCCCAGTGTACCCGTTTGGGCTCAATCAGTTGCTGGAATCGCGCGCGCTCGGCTAACAGCCCGTTGAAGAAGTAGCGTCGGCCCCCCGCGGCCGACGCAGAACGCCCCTGGCACACGGTTCACTGAGGGTCCCGGCGCTGGGCGGGGGTTCTTCAACAGGCTGCTAACCCAAGTTAGACACCTGTCGAGCCTAAACGGCCCTAGCGACCCCGGGAAGGGGGTTGGCGGGCCGAAGTTTCCACTACATTTGTGCGACTTCCTCCAGGTAGCGGAGCCGTTGCGGGATCGTCAGTCCCAGACGGT
>JAKQDH010000122.1 GCA_029558835.1 Planctomycetota bacterium | reverse complement strand
ACCGTCTGGGACTGACGATCCCGCAACGGCTCCGCTACCTGGAGGAAGTCGCACAAATGTAGTGGAAACTTCGGCCCGCCAACCCCCTTCCCGGGGTCGCTAGGGCCGTTTAGGCTCGACAGGTGTCTAACTTGGGTTAGCCCCGGGACCCCCGGCTCCAGGCGTGGGTCGGCCCCAGAATCTCGCCTTCCCAATGCCGCCGCCAAGCCGTCCCCAGCCGTCCGGGCCGCCCCGTACCCAGGAGTGACTCGCGGCCGCCGAGTGGCTTTGCGCCCCGCGGACCGGGCGGTATCATGCCCGGCATTGGTGCGGTGCAGGTTCGAGGGCGCGGTTTGAGTGGGAAGCACATCTTGAAATGCACAAGTGACACGACGCGGTGCGGGGTCACCGGGCGGTGGGTGCTAGCGGCGGCTATCGGGTTGCTTCTTCCGGCGGCCCCGGGGGCGGCCCAGATGCCCCAGGAGCCGGCAACTCCGACGACGGCGGCGGCAACGGCCGGGCAGGAGGGTCGTGAGACCCAGCCGGTCGTGGAGGTCATCGAGTTCGTCGGCCTGGTACGGACGTCGGAGGCGTTCGCCCGCGGGATGGTGGCCGTGCGCGTCGGAGACGGCGTGGATCAAGCTCGTTTGCAGGAGGACGTTGCCCGCCTGGTGCGGTCGGGGCGGTTCCTGTCGGCCAGTTTCACCACGGAGCCGGGGGCACGCGGGACGCGCGTGCGGTTCCTGCTGGTGGAGAGGCCGGAAGTTTCCGCGCTGCGTTTCGAGGGCAACCAGAAGTACAAGGACCGCAAGCTGGCGAGACTGGTGCCGCTCAAGGTGGGCGCCACGCTGGACAAGTTCCTGCTGCGCGAGGGTATCGAGGCCATCACGCGGCTGTACCGCGACGCCGGCTACGGCGACGTGGCCGTGTCGTATGATGAGCAGCGTGCGGAGCAGTCGGGGGAGGTGGTCATCACGATCGTGGAGGGCGTGCGGGCGCGGGTGCGCGAGATCGAGTTCGCGGGGGCGACGGCCTTCGGCCCCAAGCAGTTGCAGAAGCAGATCGAGACCAAGACCGCGCTGTGGATCTTCCGCAAAGGCGCATACGACGCGGACCAGGCGCAGCGCGACACGGGCAGCCTGGAGAACTTCTATCGGGACGAGGGCTACCTCGACGCCCGCGTGGGGCACCGCAAGGAGGTCAGCCCCGACGGTCAGGACATCACGGTTGTTTTCACGATTGAGGAAGGCACCTGCTATCACATCGAGGCGGTGCACCTGGCGGGTTACAGCGTCTATACCGAGTCGGAATTGCGAGCGCTGGTGGGCTCCGATCCGGGGGAGATTATCAAGCGGCGACAGACCGACGCGGACGCCAAGGCCCTGCGGGACCACTACGGGCGGTTCGGCTACATCTATGCCGAGGTGCGGGCCTCCACGGTGTTCTCCGAGACGCCGGGGTTGGTCGTGCTGACGTTCCAGGTCGAGGAGGAAGGCCAGTACCGCGTGGGGCGGGTGGAGCCGCGGGGCAACACCCGCACCAAGGACAAGGTGGTCCGCCGGGCGCTGAATCTGTACCCGCCGGACGACCTGATCGACATGACGGAGGTCCGGGAGGCTGAGCGCCGCCTGCGCGAGAGCGGTAACTTCGACACCGCCCGCATCTACCCCGTCGGCGATGAGCCGGACAGGCGCGACCTGATCATGGACGTGAAGGAAACGGAGAAGGCGGGCGACATTCTGTTCGGCTTCGGCGTCAGCAGCAACAGCGGGCTGGTGGGCTCGCTCGTGCTGGACGTGAAGAACTTCGACCTGTTCGACACGCCGCGGACCTTCTCGGAACTCATCCGCTTCCGGGCGTTCCACGGGGCGGGGCAGCGGTTGCGGCTGGAGTTCCAGCCGGGCACGGAGTTGACGCGCTTCCGGGTCGATTTCACCGAGCCGTACCTGTGGGACCGGCCGCTGCGCCTGGACACCAGCGTGTACCTGTTCTCGCGCGGGCGCGACACCTATGACGAGCAGCGCGCCGGCGGCAACGTGGGGCTGGGCAAGCGCTTCGAGCGTGGGCGGTGGCAGGGCTGGACGGTGGAAGGAGCCCTGCGCGGGGAGATGGTGACCATCGACGACGCGGAGCTCTTCGCCCCGCGCGACGTGCACGAGGTGGAGGGCGACAGCGTGCTCAGCAGCGTGCGTACCACGGTGGTGCACGACCGCCGGGACAATCGCTTCCTGCCCACGCGCGGCGATCGGGTGCGGCTGGGCTTTGAGCAGGCGGCGGGCGACTACAACTTCGGCAAGCTCACCGGCGGTTACACCTGGTGCAAGACGCTGTACACGGACGTACTGGAACGACCCAGTGTGCTGACGCTGGACGCCGAGACCGGGTTCATCGTGGGCGACGCGCCGATCTTCGAGCGGTTCTTCGCGGGCGGCTTCGGCTCGCTGCGCGGGTTCAAGTTCCGCGGCGTGGGTCCCTGGAAGGGAATCGAGAAGACCAACGTCGGCGGCGACTTCCTGCTGACCATGACCGGCGAGTACTCGTTCCCGCTCTACGGGGACGTCCTGCGCGGCCTGGTGTTCGTGGACATGGGGACGGTGGAGCCGAACCTGGGCATTTCGAGCTGGCGGGCATCCGTGGGGACCGGCATCCGGTTGACGTTGAACTTCTTCGGCCCCCTGCCCCTGGAGTTCGACCTGGCCGCCCCCATCGCCAAGGACGGCGACGACGAAGAGCAGTGGTTCAGCTTCTACATCGGGTCGGCTTTCTAGGAGGAAGGAAAAGGGGGCAGGAGCCATCTTCACGGGCGCCCAACAGAAACGGCTCCTGACCCCTTCTTCGGGGAATGTATCTTCGCAAAGGATTCGCTATGGCATGGCTTTCGGCATTGATGACAGTGGTGGCGGCAGCGAGTCAGACCCCGGCACCGCAGACGGTACCGGCGGCGGCGACCAAGATCGCAGTGGTAAACGTGGCCCGGGTCTCGGACGGCTACCTGCGGACGAAGGACCTGGAAGCGTACTTCAACCAGCAACGAGTCCAGTACAACGAACAGCGCACGGCCATGCGCGATCGGCTGGAGCGCGGGACCGCGTCCCTGCGCGAGGAGCTCAAGCCCGGCACGCCCGAGTACGACCAGCGCCGCAAGGAGTTGGCCCAGCTCGAGTGGGAGTTGCAGTACTTCCAGGACGCGCAAGGGCAGAAACTGGAGCAGGGGTTGGCCAGTTCGTTGCGGCTCATCTACGAGGACATCCAGCAGGTTGTCGCCCAGGTGGCCCAGGAGAAGGGATATGACCTCGTGCTGACGTATGATCAGCTCCCGGCGGAGCCGCCGGACACGACGAGCATGGCCCGGCAGCAGATTGTGCTGCAGAAGGTCATCTACTGGAGCCCCGGTGTGGACCTGACGGACGAAGTGATCGCTCGGCTGAACGCGAAGCACCAGAGCGTTCCGCCGACTCAGCCGCCCGCACCGGCCCCGGCGAAGGGCGATGCGAAGAAGAAGCCCTAGATAGGACCACACGCACGGGAAACGGGAAGGGTGGCATGCCCAAGCCGAAGGCGCCGGCACGGCTGGGCAGCCGGTAGCACCGAACATACGAGGAAGCATGGCGGCTGTGCGCTTGGCCATGCCACCCGACGCCGTCGGTCAGCTTCCCTGCTCAGCGGAGCCGTTTTGAGGGTGATGCCGGGGGGCGTGTTCGCCGGGGGTGCGTCCGGCGGGCGCGATGCGGACCAGTGCCTATGAACGCAATCAGCCACACGCTTGATGACCTGGCACGTATCGTCGAGGGCTCGTTGCGCGGCGCGTCACCCGCCCGCATCGTCGGCGTGGCAGACGTGGCGGAGGCGGGGCCCGGCGAGGCGACGTTCGTCTCCAACCCCAAGTATGCAGCGCTCCTGGCGGACAGCCGGGCCGGGGTCGTGCTCGTGCCGGCAGGCTTCGGTCCGACGCCGATGCCGGCCATCGAGTGTCCGAAGATCGAGCGATCGGTGGCGTTGCTGCTGGGCGCTCTTGCCCCGCCACCGGCCGCCCCGGCGCCGGGCGTCCATCCCTCGGCCGTCGTCGAATCCGACGTGCAGATCGGGCCCGACCCGGCCATCGGCCCCCACGTCGTGATCCAGAGTGGCGCGCGCGTCGGCGCCCGCTGCGTCCTGCACGCGGGCGTCTTCATCGGGCGGGACACGACGGTGGGCGACGACTGCCTCTTCTGGCCGCACGTGGTCATCCGGGACGGCTGCCGCGTGGGGCATCGGGTCATCATTCACCCCAACGCGGTGATCGGGGCGGACGGGTTTGGTTTCTACTTTCACGCCGGCCGGCACTGCAAGGTACCCCACGTCGGCGGTGTAGTCCTCGGTGACGACGTGGAGGTGGGGGCGTGCACCTGCATCGACCGCTCGAAGTTCGGCGACACGGTGATCGGCGAGGGCACCAAGATTGATAATCTGGTGCAATTGGCCCATAATGTCCGAGTTGGGGCGCATTGCCTTTTTGCGGGACATGCGGGCGTCGCGGGCAGCGTACGCATCGGGAAGTACTGCGTGTTTGGGGGGAGGGCGGCCGCGCTCGACAACCTCGCAATCGGCGACGGTGCCCGGCTTGCCGGCGGGCTGGCGGTGGCCAGCAAGGATGTGCCCCCCGGCGTCACGATATCGGGATTCCCGGGGCGGGACCACCGTACGCAGATGCGGGAACAGGCGATGCTGCACCGGTTGCCGGCGTTGCTGGAGGAACTGAAGGCGCTGCGGGCACGGGTGGAACGACTTGAAGCGGCAGCAGACCATCAGCCGTGAGGTCGAATGGGAAGGCGTGGGGCTGTTCACGTCCCAGCCGGTGACGCTGCGGCTGCGCCCGGCGGAGCCACAGAGCGGGATTTGCTTCGTGCGGACGGACCAGGACCCGCCGGTACGCATTCCCGCGACGTTGGAGAACATCACCCGGCGGGCCCGGCGGACGGCCCTGGGCAACGGCGCGGTGGCGGTGGAGACGATCGAGCATTGTCTGAGCGCCTGTGCCGGGCTGGGGGTGGACAACATCCAGATCGAGTTAAACGGGCCGGAATTGCCGGGGGGCGACGGCAGCGGTCTTCCCTTCGTGCAGTTGCTGCGCGAGGCGGGCATTTGTGCCCAGGACGCCGCGTGGGAGCCGCAGGTCGTCGCCGATGTGGTCCGAGTGGTCGAGGGCGACAGCGAGTTGGTGGCGCTGCCGCCGCTGCCGGGCGGGCCGGACACGCTCGAGGTGACCTATGACCTCGACTACGGTCCGCAGCACCCCATCGGACGGCAGGTGTACCACGTAACACTCTCGCCGGAGGCCTTCATGGCCAACATCGCACCGGCGCGGACGTTCGCGTTGGAGGAAGAGGCCCGCCAGATGCAGGCGGCCGGGCTGGCCCGGCACCTCACCGCGCGCGACATCCTCGTGTTCGGGCGCGACGGGCCCATCGATAACGAACTGCGTTTCCCGGATGAGTGCGCCCGGCACAAGGCCCTGGACCTGATCGGAGACCTGGTACTGCTGGGCCGCCCGCTGGTCGGGCGGGTGTTGGCGCGCAGGAGCGGGCATACGCTCAACCATGAGCTGGTCCGGGCGCTGCTGGAACAGCGCACCGTGCAGGAGCAGGCCCGTTTGCTCACCCGGGCGGCACCGCTGGACATTCGCAAGATCCTCCGCATCCTGCCGCACCGTTACCCGCTGTTGCTGATTGACCGCATCCTGAAGATCGAGGGGACGCAGCGGATCGTCGGGGTGAAGAACGTCACGATCAACGAGGAGTACTTCCAGGGGCACTACCCCGGCGACCCCATCATGCCCGGCGTGCTGATCATCGAGGCGCTGGCGCAGATCGGCGGGGTACTGCTGGGGCAGGCGCTCGAGCATCGCGGCAAGGTGGCCGTGCTGCTGAGCCTGGACAAGGTGAAGTTCCGCCGGGCGGTGCGGCCCGGCGATCAGTTGATTCTGGAGGCGGAAGCGCTGCGTGTGCGTGCCTCCACCGGCCACGTGCGGGGCCAGGCCCGCGTGGGAGCGGATTTGGCGGCCGAGGCTGAGATCAAGTTCATTCTTACCGACCAGGAATCTCAGTAACGGTCGCCGGGAGAGTGTGGAACCCGTGAGCATACACCCCACCGCCATCGTCGAACCGGGCGCCCAGGTCGGCGCGGACGTGCAGATCGGTCCCTACAGCGTGATCGGCAAGCGCGTGGTGCTCGGCGACGGCTGCCGCATTCATCATCACGCGACGCTGGCGGGAAACACGCGTCTGGGCCCCGGCTGCGAGGTGTACCCGTATGCGGCCCTCGGTCTGCCCCCCCAGGACCTCAAATGGGGCGGCGAGGACACCGTCCTGGAGATCGGCGCCCGCAACCTCTTCCGCGAACAAACTACCATCCACCCGGGCACCGGCAACGGCGGGGGCATCACGCGCATCGGCGCTGACAACTTCTTCATGATCGGTGTGCACGTTGCCCACGACTGTCGCATCGGCAATCACTGCATCTTCGCCAACTACGTCCAGTTCGGCGGGCACGTGCACGTGGAAGACTACGTCAACATGGGCGGCCTCAGCGCCGTGCATCACTTCGTCACCATCGGGCGGTACGCGTTCATCGGGGGAATGACGCGCGTGTCGGCCGACGTGCCGCCGTACCTGGTCGTGGTGGCCGCCCGCGGCACGCGCAGCGAGGTGCGCATGGTCAACGGCGTCGGCCTGCAGCGGCACGGGTTCGACCAGGAGGTCATCGGCGAGTTGAAGAGCGCCTACATGAAGCTCTACGGCCGGCGGGCCCGCTCCGACGGCTCCACCCTGCGCGACCGCGTGATGGTCCTGCTCAACGCCAGCCCCAACGAGCACGTGGAATACCTGTGCCAGTCGCTGCTGCGCTCCTTCGCGCATGGCCGGCACGGGCGGTATCTGGAGTCGCTGCGCCGGGACCCGGTGCATCGCGCGACCTGGCGGCCGCAGCTCGATTTTAAGGAAGCCGGCACCCCATGAACCAACCCCTGCGAGTCGCGGTGATCGGCGGCGGCCACATGGGCCGCCACCATGTACGCGTCTATTCGCAACTGCCGCAGTGTCAGCTTGTGGCCGTGGTGGACAAGGACCTGGAGCGTGCCCGGACACTCGCCGAGCAGCACGGCGGCATCGCGGTCACGCGCCTGGCCGACGTGCCCGGCAAGCTGGACGCGGTCAGCGTGGCCGTGCCCACCGTCTACCACGCGGAAGTAGTGGTTCCGCTGCTCGAACAGGGCGTGTCGGTGCTGGTGGAGAAGCCGCTGGCGCCGGACGTGGCCAGTGCCCGGCGGCTGCTGGAGGCGGCGCGGAGCAGCAGCGCCGTGTTGCAGGTCGGGCATTCCGAGCGGTTCAACCCCGTGGTGCAGGCGCTGTTGCGGCTGGGCGTGCAGGCGCGGTTCGTCGAGGCCCATCGCATCAGCCCGTTCACGTTCCGCAGCGCTGATGTCAGCGTCGTCTTCGATATGATGATCCACGACATCGACATCGTGCTGCATCTCGCCCAGGAGCGGGAGTACACCGTGGATGCCGTGGGTGTCAACGTCCTCGGCTCGTGCGACGACGTGGCCAATGCCCGCGTGCGGTTCGCCAACGGCGTGGTGGCGAACCTGACCGCCTCGCGCCTGGCGCTGAAGACCGAGCGCAAGATTCGCGTCTTCTGCCCGACGGCCTACGTCTCCATGGACTACCAGAAGAAGAGCGGGGTGGCCATCAAGCTCGACGCCAACCTCGACCTCGTCAAGATGGCGCGGGAGCGCGACTTTGAAGATCTGTCCCAGATGGCGCATCTGGATTTCGGCTCGATGGTGAAGGTCGAGCCGCTGCAGATCGAGGACGTGGAGCCGCTGCGGGCTGAGATCGAGGCGTTTCTGACCTCCGTGCAGCGCGGCGGCGCCGGGGCGGCCAGCGCCGAGGAAGGCTTCGCCGCGGTCGAAATGGCCGAACGCATCACGACGGCCATCCGGGCCGAGGGCTGGAGCACGCCGCTGGCATAGGGGTTTCGGCGATGAGTGGAGCTTCCCAAAACGGGGGCGCATATCAACAACTTCTCGCCCGCACGCGCGACATCGGTCGCCTGCGCGGGGCCGAGGAACTCTTGCAGTGGGACCAGGAAACCTGCATGCCGCCTGGAGGACTGACGCCCCGGGCGGAGCAGCTCGCCCTCATCTCCGGCCTGGCCCATGAGTGGCTGGTCGTGGACGAATTCGGCAGGCTGCTCGAGGCCGCCCGGCGCGAGGGCTCCACCGACGGTGACCCCGTCCGGACCACCAACCTGCGGGAGATTCAGCGCCTGCACGACCGCGAGGTCCGCCTGCCCACGGCCCTCGTCAAGGACATCGCCCACACCAGCGCGCTGGCCCGCCACGCCTGGGTCGAGGCCCGGGCCCACAGCGACTTTGCGCGGTTCGCGCCGCTGCTGGCCCGGCTGATCGAGTTGCGGCGCGAGGTGGCCGAGCGCGTGGGCTTCACCGGTGAACCGTATGATGCGCTGCTGGACGAGTTCGAGCCGGGGGCTACGGTGGCGGTCATCGCCCCGTTGTTCGCCGAGTTGCGGGAGGCCACCATCGCTCTGCTGCGGCGTTTGCAGGCGGCGCCGGCGAAGCCCGATGCCTCGATCCTGACCCGCGCGTTTCCCGTGCCGGTCCAGCAGACGTTGTCGCGGCAGCTTGCGGAACTCCTCGGCTTTGACTTCGAGCGCGGACGCATGGACGTCTCCGCGCACCCGTTCACGACGAGCATCGGGGGCGGCCGCGACGTGCGCTTCACGACGCGCTATCTGGAGGATTTCCTGCCGTCGTCGTTGTTCGGGACGTTGCACGAGGTCGGTCACGCGCTCTATGAGCAGGGCCTGCCGCCCGAGCACATCCATACGCCGATGGGCTGGTCGGTCTCTCTGGGCATCCATGAATCGCAGTCGCGGACGTGGGAGAACTTCGTCGGGCGCAGCCGGCCGTTCTGGGAGGGCTGCTACCCGCGCTTGCGGGGGCTGTTCCCGTCGGTACTGCACGACATCAGCGTGGGGAACTTCTACAACGCGATCAACGCCGTCCGGCCGTCGTTCATCCGCGTGGAGGCGGATGAGCTCACCTACAATCTGCACATTGTACTGCGCTTCGAGCTGGAGCGGGCGCTCATCCTGGGCAAACTGAACGTGCAGGACGTACCGGAGGCGTGGAACGAGAAGATGCGCGACCTGCTCGGCGTGACGCCGCCGAACGACGCCCAGGGCTGTTTGCAGGACGTCCACTGGTCCATGGGCGGCTTCGGTTACTTCCCCACGTACACGCTGGGCAACCTGTATGGCGCGCAGTTCTTCGCCCAGGCGCAGCGCGACATCCCCGACCTGGACGGGCGCATCCGCGCCGGCAACTGCCGGCCGCTGCTCGACTGGCTGCGGACCAACATCCATCAGCACGGGCAGCGCTACCGCGCCCACGAAATTGTGCAGCGCGTCACCGGCAAGCCGCTGTCGCTGGAGCCGTTTCTTGAGTATGTGACGGAGAAGTTCGCGGCGGTGTATGGGCTGTAGGGAAGCAATCAGCTATCAGCTCTAAGCTATCAGTAGTCAGTTCTCAGTTATCAGTAGGAGGAACTGCCGGGTGCGGGAGAGTCGTGTGGCGACGCGGGCAGGGCGAAGGACGTGGAGGACGCCGCGGGGGTCCTTTTTGCATTCTGACTTCTACCCTTTGCGTTCGTTCTTTCAATCCTCCGGCTTCTCTCCTTCGCGTGCCATGCGTACCAGCCGCGGCATGAAACGGGCCAGCGGGCGCACCAGGTTTGACTGGGCAGCCATCACGTCGTCGATGTTCTTGTAAGCGTTCGGGGCCTCGTCCCGGCCGGCGGACATAAGTTTCACGCCGCGCTGCTTGAGCAGACTCTGGATATCGCTCCACGTGAAGCGCTCCTTGGCGGCTTTGCGCGACATGCGCCGGCCCGCGCCGTGCGAGGCGGAGTTCAGCGAGCGCGGGTCGCCCAGCCCTTCCACCAGGTACCCCGGCGTGGCCATCGAGCCGGGAATGTACCCGATGGCGCCGCGGTCGGCCGGCGTCGCCCCCTTGCGGTGCACGATGACCTTCCTGCCCAAGTGCTCCTCCTGCCACGCGTAATTGTGGTGATTCTCGACCTGGAGCAGCACGCGTTCGCCAAGCTCGTTGACGATGCCCTCGTGAATCAGATGGTGATTTGCCGACGCGAACCGGCCCATCATCTCCATGGCCGCCCAGTACTCGGCTCCGTCGCCGTCGATCGGCAGCCACGCCAGAAACGACAGCTCCTTGGGCAGCTTCGGATGCAGGGCCCGGGCGACCTTGCTGTAATGCGAGCAGACCTGGGCGCCGGGCCCGCGACTGCCACTGTGTGACACCACGGCAAGATACGTCCCGGCCGGCACGCCAAGCGCCTCGTGCGTGAACTCGATCTCGCCGAACTCAACGAAGTGATTGCCCGAGCCGCTGGTGCCAAGCTGGTCGGCCGCCAGGTCTTTCAAGCCGGCGGTCACCGGCGTGACGTTCCAGTCCAGGTCCATCACCGGATGCTGCTTGCGTGGCCGCCACTTGCCGCCGATGCCGAACACCGTGTTGCGTTCGAGGATCTTCTCGAACTCATGCTGGCGCTGCTGCAGTCGCTGCGGCGGCACGTCGAAGATCGTGACCATGACGCGGCACGCGATGTCCACGCCGACGGCGTAAGGGATCACTGCTCTATCCACGGCCAGCACGCCGCCGATGGGCAGGCCGTAGCCGACGTGGGCGTCGGCCATAAGTGCGCCCGCGACCGACACCGGCAAGCGGCAGGCGTTGGTCATCTGACGCAGCGCGTCGGGCTCGATGCCGCTGCCCCAGATCGGGTATTGCGGCTCCTCCTTGAACTCGTAGCCGCCGACGGGCTCGGCCGTGGCGCGGGCGAGGTGGGCCGCGAGCTTGCCGAAGATCGGGTCCTTCAGAAAGTCCGCCGGCTGCTCGACGATGTCCAGCAGCGTGCCGCGGATGGTGGCCTTGTCCTGCCCGACGGCCGACGCCTCGCGCGCGGCCGCCTGGGCGAGCGTCATGGCGTCGCCGCGCGGGATACCCATGTCTTCGAGGTGCCGACGTTTCATGGCAAAGGTATCATAGCGCCGCCGGGCCGGGCGTCAAAGGCCGTTTTCCGGATGCCACGTCGGGTGCCATGCTCTCGCGCAGCGTGAGCATGGGTAGGCAGCCGTCGCGAGGACCGTGAAACGACTGACTGTCTCTCGACGCCGCGCAACCGAGCGGGGAGCGGCAGCGACCCGGGCACCTCTGCTTCAACCATGACCCCCCGCACTTCTGTCCACCTCAGGTGCCTTGAAGATGCTCTTGGCGCAGGCGCAATCTCAGTTGCTCCATGTCGACGATGTCGACGCTCGTGCATTCAATCAACCCGAGAGTAGCGCGGAGGGACTTATCACACGTGACGAATGTGTCTGCAAATGCCGCGTGCACGTAATGTTCCATATCGCAAAGATCGCTCCCCTTGTGCTTCCTCTTGTCCTGGTGGCCCCGACGCAACATGGCGAGGTGGACGGCGAAGAAGTGACGCGTGCATGGGATCTCCGAAACCTTGGGCCACTGAGCGGGGTCAGCAGACAAGCCCAAGTCCCTGGCCAGCCACTTCTCCATCGCCCCGCGATACCAATCGTCGACACACGCCTCATCTATCGCCATTTGTGCCATGTTCTCGCGAACCTGTGCGTTGGACCACTGCCGTTGGGCCTCGCGTTCGAATTCACCCGCCGCAGACGTGAAGTCACGCTCATATTGCTCCTTCTGCTGGCGCAGGCCTTGCCTGACTTCTGCGTGGGCTTCGGCAGACGCACACACTGCGCGAGCGCTGCGGACGGTCTCTTCGTCGAGGCACGCTTCGAGAAGGGACAGGCGCTTTCCCTTTCGGATCTCTCTGGGGAGTAACTCCGCCCAAGGGAGAAGGATGTACTTGCCGCACAAGTCCCAAAAAACCTCTAGACCCCGGCGATAGGCGTCGCCATCTCGAACGCACCAGCCCGCGAACTCCTCAAGGAGGTTCACGGAGCCAAGCACGCGTGCCCGCCCGCGCTTCACGGAAGTGCGAAGAGAGGAGACGAGGTCGGTCCAACGCTGCGCTGGGTCAACGAAGTAGGTGTAGACGTGCGCATCGAGAAGATATGTGTTCATGCGCGGGGTCCGTTGTCGTGTTGGCCCACGGCGCCCACCCTAGAAGCTCCAGCCTTCTGCATTCGCTATTCGCTATTCGCACTTCGCTATTCCGCTACGCGAGCTTCGCTGCAATCCACGCCTTCGCGCGGTCGAGGGCCGTGGGCACGCCGGCGGGGTCGGTGCCGCCGCCCTGGGCCATGTCGGGGCGACCGCCGCCGCGGCCGCCGACCAGCGGCGCGATTTCCTTGATGAGGTCGCCGGCCTTGAGGCCGCGTTTGACCGCATCGTGACTCATACCGGCAATCAACGTGACTTTGTCGTTCTCGGCGCAGGCGAAGAGCACGGCCGAGGCGGGTGTCTTCTGCCGAATCCAGTCGATCGCGCCGCGCAGAGCGTCCGGGGCCGCGGGCGGCACCTCGCCGACAACGACCGTCAGGCCGGCGACCGTCTCGGCGGCCGCCAGCAATTCCGCGACCCGCTGCATGATGGCCTCACCGGTTGCGGAGGCGGCCTGTTTCTCCTGTTTCTTCGCGGTTTTCTGCAACTCGGCCAGCTTCTCGCGCAGCTCGTGCCGGACGCGCAGCGGGATGACCGCGTCCTGAATCTCTCTCTGCAGAGCGCCGACGGCGTCCGCGAAAGCATCGGCGGGCGGCGCATCCGCGCGGGCTCCCGATCGAGTCGGGACGCGTTCCGCCTGCGACTCCAGCGTATGCAGCCTCGTCAGCAGTTCGGCGCCTTTCGCCGCGGCGTCACGGGCGGCCTGGGCGGTGATGGCTACCAGCCGGCGAATGCCCTTGGCGACGGCCTCTTCGCTGACCAGCACGAAGCACTGGGCCTCGCTGCTGCGTTTCAGGTGCGTTCCGCCGCAGAACTCGACGGGGTACTTCATCCACTCGGGGCTCGTCGGATTGGCCAGCATCGCGTCGATGTCGCCGCCGACCGACACGACGCGCACTTGGTCAGGATAGGTCTCCCCGAACACGGCCCGCAACGTGTTGATCTTGAGGGCCTTGTCCTTCTCCACCACTCTAATGTTGACGGGCTGATCGGCTGCGATACGCTCGTTGACGAGCCGCTCGACGCGGATGATCTCGTCGATGGTCAGCGCCTTGGGATGCGAGAAGTCGAACCGGGTCTTCTCCGGATCGACGAGTGAACCCTTCTGCTGAATGTGACTACCCAACACTTCCCGCAATGCCCAGTTGAGCATGTGCGTGGAGGTGTGGTTCTTCATCGTCCTCGCACGCTCCGCAGATACTTCGATTCGGCACTTGCTTCCCGCTCGGATGTCTCCTCTAGTCATGCTACCGAAGTGGACAACGAAGTCCCTCCGCTTTTCCGCTCTCGTGACGCGCATCTCTCCCGCGTCGGTCGTCACTGTTCCCGTGTCTGAGACCTGACCACCGGACTCCGAGTAGAAGCACGTGCAGGTCGTATTCATGACCACGTTGCCACCGACTTGCACTACGGAGACCACTTCGGCCGTGCACACCGGCGGATCGTTGTACTTGAAACTGTCATCGGTGGTTTTCAGCCCCCGTTTCCTTGCCTCTCCCAGGGCCTTCTCGACGGCTTTCTCTTCCTGCTCGCGGAGCCTGGGATCCAGCGCGTCGCCGCCCACGCGGGCCCGCTCGCGGGCCTCGTCCATCAGGCGCTCGTACTCACCAATGTCTACCGTCAGGCCGCGCTCCTCCGCCATCAACTCGGTGAGGTCGATGGGAAAACCATACGTGTCGTGCAGTCTGAACGCGTCGTCGCCGCTGATCTTGCCGTGATGATGCTTGACGGCGTAGTCGGCGGCGTCGTTGAACAGCTTGATGCCGCGGTCGAGTGTCTTGCCGAAGGACTCTTCTTCGTCGCGGACCACGTCGATGACCTGCTGGACGTTGTGCCCGCCGTGCGCGGTGCGCAGCTCGGGGAAGACGTCGGCCATCTGCTCGACGAGCGGCTCGATGAGGTCGCAGAGGAACGGCTCATGCACGTTGAAGTACTGCCGGCCATAGCGGACCGCGCGGCGCAGGATGCGGCGCAAGACGTAGCCGCGACCTTCGTTGCTCGGGTATGCCCCGTCGGTCAGCGCGAACGTCAGGCAGCGCACGTGGTCGGCGATGACGCGGTAGGAGACGTCGAGCAGGACCTGGGCGTCGGCCGCTTCCTGATCTCGACCTGCGTCGGGACGGTTCGGAGCCGGGAGCGTCCCGCCGTAAGACGCAGCGCTGGTGCGGCGCTGGATGGCCGCGAAGAGCGGCGTGAACACGTCGGTGTCGTAGTTGCTCTGCTTGCCCAGCAGCACGGCACAGACGCGCTCGAAGCCCATGCCGGTGTCGACATGCTTGGCCGGCAGCGGGGTCAGCTTGCCGTCGCTGCCGCGGTTGTACTGGATGAACACGAGGTTCCACACCTCAATGACGCGGGCATCGCCGGCGTTCACCAGGTTGGCCCCGGACTTATCCGGCGTCATGTCGTAGTGAATCTCGCTGCACGGCCCGCAGGGGCCCGTCTCGCCCATTTCCCAAAAGTTGTCTTTCTTGCGGCCGGGGTGGATGTGCGTTGGGTCAATGTCGGTGACGCTGCGCCACAGCTCGGCCGCCTCGCTGTCCGGTTCGAGCCCCTCGGCCGGGTCGCCCTGGAAGTACGTCGCGTGCAGGCGCGTCTTGTCGATGCCCCAGACCTTGGTGAGCAGCTCCCACGCCCACGCAATGGCCTCCTTCTTGAAGTAGTCGCCGAACGACCAGTTCCCCAGCATCTCGAAGAACGTGTGGTGATACGTGTCCTGCCCGACGTCATCGAGATCGTTGTGCTTGCCGCCGGCCCGGATGCACTTCTGGGTGTCGGCCGCCCGGCGGTAGGGCCGCGAGCCTAAGCCCAGGAACACGTCCTTGAACTGGTTCATGCCCGCGTTGGTGAACATGAGCGTCGGGTCATCAAGCGGGACCACCGGCGACGACGGCACGATGGCGTGCTGCTTTGAGGCGAAGAACTCCAGAAACTGCCGGCGAATCTCTCTTGATGTCATGTTCAAAGCCCATCAACGTCGCGCACTAACCGTTAACGGCCAACTGCGTCGTCCGTAGTAAAAAACGCACCGTCCGACTCTTCGCCGGGCAGTGCGTAATGGTCGCTTTAGCGGCACTTTCCTCAGGCGGCCGCCTGCTCCGGCTGGTGCTTGCGGGCCAGTTCCACCAGGGCGTCGAAGCCCGGTGCATCGGCGATGGCGATCTCGCTCAGCATCTTGCGGTTCACCTCGACGCGCGCCGCGATCAAACCGCAGATGAAACGGCTGTACGTGATGCCCCGCGCGCGGCAGGCAGCCGTCAGACGCGTGATCCACAACGCCCGGAAGTCGCGTTTGCGACGCCGGCGGTCCCGGTACGCGTCCCTGCCCGCGTGCCGCACCGCCTCGATGGCCGTCCGCCACAGCTTGCTCCGCCCGCCGCGGTATCCCTTGGCTGTCTTCAGCACGCGGCGCTTCTTCCGCGCTCGTGCCGCCCCGTATGTCGCTCGTCCCATAGTCCTTCAGCTCCTCAGCGCCGCATGTCCGCCGCTGGCGCGCGGCCGTCCGCCCTCGTTTCAGGCCCCGCCCACGCCCAGGGCGATCTTAATGCGCTTGCAGGTCACCGATCCCAGAATCCGCGGCCGGCGCAGCCGCCGGCAACGATCCCCGCTCTTGCTGCTCATCAGATGGTTACCGAAGCTGGGCTTGTAGCGAACCTTGCCCTTGGCGGTCACCCGCACGCGCTTCTTCAGTCCCTTGTGTACCTTCATCTTCGGCATGGCAAACCTTCCTGACCGTAGCCTACGAATGCAAAGATTGGGCATTATACCGGTTGTTCAGGACACGGCAATCCCCTTCCCGCGCCCACCCGACGGCAAGAGGCCGCGGGCAGCGCCCCCCCCGAGAACCCTGCCGCGTGCACCCGCGGCGGTCACCGGCGGTGCCTACACCGTGCCGCAGCAGAGTCTCGCCCGGCCACCCAATCCCCTTGAGGCGGGCTCGGGGAGTCCCGACGTAGGTTCAGACCGGCAATTTTTGCTATGTTCTCTATTTTGCCTTGTTTACCATAAGAACGTGTGGTAAGTAGGTTCTGTGGCGCGGTAATCCGGAGAGACATTCGACGCGTCGGGACGGCGAATCGGACCCTCATCGACGAAAGGAGTCACGGGATGCCCAAGGCCGGTGGTCGGGGTAGGCGCGAACTGACCATTGAGAAGTTATGGGAGCAATTCCTCAAGACGAGGGAGGTGGAGTTACGGAATAAGCTGGTCGTGCACTACACACCCTTGGTGCACACGCATGCCGCGAGGCTGTCACGCAAGCTTCCGGCACAGGTGTCATACGACGAGATATGCAGTGCGGCTTTTGATGGGCTGATCGAGGCGGTGGAAGCCTACGATCCAACAAGAAAAGCGAAGTTCGAAACATTCTGCCAACAGCGCATTTCCGGCGCGGTGATGGACTGGCTCCGCAGTCTGGACCCGCAGAGCCGAACTGTGCGGACCTTCGAGAAACGCCGCATGCTCGCGCGAGAGTTGCTAGGTGTGGAGGCGGAGGGGGCACCGGCCCAGGTCGAGGTGGCCAGACGGCTCAACATGAGCGTGGACCGCTACGACTACTTGTCGCGTCTCTCGCAGTTAGGCAAGGAGGTTCACTTCAGCGCGATGGAGCCGCCGGACGAGCGGCGACCGCAGGGCTCCTCGCATAGCTGGGACATCCGGGACCAGGCCAGTGAGGATCCCTCGCGGCAGGTGTCCCGCGAGTTGCTCACGGAGTACTTGACCCGGGGTTTGACGCGGGAGGAGCGCCTCGTTCTGGTGCTCTACTACTTCGAGCAGATGACGATGGCGGAGATCGGCGCGGTTCTCAACCTCTCCGAGTCACGGGTCAGCCAGATTCACAAGGAAATCCTGCTGCGATTACGCCAGCGCCTCGGTCCGACGCTGTGTGAGGAACTGGTGGCATAGCGGCCGGGGCAAGCCGAGCCCGCGCATCGAACGGAGCGCGAGTCCCAACCGTGCCCGAGCGGGAGCGGGCATTCTGCGCCACGCAGTGACGCCCACTCGCTTCCGCCCGGGCCCGGATGCTCGCGGTCACCCCTGCACTCGCCATTCGCTCTTCGCCATTCGCTATTCACCTCTGCTCCCTCGCTTCCGCCCGGGCTCAGAACGGCCCACGCTCCCAGCCCGCCACCGGCGGCTCCGGCTGGTGCCCGCTACCTTGCCGGTCGGCCGCCCGGTACCTACCATCAACGCGCATGGCGCGAACCTTGTACATGCGTGTGGCCTACGACGGGACGGACTTCCACGGCTGGCAGACCCAGCCGGGGTTGCGCACCGTGCAAGACGTGCTGGAGCAGGCGGTGCGCCGCGTGGTACGCCACCAGGTCGAGTTGATCGGCAGCGGGCGCACGGACGCCGGCGTACACGCGGCCGGGCAGGTCGCCAGCTTCTCCACCACGTGCCTGCTCCCGCCCCGACGCCTGCGCTACGCCATCGGCGCCCGGCTGCCGAAGGACGTGTCGTTGAAGGTCATGCGGGACGTCCACCCGGAGTTCCACGCGACCTGGAACGCGCGCAGCAAGCTCTACCGCTACCGCGTCTTCAACGTCCCGCACCGCCCGGTCGAGCACTTGGATCAGCGCTACACGTACCACTTCTGGCAGCAGGTGGACTTAGACCGCATGCGGGCGGCTGCCAGGTACTTCCTCGGGGAGATGGACTTCGCGGCCATGGCCTCGAAGGGACCCGAGCGCACGACGACCATGCGGACGGTCCTGCGCTGCGACGTCGAGCGTCGCTTCGATGAGATTCTCGTGGACGTGGAAGGCACGGGCTTCCTGTACAACCAGGTGCGCAACATGGTCGGTACGCTGCTGGAGGTCGGGCGGGGACGCTGGCAGCCGGAGTACGTGCGGGACATCCTGCTGAGCAGGGACCGACAGAACGCGGGACCGACGGCCCCGGCACGCGGCCTGTGCCTGCAATGGGTGCGTTATCCGGCCTACGTGTTGGTCCCGCCGGCGGAACCGGGGTCTGAGGCGGACGGGGGCCCGGGCCTACGCTGCGAGCCGCCTCCGGATGGCCCGGACGCCGTGGCAGTGGACTGATCCGCCGTTGCGGCGGGTGGCATGGCCAAGCGCCGCGCCGCCATGCTTCTGCCTGGACGACCGGGCGGCTGCGCCCAGAGCATGCCGGCGCCCGCTGCCGGCGGGCTTGGGCAGGCCACCCTCGCGGCGTCGCATTCGCGTGGTCTCGTACAGGGTACCGATGCGTATCTGTCAAGTCATCACACGGCTTATCATTGGCGGGGCACAGGAGAACACCGTGCTGACCTGCCGGGGGCTCGTCGAGCGCGGGCACCACGTCACGCTGGTGGCCGGCCCGGAGACGGGGCCGGAGGGTTCGCTCTGGGACGCAGCCGGCCGTAGCGGCGCCGAGCTCGTCAAGCTGGATTCACTGCGCCGAGCGGTGCGGCCGGCGCTGGATTGGCGGGCGTTGCGGGACTTGGCGGCCTTGTTCCGGGACCGCCGCCCCGATGTGGTGCACACCCACAGCAGCAAGGCCGGCATCCTGGCACGCTGGGCGGCCCACCGGGCAGGCGTTCCGGTCATCGTCCACACTATTCACGGCATGAGCTTCAACCGAACGCAGTCGGCCCCGGTGCAGGCGCTGTACCGTCTTCTGGAGCGCCGGGCCGCCCGCGTGAGCGCCGCCCTGGTCACGGTGGCCGACGCGATGATCGAGCAATCACTGGCGGCCGGGCTGGCGCCGCGGGAACGGTTCGTGACGGTCCGTTCCGGCATGGAAACCGACGTCTTCAGCCCGGACCCGGCCGGCCGCGCTGCGCTGCGGCGGCAGTGGGGCATTGCCCCGGATGAAGTCGTGGTCGGCACGGTGGCCCGGCTGTTCGAGAACAAGGGGTATGACGAGATCATCGCGGCCATGCCGGCGGCGGTGGCGCGCGCGCCGCGGATGAAGTTCGTATGGGTCGGCGACGGCAAGCACCGCACCCGGTATGAGCGGCGGCTCACGCAGCTGGGCCTGCGCGAACGGGTCCACCTGGTCGGACTCGTCCGCCCGGACGAGATTCCCGGTTACCTGCGCGGCTTCGATCTGCTGGTGCATGCCTCGCGTTGGGAAGGTCTGCCGCGGGCGGTAGTGCAGGCGTTGCTGACGGAGGTACCGGCCGTCAGCTTTGACAACGATGGTGCGCCGGAAGCGGTCGTCCCCGAGGAGACGGGGATTCTCGTGCCATACGGTGACACGAAGGGGCTGGCGGAGGGGATCGTTCACCTGGCGGAGGACGCCGAACTGCGGCAGCGTCTGGGCCGGCAGGGCCGCCGGCGCTGCCTCGCTGAGTTCGACTGGCGGCGGATGGTAGAGCAACTCGAAGCGCTGTACGTGCGTTTGGCGTCGGACCGGGCCGCGCTGCAGGGGTCGGAAGCGACGCTACGCAAGCAGCGCGGAGAGAGACGCTGCCGAGCTACCGGTCCAGACGGCGGGTGATAAACTTGAACGCCAGGAGGCTCAGGAAGGCCAAGGCGCCCACGGAGGCGAAGACGTACCAGATGTAGTGGGCCCGGTCATAGGCGTCGGGTAGCGCCGGCCGGTCCTGGGGAGGACGGGCGGTGGCGGCCAGGACCAGCGTGTCACGCAAGGCACGCGTGCGCCCCGCCTTGCGGGCGTCGGCGTCGGTTTCCAGCTTCGCCTCTTCCATCGAGTAGTAAGGCACCACGACCTTCCAGCGGAATTCCCGCTGGTGCTGATCGCGCGGCTTCTCCTTACGCACCGCGGCACGTTCGGGAATGTCGAAGCCGTACCCTGCAAGCGTTGCTCGCAGCAGCGGGCCGACAGGCTTGTCGTGACGAAGCTCGTCGGCCAGCGTCTCACCCTTGCAGGCATGGACGACATCCGCCACCGCCGGATCCTGCGCCCACCGCAGGGCAGCGGGCGTTACATGCAGTTGGTCCGGCACGCCGCGCACAAAACGACCGGGCGGGCTGGTCCAGTTCTCTTCGAGCGTGACGATTGGCTGCTCGATTCTCCAGGCGCGCTCGGGGTCGCTCCGCCAGGCGTCCTTGCCTTCCACTTCGGCGACAACAGCGTCCTCGGGCACGGTATGACCGTGCTCCCGCAGGACCCGGGCGATGGACTCCGGAACGGGAACTTGGTCTGCCAGCTCGGCCCGGGCCGCTTCCTCGAGCGTAAGCACGTACTTAGGGTCGGTGGCCAGTCGCCACTCGTGCCGCGCGGACGGGTCGAGTTTGCGCGGGTCGGGGCAGAACGCATCGAGCAGCAACCCCGCGGCGATGAACGCCGCCAGCCAGGCGAAGAAGCTGTGCAGATGCCCGAAGCCCAGATACAGCCCGATCTCACTCGGCGGCGCCTGCTTCGACACGTATTCCAGGAACTTCGGCGACAGGAAGCACTCGGCCAGCCCTTGCAGGCTGATTCCGACGACGATCAGCAGAATCAGCGGGTGTGCCCGGAACCAGCCCAGGTCCACGCTGCTGCCGACCCAGCGTTCGAGCAGCGGCCCGAGCCCGATCGCCAGCGCCGTGAAGGGAATGATCAGCAGCCCGATGCCGATGGCGTTCTCCGGCTGGAAACGGCGGACCAGGTGGGTGATGGGCACCACGAAGATCACCACGGTGAGCGGGTTGATGTTCGCCAGCCACTCCGGCTTGTAGCCCTTGCCGAGGACCCGCTCGATGTAGGTGGGCATGGCCCCATAGAGTTGGCCCTGGATCAGCCAGAACCCCGCCACGATGAGGATGAGCGCCAGGAACCGCACGTTGCAGACGACCCGCCCAAGGCCGCGCAGGGCCTCGGCGGCCGTCTTGCCCGCGCCGTGGGTGTCCACGTTGCGGTAGAACAGTGTCACGAGAATGAGGGCCAGGAAGGTCATGCCCGCGGCGTAGAAGTTGATGTACTGCAATCCCAGGCGTTCGTTGAGATCACCCGCCAGTCCCTTGCCGCTGAAGGAACCGATGTTGATCATCATGTAGAAGATGGACATCGCGCGGGCGCGGTTGTGGTCCGAGGAGCACTTGGCGGCCGTCCCTGAGATCACCGGCTTGACGATGGCCCCGCCGGTCATGATCAGGCCCAGGGCAACCACGGCCGACCACTTCTCCTGCAATGCCCCCAGCAGGGCATAGCCGACGGTCAGCAGCGCAAATGCCAGCATGAGGGCCCGGCGAAAGCCCATCTTGTCGGCCAGGATGCCCATGAACGTGGGCAGCAGGTACATGCCCCCGGCAAAGATGGAAACCACCACCCCGGTCTCGGGGTCGGTGAAGCCTACCTCGGTGTTGAGGTACCGGTAAAGCGTGATGAACATGCCGTAGTAGGCGGCCCGCTCGCAGAGCTCCGCCCCGTTGGCAAACCAGAACGTGCGGGGAAACCGCCAGGTGAGCTGCGTACCAGCCGGATGCGTCTTGGCTGAAGTCATGATGC
This sequence comes from Planctomycetota bacterium, assembly GCA_029558835.1. Classification (GTDB taxonomy): domain Bacteria; phylum Planctomycetota; class Phycisphaerae; order UBA1845; family UBA1845; genus JAKQDH01. The sequence continues at coordinate 24,486 of JAKQDH010000122.1, read as the reverse complement.
CTCGTGCTACCCCCTCGAACCACCCGGTCGGCTTTTGGTACACTGAATGACCGTGCGAGGGAACGCTCTGTCCCGGCGTCAGCCGACCACCACCCACCTGGTGCGGCTCACCCGGACGGCCCCGCGGCACGCTCGGTCATGCCCCGGCGGAATGTAACCGCAACGGCGGAGAATGGCCAAGCAGCAGGTCCACGCGGGCTTGCTGCCCGGTGCCTCTGCGGGCCCCGACGGCAATAACGCGGCCGGGACGGCGTTACGCGCGATAGCGGCCGGTGCGTGCGTGCAGCGGCGGCAGTCTCGACGGCGGGGGGCCGCGAATCCGCAGGTCGCCGTGGGAGCGGGGGGCAGTGTCATGCGGAAGGGGGACACAATCATGCAGCGACCGGCCAGTAGGGTGCAGCTAAGCAACCCGGCCAAGCCGGACATCAAGGTCTTGATCTGGATCGCTGCGGCCGCCCTGGTGCTGAGCGGACCGGTCGTGGGCGCTGGGTTGGACGCAGGCGGCTCCTCGACCGCCCCCTCACCCTGCCCTCTCCCCCCGGCGGAGAGAGGGGGAATGGAGCGGTCCACAACCGGGCCGATCATGGTCCTGATCGACGTGCATGCCGACCCGATGTGGGGCACGCCGCAGGTACAGGTCCAGACGTACCACGACTGGGTCGTGGCCGTGGACTGGGCTCTCGACCAGACCGATGCCCACGGCGCGAAGATATCGTTCCTTTCTACCGGGCAGTTCATGGAATGGGTGCTCGAGGATCCGGTCGGTGGACTCCCGCTGATCCAGCGCCTCTATGCCAGCGGTGGCCAGATCGGCACGCACTCCCACAACAAGATCCGCGTCGGCACGCACGTGTGGCAGGAGCTGCCGCTCAACCCGCCGCAGAATCTCATCCTCCAGCACTGGAACGACCATATCGGCGCGGTCAACGCCGTCGTCACGGCCGCCCTGGGCGTGAGCGATCCGGCGCAGATTGCCGCCATCAACCTGGACCGCGGCGCGCACGTACCCGGTGACGACACGCTTCGCATCCAGATGATGGCTGACTTCGGCTTCACGAATCATCAGCAGGGTGCGGATGAGCAGTTTTATGCGTACTTCGAGCACTACCCGATGAACCCGTTCCGGCCGACGGGTGCGCTGTTCCTGCAGCACGATCCGCAGGGGCCGATCGTGGTGGTCCCGTTCGGTCCGGTGCTGGGACGCAATGACACGCACTTCGGCATTCCGCAGGACATGCGCGTGCCGGCCGTGCAGGGGCGGTTCCTGCTGGAGGTGCTCAACTGGTTGCATGACGTGCACGTGGCGCAGACCGGCCGGGTGTGGGTGACCGGCTGGGCGGCCCACGCGGCTGACCTGGTGCCCGGCACGCTGACGCACAACGCCTGGAACCCGGTGCTGGACTGGCTGACGCAGCACTTCATCAATCAATCGGTGGGCGGACAGCCCGCCGCGACGTTTGCCAGTGTCCGCGACGCACGCGATGCCTATTATGCTTGGGAAGCTGCCCATCCCGGCGCGACCTCGTTCACCTATCCCGACACGCAGACTAACTGGGAGTTGTACCCCTATCTCGTACCGGCCGTGACGTATCTGATGGGTGCGTGGTACGAGGAGGCGTTACCGGCAGTGGGGACGGTGCGTGCCTATCGCCTGACGGCCGGGTCAGCCGCGGGGGGGCCGTTTACGCTGTACGTCGCCTACACGACCGATGGACTGCCGGCGGTGGTTGATCTTGCCGCGCTGCTTGAGGCGGGCCCCTGGGCGACGGTGAGCCCCGCGACCGGTGTTCCCCATCTGGTTAACCCGGAGGCTGTCGAGGTTGCCACGATTGGCACCCTGCTGATTCCACACGACAAGTTCGTGGCTTTCCCTGGCACGGGCGACTTCGACGAGGACGGCGACGTGGACCTCTACGATTTTGCCCATTTCCAGAACTGCTTCAGCGGCACGGAGGCCCCGCCCATTGGCTGGGACTGCCTGCCGGGGGACTTCGACCTTTCCGAGCGCGTTGACCAGGCGGACTACGCGGCTTTCGCAGGCGTCTTTGGCCAATGACGCCGCTACCGCGCGTGCCAACCGCGGCCCAACATAGCCGGGCGGTCCGGGCGCGCTGCGGGCGACGCCCTCGTGCAGCACTCCAGGAATCAGGAGGATGAAGGTACGATTCAGACGGGGCTTTGCACCTCTCCACTCTCCGGATTCCGTGAGCTGCATCGGCTGCTTGGCACGTTGACGATGCGCGAGGCCATGGCCACCACACGATGCCCAGCGTGGCACTTCGGGGGTGGGCCGGGCCCTGCCCATTGCCGGTGATGCCGAGAGGCCTTACCCTGCCGTATCGCGGCATCGCCCGAGTGGGCGTCGTGCAGACCGGGGCGGGTGGGCAGCCGACCGGCCGGCTTGTCGGATTGCTGAGGGTGCCCGGGGGCGCTGCTGCGCGGCGTCGGTCGGGGCTTTGCCTCGAGGAGCTGGCGATGAAACTTGTCCTTATGTTCTTGCTGTTGGTGGGTGTCGGGCTCTTGGTGTACTTCCTGGGTGTCCGCTCGTATGACCCGAGCCAGCAGGGGCGCGATGCCAAGAGCAAGATTGCGCCCGGCATGACTTGGCAACAGGTGACAACCGCCATCGGGGAGCCGAAACGCTTCTGCGTGTACGTGTCCAGAGGTGTTGCCGGTGAAGCGGTTCTGGAGCCCTCTGTGCCGATGAAGTTCACCCCCAGTGTGATCCAGCAGAGGCTCGACGACGGGAAGATGGCGGATGGCTTCCTGTTCACGTACATCTACTCCCGGGGCGTGGCCTTCGATGTGATCTTCGACGACACGGGCGTGGCGACGCATGTGAAGGACCGAATGACGGAAGCTGATCTGCTGCAGATGAAGGATCGGTGACGGGCAGCCGGTGGGTCAGGATCGCTAACGGTCAGGTGGAACCGCCGGCTGCGCGCAGCGGGTGGAGGAGTGCACAGCGTGAGCGAAAGCGGCGGCGAGGCGCGGGTTGAACCGCGTCGGCTCAAAGGGTTCCGGGACATCACGGCCGCGGAGTTGCGCGCGCGCAACTGGATCATCACCCGCATCCGCGAGGTGTATGAACGCTACGGATTCGTGCCGCTGGAGACCCCGACGCTGGAGTACGTGGACGTACTGGGCAAGTTCCTGCCCGATGCGGACACGCCCGAAGGCGGCATCTTCGCCCTGCGCGACGAAGACCAGAACTGGATTGCCCTGCGTTACGACCTGACCGCGCCCCTGTCGCGTTTCGTGGCGATGAACCCGGATCTGCCGCTTCCCTACCGGCGTTACCAGGTGGGGCCCGTGTATCGCGTGGAGAAGCCGGGGCCGGGGCGCTTCCGCGAGTTCTACCAGTTCGACTTCGACTCGGTGGGCACGGCCTCCATGCTCGCGGACGCCGAGGTGTGCATGGTGGCGTGTGATACGTTGGAAGCTCTGGCCATCCCGCGGGGCGCGTACCTGGTACGCGTCAACAACCGCAAGGTGCTCAACGGCGTGTTGGAGGTGCTGGGCGGCGGGCGTCCGGTGCCGGCGGAAACCGCCCGGGCGATCCTGCGGTCGATCGACAAGCTCGATCGGGTGGGGCTGGACGGGGTGAAGCTGCTCCTGGGACCGGGGCGACGGGACGAGTCCGGTGATTTCACGCCCGGGGCGGGCCTGGCCTCCGAGCAGGTTGACGTGGTACTCAGGTACCTGGCCATCTCGCCCGACGACCGACGCAAGGTGTTGGAGGAAACGCACCGCCTGGTGGGCGACACCGACGTGGGGTGTCAGGGCGTCGAGGAACTGGCCCGCATTGACGAGGCCCTGGTGAGCGCGGGCTACCAGGCGGACCGGGTCAGCTTCGACCCGACCGTGGTGCGCGGCTTGACCTATTACACCGGCCCGGTGTTCGAGGCCGTGCTCACGTTCGGCGTGCAGGAGGAGGACGGCATCACCCGCCAGTTCGGCAGTGTCTTCGGCGGCGGACGCTACGACGACCTCGTCGCGCGGTTCACTCGGCAGAGGGTGCCCGCTACCGGTGCCTCGATCGGCGTGGACCGGCTGTTGGCGGCACTGCTGGCGCTGGGAAAACTCCAGAAGGGTCCGGCCACCGCCAAGGTGCTCGTCACGCGCCTGGACGACCGCTACAACGCCGAATACCAGAAGATGGCCGTGGAGCTGCGCTCCGCCGGGCTCAATACCGAGCTTTACGTCGGCACCCAGGGCGTCGGCAAGCAGTTCAAATACGCCAGCAGCACGGGGAAGGTGGTGGCCGTCGTCGTCGGCGAAGACGAGATGAAGAGCAGCCAGGTCTCCATCAAGGACCTGCGCCTCGGTGAGGCCGTCTCGAAGGAGTTGGGCCAGGACCGCAAGGCCTGGCTGGAACAGCAACCGGCCCAGGTGACGGTGCCACGCGGTGAGATGGTGCGGAAGGTGCGTGAAATCCTCGCGCGTTACTCGATCGGATAAGCGTCAGGTGGGTAACCCGCGGGGGGAGCCGCCGGCGAAGTGTGAAGCAGAGGCGACGGCCGGCAGCCGTCGCCTCTATCGGTTTCCGGCATGCGGAGCCAGGCGGCTCAATCCTCGGGATAGAGCATCTTGCCGGTGGCCTTGTCCTTCACTTTGATGGCGTCCACCGGGCAGTTACGGGCGGCTTCGAGGATGGTGTCACGATCGTCGGTGGAGCCCTTCTTGACGACGGCCTTGTCCTCGTCGTCCATCTCGAAGGTCTCGGGTGCGTCGCCGCAGCACGCACCGTCGCCGATGCACTCATCGCGATCGATGCTGACTTCCAGCTTGTCGATGTCTCCCATCATTCAGTCTCCAACTGCGAAACCAGGTAAACTTCAGACCGAGTATTCGCGGCTCGGTCCACAGGCCCACGGCTTCCGCGGCTTCCAGGGTTGCGGAACGGCCGAGCCGCGACGGTCGGATTATCTAGCAGAGGCCGCCGCCGCCCGCAAGGGCTCCGGGCAAACACCGTGCCACGCATCTGCGTGAAACAACGGGTGGGCCGTAAGGCACCGCAGGCAGCGTCGGCCACCCGGGGCCCGGTACAGTGCTCCTCCCCATGGGGGGTACCCGAGCCTGGGTGTTCCCCGCCTTGCGTCACCGCAGTCCCTCGGGGTAACGCCGGGCCAGGTCGACGTAGATTCCCTTGAACCGTGTCCAATCCGCCTTGTAGGCTTCGTCGACGAGTTTCTCGAGGAGCCGGGCAGGTGTCCCGACGGCGATGCGGTGCGTCGGAATCTGCTGGCGCTGGCGGACGACCGCGCCCTCCGCCACCACCGCCCACACCCCGACCTGTGCCCAATCTGAAACGATGCAACCCATCCCCAGGACCGCCCAATCCTCCACCACGGCGTTATGCACAATGGCGCCATGGCCGAGGGTGACCCAGGCTCCGATGCGGGTGTGCTCCCCCGGCCGGGCGTGGATCACGCAGTTGTCCTCGACGCTGCTGAAGTCCCCGATCTCGATGCGCCCGTAGTCACCGCGGATGCGCGCCCCGGGACCGATCCAGCAACCGCGTCCGATGACGACATGGCCGAACACGTCCGCACTCGGGTGTACGTAGGTTCCCTCACCGATCACCGGTGTCTTGCCTTCGAAACTCTGGATCATGCGGATGCCCTCTCGTACACAGGATCGCTCGGAACCGCAGAGGCACGCTCGTACGTGTTTAGCGTGGGTGCCATGCCCTCACCCGCCGCAGGCGGGAGTGGGCATGTGCTGCGACATGCACAGGCATGCTTACCCGCGACCGCGATCGCGGGAAAGCACGGCACCCACAACGCCAAAGACGCTAAACACATACGCACGCTCGCATGCCTCAGCGTAACGGGTGCCCTCCCCAAACGCGACGGGCGGCATGCCCAAGCCCGCCCCAAGCGGGCGCCGGCATGCTGCTCCGACCCCCAGCTACGCCCCGGCGGCGAAGCATGGTCCCGGTGTGCCGGACCTTTGTGATGCTACCGTCCGGCATGGCGGCGCTGCGCTTGGCCATGCCACCCCGTTCCGATTGTCACTCCGCCTGCCGCACAAGCTACTCAGTACGCGTCAGCGGCTGGCGCGGAGCAGGGCCGGCCACGTAAGTTGGCCGTAGCCGCGCAGCATCAGCACGGCCAGAATGAACACCAGCGGGGCCGCCCCCACCACGGTGCAGGGATGAATCCACCGGAGGACGAAGTGAAACCCCGCCAGCACGGCCGGGAAGATCATCCACAGCACCGACCGCCCCAGCCGCCCGCTGCTCTGCGCCATACCGAACGCCTCCGAGAACGGGAACTTGCGGGCGAACAGCCAGGCCTGCAACGCACTGACCAGCAGCGTCGCACACGCGGCGAAGAGCACATCCCCCAGAATCGCGGCCCGCCAGATGACCAGCGCCAGGATCGCCATGGCCGCGAACCCCAGGGCCACGAACCGAATGGCCATCACCTTAAACGCACCCAACAGGACCTGGCCGGGATACTCAAGCGGCAGGGCGTAGTAGAGCCACGCCGCCTCCGGCTGGGTGGTGAATTTCTGCTGGAAGATGGCCGTCGGGCCCATCATGCAGGCGAAGTAGAGCAGGAACAGGAACTTCTGCGTCTCCGGAAGCTGGGCGAGGGTCTTCGCTACTTCCCTGCTGTCACCAAGCAGGAACAGGCAGCCGAACAGCAGCAGGAACGCGACCGTGGGATAGGTGCGCATCTTGAACGGCCGGTCCCGGGAGGCGATCTGCCAGATCAGCTCGAACGCTGCCCGCTCAGCCGGGTGCCCTGTCACCCAGCGCGACAGGCGATACCCCCAGGACCGCGGCCGTCCGGGTTGCACGGAGGCTTCATTCCGCTGGACGGGGTTCAGTTCCGCCTGGGCGAGGGCACGCTGGAAGCCCGGTGCCAGCACCCCCACCACCGCAGTCAAACCCAGCACGGGCACCGCCACCGCCAGGACCGTCAGGATCACCGCTGCCTGGCTGGGATGCCCGGCCAGCAGATGGACCGGAGCGGCCATCCACGCCGGCGGGCAGATGTACACCCACCAGCGGTCGTCGATCTGCAAGCTAAGCAGTTGCTTGTAGTCCATCAGACGCGGCAGGATCTGGTACGCACCGACTACGACGACGGTCATCACCATCTGCACGTAAAGGATCACGTCCCGGAAGCGCTCGACGTCCATCAGCCGCATCGCCAGCAGGTAGAAGACGTGCACGAAGAACACCACCAGCGCCACCGAGCAGGCGAGCGTGCCGAGGAACACCGGCACGAACCACCACCCGATGACGATGGCGCCGGCAATCAGGGTCGCCGCCGAGATGCTCAACGCCAGCGACCCGAGGTACAGCGTCACGTGCGTGACCCGCGCCACGAGCAGCGTCCGGCTGTCGATGGGGCGGGGCAGCAGAATGACGTTGTCGGTGGGGTCCAGCAGCACGGAGCTGAAGTCGGCAATGAGCGACAGCCCTACCATGACCATGACGAAGGCGTGTACGATCGTCAGGCCCACCAGGGGAGACGCTGTGTGCACGCCGACCATACCCACGAAAACGCCCATGAAGGCGTAGAAGAACAGCGTCCAGACGAAGACGTTGCGGTCCTTGCCCTCGATGCCCTGCATGTGCCCCGAACGACGCCGCCCATCGAGCGTCAGCTTCACCTGGATGGTCGCGCGCAGTTGCCCGTAGTCCACGCCCAGCAGGCGGAACAGGGGCCTCAGTCCATCCAGCAGCCAGAGCGAGAGTCTAACCATGTGCTGAGGACTCGACCTCGAAGGCCTCGATGAACCGGTCGGCCACCGCCTCGTGTCCGCCCGAGCTGGTCAGTTGCGTGAAGAGCCGCTCCAGCGACGCGGCTTTGTTCATCTCCCGCAACTGCTCGAACGACCCGTCGGCGATGATCTCGCCGTTGTTGATGATGACGATGCGGTCGCAGACACGCTCCACGACGTCCATCACGTGCGAGCAGTAGAAAATCGTCTTCCCGCGCCGGGCCAGGCGGGCGATGATCTCCTTGACCGTCACCACCGAGTTGGCATCGAGCCCGCTCAGCGGCTCATCGAGGAAGAGCACGTCGGGGTTGTGGATCATCCCGGCCGTAATCAACACCTTCTGCCGCATGCCCTTGGAGAACGTGGACATGCGGCGGTCGAGCTCGGCCGTGAGGTCGAACAGCCCGAGCATCTCCCGCGCCCGGCGTTCAACTTCCTGCGGGTCGAGCCCGTAGAGCTGCCCCACGAAGCGCAGGTATTCCAGGGGCGTGAGCGTGTCATACAGAGCGGCCGACTCCGGCACGTAGCCGATGCGGCGCTTGACCTCGAGCGGCTCCCGAGCCACGTCATGCCCGCATACCGTCGCGGAGCCCTCGAACTCCGGCAGCATGCCGATGAGGATCTTGACCGTGGTGGTCTTGCCCGCGCCGTTGGGGCCGATGTAGCCCAGCACGTGCCCGGGCTGCACCTCCAGGTCGATGCCGCGCAGCACCGGCTTGTCGCCGAAGCTCTTGGTCAACCCACGCAGGGAGATAATCGGGAGCTGGTTGTCCGTCATCGTGCCGTTACCCGAGGTCGCCGCCTTGCCGGCCTCGGCCGTCTTCCGTCCACAGGGGGCCGATTCTACCACCGCCCGTGCCCACTGAGCAGGCCGGAGCAGAGCTTCTTACGGCCACGAATCCCCACGGGCGTCGATGGCCTGCCGCGGGAGGGGCGTCGGCCCCCCGTGGCCGACGTAGAGAGCCTCGAGGGCACCGGTTCTCAGGGCGTCACGCTCGCTCCGGCCATTCTTCGATCGCCTGCTGGCCCACCGGTTTCCGGGGACGCTGCGGTGGGCACCGAGCACGGCCACGGGTGTTAAAATAGGCAGCTTGCCCCGCAGCCGCCTCCCCTGCCCGTATACAGTGACAGTGCATATGCCCTGCTGACCGAAGGGGGACAACGCCGCCGAGCCCACCTGCGGCGGGGTTCGCATGGCCGTCCCCGGCTTACACACAAACCCTGCTGGAGCCCCTAGCGTAGCCGGCGTGGGTGACGGCGTGGGGCGAACCGCCTCCGCCAGGCCCGCGACGGTGCTCCGTTGCTCCGAAATGCTGCCTCCGTGGGCGCCTTCACCCTCTGCCGGAGCGCGAAAGGAGGACGAAGTGGCCCGTACGTGACAACCTGAGAACCCGTTTTTCGGTTTGTCACCCTTGACTGAGGGGCCCAGAATTGTTTAGATAGAGGAGCTTGGAGGGCGCAGATCAGCGAGATTGTGGGGCGGTGGCCAAATGAGGCGTGCTCGCCGCCATCGGCAGTGAGGAGAGAGGAGTTTAGCACCATGTATCTGAGAACAATCGCCGCGATCGTAGGCTGCGTCGTGGTTTGGACACCGCAGGTGGAGGCGGCCTTCACGGGGTGTTACGCCCCTGACCAGTGGACGTTCTACTCCGACGGAGACGAGTCCAACCAGGGCTCGGGAGCGCTGACCACCGATCAAATGACGGTCCTCGGCATGGACGGCCAGCACTTCTATCACGGATTGGCGTACTACTCGGTGACGGCCTGCGCCGATGCGATGCTGAGTTTCCACTGGGTGTTCGCTTCCGAGGATCAGGACGAGTTCGATCGGGCGATGTACCGGATCAACGGAGGAGAGCCGATCTTCATCGGTAACTGGGTGCCGGGCGAGGGCGACCTGCAGGTCGCGGTGTCGGCCGGCGACGTGTTTGATCTGGGCGTGTGGACTGAGGACGCCTTGACCGGCCCTGGCACGCTCGTCGTCACGCAGTTCGTGCCGGAACCCTCGGCGCTGCTGATGCTTCTGCCCGGCCTCCTGCTGGTGTCGCGTCGCCGCCGGACTGCGGTGTAGATCGCGGCATCGCCGTGACTCGCGATTCGCGGAAACACACCATGACTCCCCGGCGGGTCACGGTTTGCACCCCCAAGAGCCTGCGTTAGCGTCGGCCCCCTGTGGCTGACGTGGAGAGCCTCCAAGGCACCGCGTCTCAACGCCCCGGCCGAGTTCCAAACCTTGTCCAACGGGCTGCCCGGGCAGAAGCACGGCCGGTGATTCCGGGTACGCCCGACACGCGACCTCAGAAGCGCCGGGTACGGCCGCAGTGCGGGCCTTCAGCGGTGGCGAATCCTGCCGATGCCGCGCAGGACCTGCGCCGACGTGTAGCCGACCATCTTGCCGCTGCGGCACGCCTGCCACAAGGCGGGGCAATTCGTAACCTATTGGCACACAATAGATAACGTTCACGTAGCCGAACTTCGGCTTTTCAATCGGGTGCGACGCGGCGGCTCGTGGCACGGCCGCTGACATAGGGGGCGGGCGTGGCGCGAATGCGCATCGCTCGGCCGGTGTGCGCCGGGCGCCCGTTGGGAGGCAGTCGCGGTGGTGTGGCGAAACGTACCCCAGTACGGCGAAGCGATTGAGGCGACGGACTGGTCGGCCCTGGGCCGGCTCGTGCGGGGCCGGACGCTGGCGGCCATCGCCCGGGCGTTCGGGCCGGGTGCGTTCGAACTGGAGACGCACTCGAAATGTGCAATGCCCCAGCCGGTCGCGGGCGGCGACCCGGAGAGGAGGGGGCTTGCATGAGCACCTACGGCCTGTGGCTTTCGACGGCGGGGATGCAGCTTAACGACCACCGGCAGAACGTGCTGGCGAACAACATGGCCAACGCACAGACGCATGGCTACAAGCATGATTACGCCGTGGTGGCTCAGCGGGTGCTGGCCAGCCGCGGCGACGCGGCCGGGATGCCTTTCGCTCATCCGGTCTTTGACGGCATGAGCGGTGGGCTTTCGGTCAAGCAGTCCCTTTCCGACTTCTCCCAGGGACCCCTCGAACAGACCGGTGGGTCGCTCGACGTCGCCATTGAGGGCGGCGGCTTCTTCACCGTGCAGGCTGGCGACCAGGTTCGGTACACACGAGACGGCAGCTTCGCCCGCAACGCGGCCGGGGAGATCGTCCTGGCCGCTGACGGCGGTCGCTGGCGGGTGCTTTCCGAAGATGGAGACCCGCTGGTTTTGGAGAGCGGCAAGGGGGCGCCGGAAGTGTCAGGAGATGGCACCATCCGGCAGGACGGCGCGGCCGTGGGCAAGGTCGGGCTGGTACAGCCCGCGGATCCCGGGCAGTTCCGCAAAGTCGGCAGCAACATGTTCGAGGCAGGGGACGGAAAGGTGGAACCCGCCAACGGCGTGCTGCACGGCCAGGCGCTGGAGGGTTCCAACTTCGACGTGATGGCGGGCCTGGCGCAGATGATCGAGGCCAGCCGGGCCTACCAGTTCAACGCGACCATGGTCCAGTTCCAGGACAACCTGACGGGGCTGGCGATTTCCCGCGTCGGGCGGCTGACGTAGGAGGCTAAGCGCGATGGCGATCACCGCGTTACACGCGGCGGCTTCGGGCATGCGGGCGTTGGACGAGAAGCTCAACGCCGTCGCCAATAATCTGGCCAACGTCAACACGGCCGGCTTCAAGCGCACCCGCGTGAACTTCGAGGACCTGCTCTACCAGGTGAAGCGCGAGCCCGGGGTGCCCAACTTGCAGGAGGAGCCGGTGCCGCACGGCATCCTGATCGGTACGGGAGTGAAGGTCTCCGGGACGCAGCTCAACTTCAGCCCCGGGGCCGTGGACACCACGGGCAAGCCGCTGGACCTGATGATCGAGGGCGAGGGCTTCTTCCAGGTACAGACGATTCACAACGGCGAGGTGGTGACGGCCTACACGCGGAACGGGGCGTTCGTGAAGAACTCCGAAGGCAACCTCGTGCTGGGCAACAGTCGCGGCGAGGTGCTCGAACCTTCCGTCACGCTGCCCGACGACGCCACGGACATCACCGTCGGCTCGGACGGCGAGGTCCAGGTGCGGCAGGGCAACGGTCCGCTGACGGCCGTCGGACAGGTCCAACTCGCCCGCTTCGTCAACCCGGAGGGACTCAAACAGATTGGGCGCAACCTGTACCTGGAGACGCCGGCCTCCGGTGCCCCGGTAACCGGTGCGCCCCAGAGCGACGGCATGGGCGCCATCACGCAGGGCGCGTTGGAGATGAGCAACGTGGACCCGGTGCGCGAGCTGATCGACCTGATCACCACGCAGCGGGCGTTTGAGCTGAACAGTCAGTCGATCCAGAGCGCCGACGAGACGCTCCGTACGGTCTCGAACCTCAGGAGGTTCTAGGTGACATGATGAGGCACTCGATCGCGGCAAGCGGGGCGGGGACGTAGCCCCCGGTGCCGACGACCGACGGTGGGCAGGACGCAACCATGACGCGCAAGGAGTGCGACAAGCTTAACCCCATTCGCCACGCGCCGGCCGCCGGAGTCGCGGGCCGGACGCGGTGGTCCATCGGCGTCGCGCTGGCGGTGCTCGGCGCCGGCGCGGCGGTGCTGCCGGCGGACGCCGACGGGACGCCGACACCTTCCGGCGTGGTACGCCTATGGTCCACGGCCGTCGTGGGCAGCGACGACGTCCGGCTCGACGACGTGGCGGAGTTGCTGGGATTCTCCGAGGCGACCGCCCGGGAGTTGGCGGCGACGACCATCGCGGCCGCACCAGCGCCGGGCGGAACCCGAGTACTTCATCTGGAGATGGTGCGCGGCGCGCTGACGGCGGCCGGGGCCAACCTGGCCGCAGTCACGTTGCGTGGGTCGGTGACGTGCTCGGTGTCTCGACCGGCGTTGGCGCCGGCGACGGATGCCACCGCCGGCCCGGCGAGCACGACCGCCCCTGCGCACGCGGCGGTTGCCGCGCGCGCCGTACCCGCGTCCGCGCCGGCCGAGGCACCTCTCGACCGCGCCACGTTGCGTCGGGCGGTTCTGGGCTTCCTCAACGGTGAACTCGCCCGTTACGACGGTCGCGCGGACGTGGTGTTTGATCGTACCGACGAGCAGGTGCTCGACCTGACCGGTCCGCCCTACAAGTTCGCGGTACGCCGGCAGGGGGGGATGACGCTGGGGTTGGTCCGCCTGGAGGTGGAGGTCAGCAGCGAGGGGCGCCGGTTGCAGACGGTGCCGCTGGTGGTCCGCGTGGCGCTCGCCCGCGAGGTGGTGGTCGCGCGGGTGCCGATCAACCAGGGAGCGATCATTCGCCCCCAGGAAGTGCAGCTCGTTTCCACGTTGTTCACCCGCCTGGATCAGCTTGGCTTGAGCGATCCGGCGCGGGTGATCGGGCAACGGGCCCGACGGTTCCTGCGCGCGGGCAGCATGTTGGAGCCGGGCGACCTCGACGAAGTACCGCTGGTGACCCGCAACCAGCTTGTCACGTTGACGACGACGGTGGGCTCCATCTCGGTCACCACGGCCGCCAAGGCGATGGAAAGCGGCGGGCTCGGGGACGTCGTCAGCGTGCGGTCCACGGACAATCGGAAACTGGAGTACCACGCCGTGGTGGTGGGACCGGGAAAGGTGGAACTCGGGCCCGAGGGTACCGCAACCGCCTCGCAACGGTCGCGGTCGGCGTCCGAGGCCGGCGCCGAGTCCGCCGACGGTTGGCAGCGGCACGCCTCGGCCGGGCAGGAAAGCAGGTAGCCGATGCAACGTCCACTCACCGTACTGGTGACGATCGCGGTCCTGGGGCCCTTCGTGGTATCCGCATCCGCGCAGACCTCGTCACTGGGGGCACAGAAGCGCGCCCAGGACGCCCAGCGGACGCCGGCCCAGGCGGCCGCGGATGAGGCTGCCCAGCAGGCGGTCCAGAGCAGCGGCCAACCCAAGACCCATCCCGCCTACGAACGCTACTCCTGGATTACGGCCCGCGCGCCGGCGCCGCCGACTTTCAAGGTCCACGACCTGATCACGGTCATCATCCGGGAAAACACCAAGTTTGAGGCGGAGGCTGATCGTAAGAGTGACACGAAGTTCGATCTCAAGAGTGAGCTGGAGGCGTTCTTCAAGCCGACCAATGGCGGGCTGGGTGCCTCGAACTTCTCGCGCGGTCATCCGAATATTGACTATAAGTTTCAGAACAAGACGGACAGCAAGGCCGACGCGTCCCGCGAAGACACCTTCACGACGCGTCTGACCGCCGAAGTCATCGACGTGAAGCCCAACGGCCTGCTCGTGCTCGAGGCGCAACGCACGTTCCAGCACGGCGAGGACGTGTCGCGGATTACGTTGACCGGCACCTGCCGCAAGGAGGACGTGACGGCGGATAACACGGTGCTCAGCACGCAGCTTGCGGACCTCAACATCCTGTCTCAGCCTGCGGGGCCGGTGCACGACGGCGCCCGCCGCGGCTGGGTGAGTAAGGTACTTGACGCGGTAAAGCCGTTCTAAGTGTTATGAGACGGACGACGACGGCCATCCTGATGCTCGCGACCGCAGGGCTGGGCAGCGCCGCGCCCGCTGCGGCCCAGATTGCCACCGCCCGCGTCGGCGACGTGACGCATCTACAGGGCCAGGGCGTCAACCGCGTGCAGGGTTACGGCCTGGTGGCGGGTCTGAACGGCACCGGGGATGGCGATGCCTACCTGGAGACCATGCAACGCCTGAGGAACCTCATGGAACGCTTCGGCGGCTCCGTGCCGAGCCTGAGCACGCTCAAGGGGACGCGGAGCGTCGCCATTGTCATGGTCACCGCCACCATCCCCGAACACGGCGCCCGCGAGGGTGAACTGCTTGATCTTACCGTGAGCACGGTCGGCGCTGCCAAGAGCGTCGCGGGGGGACAACTGCTCAGCACGCCGCTGATCTACCCCGGGTATGAGGAACTGTTTGGACTGGCCGAGGGACGCATCATCGTGGACGAGACGACGCCCACGCGCGGGCGGGTGCCCCGCGGCGCCCGCATGGAGCGGGACGTCTTCATCAATGTCATCGCCAGCGGTGTACAGTTGCTGGAAAAGGGCATCAGCAGTCCGTGGATCGGGGCGGACGAACAGTACTTGACGCTGGTGCTGGAGGAGACCCACGCCGGCTGGCCGATGGCGGCCGCCGTTGCCCAGGCGGTGGACAAGGAACTCAGTCTTTCCGCGGACGTGGAACGCGTGGCTTTGGCGGTTGATCCTAAGAATGTGGTCGTCCTGCTGCCTCGCCATCAACGCAATGACCCGGCCTCGTGGATTCGGGACGTGCAACGCACGCCGTTGCTGATGGAGTCCAACGAGGCGCGGGTCACGATCAACCGCAGCGCGGGAACGCTCGTGGTGACCGGTGATACCCGGATTTCACCGGTGATTGTCTCGCAACAGGGCATGACGATTACTGTATTCAACCCCGCGCCGGACGGCACCGTGCCGAGACCGGCGGTGGAGCGGCAGGATTTCGTCGCCATCGGTGTCCAGGACCGCCCCGAGTCAAACCTCCGCGACCTGCTGGAGGCCCTCAATCGCCTGAAAGTGGGGTTCGACGCGCGGGTGGCGATCCTCGAGGAGATTCACCGAGCGGGCAAACTGCACGCCCGCCTGGTGTATGAACAATGACTCTGGATTCGTCCATTGCCACGCTGAGTTCGTCGGCGACGACCGCGACGGCGGCCCGCCCGGCGGGCGCGGGCGTTACCCCCGGTGAGCAGCGGCTACGCGCGGCCGCGGGCGAGGTGGTGGGGGCGGTGTTCTTCGCGCCGCTGCTCGCCCAGATGCGCGCCGGCCGCTGGGAGGGCAAGTTCGGGCACGGCGGCCGCGGCGAGGAGATATTCAGGGGGCAGTTGGATGCGCATCTGGCCGCCGAACTCGGCAAGAGCACGCAGTTCCCGCTGGCGGACACGCTGTTTGCCCGCTACGCGAAGCAAACCGCGGCGTTGAGCGCGCAGGCAACGACGCCCCGGATGGAGTCGATAGCATGAACCAACCGCGTCCGGCAAATGGTACGGAGCGGCAGAGGCTCGCCGATCTGCGTCAACTGTTGGAAACGCTGCGCGGGCTGCACCAGCAGTTGCTGGAGACGATCGAACGCAAGCTGGCCGCGATGCGGCGGGCGGACTTCGAGGCTTTGCGAGTGGCCACGATGCAGGAGCAACAGCTCGTGCACTCCATCCAGGAACGCGAGGGCCTGCGTCGCCAGTTGGCGGACCTCCTCGGGCAGCAGCTCGGCCTTCCCGCGCGCGGCGGTCGGACGCTGACCGTGGCGCAACTGGCCGAATGCCTGGCCGGGCCGGCCCGGCAGGGGCTGCTCGAAACCGCCGATGCGCTGCGGGCGGTGATGAACCAGGTCGTCCAGGTCAATCGTAGCGCCGAGGCGGTGACCCGGCGGATGCTGGAGCACTTTGAGGCCATCTTCGCGTCGCTCGCGGGACTGCACGGGCCCGCCGGGGCGTATGCGGGCAACGGCGGCGCCGTCGGCGTCGGAACGCAGCGGATTCTGGAAACCGTCGGGTGAGACTGCCATGGGACTGCTGAACTCAGCCTTGCACATCGGCCGCACCGCTCTGCTGAGCTACCAGAGCGCGCTGCAAGTGGTGGGCAGCAACATCAGCAGCTCCGCCAGCCCTGACTACACGCGGTTGCGGCCCGAGCTGGACCCGCTCCAGGGGCAGCGCACGACCGAGGGGTTGCAGCCGGGGGCCGGCGTCACGCTGTCGGCCATCCAACGCTGCGTCGATGAAGCGCTGGAAAACCGTCTGCGCATCGCGCAGGGCGAAGCCGAGGGCCTCAGCGCGCAGCGGAGCGTGCTCAGCCAGGTGGAAGCGTATTTCGACGAGCTGGACGGCAACGGCCTCGCGGATGCCCTCACCGGTTTCTTCAACAACCTGGACGCCCTGCAGAACAACCCGGAAGACGCCGCCACACGCGATCTGGTGCTCAGCAGCGGCCGGCAGGTGGCCGACGTGCTTGCCGACCTGCGGACCCAACTGACGCGCCTCGGCGTTGATGCGGACGGGCAGGTGAGCACGCTGACCGCCGAGGCGAACGAATACGCCCGGCAGATCGCCGAACTGAACGGGCAGATCGTGACGGCCGAGGCACCCGGACGCGGGCAGGCCACCGGCCTCCGCGACCAGCGCGACGCCCTGCTCCGCCAACTCGCGGAAATCGTCGAGATCACGGTCCGCGTGCAGCCCGACGGGGCGGTCAACGTGTACCTGGGGTCGGAGGCCCTCGTCCAGAGCGGCTACTGTCGTGGGCTGACCACGGTGGAGGACATTCGCGACGGCCTGCAGCGAACCACGGTACGCTTCGCGGACACGGGGGGGGAGGTCAAGGTCGGCACGGGACGCCTCGGTGGGTTGCTGGTCGCTCGCGATCAGCACGCCTACGGTCGCGTCGCGGCCCTTGACGAGCTGGCGGCCGCCCTCATTCAGGACGTCAACGATATCCACGCGGATGGGCAAGGCCTGAGGGGGTTCACCTCGCTCACCTCGGCCAACGCCGTCGCCGATCCCGATGCGGTGCTGGGCAGCAGCGCCGCCGGCCTGAGTTTCCCGCCGCAGCACGGCAGCTTCTTCCTGACCGTCACCGACGACGCCACCAATACCCCTGTGGCGTATCGCCTCAACGTGACGCTTACCGGTGGCGAGAACGATACGACGCTTTCGTCACTGGTCGAGCAGATCAACGGCACCGTGACCGGCATGACGGCCGCCGTGACTGCGGACAACCGGTTGAGCCTGTCGGCCGCCGTTGGCTACAGCTTCACGTTCGGTCACGACGGACAGGAGGCGCAGGCCGACACCGCGCACATCCTGTCTGCACTCGGCGTCAATACGTTCTTCACCGGTTCCGACGCGCGCGACATTGCCGTTAATGAAACGCTCGCGGGCACCCCCGCGCTCCTGGCGGCCGCCCGGACGTGCACGGCCGGTGACGGCACCAATGGCGGGCGACTGGCGGCGCTCGACTCAACGGCCAGCAAACGCCTCTCCGGAGCGACAATTCCGGGCTTTTACGAAGCCGTCGTCTACGACGTGGCGGCCACGGCCGCCGGGGTGACAAACAACGCCGACGCCTCCTCGGCCGTGCTGACGGCGCTGCAAACCCAGCGCGACAGCATCAGCGGCGTCAACCTTGATGAGGAGGCGATCTCATTGTTGAAGTTCGAGCGCGCATACCAGGGCGCAGCCCGTTACATCAGCACGGTGGATGAGATCCTCGAAACCCTGATGGCCCTGGTGGGATAGCAGAGCACGTAGGGTGGGCCCCGCCCACCAAGAGGCGGAAACGCATGAGCATCGGTCCGATCAACGTCGCCAGAGTCAGTCAGAACCTGCGGTTCACGACCACGCTGGCCGCGCTGCAGAACAACCAGCTCAGCACGCTGGTCCAGCAGAGCCGCATCGCGGCCGGACGCAACTTCGTCACCATGCAGGAGGACCCGGCCGGGGCGACCCGGGCGCTGAGCCTCGAACGCGTCTACCAGCAGCAAAACCAGTTCGTTCAGAACCTGCAACATGCCGACAACGTTCTCGCGGCGGCCGACGACGCCATCGGCGAAATCAGCACGCTGATCACCGAGGCCTCCACCATCGCTCTGCAGAACATCGACAGCATCACCAGCCCGGCCGAGCGCGAGTCCGAGGCCAACCTCGTCGCCGGCATCCGCGCCCAGCTCATGATGGTCGGCAACCGCCAGCTTGACGGCCGGTACATCTTCGCCGGACAGCAGACCACCACCGTACCCTTTGTCGATGCCCTCGGCGGCGTCGCCTACCTGGGCGACACGGGCGACCTCACCGTCCGCGCCGACCTCAACCAGAC
Organism: Planctomycetota bacterium; assembly: GCA_029558835.1. Classification (GTDB taxonomy): domain Bacteria; phylum Planctomycetota; class Phycisphaerae; order UBA1845; family UBA1845; genus JAKQDH01. Next base: position 5,905 of record JAKQDH010000122.1, on the reverse strand, counting down.
CGAAATCGTCAACGTCCCCGGCAACGTGCTGTTCGGTGCGCTTTCCAGTCGCATCGCCAGCACCGCTGACCTGACGCCCGCGGTATCTGCCGCCACGCGCCTGGGCGACTTGCGCGAGTTGGACGCCACCCAGGTACGGGCCTCGCAACTGGTCATCCAGCAGGCGGGCGGCCTGCGCTTCAGCGTGGACCTCAGTCAGGCGGACACGCTCGGCGACGTGGCCGACCTGATTACCGCTGCCGCCGAGGCGGCCGGGTCTTCCCTGACGGTGGGCGTTGTTGATACCGGTCTGGAACTTAATGCAGGCAGCGCGGCCGTCACGGTCACCGATACCGGCACCGGCCGGATCGCCGCCGCGCTCGGCATCGCCGTCTCCGCCGAAACCAGTGGGACGATCACCGGTGAGACGCTCAGCCCGCGCGTCACGCGACTCACGCCGGTGGTCGCCCTCGCCCGCGGCGCCGGCCTCGACTTCACCAGCGGTCTGACCATCACCAATGGTCCGCGGAGCGTCACCATCGACTTGAGCGACGCGCAGACCGTGCAGGACATGATCAACCGCATCAACAACAGCGGTGCCTGCGTGCTGGCCCGCGTCAACGACGAGGGTACCGGCATCGATCTGTTCAACCAGGTCTCCGGCACCGCGCTCTCCGTTGGTGAAAACGGCGGCACGACGGCCGCCGATCTGGGCCTGCGCACGCTCGAACGGGCGACGCCGCTGGCGACGCTCAACGACGGCCTGGGCATTACGCTCGACGACCGCGGCGACGACCTGGAGATCACCGCGCAGAACGGTCGTAGCTTCACGGTGAACCTGGAGGGGGCCGTGACGCTGGGCGAGGTGCTCGACCTGTTCAATGCCGCCGCCGAGGCCGCCGGCGTGGACGTGACCGCCCAGCTCGCCGCCGCGGGCAACGGCGTCGCGCTGGTCGATGGCACGACGGGCAGCGGGCGTCTGGCGGCGCGCAGCGTCGGTCTGTCGGCGGCGGCGGAGGGCCTCGGCATCGCCGGCATGGCCGCCGAAGGCGAGAGCACGATCAACGGCGCCGATGTCAACCCGACGCGGACGGAGGGTGTGTTCGACGTCCTGATCGATTTGGAGGCCGCCCTGCGCGCCGACGACACGCAGGCAATCTCGCGGGCGGCCACCCGGCTTGATGATCTGCTCGTCGAGGTGACCCGGACGCACGGCATCATCGGGGCACGCGGGCAGAACATGCAGCGCCAACTCGCTCAGATGCAGGACGCCGCCAGCGGTACCCAGGTATCGCTCTCGGAAGTGATGGACCTGGACTACACGGAGGCGGTGAGGCGTCTGGCGGCCGCCCAGACCCAGTTGCAGGGTGCCCTGCAAACGGCGCCGGAGGTACTCGGCCTGTCACTGCTGGACTTCCTGTCGTGACGGGTGGGAGGGGAAGCAACGCAGTGAGGAACGCTCAGATGGGTTTCAGCACGCTCAGAACAGGTACCTGCCGGACCGGCAAGGCCCGCGCGGCCGCGACCGGATCCACGCCGCCGCGCGCGGTTTGTTGGCCGGCACTGACTACTGAGTGTGCCTTCTTGCGGGTGCGGCCTGTAGTGGCCCAGGTGGGAACGCCCGCAAACGGCTGCCCGCGGTGGAGGCTGCGGGACGCGACGTAATGAACGTCGCGGGCGTGTGACACGGGTTCGGCACGCGACCGTTGGTCGGTCGCCCCGGGTCGGACGGCGCCAGCCGGATGAGGATCGGCCACGGGAGAGTTGTGATGATCATCGAGACGTCGCGTTTCGGTCAGGTGGAGGTGGACCCGAGCCGCCTGATCACCTTCGAGGATGGCATCCTCGGGTTCCCCAGCGAACACGACTACGCCCTCATCCAGACCGGCGAAGGGAGCGGTTTCTACTGGCTCCAGTCGGTGGACTGCCGCGAGCTGGCGTTCGTCGTGTGCGATCCACGCCTGTTCGTCGCCGACTACCAGGTGCCGGTCAAGCTGGAGGAACTCCAGAGAATCGATCTCGAGGGTCCCCAGGATGCCCAGGTGTTCATCATCGTCAACAAGGTGAACAACCTGCTGACCGGCAACCTCCAGGGCCCGCTGGTGATCAACGTGCGCAACCGGCACGGGCGGCAACTGGTCCTCAGCGACAAACGCTACTCCACCCGGCATCCTCTGCTGCGCCTGGGAAGCCTGGCTGCGGTCGGGAAGACCGCGTAAGGCTCCGGTGGTCGGAGCCACGGTACGCCGGCTACAATCCAGTGGCATCTGCTTGTCAGGCCGGGACCGCTGACTCCACGTTCGGTACACCGTCGGTCGGGACCGCCCGCCGGCCCTGCCCCGCTGTCTTGGGGCAGGCAACCGCTCCGCGGCCTGCGTGCCGACCCCCGGGTGCATGGGCGAAACGCATCGGCACAGCCGAGGAAGGAGCCGAGGATGTTGGTGCTATCTCGACAACGCGATGAAACCATCATGATCGGCGACGACGTGGAAATCACCGTCGTTGACATCCGGGGCGACAAGGTTCGCCTGGGGATCACCGCGCCCCGCAACATTCAGGTCCATCGCAAGGAAGTCTACGAAGCCATCAAACGTGAGAATCAACAGGCGGCCCAGCTTTCCCCGCAGGACGTCCCCCAGGTCCTCAAGCCCGACGGGAACGCCAACGGAAAGCGAGGCAAGGGATAGAGGCGCCGCCCGCCGCCCGCGGGGGCGGCAGGTCGCGGCTGACACGCAAACGTCAGGGAACTGGAGAACAAGGACGGCCAACCTGCGGGTTCGCCAAAGCTCAACCGGGTAATCAAGGAGGATTGCTCATGTCCACGATCAACACCAATATCCCCTCGCTCGTCGCCCAGCGGCACCTGAGCGGTTCCCAACGCTCGCTGGCGACCTCCCTGGAACGACTGGCGAGCGGACTCCAGATCAACCGCGGGGCCGATAACCCCGCCGGCTTGATCGTGTCGGAACGCCTGCGCGCGGAAGTGGCCGCCCTCAACCAGGCGATCGACAACTCCAGCCGCGCCATCAACGTCATCGCCACGGCCGAGGGCGCGCTCGATGAGGTCGCCCGCCTGCTCATCGACATTCAGGCCCTGCTCATCGAAGCCGCCAACACCGGCGCCTTCTCCGACGAGGAAATGGCCGCCAACCAGTTGCAGATCGACTCCGCCATTGACTCCATCACCCGCATCGCCAACACCACGACCTTCGCGGGCCGCAAGTTGCTCGACGGGCAAATGGACTACGTCACCAGCGGCGTGCAGGGTGCCACCCTGGGCGATGTGCAGGTGCTCGGCGCGAAGTTCGGCAGCAGCAGCTCCATCCCCGTCATGGTCCAAGTCACCCAGTCGGCCCTGAAGGCCGAATTGCAGTACCGTCTGGGCAGCTTCACCGGCTCCGCCACCAGCATCGACGTGGCGGGCATCAACGGGATCATCACGCTCAGCTTCCCGGCCAGCGCCTCCAGCGTTGACATCGTCACCGCGATCAACAACACCAGCGATGCCACCGGGGTCACGGCCGTCGCCAGCTCCGATCCCACCCAGGGCTTCAAGATCCAGAGTTCCACCTACGGCACCGACGCCTTCGTCAGCGTGACCGAACGCACGCCCGGCAGCTCGCTGACCTTCTACGACCGCAACGGCGGAGACGTCAGCCGCACCGTCGGCGTCGATGCCGAGGGCACCATCAACGGCGCCCGCACCATCGGCGACGGGCTCAAGCTGGCGCTCAGCACCGCCATGCTCAAAATGGAGGTGACCCTCGCCCAGGGCGAGTGGGCCAGCAGCACCACCTTCCACATCACCGGCGGCGGAGCGCTCTTCCAGCTCGGACCCCAGGCCACCATCAACCTCCAGGAGAACATCGGCATCCGCAGCATCCAGGCCAACCGTCTGGGCGATGCGATCGTCGGCTACCTCTCGGAACTCAAGAGCGGGCAGGCCAACTCGCTCAAGACCCGCAACTTCAAGCAGGCGTCCGACATCGTGGAGGAAGTCATCACCCAGGTGGCCGTCCTGCGCGGACGCCTCGGTGCCTTCGAACGCAACACGCTGCAACCTAACATCTCCCAGCTTATGGTCACGACGGAAAACCTGACCGCGTCCGAGTCGGTCATCCGGGACACCGACTTCGCCGTGGAAACCACCAGCCTGACCCGCAACCAGATCCTGGTCCAGGCCGGCAACAGCATTCTCGCAATCGCCAACGCGCAGTCGCAGAACGTCCTGACCCTCCTGGGCGGGTAAGACGCTGATCCTCCGCCCCCCTCTCCCCCCCCGTTGGGGGAGAGGGTCGGGTACGGGGAAGACGGGCACCGCAGACCGCCAACGCCCACGGGCGGGATGTCGTCACCGTTACGACCTCCCGCCCGTTCGTTTGTCCTGCCGCCGACGCCCCGGCCTATTTCTTCCCCAGGCGCCGCTGGCGGGCGAAGAACTCTTGCAGCAGGGAGGCACATTCCTCCCGGCAAACCAACGGCCCCAGCTCGACCCGATGGTTCAGACGGGGATCGCTGACGATCGTATACAGCGACCCGCAGGCGCCCGCCTTCGGGTCCGGCGTACCGAACACCAGCCGCGGCACCCGGGCCAGCACCAGTGCCCCCGCACACATCGCGCAGGGTTCCAGCGTCACGTACAACGTGCAGCCCTCCAGACGCCAGCAGCCCAGCGCCCCGGCCGCCGCCGTGATCGCCAGCATCTCCGCGTGCGCCGTCGGGTCATTCAGCCGCTCGCGCTGGTTGTGACCGCGACCGATGATCCGCCCCGCCTGTACCACTACCGCCCCGACGGGAACCTCGTTCTCTTCGAGGGCGGCTTGGGCCTCACGCAGCGCCGCACGCATGAACCGCTCGTCGTCCCCAGGCTCCAGGTTGAACATCTCCGCGTGCACGCCTGTCTCCACCGGCCCCGGCTCAGATCTCGCCCAGTCGGTCCAGGCGACGCTGCACCTCCCCCCGTGGCAGGCTGAAGTCCACCTCCACGAGCCCCTCGATCTTGGCATACAGACGCCGGGCGACCCGGACGGCGTACTCGAGCATCTCGTCCGGCGTGCCGAGAAACGTGGCGGGATCCGGCAGGGCCCAATGGCTGCGTACGGCCGGTCCGTGCCACACCGGGCAGGGCAGGGCGGCCGCGTTGTCGCAGACTGTGATCACCACGTCGAGCGGCTGCCCCGCGAACTCATCCCAGCTCTTGGAGCGAAGCTCGCCCACCGGAACGCGGAGCCGTGTTAACGCCCGCACGGCCAGGTCATGCACAAAGCCCGCCGGGTGCGAGCCCGCGCTGCAAGCCTCGAACCGCTCGCCCCCCAGGTGACGCAGGATCGCCTCGCCCATCGGTGACCGACAGGAGTTGCCCGTGCACAGGAACAATACTCTCAAAGGTCGGATACCCACCGAAGTACCTCCCCCTTGCGACCGAGGCGCCCTCTACCCGCAAAGCCCGGTCATCGTCAAGCCCGATGGGGTCCAGTCCCGTTCCGTCCGCCGAAAGAAAGAGCACCGTCGTCCCCCAGGTCGACGGTGCTCGGTACACGGCATACGCTGATAACGAGTACCCGCGGTTACTCGGTCACGCAGTCTTCATACGACGGTCGTCCGTCACCAGTATGCCAGAGCGTCGTCAGAAGATCCTCGGCCGGGCAGGTATCCTTCTGCCAGCCCGGACCGCGCACGATCACGCAGCGCATCGAGGTTTGCTTGGCGTTCTCACTGAATACCTTCTCGGACCGGTAGTGCAGGGCATACCCCTCGCTGTCCTCCGAACCGATGATGTAGATCATCTGCGTGTCCGCGTGAGCGTCGGCAAACGCGCGGTTGTACGTCCAGTCCTGTCCGTGCCAACCACGGATCACCTTCGTGGGACCCACGTCGATCCCGACCAGGAAGTCGCACCAGTCCTCCCGCGCCGCCCACGCCCACC
>JAKQDH010000121.1 GCA_029558835.1 Planctomycetota bacterium | reverse complement strand
ACCGTCTGGGACTGACGATCCCGCAACGGCTCCGCTACCTGGAGGAAGTCGCACAAATGTAGTGGAAACTTCGGCCCGCCAACCCCCTTCCCGGGGTCGCTAGGGCCGTTTAGGCTCGACAGGTGTCTAACTTGGGTTAGCGGAGACCACGCTCGGCCCACGGAAGGCATGGTCCCGGCGCACCGGGACCTGGCCCTGCCACCCTGTACGAGCAGGTGCGCACGTGCTCTCACCCTGGCCGTCTCCCTGGAAAGGCAAGGGGTTGGTGGCCGGCCACGGCCGTTTGGCGTGAGCCGCCGGCTTGCTTATGGGGCCTGCGGCCAGTGCGACCCGGTCCGCGCGCCTGCCGATTCATTGAGGGAGAGACGCGCGGCGGCGAGTGAGACTTCCCAGTCGGAGTCGGACGCATGCAGGAGCCCACGGCACAGATCGCGGCCCTGACCTGCTACCTGAACGCCCGGAAGCGAGGCATCGCCACACGCCATTTCTTCCCAGGCAATTCCACCTGCCAGTTCTGCGAGTTCATCCACTTCCTGCATCCTCGTCGCCGCCGCTGGTTCGGGCGCGACGAGGGGTGGGACGTCATCGCCACGACCGCCGACGACTGGCTCGAGTCCGTCGCGTTAGACGGCCTGGCGCACGCAGTCCTCATCCGTCTACCGGGCGGCGACCCGCGGCTCCCGGATCGAAAGGCGGCGGGCTTCGTCGGCGGTGGCGGACGCTGGCGGCTTTGCCTGCACCGCAAGCGCAGCGTGGGCTGCTGGGAGGCGGGCTGGGAACTGGGCAACAGGGAGGCCGCGGACCGGCGGATCTGGCGGGTGCGCTACGTCTTGGTGGCCGACGAACAGCCCGCGCGGCCGGCGGCCTTGTCGGTTGATGAGTTGGGGGAGCACCTGCCGCGTTGCCTGACCGACATCGAGGCATTCGCCCGCCAGCACGACCTCGAGTGTTTCGCCGAGTGCTTCGCCAAGGCACAGAAGTGTCTGACCAGCGACAATCCCCTCGCACTCGTGCACCACCGCGACCTGGCGCCGGATGGTGCGCTCGAGCGGCCCGCAGCGCGCCTGCTTGCCGCCTGCCAGGCCGCGTGGGTTTTCGGCGGCATGGGCTCCTGGAACGACGTCGGCTTCAACGGCCCCGAACGGACTCTGTATTGCGAGCTGTCGGATCGACTGTTCGACCTGCTCACCCAGGCGATCTGTGCGGCCGTCAACACCACGGCCGGCGCGTGAAACGCGGCTTTCGCGAAGAACCTGTTGAGACTGTCACCCGCGCCAGGCACAGCGCGTCGCTTCTGCATGCCTCAAACCATCGCCATGCTTCCTCTCCGTGCTCTCAGCGCGTCCGTGGTGCGATTCCGCAGCTCACGCTCGTACATGTGCTCACCGCGAAGAGCACGGAGCGAGACGGGGCCGCGAATCACACGTGACGGCTCACGTGTTTGCAGGCGACTGGGCCGGAATAGACAGCATTTACAGGATTAACAAGATGAAGAACACACGCGCGCGAGCTTCTGCACGTCAGGCAGAAAAGCGGGTGCGGGCTGCAAGAGCGCAATCCTGTTGATCCTGTGAATCCTGTCTAAGAGGTATGCTTGCGCTGAGCCCGCCACCCTGTATTCACGACGTGCGCACCAGGCACGTCGCATAGCTCGTCCGCCCTCCGGGCGGCAGAGAGGAGAGGAAGGTCTAGACCACCAGGGACTGGAAGTCCCTGGCAACCCGCGCGCGCCCTCCGGGCGCAGCAGAGCCACACGCAGCCATTAACTCGCAATACATGGACCTGCCGAACCGACACTTCAAGATCGTCCCCGCGCTTCCTCTCCGTGCTCTCAGGCCTCCGTGGTGCACTGCGCAGTGCGGCGCTCGGGCGACCAACCCTCACCCCCTGCCCCTCTCCCGGGGCGAGAGGGGTCTGCTATCGCATGCTTGTCTGTGCGCACCCGCCCTCACCCCTGCCCCTCTCCCGAGGGGAGAGGGGGTGGCGCGGCGCTGGTCAGTCTTCGGGGTCGAGGATGGACATGAAGGCGGCCTGGGGAATCTCGACGTTGCCGACGGTCTTCATGCGTTGCTTGCCGGCCTTCTGCTTTTCGAGCAGCTTGCGCTTGCGGGTGATGTCGCCGCCGTAGCATTTCGCGGTGACGTCCTTGCGGAAGGCCTTGATGGTCTCGCGGGCGACGATCTTGGCGCCGATGGCGGCCTGGAGAGGGACCTCGAACATCTGCCGGCCGATCTCCTTCTTCAGGCGGGTAATCAGCCGCCGGCCGCGGGTCTGGGCCTTGTCGCGGTGCACGATGACCGAGAGGGCGTCCACCGGCATGCTGTTGACGAGGACGTCCAGTTTCACGAGGTCGCCGGCGCGATACTCAATGATCTCGTAGTCGGCGGTGCCGTAGCCCTTCGTCGCGCTTTTCAGCTTGTCGTAGAAGTCATACAGAATCTCGCAAAGCGGGTAATGAAAAGTCATCAGCACGCGCGTCGGCGAGAGGTATTCCGTGCGCTTATGTTCACCACGGCGCTCGAGGCTGAGCTGCATGATGGTGCCGATCGAGTCCGCCGGAATGATGAGCTGGGCGCGGACGATGGGCTCGCGGACCTCGGCGACCTGGGTCATATCCGGCAGCTCGGCCGGCGACTCGATCCGCTTGACTGTGCCGTCGGTGAGCACGATCTCGTACTCGACGGTCGGGGCGGTCTGCACAACACTGATGTCGTTCTCGCGCTCCAGCCTTTCCTGGATGATCCGCATGTGCAGCAGGCCGAGGAACCCGCAGCGGAAACCGATGCCCAGGGCATCCGACGAAGCGGTCGTGTAGGTGAAGGAGCTGTCGGTCAGCCAGAGCTTCTCCATGGCCTCGCGCAGTTGCTCGGTCGTGGTGCCGATGGCGGGGTAGAAGTCGCAGAACACCATCTGCTGCGGCGGCTGGTAGCCGGGCAGGGGCGTATCGGCGGGACGATCGGTGTGGGTCACCGTGTCGCCAATGCTCACGTCGGCGATGGTCTTGATGCCGGCGACGAAGTAACCCACCTCGCCGGTGCTGAGCGCCGGGACGATCGTGGGCTTCGGCGTGTACTTGCCCACTTCCGTGACGTGGTACGTGCGTCCAACGGCCATCAGGTCGATCTTCTCGCCACGCTTGAAGGAGCCGTCGAAGACACGGGCGTGGCAGATGACGCCGCGGTGTGGGTCGGCCTTGGCATCGTAGATCAGCGTGCGCAGCGGGCCGTGCGGATCGCCCTTCGGCGGTGGGATGCGCTCGACGACGGCATCGAGCAGTTCAGCAACGCCCTGGCCGGTCTTGGCGCTGACGAAAATGGCGGAGGCGGCATCCAGGCCGAGGATCTGCTCGGCCTCCAGGGCAACGTCCTCCGGCCGGGCGCCCGGCAGGTCAATCTTGTTGATCACCAGGATGATCGCCAGGTCGGCCTCCATGGCGAGGTAGGCGTTGGCGACCGTCTGGGCCTCGACGCCCTGGGTGGCATCGACGAGCACGAGCACGCCTTCGCAGGCGGCCAGGGCCCGCGAGACCTCGTAGTGAAAGTCCACGTGCCCCGGCGTGTCGAGCAGGTTGAGCATATAACGCGTGCCGCGGCAGGTGTGGAAGACGGTGGCGCGGTTGGCCTTGATGGTGATGCCCATCTCGCGCTCGAGTTCCATGTCGTCGAGGAACTGCTCGCGCATCTCGCGTTTGCTGACCGCGCCGGTGCGCTCGAGGATGCGATCGGCCAGGGTGCTCTTGCCGTGGTCGATGTGGGCGACGATGGAGAAGTTGCGGATGAGTTTCAGGTCATCCATGATCGAGCGTGCTTTCAAGCCTCGTAGAGGGCGGACGAGGACCGCAGCTTCCCAAAGCCGACAGCGCCTCCGTGTGGTCACGGGCGGGGTACGTGTCCAAGCGTCTCCTGCGCCGGAGGCAGGCGTGCCCGTGCCTCACGCAGCGTCCTCACCTGCGCCACCCTCACCCCTGCCCCTCTCCCTGCAAGGGAGAGGGGTCGCCGGTCGCCTGCCTGCCTTCGGGCGTCCAGCCCGGCGAGTATAGTCGCCCGCCGCCCGCAACGGAACAGCGTGCAACGGTCCAGCGGGGCGGTGGCGGCGGGACGGCGGCCGGCCTCAAACACCCAAGGCAGGGTTATCCCCCTGCAGCTGCGTCAGCCCCCTGCGGCCATGGTAGCGTCGGCCTGCACCGGTCGTGGTAGCGTCGGCCCCCCGCGGCCGGCGTGGGAAGTCCCGTGGCTGCGTCCTTCACAACGTCGCCCGCAGGGGGGATATGTGTTGAGCGCCCTTGGCCCCGGCGGCGTGCCCGTTCCGACGCGTGTCAAGCAAGGGTGTGCTGCGTCGGCGGCGTCCGTACGAATGGTCTGGGCAGCCTCGTCCGCCCTCCGGGCGGATCACGGAAAGGAAGAACAAGAAGAAGCGCGCGGGCTGCTTCCCAGGGACTCGAAGTCCCTGGCAACTCCCACGCGCCCTCCAGGCGGAGGGGGACATCGGCTCTGCACCCGGTGCGCGGCTCCGGGCGGAGGGGAACGTCGGCTCTGCACCCGGTGCGCGGCTTGCCACGGTAGACACTGACTTGCTCAAGGTGGCGGAGGGTTCCGGTTCCGCGCCCGCACTGCATCGGTTCCGCGCCCGCAGCACGTCGGATCCTCGCGCTCAGTGAGTTGGTCCCTCGCCCGCCTGGCGTTGGCTCCAGACGGAGCGGGATCCGCATCCTCGCCCGGAGGGCGCACGATCGTTGCCAGGGTCTTCCAAACCCTGGGCGGGATTGCCCTCCCCATTCCCCCCTTCCGCCCGGAGGGCGCACGCGCCGTCCAGACGGCGACGCCTACCCCAGCGTACGCTAAGCATATTGAACCGCGCAGAATGCCAAGTCTTGTCTCAGATTTCCGCCACCACGCCCTCGTCCACTGTCTACCCGGACTCGGGGCTTAGGGCGCAGCCCTGCTACACACGCACGGGCGGACGACGCTGCAAAGCCCGTGGGGAGCGGTCCCCCACCGGCGTCCCGCAGGAAGGGGCGGTACGCCGCGGTTGCCAGAACGCGCGGCGGCGATTCCAATGCGGGGAGAGGACGGCGGGGGTCAGCAACGGCATGGGAAGAACGGCGCGGGTGAGCACCTGCGCGGGGAGAATGGTATGGGCGAGCAGCCGCCGCGTTATTCCGTGGAGTGGGTGGTCCGCACGGCCGTGGGCATCGGCGTGCTCCTCGTCGTGCTCGCGCTGCTGCGGTACCTGGCGGATGTGCTGGTCCCATTTGCGGCGGCCGTCGTGGTCGCGTATCTGCTCCATCCGCTGGTGAGCCTGCTGCAACGCAAGCTCAAGCGACGGGGGCTGGCGGTGGGGCTGACTCTGGCGGGATTTGCGGTGGCGGCACTCCTGGTCCTCGCGGTGACCATTCCCCTGACCATTGGGCAGGTGCAGCGCTTCGGCCGCGACCTCAGCCGGCTCGGCGTTGATGCCGACCAGGCGCTGGATCGTCAGCTTGCGACCGTCGCTCCCGATTTCGTTGATGGGCAGAAGACCACGCTGGGCTGGAACGAGCTGATGCTCGGGTGGAAGCGGTACCGGGCCGCATCGCCGGACCTGACCCGGTCGGAGCGGCTCCAGCTCCTGCTCGAACCGGTGGCCGGGACGTACGTCGGCAGCCTGATCGCCGAGGGTCGCGACTTCATGCAATCGGAGGAGTTCCGCGTGTGGCTGCTGCAACTGGCCAAACGGGTGGCGGCCGGCGGATGGACGGTCGTCACGTTCACGTTTGAGCTGCTCGTGGGGCTGACGGTCCTCATCATCGTGCTCGTGTATCTGGTGTTCCTGCTGCTGGACTACCCTTACTATGCGGCCGCCTGGCCGGGGCTGATCCCACCGCGTTACCGGGAGCAGACGGTAGCGTTCCTGGGCGAGTTCGAGGTCGTGCTGCGCCGATACCTGCGGGCCCAGGCGATCGTGGCGCTGCTGATGGCCCTGGTGTTCTCGGTCGGCTTCACGGTGATCGGGCTGCCGCTGGCCGTGCCGTTGGGGCTGTTCATTGGGCTGCTGAACATGGTGCCGTACTTGCAGGCGGTGGGGCTGGTGCCGGCGCTGATGCTAGCCCTGATGCGGTCGGTGGAGTCGGGTTCGAGCCTGCTGGTGTCGGTCGTGCTGACGCTGGCGGTGTTCCTCGTGGCCCAGCTTATTCAGGACTTGCTGATCACGCCGCGGGTGATGGGGAAGATGACGGGCCTGCGCCCGGTGGCCGTGCTGTTGGGCGTCTTCATCTGGGGGAAGCTGCTGGGCTTTCTCGGCCTGCTACTGGCGATCCCGCTGACCTGCCTGGCCATCGCCTACTACCGGCGGCTGGTGCTGCAGCAGACGACCGCGGTGGCGGCGCCGGCGGAGGGCGCCGAAGCGGGGGCATGAAGACCACCTCGAAACCCCTCGCCCCCTGGGGGAGAGGGTAGGGTGAGGGGGAATGCCGCGGTGATTCGACTCTCTCCCCACATCAAGAAAAGCGCCGCAGGTCGTGGGTCACACGAGCTGCGGCGGTCGCCCGAGGGCGGTGCCTGCGAATCTTTCGTCTTGTTGCGAAAAACCGCAGGCTGGGATCGATTACACTAACCGGGAATCTATCACTTCCGTGCGCCCGACGCAAGGGGCTTTCGCGATATCCTACCCCGGAATCTCGGCTTCGACTGCGACGCTGCTGGCCGATGCCGGTGGCGGCTCCTGGCCATCCTCGAGCAGCCCCTCCAGATGAAACTGGATTGCCTCTCGGATGTGGTCGACCGTTTCCTCCACCGTCAAGCCCGTCGCCACGCATCCCGGCAGGTCCGGGACGAAGGCACTGTAGTTGCTGCCCGCGGGCTCGACCACGACGGTATAGGTGACGCGCTTCATGGGGGCTTGCTCTTCAGACCGGCCTGCTTCAGAATGCTTGCCAGCGTTCCAGGAGCCACTTCATGGCTCTCGTTGCCAGGGACAGTTACCCGTCCGGGTTTTGTTGGGTGCTTGAACTGCCGATGACTCCCGCGGGTGGCGACAAGATACCAGCCGTCCTCCTTGAGCAGTCGCAACACGTCCTTGACCTTCATCATAGTGTACTCGATCCCAGCCTGCGAGCAATCCGCAACCCCCCGGAAGCTGGTTACTCACGTGGCAACGGGGGATCCTAACCCGCCGGTGCGAGAAGTCAAACTTCTTCCGGGGGAGACCTTGACAAGAGCCGCCTAGCTGCTAGGCTCTCCATTATCGGGCGCAGACGGGTGGCTGACCAACCCGCCAAGTGCATCCCACCGGACGGCGGCGGCTGATACCCGGCACGTAGCCAGCCGGGGTCTGCTGACGCCCAGTTCGGTGTGCAGATCCCTGAGGTCGCTGGCGCCCCAAGCGCGGCACACGCGCCGCCAGCCATGGAGCCAGAGCGGGAGCAGATCATGTCCCAGGGAGCAGAGCAGGTTCGGTTTATATTAGGGCTGGACATCGGCAGCAACTCGGTGGGCAGCGCGTGGGTGGATACGGACAAGCAGGAGGTCCACTTGGCCGCCAGTGTCTTCCCGGCCGGCGTGGATGAGCAGGAGAACAAACGCGGGGCACCCAAGAACCAGGCTCGTCGCCAGACCCGTGCCCAACGTCGTACCATCGACCGGCGGGCGAAGCGCAAGCGCGTGCTGACACGCTTTCTGATGGAGGAGGGGTTCCTGCCTTGTGAACCCGTCGGTCTTCAGAAGCTCTTCGACCTTGATCCATGGGCGTTACGCCGCAAGGCTCTGAAGGAGCCCCTGACCCCGCACGAGTTCGGTCGCATTGTCATCCACCTCGCCCAACGCCGCGGGGCCGTAGGGGTTGTCAGCGATCCTGAGAACCCCGACGAGGGTAAGGTCAAGGAGGGCATGGACCGGATGAACGCGTTGCTGGCGGAGCGCGGCGCGGCGACCGTCGGGCAGCTACTGGCGGACCTGATGGACGAGCGGCGGCAGCAGCAGGACGGCGTCACGTGGAACGAGCCGATCCGCAATCGCCAGTACCGCTTGCCGGAGGCGCAGCAGCTTTTCGCCGGGCGCGACCTGATTCGCAAGGAGTTTCAGCGGATCGTCGAGGCGCAACGGGCGTTTGAGGGCTCGGGCCTTTCGGGTCTCCTGACGGACGAACTGGTCAAACGGCTTGACGATCCCACCCGGACAGACACGTGGCGTCAAGGTGGTCTGCTCTTCGGGCAACGTCGCACGTACTGGGACACCGGGACGCTGGGGCGGTGCGTGCTGGAACCGACGGAACGCTGCGTACCCGAGGCGGATATGTATGCCCAGGAGTTCCGCGTTGTCGAGTACGTTAACAACCTTCGCGTCCGAGCGCCTTTCGAGGACTGGCGATCACTGACCGCCCAGGAACGTGATCAGGTCATTGCGAAGCTGCGGGCCCCGCTGCTCAAGAGAAGTAAGGGGCAACTCGTTCCCAAGAAGTCCGCGTCGATGGACGACATCCGTGAGGCGCTGGGCGTCCCCAAGACGAGGAGAAAGGGGGCCGACCCCTTTGAGATTCGCCAGGAATCGCAGGACCCAGACCGCCCGCCCAACACCGACTGGTTCTACCGCGAGGTTGTGCATCAGGTGTTCAGCGAGCCGGTGTGGACGGCGATGGAGCAAGGCGCGCGGGACATTGTGAACAAGGCCCTGCTGAAGCTCGATCCGGACCAGCCTGACGACGCCGAGCGCGTGCGCTTCCGTGCCACTGGCTGGTGGGGGCTCGATGACAAGGCAGCGGCTCGGCTGGTGGAAGTCTGGAAGTCTCGTCCGAAGCTGGAGAGACGTCTGAAACTCTCGCGCAGGGCAATCCGCAACCTGCTTCCGTACATGAACCGTTTCTCCCAAGCCAGGCGCCGGTGGCCGACGCAGATTGAAGCGCGGCAGGCGTTCGCTGAAGATCGAGCGAGCGACGCGTCGCCCGAGCAGCGACGCCGGTACCTCATCGGCGCCCCGACACTCACGAAAGCCGACCGCCGGTTCCTGCGCAAACACCCCGATCTGCTCCCGCCCGCGCCGATGATGTCCAACCCCGTCGTTCGCAAGGCCATCCATGAGGTTCGGCGCGTTCTCATTGCCTGGCGGCGGCGGATGGGATGCTGGCCGGACCAGGTGGTTCTGGAGTACACGCGGTCTGCCACTCAGCCCGAGAAGGTACGCAATGAGCAACTTGCCCTGAACCGCAAGCGCGACAGGATCAAGGACGGGCTGCGGGAGCAGTTCAACCTGCGCGGACTGGCGATCAACCAGCAGGAGCGGGCGATCCAGCGGGTGGTCCTTTGCCGCCAGCAGCGTGGACTCTGTGCCTACACGGGCACCCCAATTAGTGAGAAGACTGCGGCCGAGGGAACGGATGTTGAGATCGACCATATTGTTCCCCGCAGCCGCTCGCAGGACAATGGCCTGAACAACAAGGTCCTCGTCCTGCGTACGGCTAACCGCGGGAAAGGCAATCAGACGGTCAAGGAGTGGTTGCCAGCGGAGGCCTTCGCCGCCCTCGAACAGCGTTTGCAGCACTTCCAGAAGGGCGAGCCAGTCGAGGAGTACTCCACTGGCCGCGACTACGCCCGCAAGTGGGAGAACCTGCACCGCGATGCGCCGTCGACCGGCGAGTTCCTCAGTTCGCAGTTCACGGACACGGCCTACGCGACGCGCCAGGTGGGCCAGTGGATTCGGGATGCCCTGTATGATGGCGAGCGCGACGGGCGGCGCCATGTCTTCACCACCAAGGGGCCCTACACGGCCATCCTGCGTAAGGACTGGGGTCTTCTGGAGGACCTTCTTGACCAACACTGGCGCCTGCATGCGGTGGGTGACGCGGATGAGGCTGCGCCCGCCGCTGAATCCAAAGCGCGGCGCGAGAAAGGGAAAGACCGCTCTGTTCACTTGCACCATGCCATCGACGCCGTCGCGATCGCCCTCGCCCCGCGTAAGCTGCAGGAACTGGCGGCGCGAGCCGAAGCAGAGGAGCGGGCCCGCGCTCTGGAAGGGCGCTGGCCGCGGTCTGTGCCGCTCGCGCCGCCGTGGCCCTCTCTGCCCCACGAGGCGTCGCGTGACGACTTGCAGCAGGCGATTCAGACCTTCCGCGATCAGGTCGTCGGGGCTGCCCAGCAGATCGTGGTTTGTCATCGACCCGTCAAACGCCGCCTCGTTGATAAGTTCCACGAAGAGACCCACTACGGCCCGGTCATCGCGCCCTTGCCGTGCCACCGTACCGAGAAGGCGGACTCGCTGTTCACCAACCGGATCAGTGCTGACCGCCTTACTCCCAACCACCTGCGCGTTCCCGACGAATGGGATGAGCTCAGCGCCAGGCTTGATGATCCCGGCGTGCTACCCGGCGACAAGAAGGCCCTCCGCCGGCAACTCGCCGCCTTGGTCGACCCGTCGCCCGGCAAGTCGGGTATCGTCCGCGATCGCGCGCTCCGCGACCGAATCCGCAAGTGCCTGCGCGGCAATGCCCTTGACCCCGATAGCTTCACCGCTGCCGAGATTAAGAAGCTCGTGGGTGAGGGCAAGCTCACCATGGGCAGCGGCGTGCCCATCAAGGGCGTCGTCCTGCTGCGAACCAACGCTGACCCGGTGATTATCCCGCGCAAACGCTGGGACCCGACCACCAACCGCATGATCCGTGACGACGATCCACGCACGGCACGCGTCTACATCGGTGGCAACAACCATCACATGGAGATTCGCCAGAACCGCAGGAGGGGCAGGTGGAGCGGCGTGATCATCCCCACGTTTGAAGCGGCTCGGCGTGTGCGTCTCGAACGACGGGATGCAGTCGAGCGTGTTGACAATGACGATAGTGACTTCGTCATGTCACTTGCCGAAGGCGAGATGATCTACGCCCGGCGCAAGGACCGGCCACCGGATGATCCTGCCGCCGTCGGCTACTTTGTCGTCTGCAAGCTCGACAAGCCGGCGCGCATCCACTTTGCGCCGCACTGGGATGCCCGCAAAGCCAGTGAGCAGGACCGGTGGGATGTGACACCGGGCGATCTCAAGAACTGCGGCCCCGAGCCCGGTGTGCCAGCGTACAAGGTTCGCGTCAGCCCGCTGGGGGAGGTGCGACGCCTCGAACACGACTGAATCATGCCCTGCCTGCCGCCGATAGCTCTACAGAGGGGCCATCGGACGGTAGCGCATGATCAAACGCACGGTCGAAATCTCCCAGCAGGCGGTCCACCTGGCCGTCAAGAACGGGCAGCTTCTGCTGCTGCCGCGGGGAGGCGAGACGCCGTTGGCGTCCATCCCCTGCGAGGACCTCGGCGTGCTGCTCGTCGATCAGTGCGGCACCACCTACACCCACCAGGCCTTGCTGGCCCTGCTGGAACACGACGCGGCCGTCGTGCTCTGCGGGCACAATCACCTGCCGGCCGGGCTGCTGCTGCCGATGGCCGAGCACTCCCAGGTCGTTTGGCGACTCCAGGACCAGCTTGCCGCCCCCAAGCCGCTCCGCAAACAGCTCTGGCGGCAGCTCGTGCAGGCCAAGATTCGCGCCCAGGCGGGCAATCTGCCCGACGGGACCGACGCCCGCTCCGGGCTGCTCGCGTTCGCCCGGCAGGTGCGTTCCGGCGACCCGGCCAATGTCGAGGCCCGGGCGGCCAAGCTCTACTGGGCAAACTGGCTGGCCGACGAGCCGTTCCACCGCGATCCCGACGGTACCGGGCTCAACAGCTTTCTCAACTACGGGTACGCCGTCGTGCGGGCGGGCGTTGCCCGGGCGATCGTGTCGGCCGGGCTCCTGCCGACCGTGGGCATCCATCATTGCAGCCGGTCCAACGCCTTCTGCCTGGCCGACGACTTGGTCGAGCCGCTGCGGCCACTGGTCGATGCCTGCGTGCGCGGGTTGCGGAACGAGGGGGCGAGCGAACTGAACCCGGAAGCAAAGCGGGGGCTGCTGACGGTGCTGACGGCCGAGGTGCGGTGTGGCGACCAGGCCGGGCCGCTGATGGTGGCGCTGCATCGGATGGTGGCGTCGCTGGTGCGGTGCTTCGAGGGCAGCGCGAAGCGGCTGGAGATTCCCGTGGCGTGCGTGTCGGCGTCTGAGGGTGACACGCATGTGGCACCTTCGGATTCGGACCTTGACGGCGATGTACCTTAGCGGTTATCGTTGCATGTGGGTGGTGGCGATGTTTGACCTGCCCGTCGACACGAAAGCGGCGCGGCGGGCGTATGCGCAGTTCCGCAAGGCCCTCTTAAAGGATGGCTTTACGCGGATGCAGTTTTCGGTGTACATCCGCCACTGCGCCAGCGAAGAGAACGCCGATGTGCACACCCGGCGAGTTGAGTATGCCGTCCCGGACGATGGGGAGGTCCGCGTCCTCACGATCACGGACAAGCAGTTCGAGCGGATGCGCATTTTCTGGGGAAAGATGCGCAAGCCGCCCGAAAGGCCGCCCGCCCAGCTTGAGCTTTTCTAACCTGCCCCGCCTGCAAGTCCTTTGCGGACAAGCACTTAGGCGGGAGGGAAGTGTAATCGACCCCAGCCTGCGAGCAAGCCGCAACATGTGACGCACGCGCTCGAAGATGTTCTCTAGTGTAATCGACCCCAGCCTGCGAGCAAGCCGCAACAGGCGGTCTACCGCCACCTGCGCAAACGGGAGTGTAATCGACCCCAGCCTGCGAGCAAGCCGCAACTTCGTGTACCCGGTGTGTGCCGCGATAGTAAGTGTAATCGACCCCAGCCTGCGAGCAAGCCGCAACACCGGGGCGCATGGCCACCAGAGCGGTACGAGTGTAATCGACCCCAGCCTGCGAGCAAGCCGCAACGCTGGCCAGTAAGCCTCCGCCAGCGCCTGCAGTGTAATCGACCCCAGCCTGCGAGCAAGCCGCAACAGCAGTTCCGCGGCGACCGCCGGGTCATGGAGTGTAATCGACCCCAGCCTGCGAGCAAGCCGCAACGCCCGCCCTCATGCGTGCCCGTGGCAAACAAGTGTAATCGACCCCAGCCTGCGAGCAAGCCGCAACAGCCGCGATAGATGATCCAATTCATAATTCAGTGTAATCGACCCCAGCCTGCGAGCAAGCCGCAACTTCAGCGCCTCCGACAACGGCTCGCCCCCTAGTGTAATCGACCCCAGCCTGCGAGCAAGCCGCAACGGCAGCTCTCCGATGATGACGATGACCTGAAGTGTAATCGACCCCAGCCTGCGAGCAAGCCGCAACCAAGCCAAAGAGCGCGAGTCGAAAGCCGTGAGTGTAATCGACCCCAGCCTGCGAGCAAGCCGCAACTGAATTGCCGGCACGTTCGTCAGCGCGACGAGTGTAATCGACCCCAGCCTGCGAGCAAGCCGCAACACACCCGCCGCCTCACAGGCGAGCGTGGCGAGTGTAATCGACCCCAGCCTGCGAGCAAGCCGCAACTCTCGCACCTTGCGTAACTCGACGACCTCGAGTGTAATCGACCCCAGCCTGCGAGCAAGCCGCAACGGGCCGCCCAGCACGTGCTTCGCAGACTGCAGTGTAATCGACCCCAGCCTGCGAGCAAGCCGCAACCTCACGGCGTTGGCGGCCGTCACCTCGGCGAGTGTAATCGACCCCAGCCTGCGAGCAAGCCGCAACTGCGCGAAGCGCGACGTACCTCGTCGCCTTAGTGTAATCGACCCCAGCCTGCGAGCAAGCCGCAACCCAAAATCTCGCAGCGCCTTGGCAGCGGCAAGTGTAATCGACCCCAGCCTGCGAGCAAGCCGCAACCAAATGCTTCGTCGGCGCGCACCTTGCGCAAGTGTAATCGACCCCAGCCTGCGAGCAAGCCGCAACCCCTTCTCCAGCAGCATGACCAGATTGGCAAGTGTAATCGACCCCAGCCTGCGAGCAAGCCGCAACGTCAGCGGCGTGTTATAATCTATGGAGAGCAGTGTAATCGACCCCAGCCTGCGAGCAAGCCGCAACCCAGGCCGGTGCCGCCGTTGGGGACCGTGAAGTGTAATCGACCCCAGCCTGCGAGCAAGCCGCAACCGGTGGCTCTCTGAGTACTGGGCCCGTGAAGTGTAATCGACCCCAGCCTGCGAGCAAGCCGCAACATGATCGGGTCGCTGGTGTTGGGTACGAACAGTGTAATCGACCCCAGCCTGCGAGCAAGCCGCAACGCCGCATTGCGCCCACACACGGTGATGGTTAGTGTAATCGACCCCAGCCTGCGAGCAAGCCGCAACAAAGCGGGATCACGATCACCTTCGATCTCCAGTGTAATCGACCCCAGCCTGCGAGCAAGCCGCAACCACCATGCGTCTGGACCGTCGCCGATCCACAGTGTAATCGACCCCAGCCTGCGAGCAAGCCGCAACCGTGCCGCCGCCGGCCGGGGTTTCCGCCATAGTGTAATCGACCCCAGCCTGCGAGCAAGCCGCAACGCCACCCCCACCGTCATCAATGCCGCCCGCAGTGTAATCGACCCCAGCCTGCGAGCAAGCCGCAACACAAACCAACACCAGGACAGCGGGTGCTGTAGTGTAATCGACCCCAGCCTGCGAGCAAGCCGCAACCGATCAGCAGCGTCTATCAGGCGCTGGCCAAGTGTAATCGACCCCAGCCTGCGAGCAAGCCGCAACCCTCGGCGACTGGGCGGCCGGCCCCTCCTGAGTGTAATCGACCCCAGCCTGCGAGCAAGCCGCAACGGGCAGCGTATCACCCTGCCGTTCGTATCCAGTGTAATCGACCCCAGCCTGCGAGCAAGCCGCAACCTACGTCGGTGCATGCCTGCTCTCCACCGCAGTGTAATCGACCCCAGCCTGCGAGCAAGCCGCAACGGGAAACCCTCATCGGGCAACTTTCCGATGAGTGTAATCGACCCCAGCCTGCGAGCAAGCCGCAACGTACGTCACCACCAACGGCGACCCGATCCTAGTGTAATCGACCCCAGCCTGCGAGCAAGCCGCAACCTGGCCGGTGGTGCAGGCGGACGTGGTGAGAGTGTAATCGACCCCAGCCTGCGAGCAAGCCGCAACTAAGTTCGGCGACGGCACGGTCGTGAGCTAAGTGTAATCGACCCCAGCCTGCGAGCAAGCCGCAACATGCTCTGCGGCGGGAACTCTGGCAGCGGAGTGTAATCGACCCCAGCCTGCGAGCAAGCCGCAACCGCGCGGGGTGGCCGAGCCGCTGCTGGTGCAGTGTAATCGACCCCAGCCTGCGAGCAAGCCGCAACGCCGCCGCGTAACTACAGAGTAGCCCTAAGAGTGTAATCGACCCCAGCCTGCGAGCAAGCCGCAACAGCGCAGGACTCGCAGAGCGCGAACTGATCAGTGTAATCGACCCCAGCCTGCGAGCAAGCCGCAACGCAAAACCTCACGGAGTGCCCAGCTGGCGAAGTGTAATCGACCCCAGCCTGCGAGCAAGCCGCAACCCCAGCGGCGCGCATCCAGCCACCGCCAAGAGTGTAATCGACCCCAGCCTGCGAGCAAGCCGCAACACGGCCCGGGCGTGGTACGGTCTGCCCACGAGTGTAATCGACCCCAGCCTGCGAGCAAGCCGCAACCCAATCCCAACCTGGTCTCAGTCCGAAGCCAGTGTAATCGACCCCAGCCTGCGAGCAAGCCGCAACAACGTACGTGTCGAGTCGTGCGTCAGGAGGCGGTCGAGAGGCTGGTGAGACATGGTTGCCCCCCCCCGCGTCGCCCACTTGTGTACAACGAGCCAACGTAAGCACAGACAGCTTTGGCAAATGCGCGTACGCGGACACGCGGTACCGGCGCTGAGCTGCAGTCGCTCCCTTGGAGTCGCTAACAGCCTGCTGAAGAGCGCCTCGTCGGCAAGGAGGTCCTCGACGATACGGGCGGCGGGGGCGTTCCATGTCGGCCGCAGGGGGCCGACGCTATGTCTTCAACGGTAGTCAGCCCCCACGCCGCAGGGAGGCGGGTTCGCGCATCCGGGGGCGTCTTCATCCCCGTTGCCCTCACCCTACCTTCTCCCGAAGTACGTGTTCAGCGGGGGCTGCGCTCGGTGTCGCGGCTCCGACGGCGCGTGCGCCCTCCGGGCGAAAGAAGAGAAGAGGAGAGTAGCCCCGCGTCCAGGACCTGCAAGGCCCTGGATGGCCGCCCGCTTCCTTCTTCTTCCTCTTCTTCTGAGCCCGCCCGGAGGGCGGACGAACCCGCCGTGGCCGTCCGCACGTCCTCAGCGGCAGCAACCCACGCCTGCCTGGCGCAGGGAAACATAGACCCTCCGCCGCGCGCGTGGTCACTAAACACATACCTGCGAAGGGGAAGTGGTTCTGTTGGACGCTCTTAATAGAGCTGCGGGCTGGCACTCCTAATAGAGCAGTGGGCGGGCGCACTTAATAGAACAGCGGGCGGGCACCGTGGGTGGTGCCCGCCCGCTGCGTGGTCGAGGAGAGTCGAAGCTCGGCGACGCTGATGAGACCTCACTCCGTCGCCGGGAGGGTGGGGAGCGCGTCGCAGCGCCGGCGCTCGCCCCCTCACCCTGCCCTCTCCCCAAAGGGGAGAGGGGAAGTCACAGAGGCGTCAGAACTGGGCCACCTTCTCTTCCTCTATGGGAAGGAACTTGTCACGGGCGGCCGGTGTGGACCCGGACGCGGACGCCGGTGCGGGGGGCTGCGCCTTGGTGCCCGAGGCAGCAGCGCGGACTGCCGGGGCCGGTTTGCTCTTCCGCCGCTGGTTGGCGGAGTAGGAGTCGGAGACGCGGAGTTGCTCCTGGTCCTTGCGGCCGTGGATCAAGCCCGCCAGGTCACGTACGACGGCCTGCACGGCCTGGGCCTGCGCGGCCAGCTCCTCCGCAGCGGAAGCACACTCCTCAGCGCCGGCCGCGTTCTGCTGCGTCACCTTGTCCATCTGGGACACGGCCGTGTTGATCTGGTCCACGCCCTGCGTCTGCTCCTGGCTGGCGCGGGCGATGCCGTTGATCAACTCGGTCACCTTGGCCACGTTGCCCACGATGTCGCCCAGGGCCTTCGCCACCTCGCCCGCCACGTTGCTGCCTTCGCGGGCCTTGGAGACGGAGTCCTCGATCAGGCCGGTGATCTCGCGCGACGCCTGAGCGGCCCGCTGGGCGAGGTTACGCACCTCATCGGCCACCACCGCGAACCCCTTGCCGTGCTCGCCGGCGCGGGCGGCTTCGACCGCGGCATTGAGGGCCAGCAGGTTGGTCTGGAACGCGATCTCCTCGATGACCTTGATGATCTTGCTGATCTCGCTCGAGGAGTCGTTAATGGCCGACATGGCGACGTTGAGGGCCTCCATGGTCTTGTCGCCGTGCTGGGCGGCCGTGCGCGTCTGCTCGCTCAGGTCGTTGGCCTGGCGGGCGTTGTCGGCATTGGTGCGGGTCATGGCGGCCATTTCCTCGAGCGAGCTGGAGGTCTCTTCCAGGGAGGACGCCTGCTCACTGGCGCCCTGGGCGAGGTCCTGCGACGCACCGGAGACCTGCCCGGCGGCATCGTTGACCTGCTCGGCACCCTCGTTCAGGCCGGTGATGATCCGGTTGATCGGACGGACGATGCTGCGGGTAATGACGTAGGCGAGAAGCACGCCAAGAACCAGGGCACCGGCCGTCATGAGCAGGGTCATGATGTTGGTGCGTGCCGTGCGTGTCTCCATCTGCTCTTGGAGAGTGGACTTGAGTTCCTGCATGCCGGCGACGATCTGCCCGGCCACCTTGGCCATCTGGGTGTCGCTGGCGCGCGCCGTGAGCAGACCCTGGTAGTAGCGTTGCCCGGCCGCCTCATAGTCGCTGAGATACTGGCGAATCTGCCCGGCCGCGGCTTCCAGTTGCGGATCGCCCTTGACGATGGTGGCCCAGGCCTCCAGGCCGTCCTTGGCAACCTTCAACTGTTCCTGGTACTTGGTCCACTGGGCGTCGGCGTTGGTGGCGAGCAGGTACACGGCGCAGACACGGAGCAGCAGGAAGGGCTGCATGACGTCCTTGTCGAGGCGGTCACTGATGTTGGCCCAGCGCATGATCTGGTCGGCGTCGCGGCTGGTCTGGGCCGCGTCGAGACCTGGAGCGATGGTGTTCTTGATGATGCTGGCGTTGCTTTCGGTGAAGCTCCAGCCGATCTTGCCCCAGGCGGCGAAGGCCTCGTCGCGCTCGGTGCGGGCCTGTACCTGCTGGTCGAACGTACCCTTGTATTCTTTGGCACTGGCGGCCACGCTGTGGACCAGAGTCTGCTGCTTGGCGTCCAGGCCGGCGGCCGCGGCGAGCGTGTCGAGCTGCTTGACGAGTTCGGCCTGGGCGTCGTACCACTTGTCGGCGGCGTTCTTGTCCTCGCCGTCGGACTTAGTGAAGCCGCGGAGGGCGAAGTCGCGCCGCAAGGTGGCGCATTGGTTCAGTTCGTCCAGACAGTCGGTGCCTTGGCGGTCCAGAGCTGTCGTCGCCGAGACGCTGCCCAGGCCGATCCAACTCACCACTCCCAGGACGCCGGCGATAACAATGACGACCCCGAAGCCCAATGCCATTTTCGTTGACAGGTTCATGATGTGCCGTTCCTCGCTGAGGTTGCCAGTGGTTCCGTCTGGTTGGGGCTGGCCGGAGCAGGCCGGGCGTGGGCGCAGGAATTGAGCCGTAGCGAAAGCATGCACCCCGACCGACACTGCCGGCTACACTTCAGCCGCAATGCCCTGCTGCCTCCCGCGGGTTCGCGGCCGGGAGACCTGCCAGGCAGGACGGACCCGGCTCCCCGCACAGTTGGGCAGCGTGCTTGTCATCGGCAGGGGCAGCAGGAAGGACGATGGAGAGTACGCTCCAGTTCAGAGGAGGCGCCGCTGTCACAGGCCCGGACGCAGCCGATAATCGGCGCCGGCGCTGGCCGTCGGCCGCACCGCGACGGTCGCGGCTCGGTTTGCAGGCGCGCAGGGCTGCATATCGGTCCTTGTGTCACCCGCAGGGGTGGTCGGGGCGTTACGCGTCAGCAAGCCCCTCGCGGATGGCGAAACGGGTAAGCTCGACCCGGTCGTGGATGTCGAGCTTGCCCATGAGGTTGGCACAGTGGCGGTTGACCGTGCGTTCGCTGAGACAGGCGGTCTGCGCGATTTGTTTCTTCGACATCCCGCGGGCAAGGTAGCGGAGGATCTCGACTTCGCGTCCCGACAGGGCGGAGGCCCGCGAGTGCGGTTGCTGTGCCAGACGCATGCCCTCGGCAGTGAAGACGATGCGGTCCGCGACTTCCGGCGAGTAGTAGGCGGCGCCGCCCGCCACCGCGCGCAAGGCATCCACCAGCGTAGCGGGCGGTTCTCCCTTGGTAAGGTAACCCGAGGCGGACACGGACAAGGCCCGTTCGATGTAGCGGTCATGGACGAAGGCGGTCAGGAAAACAACGCGGGTGTCGGGGCAGGCGCTCTTGATGCGGCGGGCGGCCTCGAAGGACTCCAGCCCGGGCATGTCGATGTCGAGCACGACGATATCGGGTTTGTGCTTGAAGGTGAGAGCCACGGCATCTTCAGCCCTGCCCACGCCGGCAAGCACCGTGAACTCCGCCGTCGCCTCGATGTGCCGCGCCAGCATGTCGCGGAGCAGCGTGTGGTCGTCCGCGAGAATGACCGAGACCGGTCGCGTCACGTGAGTACCTCCCGGACCGTGGAGCGGTGCAGCAGGCGCGCGGCCACGTCTACGAGTTCGGTCATCCGAAACGGCCGGCGCAGAAGCGCGGCATCCGGGCCGAGCGTGTCGTCGCGTCCAAGGGGCGCGTCGTCGGTAATGAGCAGCGTGGGGGCGTTGATCCCCTGCCGGCGGAGGGCACTGAGGCACTCCGTAGCGGGGCAGGCGGGTACGTCCGTGTCCAGAATGAGCAGCTTCAGGCTGCTTCGGGACCGGCCGCAAAGCCACCGCACCGATTCGTCGTCACCGGCCTGGATGACGGGGTGTCCGAGCGACTTCAATCCGCTCGCCATGATCTCACGCATGTCGCGGTTGCGGGCCGCCAGCAGCACGACACCAGGATCGGCTCCTGCGGCAGACCTTCTCGCGCCGGGAGACGGCGCACCCGAAGCAGGGTCACGTTGACAGACGTCCGGTCCCTCACGGTCACCGTTCGGATCGGCTGGGCAGAGTGACGCGGGGCCCTCGAGCGCGGGGACCGTCGGCAAGGGCGGGGCAATACACGGGAGGGTAATCACGAACGTGGATCCACCGCCCACCTGGGAATGCACGTGAATCTCACCCCCGTGGTTCTTGATGATTCCCTGCACGACGGGCAGACCCAGGCCGGTGCCCTGACCGGGCTTCTTCGTGGTGAAGAACGGCTCAAACAGGCGTGCCTGGACGGTCGCTGACATGCCCACGCCGGCGTCAGCGACTTCGAGGCGCGCCCACTGAGTCGCCTGCTCCGGCGGCCCAGGCGCCGCGGCCGGGCGTCGTTCGCTTGACACCGAGAGGCGCAGCACCCCGCCCATCGGCATGGCGTCACGGGCGTTGATGGCCAGGTTCAGCAGCACCTGCTGCAACTGGTTTCCGTCGGCGTTCACCCAGAGAGAAGGCTCGCCGGCCGTCTCCAGACGCAACTCGATCGCCGCAGGCAGCATGCGCCGCAGCAGTCTCGCAGCGTTCTCGACGACGGTCGCCAGGCGCAGGGGTTGCAGGTTGACGGGGAGTCGGTGTCCGAACGTCAGCAGCGAGCGCGTGACGGCGACACCTTGCGCGACGGCCTGCTCAATGCCAATCAGTGCCGACTGAACCTCGGGGTTCCGACCCGTGGCGCCTCGGATCTGCTCGACACCGCCCAGCACGATGGGCAGCAGGTTGTTGAACTCGTGCGCGACGCCGCCGGCGAGTTGCCCGATGGCTTCGAGCTTCTGGGCCTGGTACAACTGTTCCTGCAGGACATGGTTTTTCAGCTCGGCCCGATGGCGGCGTGCCTCCGTCCGCGCCCCCTGCCAGATCACGAACGCGGACAGCAGGGTTACCACGCCGAGGACAACGGCGCTGGCGATCCCCAGACGCCGGGTGAGCGCCCCGATCTCAGCCTCGACGTCGTTGAGATACACCCCGGTACCGATGATCCACTCCCAGGGCTCGAACCGCTGCACGTAGGCAAGCTTGCGGCTGATGCGTTCGGGTTGGTCCTTCTCCTGCCACAGATACGTGACGTAGCCGCGCCCCTGTTGCCGCGCGAGTCGGGTGATTTCAGCGAAGGGGCGGCGACCCTCGGGGTCGGCGACGTCGCTGAGGTCGTGCCCCTGCAGGTCCGCCCGAAACGGGTGGACCACCATCCGGCAGTCCATGTCACTGATCCAGAAGTAGTCCTTGCTGTCCCGACCGTAGCGTAGACTGTGCACGGTGGCGATGGCGCGCGTCTGCCCCTCCGCCAGCGTCAGTTCGCCGGTGAGCACCCGCTGGTGATAGCGTGCCACGGCCGCACAGGCGGTCTCCGTGAGGTTGCGGATCATCTCCTGCTTGCCGCCCAGCAGGCTGCGCTCGAACGTCGGCAGGATGAGGGCAAACGCCGCCAGCCACAGCAGCATGACGCCGGACAGCGAGGGCAGACCGACGGCCAGCGCCAGCCTGAGCCACAGCCGCGGCGTGCGGCGCGGGTTCGGCGGCCGCGCATTGACGCCGCGCTCGAGTTGTGCCTGCTCGCCAATGTCCATATCGGTCCTCAGGACCGCGCAGTACCCGGACGTGCACTTCCACGGGCGTGATGGGGAGCCATGTGGACCCCGCGCCGGCGCGCTCACGCACGGCAAGTGCGCTCGAACGGGCTGCCCGATGTCAAGAAGGCCGGTGTCGCGGCCGGCATCCTTGCTGCTGGAACTATCGGCCCGTGGGCAAGACTTGTTCAGCGCGTGGACTTGTGACGACCGATAACCCGGTGCGCCTGCAACCGACCTGCGCCAGCGCCTGCGTTCGCGTCGCGTATGCCCAACGCGGCCTGGGTGCCCGGCAACACCGCGCGGGCGGGCGTGGGTCCGCGGCGAGCCACCTTTCGTCAACCAGCGATGGCGAATCGGCCGGCCCAGCGGCCGAACTCGGATGGCAGGTGCGCTCGCATGCCTCTCGATCACGCCGCCCGCGCTTCAGCGGAGACTGTTGGTCCAGTCGTACAACTGATCCTCGCGCAACCGGGCCCACAGCTTGGGATTCACGTGTCTGGGCGAGTTGGCGTACCAATCCACGCTGTCGTCACGACGCTCGGTGGGTGGTCCGAGAATCTGCTCAGCCTGGGCCAGCGTGATTCCATCATGCAAACGGCCGGAGCGCAACAGGATATCCCATGCCAGCGTGAGGCCCGCGCGGCGCTCCAGCGGACGAGGCGCAGGTACTGGTGATTCACCGGCGTCGCTTGCTGGTGGGAGTTTCGCGTGGCGCTCGGCGTACGCGATTGCCCGGAAAACGAGGGTGCCTTCGCGGCGCTCGCTGTTCAGGTAGACCAGCAACGCCTGCGGGTCCGGCGCCGGCCAGCGCGCGGCGGGAGCGGACTGCTCCTCGCGTTCGAGGAGGGCGAGCTGCAACTCCACCAGCCTGGTCAGAAAGACACCTTCGATGCCCAGACGCCGCGTCACCGAATCGCAGGCGCGCTCCTGGACCAGCGCGTGCAGGGAACCCCACCACGCAGGCACCGGCTCCGAAGCGGACTCCAGCGCCGCCCGCAGCTTCTCGACAACCTCCAGTGCCAGCCCTTCGTTCTCGGCTCGCAGCAGCGCGGTTTGCAGGTCGGCAGCGTCGCGGCCGCCGGACTCCACGAAGCGGTCGAGCAGGGCTATCTGCTCCGACGTCGCGTCGTCTAAGCGCAGGCGGCCGGAGACGTCGCGCACGGTGAAGGAGACCTCGTTGCTCCACACCTTGCCCGCCCAGGCCTGCGGCGGCGCTTCGCGCAGCGGTGCACTCTCAAACTCGACCCAGAGGCGGTACTGCCCTTGCAGGCGCAGCGACAGCCCGGCTCTCGCCGACCCGACCGGGTTGGGCTCGAGTTCCCAGCCGGGAGGATCCGCCAGGAGGCGAAACGACTCGATGCCGATTGACGTCGACCAGGTCGGCTGCAGCTCCTGATACCCAACCGCGTCGTGGGCAGGCCCGGGCAGGGGAATCTGTTTCAGCCACTTCTGGCCGCGGGGTGTGACGAGGCACAGACGCGCGAGGCGACCGAAGCGCTCGTGCGCGCAAACGGCGTGCGCCGGGAGCAGCCGCGTGTCCTTACCGACGTTCTGCACGGCTGCCGTAAGCTCAACGGTCTCGCCGGGAGCGTACTCGGTCCGGTCGCAGGCGAGCCGGCACGCTAACCCGTCCGCGGGCGGGCCACTGGGCGGCTCTGCCGAGGCCACGGATGCCAGCAGCAGGCCGAGCGGGATCATCGAGCACGGGTGGCGGCGGGTGCTGCCGTTCATCATTGTTCTCCCGTCTGCCGGTCACTCTGTATTCTTCACCGGGCTTCCATGTGCGGTCTTGTTTCGGCTCGGTCACTATCGGGGTACAAGTGGTTTCCGGCACTCCGACCGACCCCGGCGGCTGGGCCGCTGCCGCTCGGCCGACGACTGGACGCGTACTCTTGGACGCACCTACGGTGCCGTCGGTTCCACGATTTCGACGATCCCCACGTCGATGCCCTGTCCCCCTCCGGTCTGGCGGCAATGGACGGCCAGCGTGTTGCGGCCCGGTTGCAGACGCACGTCGGCCGCGCACCGGGCGAAGACGTAACTCGTCGTGTACCCTTTCAGCGTCGCCGCCGGCCGGCCATTGATGTAGATCTCGCAATCTTCATCGTGATACACACTCAAGTACGTGCGGGCGGGCACTTTCTCCACTGTGAAGCTGCGCCGCAGCCAGATGTCCGCGCTCTGCCACTCCGTGCGGACGACGGCGCCGGGCGTGCCCTCATGGCCAAAACCGCCCGGTGCCTTCTGCCAGGAGGAATCATCGAAGGCGGCTTCCGTCCAGTTGGCCGGCGGGGCTGTGGTGGTGTAGCTCCAAACCTGTCCGTCCTTGCGGGAATCCGGCACAACGACGCGGATCTCCGGCGGCGGACCCAGGGCGCGACGGTTGGCGGCCGTCGCCCGCTGGGCGTCCGGCTTGACGAGCGCACGATCATAAGTGAGCAGGCCGTTCAGCTCGGTCTCCACGTCCGTGGTTTGGGTATACACGGCCGCACAGAGGCCCGGCTCGGCCCTCAGCAGCCACACTTGCTCCAGCAAGCCCACATAGGCATCCGTCAGCTCGGCCGGCGTCTTGAAAGTCTGATACCCCCAGCCCTCGGCCTGCCAGGTGTGCCCGGTAAGCGGGAGTCCCAGACCGCCGAACTCACCCAGTACCGCCGCCCGCGCGGGTTCCGGGTTCGGGGCGGCCGGACCGGGATACGCATGAATGTCACACACGTCGCCGACGCCGCGGTCGTGCCAGCCGCTGGCACCGTTCACGAGCCGCGTCGGATCAAGCTGCTTCACCCAACTGACCAGGCGCTCCGTGTCGTACTGTCCCCAGCCCTCGTTGAACACGACCCACATGACGATGGATGGGTGGTTGCTGTGTTCCTCAATGAGCCGGCGCAGCTCGAGTTCGAACTGGGCACCGGCTTCCTGCCCCGCGGGCGCCCCGGCCGCGCCCGCCTCCGCCTGCACGAAACCGCTGGGCATGTCCTGCCAGACCAGGATGCCGAGCTTATCACACCAGTAGTACCAGCGCCGCGATTCCACCTTGACGTGCTTGCGCAGCATGTTGAAGCCCAGTTGCTTCGTCATTTCGAGATCGTAACGCTGGGCCTCATCGGTGGGTGCCGTATAGATGCCGTCCGGCCAGAAGCCCTGATCCAGCGGGCCCAGCGTGAACAGCGGTTTGTTGTTCAGCAGCAGGCAAGGGCGGCCACGCTCGTCCTTGCCCGGCGTCATCTTGCGCAGGCCGAAATAGCTTTCCACGCAATCCAGGACCACCGGAGCATCCGGGTCGGCCGGCTCACAGAGTGTTACGCGCAGATCATAGAGAAACGGCTCGTCGGGCGACCACAATTTCGGCGCCGACAGGCGTACGTCAATGTCCTGCCCAGGCCGACCCAGGGTAGCGACCTCTGTCGGCAGATGCTCGCGTACTTGGACCATGACTCTCGGTTTTCCTGCCGGGCTTCCATTTGCTTCAGACTCAGGCCCGAGGATCACGCGCACCCGCACCGTGGAATGGTCCACATCGGGGACGATTTGCAGAGCCTCGATGTAGGGAGCGGATCCGGCGGCGCCGGGGCCCGCCTGCTGGGGAGCCGGAGCATCCGTGGCCGGCGCCTGCGGCACCGGTTCCAGCCAGACCGTCTGCCAGATACCGGTGGTGGGAGTGTAGAAGATGCCCTTGGGCTTGAGCACCTGCTTACCGCGCGGCTGCGGCCCGGCGTCAGTGGGGTCCCAGACGCTCACGACCAGCTCGTGCTCGTTCGTACTCTGTAGAGCGCTGGTGATGTCGAACGTGAAGGGGTCATAGCCGCCGCGGTGGGTGCCGACTTCCTTGCCATCGATCCATACAGTGGTTTCCCAGTCCACCGCCTCGAAGTGCAGCAGCACCTGGCGTCCCCGCCACGCCTCCGGCACGGAGAACGTGCGGCGATACCAGACGCGCTGCTCGGGTGAGACCGTCGTCTGCACACCGGAGAGGGCGGACTCGACGGGAAACGGTACCAGAATCCGCTGCGGCCACTCGGAGGGCCGGCTCTCTGCTTTGGCTGTGACGGCGAATTCCCAGAGACCATTGAGATTCTGCCACTCGGGTCGCACCATCTGCGGGCGCGGATACTCCGGATGCGCGTTGGCCGGTGTGACGGCCTCCGCCCAGCGCGTCCGCAGACCGGGGGCAGACGGCTCGGCGGCGCGGGCCGGACCGGCAAACATCAGGAATAGTAAGCCATGCAACAGCAAGGTTCGCAAACACATGGGAATAATCCTCATTGGTCGTACCGATCGGGGCCACTCCGGCAACGTTCGATCATGCCGACTACCTGCTTGCACCGCCGGTGGCGGGGCTTGGCTGCGCGACCGCTTCAGCCGCCGGCCGGCGGGTCAGCCACACCCGCAGCTTCTCCAGGTACAGGAAAAACACCGGCGTCACGTACAACGTCAGCAACTGTGAGAACAGCAGCCCGCCGACCACCGCCAGCCCCAGCGGCCGGCGGGACTCCGCCCCCGCGCCGAAACCGAGCGCGATCGGCAACGTACCCATCAGCGCCGCCATCGTCGTCATCATGATCGGCCGGAAGCGGATCAGGCACGCTTCGTAGATCGCCTCCTGGGCGGCCCGTCCCTCGCGCCGCTGCGCCTCCAGCGCAAAGTCGATCATCATAATACCGTTCTTCTTCACCAGCCCGATCAGCATGATCACGCCGACGAACGCGTACAGGCTCAGTTCCACATTGAACACCTTCAGCGTCAGCAGGGCGCCGAAACCCGCAAACGGCAACGCGGACAGGATTGTAATCGGGTGAAAGAAGCTCTCGTACAGGATGCCGAGCACCATGTAGATTACGAGCACCGCCACGATGAGCAGCACGCCGAGGTTGGCGAGCGATGACTGAAATACCTGGGCGGTGCCCTGGAACGTGGTACTGATGGTGGGGGGCAGCAGCTCGGCCGCGGCGGCGCGCACCTGGGTGGTGGCATCGCCCAGCGCGAAGCCGGGCTTCAGGTTGAACGAGACGGTCACCGCCGGCAACTGCCCGGCGTGGTTGACCGAGAGGGGGCCCACCCCGGGCACCATCCGGGCCACCACGCTCAACGGCACGAGTTGCCCGCTGCTGGCGCGGACGTAGAGCAGCGCCAGCGTGGCCGGGTCGGCCTGATAGGCGTCCTCGAGCTCAAGAATGACCTGATACTGATTGTTCGGTGCGTAGATGGTGGAGATCTGCTGGGCCGCATAGGCGTTGGACAAAGCGCGCTCAATCTGAGCAGCGCTGATGCCCAGCGTGGCCGCCCGGTCCCGGTCGATTTCCACCGTAACCTGTGGATTTTTAAGTTGCAGGTCGGTGGTCACGTCCTGGAAGCCCGGCAGCGTGCGAATGTGGTCGGCCAGCAGTGGGCCGTAACGATACAATTCGTCGGTGTCCGGACTCTGGAGCGTGTATTGGTACTGGCTTTTGGTAAGCTGCCCCCCGACCTGAATCGGTGGAAGGTTCTGCAGGTAAACGCGCATGCCCGGCACCTGGGACACCTTCGGCCGCAGTTGCTGGATCAGCTCGTCTGCGGACACCGAGCGCTGGTCCCGCGGCTTGAGCCGAATGAACAGCCGCCCGACGTTGGTACCCGCGCTGCCCCCGCCCGGTCCCACGCTGCACATGAACGAGTCGACATTGGGGTCAGCCTTGACGATCCGGGCCACGGCCAACTGGTTGCGAACCAGCTCCGTGAACGACACTCCCTCCGCTGCCTCCGTCATGGCGAAGAGGCGACCGGTGTCCTCGCTTGGCAGAAAGCCCTTCGGGATGTGCACGAACAACCAGCCCGTGGCGACCAGTACCAGAGCCGAGATGAGCATCACGGTTCCGCGAAACCGCAACGCGCCGCGCAATCCCCAGGCGTAGAACTTCAGCACCCCTGCAAACACCTTCTCCGACGCCTGAAAAATGCGCCCGTGATGGACCGCGCCGGGCGGACGCAGGAACCGGCTGCACAGCATGGGCGTGAGCGTCAGGGAGACCACGCCGGACAGCAGGATTGCGATGCTGATCGTGATGGAGAACTCGTTGAGCAGCCGGCCGACAATACCGCCCATGAGCAGTACCGGGATAAACACCGCCACCAGCGACAGCGTCATGGAGAGGATCGTAAAGCCGATCTCGCGGGAGCCCTGCAGGGCGGCCTCCAGCGCCGGAGCCCCCATCTCCATGTGCCGCACGCTGTTCTCGAGCATGACGATCGCGTCGTCCACCACGAACCCGACCGACAGCGTCAGCGCCATCAGCGACAGGTTGTCGAGGCTGAAGCCCAGCAGGTACATCAGGCCGAACGTGCCCACCAGCGACAACGGAATCGCTAGGCTGGGAATAACCGTCGCCCGCAGCGTCCGCAGGAACAGGAAAATCACCAGGATCACCAGCCCCAGCGTCAGCCACAGCGTGAACTTGACGTCCGCCACGGACGCCCGGATCGAGGCCGATCGGTCATAGAGTTCGCCAATGGTCACGGACGCCGGCAACTGCTCCTGGAACGACGGCAGCAGCCCCTTGACGGCGTCCACCACCTCGACCGTGTTGGTGCCCGGCTGGCGCTGAATGGCGAGCACCATGGCCCGCTCGTCCACGCACCAGGCCGCCACCTTGTCGTTCTCCACGCTGTCGAGTACCCGCCCGAGGGCCTCGAGACGCACGGGGCTGCCGTTGCGATAGGCGACGATGATGCGGCGATAACCCGCAGCGTCGAACAGTTGGCCGGTGGTCTCGACGGTCGTCGCGCGATGCGCACCATCCAGCGTGCCGACGGGGAGGTTCACGTTTGCCTCCTGGACGGCCTGCTGGACCTCGTCCAGCCCGATCTGACGTGTCGCCAGTTCGTTGGGGTCGAGCTGGATGCGCACGGCGTACTTCTGCGAGCCAAACACGTTTACCTGGGCGACGCCCGGCACCATCGAGATGCGCTGCGCCATGAGCGTGTCGGCGTACTCGTTGAGCCGGTACAGCGGCAACGTCGGCGCCGTCAGGGTCAGGAACAGGATCGGCTGATCCGCGGGGTTGACCTTGCGATACGAAGGCGGGTTCGGCATCTCCGGCGGCAGGCGCCGCGTCGCCCGCGCAATGGCCGCCTGCACGTCCTGCGCCGCCGCGTCGATGTCACGCTCCAGGTTGAACTGCAGCGTGACCTGCGTCGAGCCCAGCGTGCTGGTTGAGGTCATCGAGTCGATGCCGGCGATGGTGGAGAACTCGCGCTCCAGCGGCGTCGCCACCGACGACGCCATGGTCTCCGGGCCCGCGCCGGGCAGACTGGCCGAGACCGAAATCGTCGGGAAATCGACGTTCGGCAGGTCGCTGACCGGCAGCAGCCGGTAGCCCATCACGCCCGCCACCAGCATGCCCAGCATCACCAGCGTCGTCATCACCGGGCGGCGAATGAACAGTTCCGAGATGTTCACGGCTTCGCTTCCTGCGGACGGGATGCTGCCGGCGGCTGCGCCTCGCGGATTTGCACGCTGGCGCCCGGCGTGAGCCGCAACTGTCCGTCGGTAACCACGCGCTCACCGGCGGCCACGCCGGTCTCGATGACCACCTGCTCGCCCGCCGCCACCCCGGTCTCCACCGCCCGGGCCTCCACGGTGGCGTCATCCTTCACAACGTACACAAACTGCCCCCGCTGGCCGATCTGCACCGCGCGGGCTGGCACGACCACCGCGTCCTGCAATGTCGCCAGCGTCAGCACGGCTTGCAGGAACTGCCCGGGCCACAGCCGGTGCTCCTGGTTCGGGCAGGTCGCCTTCAGCACGATCATGCCGGTCGTCGTGTCCACTTGGTTGTTGATGAACGTCAGTTCCGCCGGTTCCGCCGGTTCCGCAGCGCTCGGGAACTCGACCGCAACCGGCAGCGCGCCGGCCGCCTGATGCATCCGGATTCCGCCCAGCAGCCCCTCCGGCACCGAGAACGTGACGTACAGCGGGCTCACCTGGTTCAGAACGACGAGCGCCGTCTCGTTGGCCTTCACGACGTTGCCCGCGTCGGCCAGGCGCGCCCCGGTCTGCCCGGAGATCGGCGCTCGGATGAAGCAGTACTCAAGGTCCAGGCGTGCCTTGGCGACGGCCGCCCGGTCAGCCTGCACCGCCGCCCGCAAAGCCGCCGCCTGCGCCACGGCCGTCTCGTACTCGCGTTGCGCCGCATCACCCCGACCGTGCAACTCGGTCTGCCACTTCGCCTGCGCCTCGGCGTCCACCGCCAACGCCTCCTCCTTGGCCAGCACCGCCTCCGCCTGTTGCAGCGCGGCCTCAAACGGCCGGGCGTCGATACTCACCAGGATCTCCCCTTCAGTTACGTGCTGGCCTTCTTTGAAGTGTATGTTGCTAATTTGTCCTGAGACTTGCGGTTTCACCGTAACCGTTAAGTACGGCTCGGCGCGGGCGATGTTCCGCACTTGGACGGGCACGTCGCGGAGTTCGGCCGTCGCCACCGTTACCGGCACGGATTGCTTCGCCGTGGGGTTGGCGGGCTCCGCCGACCCCGCCCGCGTGCAGCCTGTCACGGCCACGGAGAACAACGCCAGCAGCAACATGCCCCCCACCGACGTCCGTCCGAGCCGCCCGCGATGCGCTCGTGCAATACGCAGTCGCACCAATTCGCTCTCCACGGGTCGCACGGCCGACCTCGGCCGCCGGCGGCCGACACTGGTGCCGGGGCATTCCTCGAGCCCGCAGGCCCTCATGTCGAGACAACGGACCTCCAAGAACACGTTGGGCCCGAGCAGCCTCGGCCTCGCGTGCAAACCGTGGGGCATCGTGATCTTCCCGCGGCTACGGCCGAGCGGGCTCGACGCTCGATCCCGTGCCGGGCGGGATTATAGCCGCCCAGCCCCGCCAAAGCGCCGCCCGCGCCAGGCACGCCGAGCCCCCTCAATCACGCCCCGTCCGCGCCAGACACCCCGAGCCCCCGTCACTCACGCCCCGTCCGCGCCAGGCACGCCCCGCCGGCGTCAGGCCCATCCGCCCCGCGCCTCCGCAAGACCGGGGCGGCACCTGCCTCGAACCAGGTCCCCGCGCGGCCGCAAGGTTCGCGCTATAGGCCGGAACGCACCGCGAAACGACTCTTGCCCGGCGCGAACGGGTGGCTACAATGCCTCTTCGTCCCCGTCAGCGCGTGGGACACGAGCGCCGGCGGAGCGCACTGGGCCCGTCAGGCGTGCAGCCGCAGTGCGGGCGTAATTCAGTGGTAGAATGCCAGCTTCCCAAGCTGGACGTCGTGGGTTCGAATCCCATCGCCCGCTATCTTCTTATTTCGCAAAAGCTTACATCAATC
Organism: Planctomycetota bacterium; assembly: GCA_029558835.1. Taxonomy (GTDB): domain Bacteria; phylum Planctomycetota; class Phycisphaerae; order UBA1845; family UBA1845; genus JAKQDH01. The sequence continues at coordinate 104,316 of JAKQDH010000121.1, read as the reverse complement.
CAGCCGGAAGCGGTTCCGGCCAGTGCGGGATTCCAGAATCGGCGTTCCTGGCTCAGAAACAGCGATTCTTGAAGTCCATACCGGAAGCTGGACTTCGTCTTGCCGGCCAGTTCGACGGCTATACGTAAACCTTGCCAAATGTCGGCTTTACGGTCGGATTCGACATCGGCCACTGCACCAGTTGGTCGTTTCTTGGTCATTCGTTCCAGCATCGGGTCAGAGTTGGTGTCACCCCCAATGCCCAACATTCCATTTTGCCGGTAAGCTGGAGCCGTTGCCGCTGTCAATGTGTTCGGCGCGCTGACGCGGCGGCTCGACATCCAGGCGCGCCGCGGATCGGTGTAGGGTATGCGTGCCAGAAACGCGAGAGATACGGCGCCGGCGAGCCGTCAAAGCGTGCCCCGTGAAGATATGGCCGAGTCCACGTCGACGGCAAGCGCCGCTCGACAACGGCTGCGCAGTGCGTTGGCGAGGCGCACGAAGGCCGAGTTGATTGGTGCACTTATGGAACTCGCCGGAGACAATCGCGCCGTCCTTCGGCAACTCGCGGCGCGCTTCAACTTGCAGCTACCGCCCGGGGAGCTGGTGGGAATGACACGGCAAGCCATTGCCGATGCGACCGTCTTCGATGAGCGGGACATCAATCGCAACTTCAGCTACGACAACGAAGCCTATCGTCAGGTACAGCAGAACCTAGGCCGCCTGATCGACTTGGGGAAGCTGCGGCTGGCAATGGAGCTGTCGCTGGAGTTGATGGCCGCGGGCAGCTGCCAAGTCGAGATGAGTAACGAGGGATTGATGACGGACGACATCGAGACGTGCTTCGAGCCGGTCTTGGAAGCGCTCCGGGACTCTGGTTTGCCTGCGGCGGAGATAGCTGGCTGGTGTGCCGAGATGATCAGCAGTGATCGCACTGGGTTCATCTGTCAAGAGAAACTCCGGGCCCTAGGCCGCCGATTCGCCACGTCGGAGTCGTCCTGATCAACTGTCGCTGCGTCAGCGGAACACCGACGCGTCTCGGGAATGCGACTCCTTGGAAGAGGTCGCGGCTACCCAACAAGCCCGGCACTGCGGAGCCGGCCCATAAAGGTGGGTTTGCCCGCGTGACGGCCGCAGAGATCGTGGAGTCGACGGTCGAACTCCGCGCTTCGATTCGCGAGGGCGGCGGCGGCTTTCAGGTCTGTCAGTAACGCGACGGCGCAGTCGTATCCCTTCGGCGTTCGCTTGGCGATCCACGCAGAGACCTCTTCCCAGACCACCGGGGCGCGCGACGCAATGTTCTTGAGGCGCTCTCTCCGGGCCTGGGCTTCGGCCTTCGCCGGGCGCTCGCGCTCTTTCGCAGCTTCTTCAGCGAGGCGGCGGTGCTTGGCTTCGAGACGCTGTTGCCACGCTACCGATATCTCGGCGACTGTTCTTCCCGGTGTGCGGCCCTCGTCATGTGGCAGCGCGTTACGATCTGGCGCCGCCTCCCTGAAACGCCGCAGTAGGCTTCGGCGGGCGTGTGGCTCGTCTCCCCGGGCGATTCTCAGCAGCCACTCGTCCTTCTCGGTGGCGGCGAGCGAGCGAATCCAGCCCTTCAGTTTACTGGTGGATGGATCGTTGGCAGCGCGCGGTCCGCTCCGTTCAGCGGCGACCTTGATAAGCTCCGTGTCGATTCCGATGAAATCCGCGAACGCCTGGAGCGGTGCCGTCAGCTCTTTCAAACCCGGCGGCACCGGGGGTTCCTTGGCGCTGTCGGGAAGGCTCTCTGTCTCGATTCCGACGAGCCACGCGAGATAGAGGCATCGCCAGTCGCCGTCGAGCAGGTCGTCACGCAGCCGGGCCAGCGACGCCATCCATGTCGGACCATCTTCCCAACCATCCCATTCGCCGGGCTCTTCGTCACGGTAGAGATCGATCAGGACACAGCTCTTCTTGTTCTGCAATGACACGCCGTATCGATGGCAGTACTGCCTGGCATGCGCGGCATCGAGTGCCCCATGCGGCAGACGGACCATGAACTGTCGCGAGCCCCAGTTCGCGACGTACACGAACGCATCGAAGCAGCGTTCCATGAGCTTGATCGGGTCTCCACGGAAATCACCCCAGTGGTAGACATTGGTAAAGCTCGTTGTCGTGATCTGGGCGCGCGTGGAAAGCCCGCGGAGCCACCGCTGGTCGTCCTCGGACAGTGGTCGGTCGATTGCCTGAAACTCGTAGTACTGATACTCGCTCACGATTCTCCTCTTTCACGCGCCGGCAGCCCAATGGCGATACGCCTCGATCCACTCCGCCCCTGCCGGCGGTGGCGACGGCAGGGGCAAATCGCAGATCGGGATCCGCTGGCGCTCCTTGCCGCGCACACAAACGGCGACAATCTCCTCCTGCCGCGTCAACTCGACGCGCGCTACTTCAACATCAACGCCCAGAACGACGGTGGCAAACGGGGCTTCCAGATGATCCGCGATCTTCGTGTAGAAGCCGCAAACCGCTTCCGATTCGTTGTAGCAGTCCACGGTCGCTTCCTCGACGAGCGCGGCAAGCTGTCGCTTGCTTATCGTGGACCGGTTTGCTGTCTTGCGCTTTCCAGGCATCCGCTTTCTCCTCGCCCTGCGCTGCCCGGCCGTTCGCCGAGCAGCGCGCCGTGGTCAGCATGCTCGCCGCCGGTGCGCCAGCACCCGCAGAATCGCGTCCATTACCGCGTCAAGCCGCTTGCCCACATCCTCGGCCAGGAAACGGAGCACGAGGTAGCCGTTCTCCTGCAGGAGGAGGTCCTTTCGCCGGTCCCGGCGATACGCCTCAGCGTCATCCAGATGCTGGCCTCCGTCAAGCTCGATCGCGATGCTCAACTCCTGGCACAGCAAATCGACTTCCATTCGCCCCCATCCATCAAAGGCGATGGGAAGCTCGGCGTTCAAGCAAAACCGACCGGCTGTCTCGGGCAACGTCTCCAGACGGCGGTAAAGGAACGCCTCTGATGCGCTTCGGGCACGGTCCGCGCCTTCCGCATCGGGCAACACGGGCTGTGCCGCATGAACGAACAGGTTCGCCAGCGGCTTGTCAACTCCGTCACGGGCAAGCCGCCGGACACTGGCAGCGTAGTCGTTCTTCCATACGGGATCGACAGGGAGGGGGACATTGGTAGGCCAACCTGGCACGGCACTCGCGGGTAGTGATATTGTGTACCCGACAGACTCATACCCTCGGCAGCGGCGGTCGAACATTCTGGCCAGCATGGGCACATGGAGGTCGGCGTAATCGTGCACGCGCACCTCGCGCTTGCGATCGTGCAAGCGGTGGAGCCTGCCAACGTACTGGGCAATCGTGCCACGCCATGACACTGGCAGCGTGAGGAACAGGGTGTCCAGCCGGGCGTCGTCGAAACCCTCGCCGATGTATCGGCCGGTCGCCAGCAGCACGCGTTCTTCCTCTTCCGGTACCGACGCCAACTGTGCAGCAACCGCGTCGGCTTCCCTCTTTCGCATGCCGCCCCGCAGCACAATCAACTGACGGACTTGCGGCGCGAGCATCCCAGCTAGGCAATCGACGTGTCGATTGCGCTCGGTCAGCACGATAGGCGAGCGTCCATCCCTTACGGCTTGGACAACATCTTCGCATATGAGGCGGTTGCGACCTTCATCGTTCTGAAGTTGATCGTAGAGATCGTGAAACTGCCGACGGGCATCCGGGTCCGCCGCCGCTACCGGGCGGAACTCCGTAGGACGAACCACGACCGTGTGTTCGAAGGGGCGCGTGGCCGCCTGCTCTTTCGCATCGACCCTATACCTGACAGGGCCGCACTGCATGAAGACGATCGGGTGGTGACCGTCCTTGCGAGTGACTGTGGCGGACAGGCCGATGACGAACTTCGCCTTCGCTCTGCGGGCTACCTGCTCAAAGCTGAAGGCGGGAAGGTGATGACACTCGTCCACGACGAGTTGTCCGTACGCTGCAACCCGGTCATCCACGACACCCTTACGCACAACGCTCTGGATGAGGGCCACGTCCAATGTCCCCGTCGGCTTCTTGCGGCCACCCTCGATCCGGCCGATGTCCTTCCTGTTCCAGCCAAGAAACGTCGACAGCCGTTCCACCCACTGCTCCAGCAATTGCCGCCGATGCACGAGGACCAGCGTGCTGACCGCGCGTCGTGCAATGAGCCAGGCGGCGACCACGGTCTTGCCAAATGCGGTGGTAGCGGACAGTACGCCTGTGTCGTGGGCGAGCAGTGCGTCCGCCGCCGCCTGCTGTTCCGGCCGCAGCTGTCCGTGAAACGCCGCGTCCAAAGGGCTGCCTGCGCAGCGTTCATCTCGGACAACCGACTCGATCTTCACGTCCGACAAGAGCTGGAGCAGTTCATCCTGACAGCCACGTGGCAAACAGATGTGGTTCGAGTACTCTTCGGCGCAGGCGATAATGCGAGGTTTGTCGTAAGTTGGCAGGCGCATCGCCTGGGCCTTGTAGAACTCGGGATTCTGGAATGCCGCGAGGCGAAGCAGTCGGTTGCGAAGGGCGGGCGGCAGTCCGGCGTCAGCGATATAGATGCCGTCCCCGAGAACCAACTCCAGGTTTGTGGGTAACGGCTCGGCGATGGGGATTTCTTTCCGACGCCTCGACGGCGGAACCGCCCACGGCGCAGCGTCTTTCTCGTCAGGTAACGCAAGCCTCACGCCGACGATGCGCCCTTTTCCTTCGGCGCGACGGACAACATCCTCAATCTGGCATCGCTCCAGTTTGCGAGTCTGCGACAGAAATACCCACTGATCAGCATATGGGTCCAACTGGTCGTCGAGGAAGACGGTATTCCCACACTGCCGGGCCTGTCGCTGCAGCGGCAGCGCGATCAGATTCCCGAACCCGCCCTGTGGCAGCGTGTCCTGGTTGGGAAAGAAGCGGTCGTATGAGTCCAGCCCGATTTCGGGTCGGCGCTCCATGGTCTCAGTGAGAACGTGCGAGCCGAGCTTGCGCGCCAGCGCGGCAGGGACGGCCTCATCGAAAAAGAACCACACATGCCCGCCGTTACCGCTACGCGATCGTTCCAGGGCTACCGGCAGGTCCATGTTGCGACAGGTCTCCAGAACTGCGGCAACGTCGTCGCGCCACTGCGCCTTGTCGAAGTCAATGGCCAGAAAGAAACACGTCTCGTCGAGGAGCATCGGGTAGACGCCCATAACGAACTCTCGACCGTCGTCGTCCTGCCCGGACAGGTGCCAGCGGATCACGTCGTCCGTGACGGGCAGAAAGCGTCTGTGGGCACATTCGGCGCACTTGACCCTCGGTTTCTCGCATACATCTCGGACCCACTCGTTGGCGCAGGCGGGCTGATAGCCGGACTTACCGGTTCGGCGACTCTCAAAGCGGCGGGGATAGACATCATCACGTCCGCGGAAGAGTGAACTAAACAGGGCGATCTTGTCCTCCGGTGAGGAGTGATTGTCGAGAGGTCCGATCCGGCGATTCATCGGAAAACACCTGCGCAACCGAGCCACCAAATGCCAATCGCATCATGGGAGCGGCTTGTCCACGTCAGCAGACGACGCTCCCCGCCAGGGCTCTCCAGTCAAACGACTGACAAGGTTCTCGCGAACAAGCGTCACGGCTTCCTTGGCGACGTAGCTGATCTCCGTAGCAAGTAGGGGCCTTATGTCGTCAAGGAATGCCGAGTTGCTCTCCTTCTCGAACAGATTGCGCTCAAACTCGGCACGCGAGATCGTCCGTCCCTCGTGCTGCATGTACGCACTGAAACACGCCACCACCTGCGCCGGGTCGATTAGCCCGCGACTCAGGCACAGCCAAAGATCGAAGAGATCGCGCCCTTTACGCCGCTGGTACAGCGCGCGGAGCTTCGTGCCCATCAGTTCGTCCAACGCGTACGTCGACACGTCGGCCTCGCCGGTGAACCAGGGATTCTCCACCAGGAGCGGAAGCCGATTGTATTCCAGCACCGCGAAGTGCTCACGCGTGTTGATTTCGATCTTCAGCCGCAATGGGCGAACGGGCGGCACTTCCGAATCGAAGCGATAGGTTAGCGTCACGCTGGCCTCGCCACTCGACCGCTTGGGCCGCCCGAGCCAGGGATCGAGCCGCCGGCGAATCGCGTTCAGTACGCCACCGATGGCTCCCGGTTTTACCTGCACCAGGTCGATGTCCTCCGAGTACCGACTGGCCGGCTGGATGAACAGCTTGTTGAGAGCCGTTCCACCGCGAAGTGCGAGCAACTCCGCCAATTCCGCATTGGTGAACAACTCGACAACTGCCCGCGAGAGCACGAGGTCCTGTTCAACCTGGGCGTCGTCGCCCCACGGTGCGGTCGCGCGCCATGCCGTGATGTGCGCCTGCGGTATCACGATTCCACCTCGACGGGATCACCAACGAGCACGCGCCAGCGCCGATCCTCCTCGGCTCCGGCTAACGTCCGTCCTGGCCGAAGGGGGACGGTACGAGGAGATTGACGCTTGAGCCATTCATGGAACGCCTTCGCCTGTGATCGCCCGCGGACCTTGTCGAGCAAGTAACCGAGACGCTGTGCATTGGGAACATCACCCCCGGCGCGCACTACCTTCAACATCCGCTTCGGATCAAGCAGCGGAACCAGATCCGCCAGAACCGTGGCGACGTTGTCGATCTGGCCGGCGACCTTGGCGAAACGAACCAGATCGAAAGCCGTCGCCTCCGGCGTGGACACGCGCATGCCACCCGTCGGCGTCTTCACGCTTTGCACCGCAGTGTCCGCGGCGCGCTTGCTGGTGAAGAACCGAACGCGCGTGCGACCGACCTGCAGGGGGCGGACCGGCCGATTCGTGATCACCTGGAATTCCTGGGGCTGATGATGAGAGGCGCCGTGGATGCCGGCCGCGCTGAGCAACCCGACGTAGTACGGTCGGTCCATCGCCTTCATCAAATCATCGATGAACCACGAGGGAGGAGGGCTGCCGGCATGGAGGTACTCGAGCGGCACGATCACGTAGAAGTAGTTCTTGACCTTCACGACGCGCTTCCGGCGGGCGAGTCGCTGGAGAGCTTTCTTGACGGCCTCGGCGGACAGGCCGCTGCCACTGATCGCCTCGGCGCGGAGAAACGCGTATTTCCCCTGTGCCTGCAGGGAATCGACCCAGTCTTCCACGGTCGCGGCCGCCATTCTGCTCGCTCACGTTCGTTTGCTGCAAGGGATAAGTAATGTCCCTTTATGCGAACAAGCCTAAGGCCCGGCTGGGGCCGGGTCAAGCTCCTCCGTACCTCAATGCGCCTGCTTGTCCTACCCTCACGCGTCTGGCCCGAAGGAGGGTTGAGACACGTCAGCGTCGTACCCGGGCTGAACACGAATGCCGGCCGATCGGTCCGGACGCCTTGCGGGAATCGGCGTTCCTTTGGCCCGCAGTCTGGGTTAGGTTCGGGTATGCGTCTCTCCGCGAGTTGGTCACAAACTTGGTCAGTCGTCACTTGGTGGTGACTTGTTATCGAGTTCTCAGTGACTTGCGGGGTCAGCTGTGACCCTCGTTCTTGGCCGAAAAACGCGTTGCAACTGCCTGCGCCACAACCACTTGCGCGCCGAGCACCGAATTCCCAAGCTGGACGTCGTGGGTTCGAATTCCATCGCCCGCTGTCTCGGTACGTCCCTGGGGCGCCGCAGGTTGCGATCCTGCGGCGTATTCATTCCGGGCCGGACTTCCGTCGATTCTCAACCAGTCGTGGCGACCTTCGTGGCAAGTCAGGCGGCCTTCCGCCCCGCAGCGGCGTCCTCGGAGTCAGCCTTCGAGACTTGAAGGTGCACAGGTCGGAAGGTATGGCCGTGCTTGGCCGACGCCTGCACAACCGGCATGAGAAAACGCGCCGGCCAGTCTCTCCGGCAGCTTCTCCTGATCGCTCGCACCGGCTTGGCGCGCCGGCACCCGGACCACCGGGCTGGACCGCCCTTCGTGGATTGCAGCCCCATATCCGGTGTGCGGTGCAGTTGCACTGCGGGGTGACTGGCACGCGTATTGCCCGGCCGTCCCACGCGAGTCTCTCTCGAGCAAGAGCTACGAGACCGCAGGCAAGGGTACGGCCGTGAAGTTTCTGGAACGGTTCTGGTTCAGTTGTGGGCATTGCCAGGAGTGCCATTGCTGCCCCGTGACCGAGGCCGCCGAAAACGGCCAGCTCGAACTTGGCCCCCTCAGCAAGGGCCTGCCGCTCGTGGTCTCGGCCTCGGCCGTCTTCCTTCTCCCGCTGACACTGGCGATTCTGCTAGCCTGGCTTTTCGGCAGTGGGGCCCAACTCCTGGAGAGCGTACATCCTGCGCTGGCCCAGGCGGCCGGCGCCGTCGTCGGATTCCTGGCCGGAGTGGGTCTGGCAAAGTTGATCGTGACCGTGGTTCTGAGAATGTGCGAAACTACGGAGGACCCGGGCTCATGATGGCAGCGCTTCGTGACCGGATGAAAGGTCTGGCCAGCTTTTCACGCGGCGTTCATCCGCCCCACCGGAAGTCGTACTCGGAGGCCGAGCCGATCCGCCTGCTCGTACCAGAGCAGGACTTGGCCATTCCGCTGGCTCAGCACATCGGCTCGGCGTGCACGCCGACCGTAAAGCCAAAGACAGAAGTAGCGTACGGCGAGAAGTTGGCCGACGCGGAGGCCTTCGTCTCGGCGCCGATTCACGCTTCGGTCAGCGGAACCACCGGCCAGCCCACCATGATGGCGCTGCCCAGCGGTCGGCGTGTACCGGGCATCCCCTTGCGGCTCTCGAAGGAACGCGCGCCGCTGCCGGAAGGCTTCCTGGAGGATTTCCTTCGTCGGGACTGGGACTCCGTTGAGCCCACTCGCTATGACCCCGATCAGATCGTGATGTCCGTGCGGGAGGCCGGTGTGGTCGGACTTGGCGGTGCGACGTTCCCCACGCACGTGAAGCTCCGCCGGAATCCGCACCGTCCCATTGACACGGTTATCTTGAACGGCTGCGAGTGCGAACCCTATTTGACTGCGGACCACCGGCTGATGGTGGAGTGCCCCGAGGCCATCGCGGTCGGGCTGGCACTGGCCGCTCACGCGCTCGGGGCCCCTCGTGCCGTCGTGGCGATCGAGGAGAACAAGCCGGACGCGATCGACGCGATGCGCAAGGCGATCCGGGGTCGGGTGGGGCTCGAGGTGAAGGTCTGCGCCACGAAGTACCCAATGGGCGGCGAGCGGCAGCTAATCCCGGCCGTTCTGAATCGCGCGGTGCCCAGCGCCCCGAAGGGCCTGCCTCTGGACGTCAGCGTGGTGGTGGTCAACGTGGCGACCGCGCACGGCATTGCCCGCGCCGTCGTGCATGGCAAACCGCTCACCCACCGCGTGGTGTCGGTCACCGGGGGCGGCGTGACCCGGCCGGGCAACTGGCTGATCCCGGTCGGCACCAGCTTCGCCGAGGTCATCGAACGTTGTTGCGCGGGGATGACGCCGGCGGCGCTGAAGGTCCTGGCGGGCGGACCGATGATGGGGCCCACGATCTCAGACCTGCGTATTCCCATTGTGAAGGGCACGGGTGGCATCACGGTGATGACGGAGGCGGAGACTTCGCGCCGCGCCGAGTCGCCCTGCATCCGGTGCGGGCGGTGCATCGACAACTGCCCTTTGTATCTATCCCCCGCCAAGATCGCACAAGCGGTGAAGTTCCGCGATTTCGAGATGGCCAAGCGCTACGACCACATGGCCTGCTGTGAATGCGGCTGTTGCTCGTACGTCTGCCCGGCGCATATTCCGGTCGCCCAGTACATCCGGGCGGGCAAGAACCAGTGGTGGATCATCCAGGCTCAGAAGAAGCAGGAAGACAAGAAGGCCGGCTAGGACCAGCCCCACCAAAAGGAGCACCCGGGTCGATGAGCGAAGCTGCAGAACCAGTCAAGGCGAAGGCCGCGGACGCCCCGCGCGAGTTGCTGGTCAGCGCCGCCCCCCACCTGTCGGACACCGCCACCACAAGTCGGATTATGTTCGAGGTGCTGGCGGCCATGCTGCCGCTGTTCATCTGGTCGATCTATCTGTTCGGGATCTCGGCCGTGGTGCTGGTGGTCTGCACAACAGCGGGCGCGCTGGCGGCGGAGGCGGTGGCGAACCGGGTGCGCGGGCGAAGTCTGGCGTCCCTCGGTGATGGGTCGGCCATGGTAACGGGGGTGATCCTGGCGTTCTCGCTGCCGCCGGCCATCAACCCGTACATGGCGTTTATCGGCGGCACGGTGGCGATCATCCTGGCCAAGGCTGTGTTCGGCGGCCTGGGTCGGAACCTCTTCAACCCGGCCATGGTGGGACGGGCATTCCTGATGGTCTGCTTCCCGGCCGCCATGGGTATCTGGACCGAGCCGGTCACGCTCAACATCATCGGGGATCCGAACATCGACGGCGTCACCATGGCGACTCCCCTCGGGGCGGCCATGGATCCTTCGCTTGACGTCCCGAGCCTCTGGGCGCTGTTCATCGGTAAGGTGGGCGGGTGTCTGGGCGAGACGAGCACCCTGGCCGCACTGATCGGCGGCCTCTGGCTGGTCATCCGCGGCATCGCCGACTGGCGACCGATCGTCGGCGTGCTGGGCAGCGTGTTTGTCTTTGCTTCGATCACCCACTGGGTTGACCCACAGGCTTACCAGACCCCCCTGTTCCATCTGACGAGCGGCGCGTTGATGTTCGGGGCGTTCTTCATCGCCACGGACTACGTGGGCGCGCCGCTGACGCCGTGGGGCCGACTCATCTTCGGCATCGGGGTGGGCGTGCTGGTGATGGTCATCCGGCTCTACAGCGCTTATCCGGAGGGCTTCATGTTCGCCATTCTGATCATGAACGCGGTTACGCCGCTCATCGAGCGCTGGACGGTGCCGACCCCGTTCGGCGGACACGCATCCGCCACCTGACCAAGCGAGGGAGTCGCCGTGAAGAAGTTCGTGGAAGAGTCGTGGCTGGTCCTGGTGATGGGCGTCATCTTCGCCTGCCTGCTGGCCGGCACACAGACCTCGCTATCCGCCCGGATTGCGGAGAACCAGCAGCGGGTCCTCCTCCAGGCTATTGGCGAGGTCGTGCCGGGCGTGGAGACCACGGAAGAGTTCAAGATTGAAAGCAACCAGGTCTTCAAGTGCCTGGACAAGAACGGGGAGCTGGTGGGCTGGGCCGTGGATGCGTCCGGTGGGGGCTTCGTTGACAAGATCCGCCTGGTGGTCGGGATCAGGGCGGACGGGCGCGAGATCACCGGTCTGAAGGTCATCGAGAACCTCGAAACACCGGGCCTGGGCAACAAGATCGAAGGACCGTGGGCGGAGCAATACACCGGCATAAGCACGGACCTCTCCCTGACGGTCATCAAAGGCGATGCGGATCCGGCGCGAGGCGAGATCAGCGCCATTACCGGCGCGACGTGGTCCAGTCGATATGTCACGGACATCGTGAACGACGTGCTGACGAGAATCCGGCCGAAGCTGGCGGAGCAGCAATAGGCCGGGGAGGGTACCGCCCAGCGGGAGCAGCGAACTCATGGCGGAGAACGGCTCGAACCTGCAGCAATTCAAGGAAGGGGTCTTCTCGAACAACCCCGTACTGGTGCAACTGCTGGGGATGTGTCCCACCCTGGCCGTCACCAACTCGCTGGAGAACGCCCTGGTGATGGGGATGGCGGTCACGTTTGTGGTGGTGATGTCCAACCTGATCACCTCGCTGCTGCGGAACCTGATCAAGCCGCACGTGCGTATTCTGATCTTCACCATCACGATCGCCACCTTCGTGACCATCGCGGACCTGGCGCTGAAGGCCTACCTGTTCGACGTGGCCAGGAAGCTGGGGGCGTTCGTCCCGCTGATCATCGTCAACTGCATCATCATCTGCCGGGCCGAGGTCGTGGCGATCAAGAGCGGCGTCAGCCGGTCGCTGGCGGACGCGCTGGGCATCGGGCTGGGCTTCACCATGGCGCTGTGCATCCTGGGCGTCGTACGCGAGGTGCTGGGCTCGGGCACGCTGCTCAATCAGCACGTCCTGCCCCGCGACTTCATCGAGGGCGGTCACACCTGGGTGATCATGGTGCTGCCGCCGGGGGCGTTTCTGACCCTGGGGGCCGTGGTCGGGGTCGTCAACCACCTCCGTGAGCGGCGGGCGAAGGGAGGCGCGGCATGAGCATCGGCGTGCTGCTGGGCATCCTGCTGAGTGTCGTCCTGGTCAACAATCTGGTGCTGGCCGGCTTCCTGGGCATCTGCCCGTTCCTGGGCGTCTCGCGCAAGGTGGGCATGGCCTTCGGCATGGGCTGCGCCGTGACGTTCGTGATCACGGTGTCCGGCGTGGTGACCTGGTTGATCGTGCACGCCGTTCTGATGCCGATCGGGGACTACTTCGGCCGGCCGGACATGCTGTACTTCCTCAAGTACGTCGCCTTCATCATGGTCATCGCGTCCATGGTGCAGCTCGTGGAGATGTACCTCAAGAAGTTCTCACCGCCGCTCTACACGGCGTTCGGTGTGTTTCTGCCCCTGATCACGACGAACTGCGCGATCCTGGGGGCGTGCCTGTACATTGACATGAAGTCCGAGACGCAGAACCTGCTCAACGCCGCCGTGTATGCCCTCGGGGGCGGCATCGGATTCACGCTGGCGATCACGATCATGGCCGGCATCCGCGAGCACATTCAGTTCAGCGACGTCCCCAAGTGCCTTCGGGGCGCGGGGATCACGCTGCTGGTGGCCGGCATTCTGGCGATGGCGTTCACGGGCTTCACCGGAATCGGCAAGTAATCGCTGAGGAGAGACACTATGACGGTAGCGCTGGCCGCCATCATCCTGTTCGGCCTGGTGCTGGTCTTCGCCGGGCTGCTCGGCGTGGCGAAGGAGAAGCTGCGGGTTGATGAGGACCCGCGCATCGGGGAGGTCACCGAGGTCCTGCCGGCGGCGAACTGCGGTGGCTGCGGGTTCGCGGGCTGCGCGGACTTCGCCAAGGCCGTGGTCGAGAAGCGCGCCCAGTGCGACGGCTGCCCGGTGGGCGGGTCGAGGATCGCGGAGAAGATCGCCGGGGTGCTCGGCGTCGAGGTGGTCAAGACGTTCCCCTATCGTCCCGTGATCCACTGCACGGCCAAGGATTACCAGAAGCTCGGCCGAGTACCCTACGACGGCGTGCGGGGCTGCGTCGAGGCGAACCTGCTCGGGGTGACGCAGGCGTGCACCTACGGCTGCCTGGGCTTGGGTGACTGCGTAAGGTCCTGCACCTTCGACGCGTTGCACATGGTGGACGGCGTACCCGTCGTCGACTATGACAAGTGCACCGGCTGTGGGGCCTGCACGAAGGTGTGCCCGCGGAACCTGATCGAGCGGATCCCGTTCAGGCAAGAACGGATGCTCGTGGTCGGCTGTGCCAACAAGGAACCGGCCAAGGCGGTCAGGGAAGTCTGCAAGGTCGGTTGCATCGGCTGCAAGCTCTGCCAGCGGCTCTGCGCGGACATGTTTCAGGTCTCTGACAACCTCGCCTGGCTGAACTACGACAACTACGCCGACGAAGAGGACGAAAACCTGCAACAGGTGCTGCAGAAGTGCCCGGCGGAAGTGCTGGTCTACTTCGGCAAGCCGAAGCCGGAGTACGCCCAACAACTCGCGGCCGAAGCCCATGATGAGGAGTTGGTGGAAACGGCAGCTCCATAACGCCGCGGACGGGCCCCCCGCCCAATCCGCAGCGATCCCGCGGCCCACCCCCCCGTGGGTTGCTTCGCGGCGCGCGGAGCACCAGGGACCGAGACCTGCTGGCCCCTTTCTCTTCGGCACGAGGAGGTCGAGAGGGGGGCGATCGTCGATGGCTGGCACGCTCGGTTGGGCGCCCGTCATATCCAGTAAGCTCGGCCCTCTCCCGGCCCCTACCGGCCAGGGAGGGCGTCACTGGACCAGCAGTTCAGAGAAGCCGGGTGTCTGAGCCGTCTGCGGGTGCTCGGCCGACCCCCAGATCCAGAGAACCTTGACGTTCGGCAGGTCCTCCGCCATGCCCCGCCCCTCTTCCACGGAAAGCACGCTGAAAGCCGTCGCCCAGGCGTCGGCCGTGAGCCCGTCCGGAGCGACCACAGTCACACTGGGCGCCTGCTCGGCCGGCCGGCCGGTGCGGGGGTCGACGATGTGTGAGTAACGTCGACCGTCGACCTCGAAGAACCGTTGCTGAATCCCGGAGGTGGCCACGGCCCGGTCGACGAGGCGGATCCGGCCGAAGAGGGCCTGGCGGAACGGGTGCCGGATACCGATCTGCCAGGGCTCGCCATCGGCCCGGCTACCGAAGCCCCGCACGTCACCGCCGACGTTGACCAGGCCGGCCACGGCACCGGCTTCGCGCAGCGCCTCGGTCGCCAGATCAAGCGCGTACCCCTTCGCGATCGCTCCCAGGTCCACTTGAACACCCGCAACGGCCGGTGACGCGCTGCGTCCGTCGGCAGCGAGGGTTAGCTTCTGCCAGCCCACCCTTGCGCGGGCCGCGTCGAGTTGCTCGGGCGTGGGCAGCCTGCCGGCCTCAGACGCTTCCCGCCAGCAGAGCAGCAGTGGGCGACAGGTGACGTCAAAGGCGCCGCCGGTGGCCTCGGCGAACGCCTGAGCTCGTTCGAGCACGTGGAATGTCTCAGGCGAGATCGCCAGCGACTGCCCGGGCGCGAGCTGATTGACCCGGCTGATCTCGCTGTCCGGCCGGTAAGTGCTCATCAGGTCGTTCACCCGGTTGAGTCGACCGTAGGCAGCCTCGACCGCGGCCTCGGCCACGGCTTCGTCGGGCGCCACGGCCGTGATCTCGGCGAAGGTCCCCATGACCTCGCGCGACCGCCGGACCGTGTGCGCCTCCGGTCCCCGCCGGCAGCCGCTCAGCAACAACAACCCCAACACCGTAAGGCGTAGCCAATGCGCTCTCATGGCGGCGATTATACGCACCAATGCGGCATCCTGCGCAAGCGCCTCCGCAAGACCGACCGGCACCTGCCTCGGACAAGGTCCCCGCGCAGCCGCCAGGTTCGCGTTGACGGCCGGAACGCACCGCGAGACGACTCTCGCCCGGGGCGAAGGTGAGGCAACAGCGCCCCCTCGTGCCCGTGAGCGCGTGGGACTCCAGCGCCGGCGGAGCGCATCGGGCCCGTCAGGCGTGCAGCCGCATTGCGGGCGCAATTCAGTGGTATAATGCCGGCTTTCCAAGCTGGACGTTGCGGGTTCGAACCCCGTTGCCCGCTGTCACACGCTTGGCGGAAACAACCACTTGTGCTCCTGGCACCATCCCACCGCCGTCGTTGCCTGGTTCGCAACCGGCCCAAGAACGGTCGCCTGAAACTCGGCCACGAACACATCCGGTTTCTCCCGGAAGAGCGCCCGCTTGCGCCCCCTCAACGGCCGGTGCCCGCGGCCCTGGGCTACATCCGATCCAGCACCCCCGCGCACACGATGACGAACGCCGTCGCCGTCTCCACGTCGGTGACCGCCAGTTCGGCGCGACCGCCCACCAGGACGGAATCGGCCCACCGGCGGTACGTCTCCACGAGGTCGCCCTCCACGGCAATCCCCGGCAGCGTCGGCCGGGGCTCGTACGTCACGGTCAGGCCGCTCCGGCCGTGCGTAATGCCCGTCACCTCAAACGCCAGGTCGACCGTCGGAATCGAACGCACCACCTCCGCCCCGAGGACGAGTTCCACCCCCTCGACGCGGAAGCCGCCGTCGTCTTCCACCGTCAGCGTCATCGACAGGTCGAACTCCTCCGCCACGGGCGCGCCCGGGCTTGGGCCGACCGAGATCGTACACTGCACGTCACCCATATAGGTGCCGGGCACGAACGCGCCTCCCCAGAGAACGTCGCACCCCGCCATCAATCCAACTAGGGCGAGCCCCGCGCCGTACACAAGCAGCCCGCAAACGGCTCGGAACACGTACGTGGCGTCCGATGCCGGCCGATGCCCGATCCGGCTACGTGTCACCTCACCCGCCATACATCACCTCCATCATCACGCCGGTGGCCGCGGTCCCCATGAGGACTCCACCCGGCCCCGCCACCGACGCCGCTGCCGGTCGCGCCTGGGGATTGTACGCGCGAGGCCGGCCGACGCCCGTTACGCTTGCCCCAGGGAATTCCTCACCACCAAGGCAGCAAGGCTCAGCGCTGGCATTGCCCGCAACCGAGAGCGCGGCACCGGCGTCTCGCCCGTGAAACCACCGGCGGGACGCCGGTGCCACGGAATCGCGGCCCGGGAAGAACCCGGCGGTTAGCAGTACAAAGAGCCCCATTTACCCGGGCTTCTTCGTGCCTTCGTGTCTTCGTGGTCAGTCTGCCCTCTGCCGGCCAAGTGCGGCCACCGGTCGGCCGCCCCTTCGCACCAAGGACGGTACCTCTGGGGAGCAGGCGACCAGGTGAAGCACCCTCTGCACCGATCACGTCGGGCACTTCTTGAGTGCGCCCACAGCAGGCCGGCGTCGTTGGCGCGCGGCGGGCCCCGGAGGGCCCAGCGGGCAGCAGCGGCTGCGCGGTATCCGGCCGGCACCCCCCACCGGGGTGGGACCGACATATCGGTCGAAAAGTCGCCTGCGACGCGACTACACGCGTTCTCGGGCCAATGCGGGCAGGCACTTCCGCACATGGAGCGTGCATCGGGAAGGGACTTTGGGTATCATGGTCTGGACGGTAACTGCGGTTATGGCAGTGTGGGGGCTGGTACTGGGGGGCTGGCGAAGCGACATGCCGATGGGCCTTTGGCGCTGGTCTTGCGCTGAGGGCCGACCCTGCCCGGGGTGGGGAGCATCGCGGGCACCGACCCAACCGGCGAAGTGTCGGTTGGCGCGGGCTGTCGGCGCAGTGTTCCGACCAGCGTATGGTGCGTGCACGGCGTCCGGCTGAGCATGGGGGGCGTGCACTAATGCACCGGTTTACAGTGAGCTGGGCCATTCCCGCAGCGGGTAAAGACCGGCGCACACGCCGTCGGCTTCCTGCCCGCTGTGGTGTGGAGGAGGAGGGTTTCCATGCTGATCGTGAGACGGTGGGTGCTGCGCGTGGTGGCCGCGGCCGTCGGCTTGGCCATGGTCTCCAACGCTTCGGCGGGAATCTGGCTGCCGGCTGCGGACGGCGCGGGAGCAACTCCCCGAGCAGCGCAAGTCGCGGTCGTAAGTGGCGAGGCCACTCGGCTGGAAGTGAGTTGTAACCTCCCCGGCGTCGAACTGACCCGCTACGACACGCCGCAGGGACCCTTTGTGCTGGTCACAGCACCGGCGACGGCCATCGGCGGAGTGGCGGGGGAACCGGGCCTGCCGGTGTTGCGCGCGCTGTTCGCCGCACCGGACGGCGTGGCGGTTGGGGTGGAGGTGTCGGCCGGGCCGCCGACCACCGTGAGTCTTGGGATGTTGGGCTTGCCAACGCGAGTGATGCCGGTCCAGGCTCCGGTGGCGGAGGATGCGCCGCCGGTGGAGCGGACGCGCTTCCACTACCAGGAGGCTGCCTACGCGTGCGGATCGGTCAGCGGGATGGAGCGCGCGGTCGTGCGTGAATTGGGGAGAATGCGCGGCCAGCGCGTGTTCCTGCTCGAGGTTCAGCCGGTGGACTACGAGCCGCTGAACGGGACCCTGACCGTGCGCGACGATGTACGCGTGGCGATCAGCTTCAGCGGGCAGCCGGCCGAGGGGCGGCGCCTGGAGCCCTTGCCGGGCCTGAACGCGAGGTTGCTGAACGCTCGGACCGGGGGACAGCCATCGCGGGACACGGGTAACTACCTGATCGTGGCCGCCCAGGCGTTTGCCGCGAGCGCCCCGCTCGCCCAGTTCGCAAGCGCTAAGACGGCCGCCGGCTTCGACGTGACGACCTATAGTGTACCGCCGGGGACGACCGCGGCGGACATCAAGACCTACATCGAGAGCCAGTACTTCTCCGCGAATCCTCCGGACTACGTGTTGCTCGTCGGCGACGCCGACGCGATTCCGGCGTGGGTCGGCGGCGGGGCCAAGGCATCGCCGACGGACCTGCCCTACGTGTGCATGGACGGCGCGAACGACTGGTACCCCGACATCGCCTTGGGCCGCTTCAGCGTGCGCTCGGAGGGGCAGTTGCAGGCGGTGGTGGACAAGACGCTGCACGTGGCCGGTGGCGTGTTCGCGGACCCGGACTTCGTGCGCCGGGCGGCGTTCGTGGCCGGGCCCGATGACGACTGCGGTGACGAGGACACCCACAACTGGGTGATCGACACCTATCTGGAACCGCGCGATTACCTGTCCAACAAGCTCTACACGCGCACCTACTTTGCCAACCCCACCACCGTCCGGGCAGCGCTCAATGAGGGCAGTGTCTACGTGATCTACTACGGCCACAGCGACACGAATGGCTGGCACGCTCCGGCGTTGCGCAAGAGCGACATACGCAATCTGACCAACAGCGGCAAGTACCCGTTCCACCTGAGCATCAGTTGCAACGCCGGCGATTTCACGGTCGAGGAGTGTTTCGGGGAAACCTGGTTGATCCAAGCCAACAAGGGTGCGGCAGCGGTCTACGCCGCCAGTGAGTTCCTCTACTGGCTGAGTCCGCCGTGGACGGAGGCCGGCGATCTCGAGAAGTTCCTCTTCACGGCGTTGTACGACGACGGCGTGCGGGAAATCGGGCGTGCCTGGCAGGCGGTGCTGCTGGACCTGCTGGCCAAGTACGGACCGCAGAATCCGGTCACGCGTGACTACTTCGAGATGTTCAACCTGCTGGGTGACCCCTCGTTGCGAGTGCCCATGCCCAACGCCTTCATGCTCACCGTGCAACCCGATGCCCGGGACGTCTGTGCCCCGCCTGCCGTCTCGGCGAGTTACACCATCGAGGTGGGCACGGTAGGAGATTTCGCGGCGCCCGTCACGCTCAGTGCCGCCGGGCAGCCCGCCGGCACCACCGTGGATTTCAGCATCAACGACCTGCCCGCGCCCTTCACCACCGTGATGACGGTCAACGCCCTCAACCAGGCCACGCCGGGCAACTACGCGCTCGAGATCACCGGCGCGGGCGGCGGGCTGGAGCGCCGAAAGAACGTACGCCTGGGACTGGCCAGCGCCGCGCCCGGACCCGTCACCCTGGCGAGCCCGCCGGATCACGCCTCCGACGTCGTGCTGAACCCGGAGTTCACCTGGCAATCCGCGACGCAGGGGATTGACTACACGCTGCAGGTGGCCACCGATGAGCAATTCACCGACGTCGTCTACACGGCGAACGTGATGGCCACCAGCCACGCCTATCCCGGGGAGGCAGGTCTGTTGGGCCACTTCTACTGGCGGGTGCGGGCCGGCAACGGCTGTGGGCTGGGTGACTTCTCGGAACCGTTCGAGTTCACGACACTCACCGAGTTGGTCCCCGCGGCCTATGATATGCTCAATGGCTGCGCGGTGGGCTTCCTGGATGAAGGTTACAATGGCGACGGTGATCCCGGCGTGCCGCTGGCGCTCTTGCGCAATGGCGTCGGGAAGCTGACGGACGGCATTCGCGCGACCCAGCACGCCAACAACACCCCCGCGCCCTATGTCGGCTGGAACACGATCAACCCCACCATAACGATCCACTTCGGACAACCGGTATGGCTGGGGGCGGTTCTGGTGTCGGTGGACGGCTCAGGTGGTTTCGAGGCGGTGTTTCCGCCCCACGATGCCACACTGGTGATGGGGGGCGTGACCCGGCAGTTCAACATTACCGAGCCGCCGCCCGGCAACAAGCCGTTCACGGTGTCCTTCACCAATCTGGACCTGACCGGTGATACGCTGGAACTCACGCTCGCCGACTATCATGCGGGCTTGTGGATCATGCTCAGCGAGATCCAGTGCCAGGGGAAGGTTGTGCAGGGAGCCTGCTGCCAGGGCGGGACGTGCGAGGTCTTGAGTGCCCCCGCCTGCGCGACGGTAAACGGGGAGTATCAGGGTGATTGGACGACCTGTGATCCGAACCCCTGCGCCGTCTATGAGCCGGAATGTCTCATCATCAGCGAGGTGGTAATGGGCGCCGAGAGCGGCAGTTGCCCGCGCTGGATCGAGATCACCAACACCGGCTACCGCAACTTCTCCTTCCTGGAGGGCGGGATCATCGTCCAGACCGACGGCAGCAACGACGTCACCGTGGACGTCGATCTGACGGGTGTGACGATTGCGGCGGGACAGGCGTTTGTGATCAACTCGACCCAGGGCGGCAACTGCGGCGGGGCGTTCCCCTTCATTTACGGCGTGCCCGCCGATCTGGAGACAAGCGCGCCCTTCGGCGACGGCAACGACCGCTACATCCTGACCGACAAGGCCGACGGATCCCACCTGCTGGACATTTACGGCATGTTCGGCGTGGACGGCAAGGGAACGTTCTGGGAGTACACCGACGGGTATTCGTACCGTATGTCGAACGTCAACAGCGGCAACGGCGGCGTGTTCGACCCTTATGAATGGTACTACGGCGGGGTCGGCAGCCTCGGTCCGGGGCAGGGCAATCCTACCGAGCTGCTGCTCCGACGGACCCACCCGTTCGTGCACACGTTTGATGAACACTGTGGCACGCCGGTGCCGGGCGACTTCGATCATGACGGTGACGTCGACCTGGCGGACTACGGCATCTACGCTCTGTGCATGGGCGGTCCTGACAATTACGTACCGCCCAAGGAGTGCGATCCCGCCGACTTCTACGCGGCGGATCTGGATGCGGACAAGGACGTTGACCTTGGGGATTTTGACCTGTTCACCCTGGCATTCACGGGTGAGCAGCGGTGAAAGCGCGGCGGGACGCGATGTCCCGTCGGCGGCAAGTCGAGGTGCAAGAGGCGGGAGAGGACCATGCAGCATGACAGGGCAAGGGAACGGGGGCGCCGGTCTCTTCTGGCGGTGGTGCTTACTCTTGGCTTCGTGGTATCGAGCGGCCACGGTGCCCCGGAGCGGGGGGGTAACTACCTGATCATCGTCCCGCCGGCGTACAACGATACGGCGCCGCTGACGCAGTTCGTCAACGCCAAGAGCGCCCAAGGCTACACCGTGTCGGTCTACCAGGTGACCAGCGGCACGACGAACACGGCCATCAGGAACTACGTGGTGAGTCTGTGGAACACCCTGCAGGAGCCCAAGTTCATCCTGATTGTGGGTGATACGGCGGGCTCCTCTTCCACGTCCAATACGATCCCCCACTTCATCGGTACGGGCAGCCGGGGGGCCACGACCGACTGGCCCTACGGCTGCATGCCGGACCGCCTGAGCTGGTACCCGTCGATCCCCGTGGGGCGCTTCGCGGTGGCCTCGGTGGCCCAGTTGCAGAACGTCGTGGACAAAACGCTGTTCGTGGAGGCGGGCAACTTCTCCGATCCCGAGTACGTGACGCGCGGGGCGTTCCTGGCCAACAACAGCACTCAGGGCATGGCCGACCCGACCCACGATTGGGTCATTAACACCTACTTGACGCCGCGCGGGTATACGGGGATCAGGATTTATGAAAGCCAGGGAGGCAACACGGCGCACGTCACGGCGGCCGTCAATAACGGATGCCTGTGGACGGTCTACTACGGGCACAGCGGCTCCTCCGGCTGGTGGGCACCCGCGTTCGACCAGAACAACGTGAATGCCCTGAGCAACGCCGGCCTGTACGGGCTGGTGTGCGGTTGGTCCTGCAACACCGCGCACTTCAGCTATGACGAGTGCTTCGGGGAGACGTGGATCCGAGCGGCGAACAAGGGGGCGGCGGCGTACCTGTCCGCCTCCGACTACATTTACTGGGGCAGCGCGGAGGAATGGATGCCGTCCACGGTCCTGGAGAAGGCCTTCTTCGCGTCGTTCTTCGAGAAGGACATCTGGCAGGTCGGTCCGGCGTGGGTGACCGCCCTGTATCGTTTCCTGCGGGAGCACGGGCAGTGGGACGGCAACTACCTGCATGTGCCCGCGCAGAACCTCGACCACTGCCACGACTTCCTTGAGGAGTTCGTGCTGCTGGGCGACCCCAGCCTGTGCCTGCCGCAGCCCAATGGCTTCACGTTGGCGAGCAACCCGACCACGCAGGCACTCTGTTGCCCACCGGCGCAGGCGGCCGAGTACACGATCAACGTGGGAAAACTGGGGAGTTTCTCGGAGGCGGTGACGCTGGGCGCCAGCAGCCTGCCGGCGGGCGCAACGTCCGGTTTCACCGTCAACGGCCTGGCCCCACCGTTCACATCGGTGCTGACCGTAGGCAACCTGGGTGCCGTGGCCGCCGGCGAGTACAGCATCGTGGTCACCGGCACCTCGGCCTCGATGCAGCGCTCCACGAACGTCGTGTTGCGCGTAGCGCACGGGATCCCGGACCCGGTGGCGCCGAGCAGCCCGCCCCACGGGGCGTCTGGCGTCGCCCTGAAGCCGGAGTTGGTGTGGACGGCCTCCTCGGGAGCCAGCGGGTACGACGTGCAAGTGGCCGCCGATCCGGGTTTCGCCACGGTTGTCTACACGGCCAGCGTGACGGGCACGAGCCACACCCTGACGACGGCGCTCAACCCGGCCACTCCCTATTACTGGCGCGTGCGCGCCGTCAATGCCTGTGGACAGGGCAGCTACGGCTCGGCGTTTCTGTTCAGCACCGTCAGCGTGTTGCAGGCCACAAGTTATGACCTGCTCAACGGCGAAACGGGGACCTACAGCTATTTCGATGACCTGTACAACGGCAGCGGTAACAACACCGTCCCCCTCGCGCCGCTCAGCGGCGGGTTGGGAGACTTGACGGACGGCGTGGTGGCCACCCAGCACTGGAACAGTACGAACCTCCCCTATGTGGGCTGGAAGTCCATTCAGCCGACCATCACGTTCCACTTTGCCGGCAACGTGAACCTCCATGCGGTGACCATCCACGTAGACGACTCGGGCGGCGGCGGCGGCGTGGTACCGCCGTCCCACGTGACGCTCAACATGGGCGGGGTGAATGTGCAGTTCCCGGTGACGGACCCGCCGGATAACGCGCCGTTTGCGGCGACTTTCTCCAACCTGGGAATGACCGGCGACACGCTGGCCCTGACGCTGCAGGATGCGCAGTTCACGACGTCTCGCTACATGATGCTGAGTGAAGTGACGTTCGAGGGAGACCTGATTACGGGCGCCTGCTGCGTGGGGGAGGCGTGCTCGGTCCTCACCGAGGGGCAGTGTGCGGGCCTGGGCGGGGTGTATCACGGGGCGGGAACGGGCTGCAATCCCGATCCGTGCCTCGAGTATGATTCGGTGTGCCTGCTGATCAGCGAGGTGGTCCACGGCGCCGAAAGCGGCAGTTGTCCGCGCTGGATCGAGATCACGAATACCGGCTTGCAGCCGTTCGCGTTTTTCGAGGGCGGTGTGATCGTGCAGATGGACGGCAGCGCGGACGTCGACGTGGACATCGACCTGAGCGGCGTGGTAATCGGGCCCGGCGAGAAGCTGGTGATCAACTCAACACAGAACGGCGAGTGCGCCAACGCGTACCAGTTCATCTATGGAACGCAACCGGGCTTTGAGACGGCGGTACCGCTGGGGGACGGCGATGATCGCTACCTGCTCACGGACACGGCCGACGGCTCCCATCTGGTGGACATCTACGGCGTCTTCGGCACCGACGGGACGGGGGAGGACTGGGAGTGCACGGAGGGGTACTCCTACCGTCTGCCCGGCGTCAACACGGGGAACGACGGTGCCTTCGACGCGGCGGGATGGATGTTCGGCGGGGTGGGCAGCCTGGGTGCGAGTCAGGGTGACCCGACGGAGCTGCTGCTGACCCGCACGACGCCCGGCGCGCACGTGTACGAGCGCGCCTGCATTCCGTACGGACCGGCTGATTTTGACGGGGACGCGGACGTGGACTGGAGCGACTACGAGAGCTGGGCTGCCTGCCTGGCCGGACCGGGCCAGTTTGCCCCCCCGCCGGGCTGCTCGACGGATGATTTTGCCGTAGCCGATCTTGATGGCGACGGGGACGTGGACTTAGGTGACTTCCTGCTCTTCGCGGTGCTGTTCACGGGCGAGTGAACGCACGGTCAAGGCCGGTGCCTGTCCGGTGGGCAATGGCCGAGATGACGGAGGGCAAGTTCAGACCGGAGGATCAGGGCCGCAGTCAGGCGCACCAGAGGACGGGTGCGCCGGGGCACCGCTGGATTTGTTGTGTGGGGGAGGAGAATTCTCGTGAACGCAACGACATGCAGGGAGCAGGGGGGAGAATGGGTGCGGACGCTCGTGACGCTGCTCGTGGTGGTCGTCATGGTGCCGGTGGCGGAGGGCGGGCACTACCTGATCGTCACGCCACCTGATTATGCGGGGTCGGCGCCCCTCACGGAGCTGGCCACTCACCGCGCCGCCACGGGTCTGAGCGTTGCGACCTATGTGGTGCCGGCCGGCACCAGTAACACGACGATCAAGAGCTACATTGAGAGTCTGTGGTACGGGTCCAATCCGCCCAGTTACATCGTTCTGATCGGGGATACCAGCGGCTTCACCTCCACTTCGAATACGATCCCTTACTTCAACGGGACCGGTGACAAGGCCGCCCCGACGGACCATCCGTACGGGTGCATGCCGGGGGGAGTCGCCTGGTATCCGGACATCCCGGTGGGCCGCCTGGCCGTGTCGTCCGTGCAGCAGTTGCAGAACGTTGTCACCAAGACCCGGTACGTCGAGGGCGCACTCGATGCGTACCCGGATCCCAACTACGTGATGCGCGGAGCCTTTCTGGCCAACAACGATACGCAGGGCATGTCCGACCTGACGCACAACTGGGTGATCGACAACGTTTTCACGCCCAACGGGTACACTGGGATCAAGGTCTACCAGAGCGCCGGCGGCGGCACGGCGCAGGTGACGGCGGCGGTGAACAGCGGCTGCCTGTGGGTCGTCTACTACGGGCACAGCAGCGCCAGCGGCTGGTGGGGACCCTCGTTCACGCAGTCAAACGTGCAGGCGCTGAGCAACACCGGGCTGTACGGGTTGGTGTGCGGGTGGTCGTGCAACACCTCCGATTACACCCAGAGCGAGTGCTTCGGCGAGACGTGGATTCGGCAGGCCAACAAAGGGTCGGCAGCCTACATCTCCGCCTCGACCTACATCTACTGGGGAAGCGTCGAGGCGTGGCAGCCCTCGACCCATCACGAGAAGGGCCTCTTCGCGGCGTTTTTCGACGACGGCATCTGGGAGGTGGGTCCGGCGCATCTTCGCGGCCTGTACCGTTTCCTGCAAACCTACGGTAACTGGGACGGCAACTACAGTCACGAACCGACGAGCAACCTTGCCGTTTGTCATAATTTCATGGAGGAGTTCGTCCTGCTGGGCGACCCGGCCCTGCGGCTGCCGCAACGCAACGAGTTCCATCTGGCGGTCGATCCCGTTTCACAGGGGACCTGCTCGCCGCCCACGAATGAAGCTGTATACGTGATCGAGGTCCAGGAAGCAGGGGTTTTCACCGAGGCGGTTACGCTCAGTGCCGCGGGCGTGCCTGCCGGGGCAACCGTGAGTTTCGACGTGAACTCGCTGCCGCCGCCGTACACGTCCCACCTGACCATCGGGAACCTGGCGGGCGCGGCACCGGGGCAATACGAGATCCGCCTCAATGCAGTTGCCCCTTCGTTGCAGCGCGGCGCGCGGCTGGGACTGCACGTTGCCAGCGGCCCGCCGGGAACGGTGACCCTGACCAGCCCGCCCCACAATGCCTCGGACGTCTCGCGCACACCCACCCTGACGTGGGAGACGCTGCCGCAGGCGTTGAACTACGACCTCCAGATTGCGACGGACCCGGCGTTCAGTTCCGTCGTGTACGCGATCGAGGTCGACGGCAATAGCCACGTCGTCGCCCAGATGCTGGAATCGGACACCGACTACTTCTGGCACGTGGCGGGGCGCAACGCCTGTGGCGCCGGCGGTTACTCGACGGCGTTCCGGTTCCACACCATGGCGCAGGCGGACTACTTCACCGAACAGTTCACGTCGGGGCACCCGTTCGACCTGGACTACTCCAGCATAACGCTGGCACCGGACGGCTCGGGGAATTACTACCAGTTGTGCGCCGTGCCCGCGACTGCCTTCCCGGTGGACCCGAGCAGTGGGACCCTGGTCACCCTTGCGGAAGACGCATGTCAAAACGTGACGCTGACCGGGGGCGCCCGGGTGGGGCCCTACGGCCAGTCGTACAGCGGGTACTACATCTGCGATAACGGCTACATCACGTTTGCGGGACCCGACAATGACTGGACGGAGACCCTCACGGAGCACTTCTCCATCCCGCGCCTGTCGCCGCTCTATCACGACCTGAGCAAGCCGGGCGGCGGGACCATCCGTCGGCAGCAACTGAGCGACCGGGCCGTGGTCACTTACATTGGCGTTCCGGAATACAACACCACGAACTCGAATAACATCCAGGTCGAGATGTTCTTCGACGGGACGATTCGCTTTACGTGGCTGCAGGTGGACGCGGTGGCGGCCGTGGTGGGCATCTCGGCCGGCAACGGATACCCGTCGGACTTCGTGGCAAGCGATCTTTCCGCCTACGGACCCTGCCCGGGTGACTTGGACACCGATGGGGACGTGGACATGAACGACTACACGGTGTTCGCCGCCTGCATGGCGGGGCCGGGCGTCTCCACTCCCCCCGGCGGCTGCACCCCGACGGCGTTTGGCCGCGCGGACCTGGAGAACGACGCCGATGTCGATCTCATGGACTTTGTGCTCTTCGAGGAGTTGCTGGCCGGCGGTTGATCCCGGCGTGCCGCGTGCGGCGCGGAGCAAGAGCGGCTGGCGGACCGCTCGACAGGGGCCCCTTCACGACGCGAACCGGCGGGGTCGTGGGCCCGGGCCGGACGTGCCCGCCCGCAGACAGGCGGGCATGTTGCGGCGGAGCCCGGGCGCCCCGGGGTCAAGCACCGGGGGCCGTGCTCGCTGCCGCCCCCTCGCGGTTGACCGTTCCTTTCTTGCGCGGTAGTCAACGGTATGCGCTGCTGCCGGCGCGGAGGCATCCGACCACCGTGGGCTGAAGCCCGCGGCTCGATTGCCTTGCAGCCTCGCGCACCGCCACGTGGACAGTACCGTGGGTTGGCGTCGGGGGCCGCCGGGCCGCGCCGACCCGAACGGAGGAGCCTGTGCGCGAGTATCTGTTTCGTCCCCTGCAGGCCTGGGACTTGCTGCGGTGCCGGTTCATCCACCCGGCAGTGCTGCGTCACCGCCGCGGCGTGACCATTAAGGGTCGCGTGATTCTCACCGGCATCCCGATGATCGAAGTCCGCAATGGGGGGCACATCACTCTCGAAAACGAAGTGCTTCTGCGTTCAGACAACCGCGGCTACCACGTGAATATGCACTCGCCCGTCAAGCTCCTTGCCGATCGCCCCGGGGCTGAGATTGTGATCGGAGAACAGAGCCAGATTTACGGTTCGTGCATCCACGCGTACCACCGCATCACCATCGGGAAGCGCTGCCTGGTCGCCGCCAACTGCGAGATTTTCGATGGCAGCGGGCACGAGGTGTCGTTCCCCCAGGTGGAGAATCGCATCTTCACCAAGGGCAGCAGCAGGCCCATCACCATCGAGGACTACGTGTGGCTGGGCTGCAACTGCATCGTGCTGCCCGGCGTGACGATCGGGCGCGGCAGCGTGATCGGCGCCGGCAGCGTGGTCGCGCGGGACATCCCGCCGATGGTGGTGGCGGCCGGCAATCCCGCCGTTGTGGTCAAGGACTGCTCGGGTACGTAGCCGGCGGCCGCGTCATACGGCAAGGGGGAATGCGTACGGCTTGGTGCCGCCGGGTGTCCCCGAGAAGTCGAAGGCGGCCGGTGCCGGAGGAGCCCGTCGATCGCGGTTGGAGGAAGTGATGAGTATCCCTCAGCGTGTTGACGAGCAAGCACTGGGGCTGCGCCTGGACCGGTTTCAGATCGAGACGCCCTCCTGGGGATATGCGGACACCGGCACGCGCTTCGGCAAGTTTCTGCAGGACGCGGCCGCCCGCACAATCGATGAGAAGCTGGCGGATGCCGCCGAGGTCCACCGCTACACGGGTTGCTGTCCCACGGTGGCCGTCCATGTGTTGTGGGACTTCCCGCCGGGAACGGAGCCGGAGGCGCTGGCGGCGCGGGCCGCGCAGCTCGGCATCCGCATCGGGTCGATCAACCCCAACGTGTTCCAGGATCAATGTTACAAGTTCGGGTCGCTTGCCAACCGTGATCCGGAGATTCGCCGGCGCGCGGTGCAGCATATTCTGGACAGCATCGAGATCGGCCGCGCGGTGGGTTCCCGGCTGCTGAGCCTCTGGTTTGCGGACGGCACCAACTATCCCGGGCAAGCGAGCATCCGGCAGCGCAAGCAGTGGTTTCACGAAGGTTTGCGGGCCGTGCACGATGCCCTGCCCGGCGACATGCGCATGTTGATCGAGTACAAGCCGTTCGAGCCGGCGTTCTACCACACGGACATCGCCGACTGGGGCATGGCCTGCGCCTTCGCCCGGCATGCCGGACCGCAGGCGAAGGTGCTCGTGGACACCGGCCATCACCTGCCCGGCTGCAACATCGAGCACATCGTGGCGTTCCTGATCGACGAGGACATGCTGGGCGGCTTCCACTTCAACGACCGCAAGTACGCCGACGACGATCTCACCATGGGGAGCATCGACCCGTACCAGTTGTTCCGCATCCTGTACGAGATTACGGCGGCGGAGGTTCAGCTCGGCCATGATCTGGATATCGCCTACATGGTGGACCAGTCGCACAATCTCAAGCCGAAGATCGAGGCGATGATCCAGACGGTCATGACCGCGCAGGAACACCTGGCGAAGACGCTGCTCGTGGACCACGCCGCGCTGGCCCGGGCCCGCGCCTGTGACGACCTCGTGCAGGCGGAGCAGATTCTCAAGGACGCCTATCAGACGGACGTGCGGCCGCTGCTGGCCGATTACCGCCGGGCACGCAAGCTCCCCGCCGATCCGCTGCAGGCGTTCCGGGAAAGCGGTTACGCCGCGCGCGTCGCGCGCGAGCGGGGTGCGGGCAAGCCGCGCGACGGATCGAGCTATGCCTGAGCAGGACCGCGAGATGGTAAGCCGGTTGGGTGGCATGCCCAAGCCGAAGGCGCCGGCATGCCGCGGTAGTAGCTGCATGCTCGCCCGGGGAAGAGCATGGTTCCGGCGCGCCGGGACTTGGCCATGCCACCCCGTTCCATTCGTCGGTTCCCCCGCTACGTCCAGCCGTCTTTATCAGCGTGCGCGATTTCGCGCCGCCACCGAGCGGCAGGCTTGCTCCCCTTGACGCCGAGTGTCAAGGGCAGCCCGCGCGGTGCCGCGATACCGTGACTGGCACACGATTGCTCGGGGCGCTGCCGAGGCTGCGGCAGCGGAGAAGATGAAAAGTGACACGTGACGCGAGCTATCTTGCCGTGGACCTCGGCGCCTCCGGCGGCCGGGCGATCCTGGTGCGGTTTGACGGCCGACGCTTCCAGGCCACCGAGGTGCATCGCTTCGAGAACCGGTCGCTGCAAACCAGCGAAGGCCTCTTCTGGGATGCACCCCGGCTGTTCAACGACATCAAGAGCGGACTTCGACTGTGCAGCGGGCAGGGACTTCGCCTCGATGCCATCGGGATCGACACCTGGGGCGTAGACTTCGCCCTACTCGCCGCCGGCGGCGACCTGCTGGCCGCACCGCGACACTACCGAGATCCCCGCAATGTGCCCGCCTTCGAGCAGGCCCTGCGGCGCGTCCCGCGCGAGCGCATCTACAACTCCACCGGCATTCAGTTCATGCCCCTGAACACGCTCTACCAGTTGCACGCAGAAGCCAACGCGCCCGCGCGACTGCTCGATACCGCCCAGCGCCTGCTTTTCATGCCCGATCTCTTCAACTTCTGGCTGACCGGTGAGGCGCAGACCGAACGCACGATCGCCAGCACGTCGCAGGCACTGAACGCACGTAGCGGCGAATGGGACGACGAGTTGCTCACGGCGCTGGACATACCGCCTCGTATCATGCCGCCGATACGCCCAACCGGCTCGGTGGGCGGCAGGCTTCTCCAGCAGGTAGCGGAAGACACCGGCCAGTCGGACCTGCCGATCGTGCTGACCGCGAGCCACGACACCGCCGCGGCCGTCGTGGCCGTGCCCGCCGAGGGCGGCGAGTGGGCTTTCATCAGTTCCGGCACGTGGTCGCTGGTCGGTGTCGAGCTTGCGGCACCGCTGATCAACCGACAGTCGCAGGCGGCCAACTTCACCAATGAGGCGGGTATGGCCGGCACCACCCGGTTCCTCAAGAACGTGCCCGGTCTGTGGCTGCTGCAAGAGTGCCGCCGCTGCTGGGAGGAAGCCGGACGATCCCTCTCTTATGCCGAGATCGCGGCCCTGGCGGAGCGGGCCGAGCCGT
The DNA here is from genome assembly GCA_029558835.1 of Planctomycetota bacterium. Lineage (GTDB taxonomy): Bacteria > Planctomycetota > Phycisphaerae > UBA1845 > UBA1845 > JAKQDH01. The sequence goes on along the minus strand of JAKQDH010000121.1, from coordinate 74,099 downwards.
TGCGCTCGCTGATTGTCCCGGACGACCCGCGTTTCGCTGCCCCGGCCGACATGCCGGGACGGATCCGCGAGGCCTGCCGCGAGCTTGGTCAGCCGGAACCCGTGGACGAAGGCGCCCTGGCGCGCTGCGTACTGGACAGCCTCGCGTTGCGCTACGATCAGGTCTTGCGCGATATCGTCGCGCTGACCGGCCGGAAGATCACGACCGTGCACGTGGTAGGCGGAGGCTCGCGTAACGAACTGCTCAACCAACTGGTGGCGGGCGCCGCGGAGCGCGTGATCGTCGCCGGCCCGGCGGAGGCGACCGCCTTGGGCAACGCCGCGGTTCAGGCAATCGCGCTCGGTCACTTGGCTGACCTCGGTGCCGCGCGGAGGACGATGGCCGCGTCGGTCGATCAACGTACCTATGAGCCCCCCACCGGTTCGGCGGAGCGCCGCGCCTGGGCCGCAGCCCGCGAGCGCTTCGCCAAGCTGACGGCCTCCACCACCGCATGACCCCTGAGTAGCTCCACACAACGGGGAAACCGACAGCAAGGCCGGGGTGGCATGGCCAAGCGCAGCGCCGCCATGCTCTCGGACGTACTCAACGCTACCGTCTGCAATCCCGGCGCGCCGGGACGCCTTCGGCTTGGGCATGGCACCCGTCCAGTTTCCCATTTGCTTGGTCCGACTCAGGCAGCATGATTCTCGCCTCCACGGGCGGCTGCATGCGCCGGACGGAGAGCGGCACGTCACCGCGAGCGAGTTTCCATCTGCCGCACCTGCCAGACCGTGGCGGCGATGAAATACAGAAGTGTCGGCACGACCAGCCAGCGCCTGAACCACGCGAGCCGCTCGGCGTAGTCGGTGGTACCCGCGACGTAAACATACACCGCCAACAACACACAAGCGAGCAACGCCGCCACCGCGACGACTCCACTCACCGAGGATACGACCAGGCGCTGGGACTGCCCCGCCGGCGCGGGCCGCGCCGCCGCAGCCGCGCGCGGAGGTCGCTCTGCTCCTGTCACACCACCGGCGACAGATTCGCCGGCAGGCAGGCGCGCTCCGCCAGCCGCAGCCAGCACCAGGTACACCACCACCGTCACGACATACACCGGCACAAACAGGAAGAACAGGTGCAGCGTGTGGGTCAGGTGCAATCCCAGCGCCACCGCCATCCCGCACGCCCAGGCGAGCAAGGCCGGCCAGTTCAGCAGCAGCCCGCGGCGCTCCGCCCAGTAACGGGTGAGCCCCAGGCGGGGGAAGAGCCAGTGCTCCGCCATCACGATTCCGCCGGCCGGCACGAGCAGTAACCCGTAGAGCCCGACGAAGTCTAACAGGCGGGTGAAGACGAACGGGAAACACGCCACGATCGTGGTGACGATCCCCACGACCAGGGTGACGAGCCAGCGCGGCCAGTCCGGCGTGATCACCTGCAGGGCCAAGCCGGCGCGGTACAGCGTCGGGTTCGACGTGGTCCAGCCGGCGATGACGACTGCGATGATTCCGGAGACACCCAGGGCCTGATAGGCAACTGCACCGGAATCCAGCGCGGTCAGCGGCAACTGCAACGCCAGGGCCGCCCCGGCACCCATGACGCCGGCCGCGATCCACGCCAGGTAATGCCCCAGCAACATACCACACGCCGAGTACAACCCATAGCTGGCGCGCTTCGCATAGCGGAAGATCGCCATGTCCGACAGACCCATGTGCATGGCCAGATTGCAGATCCACGCGAACGCCGCCACGTGCCAGAAACCGATCAGCGGCGGGCCGCCGGCCGGCGTGCTTCCGGTCCAGACGGCCTGCGTGCCGATCTGCCAGAACTGCCGCAGGTTGCGCGGCACGCCCACTCCGGTCGACTCGCCCAGGGCGGGCAGCACGACGAGGGCTCCAACGATGAACATCAGCAGCATCCAGGGCGAGCACACGGCTGCGAACGCCGCCAGACGCTTGAAGCCCGCAATCGCCAGCCACACCACCACTGCCCCGACGAGGCAGACCGTGAGCACGAAGCGCGCATCGGTCGGGTACCAGTGCGTCTGCGCGGGAATCCCGAACGGTATGCGCACGGCCGAAGCCGACACCGTGATCATGCAGCCGGCAAGAACGCAGAACAGCAGCGCGTTCAACACATTGTAGATGACAGTGAGCAGCGGGCCGCCGATCCGCCGCAGATACCAGTAGAGCGTCAGGCGCGTCTCTACGGCGATCGGGGCGCACACCAGTACCCAACTCAGCACCGCCAGCAGGTTCCCGAGGGCCAGGCCGACGACAATGTCGACGATGCTCGCCCCCCAGGTTACGAACAGTGCACCAATGACAAACTCCGTCGCGGCCACGTGCTCGCCGGCATACGACCCGGCGAAGTACGCCCCGCTGCACAGCTTGTCGTCCGTGACGGGCTCGCGGTCGAATTCGTACAGCCGATCGAGCCGCTCTACTACGCCGGTGTGCTGACGCTTCTGTGTCATGAGCTTCGTCACCTTCGCTGGCCACCGCCGAACGACTTGCTCACCTGCCGGATCTCGACGAGTGGCATACTCAACGACTTTCACCTTGCTGATGGAGCCCGATCAGCCCAACGGACGCACGATGGACTGCGGGCGCAGGTAGTCGAGCAGCGTATCCGGGCCCAGGACGCCGCCTCCGAAGCCCGAAAGGTTGCAGCCCGCGTACGGCACTCCGTGCGCGAACACGTTGTGCGCGTTGATCCAGCTATTGCCCGCCACCAGCGCTTCGGCCACCCGCTGGGCACGGGCGAGATCCTGCGACCACACGCTGTTGGCCAGCCCGTAGGCCGAGCGGTTCACCAGGTCGATCGCCTCCGCCTCCTCCTTGAACTTCATCAGGTACGCCACCGGACCGAAGATCTCGTCGCGGGCACAGATGTTCTCCGGTCCGCCGCTTAGCAACGCCGGCTTCACGTAGAACCCGCTGGGATGCCCGGCCACTTCGGCGCGCCCGCCCGGCAGAACTGCCCGCGCGCCGCCCTCCACTCCGCGCTGCAGGTACCCCAGGATGCGCTGCCGCTGCTTCTCGCTCACGGCCGGCCCCATCTGGGTGTCCGGGGCGAACGAGTGCCCGATCACCAACGCTTCCATGGCCGTGCAGGCCGCGTGCACGAACTCATCCCACACGCGCTCGTGCACGATCCAGCGCGTGGCCGTGCAACACACCTGCCCCGTATTCAACGTAACCGCCGCCACGAGTGCCTGTGCGGTCGCCGCCGGATCCACATCCCCGAACACGACCGCGGCACCCTTGCCGCCCAGTTCGAGCTTGACCGGCACCAGATTCCGCCCGCAACTGGCCGCAATGAGTCGGCCCACCTCCGGCGAGCCGGTGAAACCCAGGCGGTGAATGCCCGGATGCTCCGCCAACGCCCGCCCGGCCGTCTCCCCGTAGCCCGGCACGACGTTGACCACGCCGGCGGGAATCCCCGCCTCCTGCACCAGCCGACAGAAGTACAGCGTGCTGAGCGGCGTGTCCTCGGCCGGCTTGATGACGGCCGTGTTGCCCGCCGCCAGCGCGGGGGAAAGGTTCCAGCCGACGAGCAGCAGCGGGAAGTTCCAGGGCAGTACCAGCGCCGCCACGCCGTACGGCACGCGAATCTGCCGCGCCTCCAGACCGGCGACCTGCAACGGTTCCTCCCGGTGCGTGCGGACGGCCAGGTCGGCGTACCAACGCAAGGTCTGCGCGACGTTCGGGATGTCGAAGCCGTCGGCCTGCGCCAGCGGCTTGCCTACGTCCAACGCCTCGATCTGCACCAGAATCTGCCGATCGCGGTCCACCAGATCAGCGAGGCGGTGCAGGTACGCGGCGCGTTTCTGCACCGGCATCGTTGCCCAGCCGCTGCTGCGGAAAGCGGTGCGCGCGGCCGACACGGCACGCTCGATATCCGCCGCCTGGCCCTCCGCCACCGTGGCCAGCGGCCGGCCTTGGCCCGGGTCGAGCGTCTGAAAGGTCCCGCCCGCACTGGCCGCCACCCATTCACCGTTGATGAACATGGGAATCGGCCGCTGGTCCAGAAACGTCCGTACTTGCGGAAGAAGTTGTGCTACGCGCGTCATGTTCCGTGCCTCCGCGATATGCTCGCCCTTCTTTCGCCGCGCCAGAGTACTTGTTTAGCGTGGGTGCCATGCCCTCACCCACCGCAGGTGGGGGTGGGCATGCGATCGGTCGCCAGAGCATGCTTACCCACGACCGCTGTCGCGGGAAAGCATGGCATTCTCCGCGCCGTACACGCTACACACGTACGCGCCAGACACGCGCGGCCCATCGCTGATCGTACCCAGGATCGGACCCTGCCGCTACCGCAGCCGTCCCATCCCCGTGGTTCGGGGCAGAAGCTGCGGGGCTCGGGGCGACACCGAGTGCTCCCGCGCGCCGTGTTCGCGTGGAATCCATGCCGGCTTCATGCTCAGGACCCGGCACCGCGCTGCATGAAGGCGCGGACGTCGCCCAGTGGTTTCACTCCGGCCGTCGCACCGCTGGCCTGGATCCCGTGCGCCGCGACGGCATTACCCAGGCGGGCCGCCTCTGCCATGGGCAGCTTCTCCCGCAAGCCGACGAGAAACCCGGCACTCCAGCAATCTCCCGCCCCCGTCGTATCCACAACCTGCGGCACGCGGAAGGCCGGCACGTGCTGTTCGACCCCTTCCGCACTACGACAAAAGGCTCCCTCCGCACCAAGCTTGATCACCACGTTGCGGGCGCCGCAGGCCTGGAAGTCGCGGGCGATCGCCGCCACGTCCGTCAGCCCGCTGATGGCAGTCGCCTCTGCGTGCGAGGGGACGAAGTAGTCAACGTACGGCAGCGCCGGCAGCACGCGACGCTGCCACTGGGCCCGCGGCATGGCCTCCACGTACACCGTATCCAGCAGCGTCCGGGCGCCGGCGGCCCGGGCCGCGGCCAGCACCTGCGCCGTCGGCTCGCCGTCCAGCGCCTCCATCACCATCGTCCCAGCAACAAACACGAGTTGCCGGCCGCCCAGCCACTCCGGCGGGACATCCGCCGGGCACAGCCGGTCGTCCGCGCCCCGCGTATGAAAGAAGCACCGCTCACCGCTCGAAGCGACGCACGCAAAGGAGAACGCCGTGCTGGTAGAGGCATCGCGCACAATGCCGTCGGTCGCCATCCCGTGGCGGGCCAGCTCGGCCACCACGAAATCACCGAGCATATCAGTGCCGACGCGCGCGATGGTGTCACACGGCACACCGAGCTTGGCCAACGCGAGCGAACAGTTGATCGCGCACCCACCGGTGCTCAGCGCGAGCTGATCGAAGAAGCGCAGGCCGCCGGGTTTGGGGAACTCGTCGATCGTCCGGGCGATCGCGTCCACCGTGGCGATCCCGATCACAAGCACATCGTTCATCGCAGACCCTGCATCCCTTTAACGCTCGACCCTGCGGGCACGCCACTGGTCAATCGCAACCGCAATAATAATGATGTGCCCGACGATCATCTCCTGCACGAAGTTCGGCCAGCCCAGGACCGTACAGCGGTTACGGAGAAAGGCCATCAGAAAGGCGCCGGCCAGCGTGCCCAGCATCGAGCCTTGCCCGCCGGAGAGCGATCCACCGCCGATAACGACGGCCGCGATGACGTCCAGTTCGACGCCAATCGCGACCGTCGGATCACCCTGGGTCAGCCGTGCAAACTGCATCAGGCCCGCCAGACCGGTCAACAAACCCGCCAGAACATATATGTAGACCTTCATCCGCGGCACCCGGATGCCGCAGAGGCGGGCGGTGGCCTCGTTCGAGCCGATCGCGAACGTGTACCGGCCGAGGATCGTGTAGCGCAGCACGGCCGCCAGGAAAACCCCCAACGCGAGCATCAGCCACACAGCCGGCGCCAGGGGCAACCATTCCTGCACCGGTGCAGGACGCACCCAAAGACCCAGGCCCTGCGCCGGCGCGCTGACCGGCATGCTGCCGGAAATCCACTTCGCCAGACCGCGGTAGAAACCAAGTGTCCCCAAGGTCGCAATGAACGGCGGCAGCCGCAGCAGCGTGATCAACACCGAGTTGTAGAAGCCGCACAGGGCCCCCGTGCCAAGGGCCACGACCACTGCCGCCGGCACCCCCCAGCCCTGCTTCAAGGCCAGCGCCACCGCCACACTGGTGAGTGCAATCGCCGACCCCACCGACAGATCGATCCCACCGCTGATGATGATGAACGTCATCCCCATCGCGGCGATGCCGACGATTACCGTGTGTACGGCGACGGTCTGGAGATCGAGCAAGCTGACCCACGGATGCGGTGGAATCGCGTAGAAGAGCGCGATGACCACCAGCAGGCCGAGGAAAGGGGCGAGCGCCGTCAGTAGTACGCGCCTGCCCGGCGATGCGCGTCCGCCGGGAAGCCTGCTCAGCGGCGCCAAGGCGGCCCCCGTGTTCATGCCGCTGTCTCCTTCCCACTTGCCGCAGCACTGATGAGCGCGTGTTCGGTCCATTCCTCCCGCGGGCGCGCCCGGCCCAACCGGCCACGGTGCATCACGGCAATGCGATCACAGACACCGAGCAGTTCAGGCAGATAGCTACTCGCCATGAGCACCGCCTTGCCGCCGGCGGCCAGCTCGCCGATGAGTTGATAAATCTGGGCCTTGCTCGCTACGTCGATGCCCCGCGTCGGCTCGTCGAGCAGCAGGACGTCTACCCCGTGGTGCAGAAGCCGCGCCAGCGCCGTCTTCTGCTGGTTGCCGCCGGACAGATCACGCAGGCGCTGGTCTGCACTGCGGGCGCGGATATCCAGCCGGCGCATCCACTCGGTCGTCGCCCGCTGCACGGCGCGCAGGTTGATCCAACCCCAGCGCGCCAGAGGCCCCAGCCGGCTGAGCGTGACGTTGTCCGCCACGGAGCGTGACAGCAACAACCCTTCGGCCTGGCGATCCTCGCTGAGCAGCCCGACGCCCTGGGCCAGGTGAACGCCGCGGGCGCCCGGCCCGGCCGTGTAGGCTCCGATGCGCACCGTCCCGGCACGCACCGCATCCAGTCCGTAGATGCACCGCAACAACTCCGTACGCCCCGCCCCGACCAGCCCGGCCAGGCCGAGAATCTCCCCGCGGTGCAGCGTGAGGTCCGCCGCGCACGGCTGCCGCCGACCCGCCAACCCGCGAATCTCCAGGATCGGTACCCCCACCTCGTGCGGCACGCGGGGGAACATCTCGTGCAGCCGCCGGCCGATCATGAGCTCGACCAGGTCATTCAAAGCGACGTCCGCCATCGCGCCGGTGCCCGCATTCCGGCCGTCACGCAGCACCGTGTAGCGTTGAGCCACCCGCTGCACTTCTTCCAGGAAGTGAGAGATGTAGACGATCGTCACGCCCTCGGCCCGCAGCCGCTCAATTACCGCAAACAGCCGCTCGATGTCCGCTAGTCCCAGACTACTGGTGGGTTCGTCCATGACCAGCACGTGGGCATCCGCGAGCAGTGCCCGCGCGATCTCCACAAGCTGCCGATCCGCCGCCGACAGGCACCGCACCGGCACGTCCAGCCGCAGGTCCGGCCGGTCCAGGAGTGAGAAGATGGCGGCCATGCGGCGCCGGTGCGCCGCCCGGCGAACGAACCCCGCGCTGCGCTGTTCCGCTCCCAGTGTGATGTTCTCTTCGACAGAAAGGTGCGGCGCCAGGTTGAATTCCTGGTAGATCATGGCGACGCCCGCGGCACGCGCGGCCAGCGGGCTCGCAGGGGTGAACGCTTGCCCATCAAGTCGCATCCGGCCGGCGTCGGGGCGGACCGCGCCCGACAGCACTTTCATCAGAGTTGACTTACCTGCCCCGTTCTCACCAACCAGCGCGTGGACCTCGCCGGGTTGGACCACCAGACTCACGTCCGCCAGCGCGACGGTGGCGCCGAACCGCTTTCCCACGCCGAGCATTTCGAGTCGCGGGCTCACCACCATCACGGGTACTTCGTCAGGTCGGGGAACAGCAGCTCCTGGTATTCCGGCTGCCCCATCGTTTCCTTGGTTACGAGAACAACGCCGGTATCCTGGAGTGGCGGGACGGGCTTGCCCGCGAGGTAATCCGCGGCTGTCTTGACGCCCGTGTATCCCATGTGCATCGGGTTCTGTACCACCAAGCCGTCCAGCTCGCCCTGGCCGAGCGCCTCCACGAGGCCCGCGCTCGCGTCGAAGCCCACGAAGCGCACCTTCCCCGCCAGACCGCGGCTGCGCAGCGCGAGCAGCATCCCGAACGTCGAGGACTCGTTCGGGCAGAAGACACCCTGCACGTCGCTGTGCGCAGTCAGCAGGTTCTCGGCTGCCTCCTGAGCCGTCGCTCGTGTAGGTCCCGCGTGACGCTTCGGATCCACCAGACTAATGCCCGGAGCCTCTGCCAACTTCTCGATGAACCCGCGCTCGCGCTCGACGGTGCTCGCCGAGCCTTCCTGGTAGCGCAGCAGGAGCACCCGCCCCTGCCCGCCCAGCACTTCACCCAGCCGCTGAGCCCCGAGCTGTCCGCCCTTGTAGTTGTCCGTCGCCGCGAAGCTGATGAAGTCCTGCCCCACCGTACCCGTCAGACCCGAGTCAATGATAACCACCGGGATCTTCGCCGCCGTTGCCTGCTGCACCGCCGGCAGCAGGGCCGTGTCATCCAGCGGCGCCAGCACGATGGCGTCGACACGACTGCTGATGAAGTTCTGCACGACCGAGACCTGTTGCTCGCGGTCGTCTTCCCGCTCCGGACCGCGGAAGATCACCTCGACGTTTCCCAGCTCGCGCGCGGCCTTCACCGCCCCGGCATGCACCGACTTCCAGAAATCGTGCGACGTACCCTTAGGAATGACGGCGATCTTCAGTTTCGCCGGCGCGGTTGCGGCCGGTTCCCCGGACGCTGTCGCTCCGCTGCCGCTGGTCGGAGGCTGCTGTTGCCTGCATCCCCAGACCGCACACAGCAGCAAGCACGTCGCCATCCACACTCTCATGTTCGGACTCCTCTGCCCAGGTAGGTGTACAGCGTACAGATCATGCCCTCGCCTGTCGCAGGCAAGCCCCGGCCTGCGGCGTCTGGACCCCTCTCCCTCCCAGGGAGAGGGGTAGGGGTGAGGGTAGCGGCGGCAAACACGCTCCCCCGGTGCAGAAACGTACCCCCCCCTACGACGCACGAAACGCTGAACGCGTACGCTGTCGCGGGAAAGCACACCACGCACGCGAGCGTGTATGCTAACCACATAGTCACACGGAGTGCGAAACTCCGGTTCGCCGTTCGAAGAGATCATCGGTCAGGCCATCGGACCCTGCGTTTCCTGGACCCAGCCTTGAGAGCAGCCCAGCGGCGCGCGGTCAACCTACAGGCTCCACCCCTCCCGGTAGGGCAGCCGCACGTACTTGTTCGCGTCCGGCAAGTTGGAGACCTGCATGTTCCCGGCGTCCCACTCGAGGCGGGCATTCATCCGCTTGGCAATGACGCCGAGCAGGCAGATCTCAGTCAACACGGCCGAATACTCGAAATCTGCTCCCGCCGGTCGGCCTTCCTTGCAGGCACGCACCCAGTCCTGCTCGTGGCCACCGTCCACGCGCGGGATGGTCTTCTCCGGCCGCCGGTATTCCGCCATTCGGCTCTCCGGGATCAGCCGCGGGCTGTTTCCATACACTCCGCACATGAGCATGCCCTTCGTGCCCTTGAACAGCGCTCCGCCGTCGCTGTCGCCCATCATGCGGCCCTGCTCCAGCTCCTCGGGCCGCGGGGCTCGCACCCCCTCGTACCACGTCAGCTTCACCGGTGGCAAGCTGCCCCGCGAGGGGAAGCGGAATGTCACAATCGCGGCAATCGCATGCGTCTCGTCGGTTTGTCCGAGGGCGGTCGCTTCCACGCTGATCGGCAGGCCAAGCTTGAGCGCCCAGAACGCCGGGTCGATCTGGTGCGCCCCGCGATCCGCCATCCAGCCCGAACCAAAGTCCCACCACGCCCGCCACGCTTGTGGGTGATAGCCGGGATGGTACGGCCGGAAGGGCGCCGGCCCGATCCACAAGTCCCAGTTCATCCCGCTCGGCAGCGGCGGCGTATCCTTGGGACGCTCGCAACTCGCCGGGCTCCAGCCGGCGTGGCCCCACGGGTAGTACGAGTCGTTGCACCAGACGTCCACCTCGCGGACCTCGCCGATGGCCCCGTCCGCAAGCCATTCACAGATGAGCCGCACGCCCTCCTCGGAGTGCCCCTGGATCCCCATCTGGGTAATCACCTTCGCCTGGCGGGCAGCCTTCGCCAGCGCGCGGGCCTCGTAGATGTCGTGCGTGAGCGGCTTCTGCAGATACACGTGCTTGCCGGCCTGGATCGCCGCCATGGCGATGACCGCATGCGTATGGTCGGGCGTGGCGATGACTACCGCATCGATGTCCTTCTGCTTCTCGAGCATCTCGCGGTAGTCGGTCCAGGCCCGTGCCCCGGGGTACGTGCTGAAGACGTTCGCCGCGTAGTTCGGGTCCACGTCGCACAAGGCCACGATGTTCTCGGTGGTGAGGTTGGCGAGATTGACTTGCCCCATCCCGCCGATGCCGATCCCGGCGATGTTCAGCTTCTCGCTGGGGGCTTGGCCCTGCGCTGCGCTGAACACGCGGGCGGGCATCATGGCGAACGCGGCGGCTGAAGCGGCCGTGCGCAGCAACGTCCGGCGCGAAATCGTGCTTTCCGACACGACGGACCTCCTTTGCCGTGGAGCCCCTAACACGACCCCCTCCCTTCCAGGGAGGGGTGCGGGGAGGGTCGGATCGCGGCGGTGTTCCCCCCTCACCCTACCCTCTCCCCCGAAGGGGAGAGGGGTTCTGTTAGGCGCTCTTCAGCCGGCTCCTCAGCGGCCAGGCTCCACAGGCCGTCGCCGCCGGGCAAGCATCCCGCGCCGGCTCGTCGCCCTTCGGCAGAACGTCGTCCACGAAGGCCGCGAGTTACTTCGCCGGCTCGATGGTGATGTTCCGATAGGCGACGACACCGTGGTCGCCCTGGAGCATCAGCGGGCCGGTGGCCTTCTCGCCCTCGGGCAGTTGGCCGCCGGTCGGCCCCGGCACCTCGACGTTCTCCTGAATCACCTTGCCGTTCAGCGTGACCTTCAGGAACTTGGCGCTTTCGGTCTTCTTGCCGGCGGCATCGAAACGCGGGGCGCGGAACTCGACGTCCAGCGTCTGCCACTCACCGGGGGCCTTGCTGACGTTGCCCGCCGGGGCCTTGACGCTGTAGATGCCACCCATGTCGCTGAACGCGATCTTGTCGTCCGGCTTGCCGAAGCTGTCGAAGACCTGCACCTCATACTGCCCCATGAGGTACACGCCGGAGTTGCTGTCCTTCGGCACCATCACCTCGATGTGCAGCTTGCAGTCCCCGAAGCTTCGCTCGGTGAGGATGTCGCTGCCGTGCTCGACCCGAGCGCGGAACAGCACGGCGTCGGCCGCCCCGCCACTGCCGGTGCCCACGAGCTGCTTCGGGTCGGCCTTGTCCAGCGCGACCTGCGAGACGACCTTCCAGGTGTCCTTGTGCTCCTCGTTGCGCAGCTTCCAGCCGTCCAGACTCCGGCCGTCGAAGAGCACAACCTTGCCGGCACTCTTCTCACCGCCGGCCTGTTGCGCCACGGCCAGAGGCGTCCAGGAGAGCAGGAGAGCGCAGACAATGACCAGAACGATGTTTCGATAGTTAGCTTGTGTGTTCATGGCGGCAGTTTAGCGGAAGCCCGGCGACGGCGGAAAGAGCCCGCCCTGACATTCCGTGGGGAAGCGGGCGGCTCGGTGCTCGTCGCCCCCCTCGCGGCAACGCAGGCAGGATCTGCACGCGGCAACTTGGACAGGCAAAGGCCAGTCCCCCCTCCATGCTCCTCCGCCAAATCCTCATCACTCCCATTCTGTGGTCGCTGTCGTAGGGCGGGCGCCTGGCAACAGCCGGAGCCCCCCCGCTGCTCGTCACCACGCTCTCTGCTCCGGCATGGCTGACTTCGGCACGGCAAGGCCCCCGGGGGGCACCTGTGCCCAGCCGGGATTCCCAGCCTGCGGCCGCATCGTAAATGCCTTTCCAAAAAGAGGTTAGCATCCGCGTGCCGTAAGTAGGCGTAGACGCGCGCGACAGCCGGTCCCGTCGCGGCGGTTCTCGAGTATCAGGCTGCCGCCGTGGGCCTCGGCGATCTGCCGGCTCAGAGCCAGGCCGATGCCGGCGCCGCCGGGCTTCGTCGTGAAAAACGGCACGAAGAGGTTCTCGCTGCTGGACAGGCCGGGCCCCTCGTCCTCGACCCAGACCTCCAGCCAACGCACTGCGCCGTCTACCTCGTCCCACCCCACCCGCACCTCGCCACCCGTTTCCAGAGCGGCATCCACGGCATTGCGCACCAAGTTGATCAGGAGCTGGTCCATCTGATCGCCATCGGCCTGAATCGTGAGTTCCGGTCCGGGGTTGACGTGCACGTGCTGGCGTGTCTCCAGGCCGGCCACCCGGCGCACCCAATGGCCGACAGCGACGGGGCCCAACCTCGGCTCCGGCAGCCGGGTCAGTTGGCTGTACGCGGTCATGAAGCGGTTTAAGGCCCGGGAACGCTCGCGGATGACGGACAACCCCTCGCCCATGTCCGCTTCCCAATCCGCGGCGCGCGGGTCGCGACGCAGCAGCTCAGCCAGCGTGCCGGCCAGTGAGTCGATCGGTGCGAGGGAGTTGTTGATCTCGTGCCGCAGGACCTGGATCAGGCGTCTCCAGGCCTGACGTTCCTCCTCGCGCAGCGTGCGCGTCAGGTCCGACAGCACGAGCAACTGATGCTGGAGGCCACGCTCGCGGAAGGTGCGGCGCCGAATCTCCCAGCGACCCGCACCACCCGGAAACGGGCTCTCCAGGATGCGCGGGGCGTCCCCCGCCAGACACTCGGCCAGTCCCACCGCCGTCGCCGGCTGCCCGAGCAGACGCTCCGCGGGCTGCGCGAGCAGGTGCTCACCGCGTTGATTGACGAGCCGCAGCCTCTGCTCGGCATCGAAGGCAAACACCGCGACGTCAATCTCGGCCACGACCTTGCGCAGCAATGCCGTCGCTTCCAGGGCACTGAGTCGTTGCGCCCGCAGCGTTCGACCCAACTCGTTCACCTCCAGCAGGACCTCGCCCAGGGCATCGTCCGGGCGTGCCCCCCGCGCCCGCAGGGAGAAGTCCTCCTCGCGCAAGGCCGCCAGCATGTTGGACACGGTCCGCAACGGGAACACGACGCGCTGCTGGAGCGCGGCCGTGAACGCCCACCAGCCGCCGACGATCAGCAGGGTCACTGTCCACTGCAATTTCGGCGTGAAGTCCCCCGTCCAGAGCAGAATCAAGGCCACGGCGGCACCCGGCAACCCGGCCAGCACCGCCAGCAGCAGCACGCGACGCTCATGGCTCAGGCGCCGGCGCCCGGACGGCCGGGAGCGTCCGGGCTCGCCCGCGCGTTCCTCGACCTGTAGGTTCGGCTCAATCACGGTAGGGCAAACCATACTTCGCCAGTCGGCGATACAGGCCGCTGCGGCTTAAGCCCAGCTCCCGGGCAGCGTGCTTCACGTTGCCGTCGGCACGGGCGAGGGCCTTCCTGATGAGCACGGCCTCGACCTCATCCAGCGTCATCTCCTCCAGGCAGCGCGCCGTTCCCGACGCCGGCTGCAGCGCAAGATCTTCCGCCCGGACGACGTCCGCGCCGGCCATGAGAACGCCCCGCTCGATGACATGATCGAGTTCGCGGACGTTCCCGGGCCAGGGATAGTCCAGCAGCGCCCGCAGCGCGGCCGTCTCGAAGCGCATCGCCGGCTTGCGGTATCTGCGGACATGGGCGCCGAGGAAGTACATGGCCAGTAGCGGGATGTCCTCGCGCCGGTCCCGCAACGGCGGCAATCGAATCTGGACCGTGTTCAGGCGATAGAGCAGGTCCTGTCGAAAGCGCCCGGCCTGCACTTCCTGCTGGATGTCCGCGTTCGTCGCCGACAGCACGCGCACGTCCACCCGCTGCGTCCTGGACGAGCCTACGCGCTCGAACTCGCCCGTCTCCAGCACCCGCAGCAGCTTGGGTTGCAGGTTCACCGGGAGGTTGGCGATCTCATCCAGAAACAGCGTGCCGCCGTCCGCCATCTCGAAGCGACCTACCCGGTCCGACTTGGCATCGGTGAAGGCGCCTTTGAGGTGACCGAACAGCTCACTCTCAAAGACCCCCTCCGACAGACCCGGAGCATTCACCGTCACCATCGGCTTGCCGGCGCGCGCCGAGGCCGCGCACAGCGCGTGGGCGATGACGCTCTTGCCCGTGCCGTTCTCGCCGGTGATCAATACGCCGGCGTCCGAAGCGCCGACGTTGGCGATCAGCCGCAGCACGGGCTGCATGGCCTTCGATTCCGCGATCAGACGCGGCTGACCTTCGGTGCGCAGCAGACGGTTCTCCGCCTCCAGCCGCCGGCCCCGGCGCAGGGCACGCACCAGTTCCGCCTGCGTGCGCACGATGGACAACAGGCGCTCATTGTCCCACGGTTTCTCGACGAAATCCCGCGCCCCGCGGCGCATCGCCTCGACGGCCACCTCGATCGTCCCATAGGCCGTCAGCACCACGATCGGCAGGGCATCGTCAAGCTGCTGGACGCGCGGCAGCAGACCAAGCCCCTCCCGGCCGGAGGTGGTATCGCGCGTGTAATTGAGGTCCATCAGCAGCACGTCGAACTGCCGCGTCTCGAGCTCCGCCAGGATGCCGGCGGGCGTCGTGACTTCAACGATCTGATAGCCCGCGGGCTTCAGCAGCAGCCGCAGGGCGCTCAGGACGTCCGCCTGATCGTCGGCAATCAGGATGCGCGGGGGTGACGGTGTGCTCTCTGGCATGCCGAGTCGCCTCACCGGGCCGCTCCCACCCGGCCCACAGCCTGCCTACGGCGCGCGAGTTCGCCGGCCGCGCCTGTCGTCCGTGCCCGGCGGACGACACCATACCGCGCACGCCCGACCTCGGCTACGCGGAGCCCGACCGGTTTCCGCGGAGCCGTCACTTGACTGCCACGGGCTCCCAGATCACGCGGTCACGCCCGATCAACGTCCCGGTGGCGTAGGCGATGTCGATCTGGGAGATCTCATAAGCAGTCAGGGCCTGGATTTCACGGGATTGGGCATCGGCCAGGCGCGCGGCCGCTTCGAGCACGTCGGTGCTGGTGCGCAGGCCCACCTCGAACTGCCGTTTCTCCGCCTCGTAGGTCCGCCCGGCCAGGCGGACCTCCTGCCGGGCGGCCAGAATCCGCTGCCAGTCCTGCTCCAGGGCGTCCACCGCATCGTACACCTCCTGGCGAATCACCAGTCGGCGTTGCTCACGCGTCGCCAGACGCTGGAGACGCTGCAAAAGCGCCTGGCGCAGCCGCGACCTGGCGGCCTCATTGCCCAGCGGGATCTCGGCCCGCAGCGTCAGGGCATGATCGGCATACGCCTGGCCGCCCACGTCCCGCAACGCCCCGTTCCAACTGCCCGCGAAGCCGTTGACCCGGTATTCGTAGTCCACCACGAAGAGAGGCAAGGTTGCGTTCCGTTCGAGGTCAACCGTGCTGGCGTCGATCGCCAGTTGCAGTTCGAGCTCCAGCATCTCCATGCGGCTGGTCAGCCCATACTCGGCCAGCGCCTCGGGGTCCAGGTCCAGGCCGAGCGGATTGGGGTCGGTGGTGGGCAGCAGCGCCGTCCGCGAGCTGAGGGACAAGTCGGCGCGGTTCATGATCCGCTTGAGGATGCGCTGCGCCCGGCGGACCTCCGTGTCGGCGATGATGATCGCCTCCAGTCGTGCCGCCACACCCGACTGGGCCCGCATGATCTCAATCTCCGGCGCGTCACCGGCCGCCACCCGCTTCTCAGCATCCTGTAACTGTCGCACCGCCAGCTCGTACTGCTGCTGGCGCACCTCCAACTCGCGACGGACGGCGTAGAGCAGCCAGTACGCGCGATCGGCGTTCGCCAGGATCCGGATCGCGGCGAGCTTCGTCCGCGCATCGGCAATATCGCGCTCGTACCTGGCCACGCGGATGGCGTGCGTGTTCGCCCGGACACCGGCGTTACGCAGCAGCGGCTGGCTGATGGAGAATTGCAGGCCGGCGTCGTAGGACGGATCGATGACGCCGGACTGCCCGCCGGCGGCTTCCGTGCCGGGCGTCCGGTCGTCGAACCGCGTGACGGGCAAGTCGACGGTGAATGTCCCGCCGGTCCGCAACGGAATGCGCACGCCGACATCGTAGGACGCGGACTGTGACTGTGCGGCCTGACCACCAACGACGGTCGCGGGCCGGTCCGTCACGCTGTGCCCGACCGAGCCGAAGAGCACCGCCTCGAACCTGGCCCGCTCTTCGTTGACGGTCTCCTCGGCGAGAGATGGATTCACCAGTTCGACCTTCAGATCCAGGTTGTTGGCCAGTGCCGCCGCGCGAACCTCCGCCAGCGTAATCTCGAGCGCTTCGGGCGGCTCTGCAATGAGCGCGGTGCCGTTGTCGGCGGCGGCCTCGGCCTGCGCGACCGAGACCGGCTGCGACCGAGCCATCTCCTCCAGCCGGACTGCCGTCAACTCGCGAAGTTGCTGAGGAGGTTGGCGGTAATCCTCGTAGTAGTCGCGCGTATACAGACTGCACCCGCCCAGGCAGAGCATCAGATGCACCACGGCGGTTCCAGCCACGTGCGTGTATCCTCTGCCTGGCGTCATTCGCATCGCAGTGCCACCATTGGATCGACCCTGGTCGCCCGCCACGCCGGCAGGTAGCCCGCCAGCACGGTCGTACCCGCCACCACCACCACTGCCGTCAGCAGGGTCTGTGGGTTGTGCGGGGAGACGCCGAAGAGCAACGCCTGTAACAACCGGCCGACCAGGAGGGCCACCCCCAGACCGGCGGCGAGCCCGATGCCGATCAACGCCGTGTAGCGGCGTCCGATGAGACGCAGAACGTCATGCGCGCTGGCGCCGAGGGCGATGCGCACGCCGATCTCACGCGTCCGCCGGGCCACCGTGTACGCAATCACGCCCGCGATGCCGACGCCGGTCAGCAGCAACGACGCCCCGCTGAGCGCCGCCAGCACCCCCGCCAGCGTGGCACGCACGCCGATGTCCGCACGTACGATTTCCGCCAGCGGCCGCACGGAGCACAAGGGCTGATTGGGATTGACGGCCCAAATCGCCTGCTGCACCAGCCCGCTCACCGCCGTGGGATCACCGACGGTGCGGACGACAAAGCGCACGGCCGGCCAGGGACGCTGCTGTACCGGGTAGAACACCTGCGGGTCGGCGTCTTGATCGAGGCCCCAGTGGCGCACGTCGCCAACCACGCCGACCACGGCCAGCGACTCCTCGCCGATCGTGATGTGCCTGCCGAGCGGGTCCTGCCCGAACCAGTAACGCCGCACGAAACAGTCGTTGACGAGGGCGACCGGCGGCCCGGCCGCGGTGTCGTCGCGCGTGATGTCACGCCCGGCACGCAAGGGGATATGCAGCGCGCCGAAGTAACCCGGCGTGACGGCGATCAGGCTCGCCGGCGGGGACTCCTCCGGGTCAGGGGGCACGTAGTCCTCGATGTCGATGTCGGTGCTGTAGGTGCCGTCGCTCATCGGTATGTGCGAGACTCCAGCGGCGGCCGTCACTCCCGGCACGCGGCGGATCTCCTCCACCGCCCGCTGGTAGAAGTCCGCGAAGTGGTCCCAGTCTGCGAGGCTGTTGTACGACAGCTCGGCGCGCAGCGTGAGCACTTGCTCGGGATCGAAGCCCGGGTCGACGGCGGCGAGACCGACAAACGTGCGGATCATCAGGCCGGCGCCCGCCAGCAGCGCCACCGCCAAGGTGACCTGGGCAACGACGAGCAGGTCGCGGCGCTGCCCCCCGCTCCGTCCGGTCGACAGTGTCCGGGGGACGCCCTGCAGAGCTGCCCCCAGCGACACGCCGGAACACCGCCATGCCGGCCCCAGCCCGCAGAGCACGCACGTTAGCCCCGACAACCCGACCGCAAACAACAGCGCCGTGGCGTCGATACCAATCTCGCCGCGCCGGGGGAAGTTGGCCGGCAGCAGGGCGGTCAATCCGCCCACCGCCCACACGGCAAGCAGAATGCCCACCGCGCCACCGACGAGTGTCAGCAACGCACACTCGGTCAGCACGTGCCGCAGTAGGCGGGTGCGGCTGGCGCCGAGCGCCGCCCGTACGGCCAGCTCGCTCGCGCACGCACTGCCTCGCGCCAACAGCAGGCTGGCCACGTTCACGCAGCCGATGAGCAGCACAAACGCGACGGCGCCCATCAGGGCCAATACGGCCGTCCGGTGGTTGGAGCCTACCAGCGTGTCGAGGAGCGGGTGCGCTTCCAGCGTCCACCCCTCATCGTGCGCTGGGTGGGCGCCCTGAATCCGGCTGACCAGGCTGGGCAGTTCGGCCCGCAGGTTCGCCAGGGTGTATCCGGGGCGCAGACGCCCGATCACGCGCAAGCACCAGCAGTTCCCCGCCTCGCGGCGCAGTTCCTCGGGAAACGGCATCCAGATGCCCATGGGGCCGAAGTAGCGCTCGCCCCAGGCGGTCTCGAACCACGCCGGCAGTACGCCAATGACCGTGTGCGGCCGATCATTGAGCAGCACGATGCGTCCGAGCACCGCGGGGTCGCTGGCAAACTGTCGCCGCCACACGCTGTGCGACAGCAGCAGTACAGGGGCCGCACCCACGGTGGCTTCCTCCGCCGTGAAGGCGCGGCCCAGTACGGGTGCCACCCCCAACGTCGCCAGCAGGTTGGGTGTCGCGCACGTGGTCCGCACTCTCTCCGGAACGGCGCCGCCCGTGAGGTTGTACGCCTCTTCCATGGACGCGTCGACCTCACTCAGCGTGCGACTGCTGTCACGTAGGATCTCGTATTCCGGTATCGAGAGGACGTCGTCGTGAATGTTCTCGCCCGGCCGAGCGCCGGTGACCTGCATGAGTTCACTCTCCCCGCGATAGCCGAGGGGTTTGAGCAGCACGCCGCGCAGTACGGTGAACACGGCCGTGTTCGCCCCGATGCCCAAAGCCAACGTCAGGACGACGACCAGCGCGAAGCCCGGCGCGTGCCCCAATGCCCGGGCAGCGCGACGAAAGTCGTTGAGCAATGTGATCACGGAATACTCCTATTCGCAACGCAATGCTACCATCGGATCCACTTTCGTCGCCCGGCGCGCTGGAACGTAACCGGCGATAAGCCCCACCGCCAGCAGAGTCACGGCCGCGCCCACCAGAGTGAATGAGTCTGTGGGTGACACACCGTACAGCAAGACACCCAGCGCCCTGCCGAGCAGCAGCGCCAGGCCGATGCCGGTCAGAATACCGGCCCCAGTCAAGAGTAGCGCATGCTGAATGACCAGACGCAGAACACCGGCGGAGCCGGCGCCCATGGCCATGCGAATGCCAATCTCATGGGTGCGCCGGCTGACGGCGAGCGATATCGTCCCATACAACCCGACGCTGGCCAGCGTCAGGGCGATGAGGGCGAACGCCGTGAGCATCCCGGCGAAAACGCCCCCCGGACGGGCTTCGCTGAAGAGGACTTCCTCCATCGAGCGTACACTATAGACAGCCTGGTCGGGGTCAACCTCCCCGATGGCGTCCCGTACGCTGCTGGTGGCCGCCAGCGGCTCCCCGGCGGTGCGCACGACGAACGTCATGCGCCTCTCCGGTTCCTGGGCAGAGGGGCGATACGTCTCGAGACGCGTCTCTCGGGTTATTCCTCTCTGCTTCACGTCACCAACGGCGCCGACTACCGTCAGCCACGGGTTGTCAGAATCGCGTGCTCCGTACTTGAGGCGTTTGCCCACGGCGGACCCGTCCGGCCAGAACCTCCGGGCCAGCGCCTGATTCACGATGACCACCCCGGGACTGTCCGGGCCGTCGAGCTCGTTGAAGTCCCGGCCGGTGAGGACGGGGATACGCATGCTCTCGAAATAGCCGGGCGTGATGGTGATGTAACCCAGGAATACGTCTTTGTCGGGGCGGCGCCCCACGTAGTCCTCGACAGTGGCATAGTCCCAGACGTCGAGCCCGTCACCGGGAAGAGTGGATACGGCTGCGGCCGCGGCAACGCCGGGAAGCCCCCGAATCTTGCGAACGGCTTGGTCAAAGAACGCAGTTCGCCTCTCGCGGCTGCCGTACCGCTCGGTCGGCAGTTGTGTACACATAGTAAGAGTGTGCCGGGCGTCAAGGCCGGGATCGGCCGCCCGCAGACGCAGGAAACTCCTGAGGGTCAGGCCCGCCGAAACGGTCAGGCCCAAGGCCATGGCGATCTGCGCGACGATGAAGACGTCGCGCTGCAGTCCCCGTACTCCGCCGGCTGAGCCTGGCGTCGGACCATCCCTGAACATCTCGCTGAGGCTCACGCGGCCGCTGCGCAGTGCCGGTACCAGGCCGAACAGCAGCACCGCGGCGCACGACAGCCCGAGGGTGAAGAGGAGCGCAGCGCCGTCCACGCTGATCTCCTGCAGGCGTGGAATGACATCACCCAACTGGGCGACTAGAACCCCCACACCCCAGGTCGCTGCCAGCACTCCCAGGCAGCCACCCGCCAGAGACAAAACCGCGCATTCCGCCAGCATCTGACGAACCAGGCGTCCTCGACCTGCCCCGAGGGCTGCCCGGATGGCATACTCCCTTGACTGCGCCTGTCCGCGCGCGAGCAGCAGGTTGGCTACGTTCACGCACGCAATCAACAACACGAGCCCGACCGCTACGGTCAGCATCTTCAGTGCCTGTCTTGCCTGCGCGGGTACCACGCTGTCCAGCAGCGGCATCACATGGACCGTGTAACCGGCGTTGGACTCCGGGTATGTCTCGGCGAGGCGGGAGGCGATGGCCTTCAACTCAGTCTCGGCTTCGTCCACGCTCACCCCGGGCTGCAGCCGGCCGATGGCATGGAAGGAACGGTTGCCGCGATCGTAACCGTCGGCAGCAAAGGCAAACGGCAGCCAGACGTCAAAGTGGCCCCAGATGTGGTCGAAGCGCCCCCAAGCCCGCGTCAGCTCGGCAGGCAGCACACCAAGAACCTCATAGGGTACGCCATCCAGCAGAATAGTCCGCCCGACAACTCCTGGATCGCCGCCGAAGCGCCGCTGCCAGAAGCCGTCGGAAAGCAGCGCGACCTGGTCGTGGCCGGGACGGTCTTCGTCCGGCCCGAAGGCGCGCCCGATCGTCGGTGCGAAGCCCAGTGCCGGCAACAGGCCGGCGGAGGCGCGGGCCGCAATCACGCGCTCCGGGCGGTCGGCGCCGGTGAGGTTGTAACTTGTGTAGCGGCAAACACCCATCTCCACAAACGAGTCACTCTGCTCGCGCCAGTCCATGAAGTCGTTGGCGGACACGTTGGAGCGGTCCCAGCCTTCGGTGGGCTGAGCGGCCGCCAGCGTGGGGTTTGCCGTAAACAGGCCGACCAGCCTGTCCGGCTGCGGATACGGAAGCGGCCGGAGCAGCATGCCGTTCATAATACTGAATACCGCCGTGTTCGCCCCGATGCCCAGCGCCAGCGTCACCAGGATGACGGCCGCGAAGCCGGGCCTCTTGGCCAGGCTGCGAACCGCGTAGCGTAGGTCCCGGAGCAGCGCGCTCATGCCCAACTCCTACTCACACCGAAGCGCCGTAATGGGATCGATTCTGGTCGCCCGCCGCGCCGGGAGGTAGCAGGCCGACAACGAAACCGCAGCCAGCAGCACGGGGACGCCGATGAACGTGACCGGGTCGGCGACGCTCACCTCATAGAGCAGGGCCGCAAGGACGCGTGCTCCGGCGAGAGCGACTATAAGCCCGATCGCTACCCCGATTGCCGTAAGGGCCAGCCCCTGGCGCAACACGCTGCCCCTTATCTGTGATTGCCGGGCGCCAAGGGCCATGCGAATGCCGATCTCATGCGTGCTCTGGGCCACCAGGTGCGCGAGCACGGCATAGAGTCCCCCAGCCGCCAGTACGAGCGCGGCCGCGGCGAAGACACCCAGTATGCAGAGTGCGAAGCGCCGCGGCGCCAAGATCGTGGCCAGGCGCTGCTCCATCGTGGCCATCTGCATGACCGGCCAGCGCGCGTCGAGCGCCGAGACGGCGCTGCCGACCGCGCTTGTCAGTTCGTGGGGAGGGCACGACGTCCGCACCATGACGTACATGGACTGGCATGGCCACTGTGTGTACGGTCGATAGTACGTGATCCGAGAATCACCGGCGAGCGCGGACCATCTCACCGTCGCCACGACGCCCACCACGGTCGCCCAGGGGGACCGCGCGCCCAGCAGAGGATCTTGGATGCGCTTACCGAGCGGGTCCGCGCCGGGCCAGACCCGCTGCGCAAACGCCTCGTCGACGATGGCCACGGGCAGGCTGTCGGCCGTGTCGCGCTCGTCAAAGTAACGACCGGCGCGGAGCGGAATCCTCAGCGTTTCGAAGCACGCCCCCAGGGCCGTGCAGGAGTTGGCCTGCAGCTCCGGCTCGTCAGGCTGGGCGACGTAGTCCTCCACCGCCACGGGGGCGAAGGACTCTCCGGAGGTCAACGGCAGCATGGACATGCCCCCGACCGATTCCACGCCCGGCAGACCGGCGAGGCGTTGCCGCAGGTCGGCGTAGAACGTGCGGTACGCAGCCATGTTCTTCTGATACCCGCAATTCGCGGGCAGTTGGAACGAGAGAACGCCTTCCGGTGAGAAACCGAGATCCACTCTCTGGAGTCTGTAGAAGCTGTGCAGCAGCAGGCCGGCGCCGATCAGCAGAATCACGCAGAGGCTTTGCTCCGCCACCACGAGTACACCGCGTGCCCGGTAGCGCCGGCGCCCAAGGAAGCCCGCCCCGATTGCCATCTGGCGATCCGCACGAATCGTCTCCTGCAAGCCGACGCGAAGCGCGCTGCCCGCAGGCGCCAGCCCGAAGACAATGCCGGTCAGGAGGGACAACCCCAGCGTGAACATCGCCACGGGCATATCAATAGTTACTTCCCCGATCCGCGGTACGGTCTGGGCGCCCACTGCCAGAAGCGCGGACGTTCCCCACCAGGCCAGCAGGAGACCGAGGGCTCCCCCGAGCAGAGAGAGCAACACACTCTCTGTCAGGAGTTGACCCAGAATACGCGCGCGACTCGCGCCAAGGGCCGCACGCATGGCTATCTCCTGCCGCCGTCCGGCCGCCCGGGCCAACAGCAGGTTGGCGACGTTGGCGCACGCCACCAGCAGCACGAGGGCGGCGGCACCGGTCAGCAACCGCAGAGCAGGCCTCACGCCTTGCACCGCCGGCTCGAGCAGCGGCACTACCTCCAGGGTGAAGCCGCTATCGGGGGGGTAGTACCGGGGCAGCTCCTGGCGCAGGCGGCCGGCAAGGAGGCTCATCTTCTTCTGGGCGACCGCGACGTCAACTCCCTGCTTCAACCGGGCGATCAACTCGTAGTTCTGCCGGCCATGGTCTTGCCGATCCGCACCGCTGAGTGCCAGAGGAATCCAGTAGTCGATCCGCGCACTGTGATCGTGGAGCATAGGCAGGTACGTGCGTGTGGCGGGGAAAGTACCGTCCAGCACTCCGATGATCGTGTAGTCCTGTTCGTCGAGCCGAATGACCCTGTCGATGACGTCGGGGTCGCTGCCGAAGCGGCGCTCCCACAGGCCATGACTCAGCACGATGGTTCGCGGGCTGCCGGGCTCGTCGTCTCCCGACGCGGAGATTCTCCCCAGCGTTGGCCGGGCGCCCAGCATCGGGAGACACGACGCCGAAGCGCACACTCCCCGGACGCGCTCCGGCAGACCCGCTCCGGTGAGCGTGAGAGAGTGGCTCTTAACCAACGCTACGTCAGCGAAGACGTCGCTTTGGTCCCGGACCTCGAAGTACAATCCGGGTGACAGCGATTCGTCGTGCGTGCCGCGGCCCGGAAAGTGACCGCGGAGTGCGACGAGATCGTTCGCATCCGGATAGGGGAGGGGACGCAGCAGCACGCCGTGGACGACGCTGAAGACGGCTGTGTTCACGCCGATGCCGAAGGTCAGCGTCAGGACTATTACCGCCGTGACAGCCGGCTGCTTCACCAGCATGCGCATCGCGTAGCGCAGGTCCTGGAGTAGCACACTCATTATCATACTCTCATTCCTGCCGCAACGCCACTACCGGGTCCACCTTGGTGGCCCGCCGAGCGGGCAGATAACAGGCCAGCACGGCCACGGCGGCCAGCAGGAGCGACACGCCGATGAAAGTCACTGGATCGGTCGTCCCGATCTCGTAGAGCAGGGCTGCCAGTACGCGCGTGCCGGCCAGGCAGATCGCCAGCCCGATCACCAGGCCGAGCGCCGTCAGGCAGATGCCGTGTTGTATCACCAGGCGAAGAATGGCGCCGCGTTGCGCGCCCAGGGTGGCGCGGATGCCAATCTCGCGTGTGCGCTGGCTGACTGTGTACGACATCACGCCATACAGACCGCTGGAGGCCAGCAGCAGCGCGAGCAGACCGAACAAGCCGAAACCGGCAGCCGCAAGTTGTGCCGGCAGGAGGATGAAGGCGATCAGGTCAGTCAGACGGCCAATGTCCCACAGCGTCATGTTGGGGTCGATCTCGCGGATCAGGGCGCGGGCCGCCGGTGCCAGCAGCAGCGGATTGCCGCTCGCACGCAGCAGCAGCGGTGCCATCGGGGCATCAGGTTTCTGCGTCAGGGGGAAGTAGACGTACGGCCGCGGCTCCTCCCCAATCAGAATGTACTTAACGGTGGCCGCAACCCCGATGATCTCAATGTACGGCCCCTCCGCGCCGCTTCTGCTGATTCGCTTGCCCAGCGGGCTTTGCCCGGGCCAGTAGTGATCCGCGAACGCCTGGTTCACGATCGCCACCTCCGCTGCACCGGCCGTGTCCTGGTCGCCAAAGTCGCGCCCGCGCAGCAGGGGGATGCCCAGGGTCTGGAAGCTCCCGCTGCTGGCGACGCTGTACGCCGTGGATACCTGGTCCTCGTCCTCGCCGGAGTAGGGGCGATCCTCGATCCACAGGTCCGTTGAGGATAGCGCCAAGCTCAAAGGAGGCGGGGCTATGATGGCGGCCGCCTCGACGCCCGGCAGCGCTCGGGCCCGTTCGAGCAGCCGCGTGCAGAAGTCCACGCTCTCCGTGGCGTCATAATCCCGGGCGCCGAGATCACAGGTGGCGGCCAGCACCCTGTTGTGGTCAAAACCGGGATCCATGGCGCTGGCGCTCGTCAGGCTGCGTACGAAGAGCCCTGCGACGATCAGCAGGACAAGTGACGACGCGACCTGTATCACCACCAGCGCGTCACGAACCCGGGAACGCTTGCGTCCCAAGCGACCGGTACCGTGGTCATCCTTCAGCGACGAGACCACGTCAGCCTTTGCAGCGCCCAGGGCCGGGAACAGGCCGAAGAGCACGCCCCCCAGAATCGCGATCGCCGCGGTAAACGCCAGCACCCGCCGGTCTACAGCGAAGTCAAGCTCCAGCGCGATGTTGTACGGCAGGTCCGGCAGCGCCGCGGCGAGCAGGTCCATCGTCCAGACGGAAAGCAGCAGCCCGGCCAGCGCGCCCAGCGTCGCCAGCATGATGCTCTCGGTCAGCAACTGGCGTACGATTCGCCAGCGCGGGGCGCCGATCGCCAGGCGGATGCCGAGTTCGCGGCGCCGGGTGGTCGAGCGGGCCAGCAGCAGGTTGGCGACGTTCGCGCACCCGACGACCAGCAGCAGGCCGACGGTGACCATGACGAGCGTCGAGACGCTGAGGGCGACGTTGCGCATGCCCGGCGTCATTGGGATGAGTCCGGCGGCCGGCACCAGCGCAACGTGCTCGTTCTCATAGCGGACCGGGTCTACCTCGCGCAACTGGGCGCCCGTCAAGGCCAGCTTGGCCTCGGCCTGCGGCGGGCTTACCCCGGCCTTCAGCTTGCCGGTGACCATGAGGAAGCTGCTGTGGCGCTGCTCCAACACCGTGAGGCTGTCGTGGCGAAGCTGCCCGAGCATCATCATCGGCACCCACATGTCCGGTGCCGGAGCCGCCACCGTTCCGGTGAAACCGGGCGGGGCGACGCCGATGATGGTATATGGGTACCCCCCGAGCGCCAGGGTGCGGCCAACGATATCCTGGTTGCCTCCGAACGCACGCTGCCAGTAGCGGTGGCTGAGCACCACGACCGGGTGGCCCCCCGGAGTGCGATCGTCATCCGGAGTAAGAGTTCGCCCGTAGAGGGCTTCCACCCCGAGCGTACGGAAGTAGTTGCCCGTCACGATCTGCCCGAAACGCGTCTCGTTGCCGTCCGCAGTCTCGACGCTGGTCGGGAGATAGGCGTGGGCAACCAGTCCCTCGAACACGTCGCTCCGGTCTCGGTACTCTATATAATCCGGGTACGAAAAAACGCCGGCCGCGCCGTCATCCTCTGCTTGCCGCCACAGCCGCACGAACCGGTCGGCATCGTCGAGCGGCAGGGGCGCCAGAATCGCTGTATTCACCAGGCTGAACATCGCGGTATTCACGCCGATCGCCAGCGCCAACGTCACGATGGCCGCGAGGGAGAACCCCGGGCTCTTGGTCAGCACGCGAACGGCGTAGCGGAGGTCGTGCAGAACTGTCATTGCCGTGGACTCCTATTCACAGCGCAGCGCCGTCATCGGATCCAGCTTGGCTGCCCGCCGGGCAGGGAAGCAGGCGGCGGCGAGGGCGGCGGCGCTGAGCAGCACGGCGGCGCCGACGAAGGTGCCCGGATCCAAAGCGCTTACGTCGTAGAGCAAGCTCGACAGCACTGGTGCCAACGCCGCGGCTGCCAGCAGACCTATGGCGACTCCGGCAACGGTCAGTACAACTGCCTGCTTCACGACCAGCCCCAGCACGTTGCTGCTCTGTGCCCCCAAGGCCATGCGGACGCCGAACTCGTGCTTTCGTCGGTTGACCGCGTAACTGGTCACTCCGTACACGCCGACCAATGCCAACGCCAGGGCTACCAGGGCGAAGCCCGTAGCCAGAAGCACGACAAACCGGGAACGGGAAAGGAACCCGTCCGAAGCCTGTTCCATGGTTGCCAGGTCCGCCACCGCGAGGTCCCGATCGAGGGACCAGATCGCGCTGCGGACACTGCCCGCCAGCGCCAAGGGGTCACCGGCCGTGCGTACCGCCAGCAGCATGCTTGTCCGCGCGTCCTGCCTGTGCGGAGCGTACACCAGCGGGCGATCCCGATCTGTGACGTCATAGAAGCTCACGTTGCGGACAACACCCACAACTTCGCGGCAGTCGCCCCCGGCCCGCCACGTCCAGATGCGCTTGCCAATCGGGTTCTCGCCAGGGAACATGAGCCGCGCCAGCTCCTCGTTGATGATAATGACGGGAGTGCTGTGCGCTTGGTCCTCATCTGTGAATACCCGGCCCGCCAGCAGCGGAATCCCCAGGGTGCTGAAGTAGTCGGGCGTGACGGTGTTCCAGGCGGCGATGTACTCGGGCCCCGCGGGAGGCGTCGCCGCGCCCTCCGCGACGAACGCCCGGTGCGTGTAGTCCCCGCCGGCCAGCGGGAGCACGGAAGCAGCCGCTGCTGACTTCACTCCGGGAAGCGCCTGCAGATGCTCGAGCGCCCGTTCGTAGAAGCGGGCGGGCTGCGCGCTCTGCCCAGGGTCACCTGCCCGCGGCAGCGACAGGCGGAAAGTAAGCAGCCTGTCGGTGGGGAATTCTGGGTCTGCCCGCAGCATTTGTACAAGGCTCTTGGCCAGCAGGCTGGCGCCCACCAGCAGTATGAGTGACGAGGCGATCTCCGCGACGATGAGGCAACTACGCAGACTGGGTCGGCCGGGCGTGCTCGCCGACGTTCGCCACGCCTCTTTGAGACAACGATGGACCTTCGGCCGGGAGGCCTGTAGCCCCGGTAGTAGCGCGAACAACACGGCGGTCACCGCCGACAGCGTGAGGGAACACACCGCCACGTGCCAGTCCATGCCGGTTTCGTGCAGGCGTGGTATGTCGTCGGGGGCCAGAATCAGCAGCCAATCGGTCCCCCAGGCTGCCAGCAGCAGCCCCAGAAGGCCGCCGGCGAGCGCAAGCAGCATGCCCTCCGCCAGCACCAGGCGGAGGAGTCGGGATCGCCCCGCGCCCAGCGCCGCGCGGATAGCCATTTCCTGGGAGCGCTCGACGGATCGCGCCACCATCAGGCTCGCCACGTTGCCACAGGCGATGAGCAACACGAGCATCACCGCACCCATCAACACCCACAGCGCCCGACGGACAATGCCAGGAACGACGAATTCACAAACGGGGAGCAGGTTGGCACCGGTGCCGCTACGGATGTCCGGGTACTCACCGGCAATGCGCTGAGCGATAACGTCCACCCGCGCCCGCGCCTCAGGCAACGATACGTCTGCGCGCAGCCGCGCTATGGCACGCCACGCGAAGTTGTCGCGACGCATCACCTCTGCCGGGGGAGTTTTCCCGAAAGTCAGGGGCACCCACAGGGCGGCCTCCGTCGGCCACCGTGCCGCCGCGGGCATCACGCCAACCACCGTGTACTGATCTCCGCTGAGACGAACCACTCTCCCGATGACGTTCGGATCCCCACCGAAACGCCGTTGCCAGAGGCTCTCGCTCACGATCACAACCTTGCCGGCGCCGGGTCGGTGGTCCTCAGCCAGGAAGGCGCGCCCCAGCAGTGGTGGGGCGGACAGGACCGTGAAGAAGTCCTCGGTAACGGCGGCCGCTTGCACGCGTTCCGGCGTACCGTCGCCGGCCAGGTCGAACGGAGGATCCGTGTACAAAGCGACGGACTGGAAGATGTCGCGCTCCGCCTTCCAATCGAGATAGTCGGGATACGGCACGGTGCCGCGCGTGATGTTCCGCCGCGCCTGCGTGGAGACACAGACGACCAGACCGTCGGGCTGCACCAGCGGTAGCGGCCGCAGCACGATGGCATTGACCACACTGAAGATCGCGGTGTTCGCGCCGATCGCCAGCGTCAACGTCACGATCGCCGCCAGGGAAAACCCCGGGCTCCTGGCCAGCACGCGGACTCCATAACGTAGATCTTGCAGCAGGGCGCTCATAATCGGTCTTCTACTCGCACCGCAACGCCGCCATCGGCTCGACCTTCGTCGCCCGCAAGGCCGGCAGCAGCCCGGCCAGCACGGCCACGCCGAGAAGTATGCCCGACACCAGCGTCAGCGTCAGCGGGTCGGCACCGTGGACGCCGTAAAGATTGCTCGCCACAAGCAGGCCCACCGGTATCGACAGCACCAGTCCGATCAGAATGCCGCCAACGGCCAAGCGCACGCAGCGCCGCAGGATCAATCGTCGCACGGCGCCCCGGTCCGCGCCCAGCGCCACGCGAATCCCGATCTCGTGGCGGCGCTGGGCCACCGAATACGACATGACGCCGAACAGACCGATGCTCGCCAGGCTGAGGGCCAGCACGGCCAGTCCCCCGGTGAAGCCGGCGGCCGCGTGGTCATCCCGGAGCCAGCGCCGCACCGCCTGGGCGGCCGTACGCACGTCGTACAGCGGCAGGCCGGCGTCGAGGCCGCGAATCGCGGCACGTACCGCCGGGATGGCGTCCGCCGGCGCACCGCTGGTTCGCAGCACCACCACCATGTCCGGCTGCGGCTGCTGTGCGTACGGCAGATACATCTCGGGCCGGTGGGCAGGGTCGCTGAGGCCGGGACGAACACGATCGGCAACGACGCCGACGACCGTGGCCCACGGGTCCTTCTCCGGTCGATTCCCCAGGCAGATTTGTCTGCCCAGCGCCTCCTGCTGCGGCCAGTAGGTCTCGGCCAGAGTCTGGTTGATAAGCACCACCCGCTGGCCACCGTCCAGGTCCAACTCGGTGAGCGAGCGACCCGTGAGCAGCGGAACGTTCAACACCCGGAAGTAGTCCGGTGTAACAACGACGAACTTGATGACCTCGGGCTCGGGGCGGCCCTCGACAATCGCTGCCATGGACGTGAGGCCGAAGTCTGCGAAGGGCAGGAGCGTAGCCGCCCCGGCCGTCTCCACCCCGGGGATGGCTTGCAGAGCGCGCAGGGCGCCATCGAAGAACGCCACCTGTTGGGCCGGTCCGCCGTAGCGATACTCCGGCAGGTCGATGCGCAGCGTCAGCACACGCGTCGGGTCGAACCCCAAGTCCGCCGAGCGAAGTTGAATCAGATGTTTAGTGACCAGGCCGCAGCAGACCAGCAGCGGCATGGCCACCGCCAGTTGGGCAACCACGAGCGCGTGGCGCAGTCGGCCGCGACCGCGACTGCCGGACGCGGTAGCTGCTCCCTCCTTGAGGACCTCGCTCACCGTGACCCGTGCCGCCGTCAGCGCCGGCGCCAGCCCGAAGAACAGCGCCGCCACTAGGGTCACCGCCAACGCGTAGCCGAGCACGAATGGATCAAGCCGCAGGTCGGACCGGCTGAACGGCGCATCCGGCAGGGCCGCAAGCGTCAGGTCGAGTACCCACACGCCCGCCAGCACTCCCAGCCCGCCACCCAACAGCGCCAGCAGAAGACTCTCCGTCAGCAACTGGCGGATGATACGCCCGCGGCCTGCTCCCAGCGCCGCCCGGACGGCGAACTCGCGGCTGCGCACCGTGGCGCGGGCCAGGAGCAGGTTCGCCAGGTTGACGCACGCAATCAGCAGGATGACCCCGACGGCCGCCAGCAGCACCACTTCCATCACGCGTTCCTGCCAGCCCTGAAAACGGTCCGCAATGGGTTGCAGCCAGACGCCGGTTTTGCCGTTGGTCTTGGGGTACATCTCCGCGAGGCGCTGAGCGATGGCATCCATCTCCGCCTGGGCCTGCGCCAGCGTGACGTCCGGACGGAGCCTGCCGACGGCGAAGTAGGAACGGTTGCCGCGCTGGATGCGGGCCGGATCAACTCGTAGCGGTACGAGTACGTCGGCGTCGTACCAGAGCTCCTCGATCCGGGCTTCCGGCGGCAGAATCCCCACGACTGTGTGCGGCTCGTCGTTGAGCAGCAACGTCTGACCCAGCACGCCCGGGTCGCCGGCGTATCGCCGCTGCCAGAGTCGATCCGTCAGCACGACGATCTGATCCGCACCCTCCGCGTCTTCGTCGAGTCTGGGGAGCCGGCCCAGGCGAACGTCGAGGCCTAGCATGGGTAACAAGTTGCTCGTCGCTTGCAGCGCCCGGATACGCTCCGGTTCGCCCGCGCCGGAGAGGATGCAGCCGTTCTCGGTGTACACGCCCATGTCCGAGAACGACTTTGCCTGCGCCCGCCAGTCGAGGACGTCGAGTGCGCCGACGGCCATGTAGCCGTGACGCGGCTCATCCGTGAACGTTCCCCACAGCACCACCAGCGACTCAGCGTCGGCGAGCTTCTGGGTCCGCGTTCCCATCGCGTGTACGACGCTGAACATGGCCGTGTTCAGCCCGATGCCCAAAGCCAGCGTGAGCAGCGCAACGGCCGTCAGACCCGGGCTCTTCAGCCACATGCGGACGGCGTAGCGAAGATCGTGCAGGATCGTGTTCATTCGAGTACTCCCGACCGCGGCGGTGCGCGGGATCATGCAGCCCGGTCAGGCGCTCGGCACGGCCCCCGCCCCCGTCGGCGTGCTGACGCTCGTCTCCGGCGTCGTCATCTCGTCGCGGCGAATCCAGCCGTCGTGCAGGTAGACAGTCCGCCGGCTGTAGCGCGCGTTCTCCTCTGAGTGAGTCACCTGGATGATCGTCGTCCCCTCGGCGTTGAGGCGCGTGAACAGTTCCATTACCTCACGCCCCTGCTGCGAGTGCAGGTTGCCGGTGGGCTCGTCCGCCAGGATTACCTTGGGACTGGCGATTACCGCCCGCGCCACGGCCACCAGTTGTTGTTGCCCGCCGGAAAGCTGCCGCGGGAAGAGATCCTTCTTGCCGACGATCTGGAAGCGATCGAGCGTGTCGGCGACAAGCCCGGCGGCCGTGGCGGCCTTCACGCCGCGATACGACAGCGGCAGGGCCAGATTCTCATGCACCGTCAGGTCATCGAGCAGGTGGTACTGCTGAAAGACGAAGCCGATATTCTCCCGCGCGAGCCGCTGGCGCTCCTCCGGACGTAACTTGTGCACCGGCTGATCGCCAAACCAGTACTCGCCCGTAAACTCACCATCGAGCATACCCAGGATCGACAGCAGCGTTGTCTTGCCGGCGCCCGAGGGTCCCATGATCGTGATGAACTCGCCCGGCCAGACGTCCAGACTGATCTCGCGCAGCACCTCGTGCTGCTGGCGGCCCACGGCGAAGCGCTTCTCAACGTTTCTCAATTGGATCAAGGCTCTGGCCTCCATGGATTCTGCGGGCGCTTGTCGGGCGCCGCCTCCTATTCACACCGCAGGGATACCAGCGGGTCAACGTTCGTCGCCCGCCGGGCGGGCCAATAGCTCGCCCCCAACGCGACCGCCACCACCAGGGCGGTAACACCCGCGAACGTCGCCGGATCAGTGGCCGTGATTCCGTACAACTGCCCCTGCAGCAGCCGCGTGACCAGCAGAGCGACCAGCAAGCCGGCGGCCATGCCGCACAGCGTCGGCACCAGCCCCCGGCGCAATACAAGCTGCAGCACCGCGCGACGCTGAGCGCCCAGCGCCAGCCGCACGCCAATCTCATGCTGCCGCTGGGATACCATATAGGACAACAGGCTGTAGATGCCGAGACCGGAGAGCAACACGGCCACCCCGGCAAACAGCACGAGCAGGAGCAACGGTACACGGCGATTCATGAAGGCGCTGGAATCGCGGAGCGTTTCCTCCAACGTGCGGATGCGGAATACTGCTTCCCTGTCGGTGACCTGGGCGACGGCCTTGCGGGCTGCCTCCGCCAGCAGTTCCGGCGCCTGCGTCGTCTTCAACAGGAAACCCATGTAGGGGAATGTCTGCTGGTGGTAGCAGAAGTATGCGCACGGCGCCGGGTTGGCTTCCACACTCACCTCGCGCGCGTCACCGACCACCCCGACCACTTCAAACACGTTTGGATCTACAGGCTCGATGTCGACGCACGAGCGAAGCTGCTTGCCGAGCGGGCTCTCGTCGGGCCAGAGTTCGCGGGCCAGCGCTTCGTTGATGATCACGGCTCCCGGCCGGCTGTCACGCTGGTCGAGCGCCGTGAACGTACGGCCCGCCAGCAGCGGTATGCCCAGCGTCTGGAAGTAGTCCTCACTGACGGAGTTGTGTTGAACGTTAAACCAGTCGCGTATCGCTTCCGGCACCGGCCGGTCGGTGGGGTACACGGGGAACTGCTGATTCCCGCTCAGCGGCAGACAAGCCGCGCCGCTGACCGATTCTACACCGGGCAGGCCCCGTAACCGCTCCAGAATCGCTTCGTACATGGCCGCCCGGTCCGGCGAGGTGGAGCGATGGTCCCACCCCAGGTACATCCGGAAAGTCAGCACCCGCTGGGTGTCGAACCCCAAGGACGCTTCACCGAGTTGTTGCACGCTGCGGATCAGCAACCCGGCGCCGACGAGCAGCACCAGTGCCAGCGCCACTTGCGCGCTCACCAGCGTCGCTGCCAGGCGGTGCCGCCCGGGAGCCGTTCCCACGGCCGGTCCTTCCTTCAGCACCGATGACGGCTGCGCGCCCGACGCCCGCGCCACGGGCACCAGGCCGACGGCTACGCCGCTTAGTAGCGCCACAAGCAGACTGAACGCCAGGACACGCAAATCGACCGCGATGTCGCCCGCCAGAGGAAAGCTCGGCGGCAGCAGCCCCCGCAGCAACTCGACACCCCACAGCGCCAGCAGAACTCCCAATATCCCGCCCGCCAGGCCCAACGTCGTGCTCTCCAGCAGCAGCAGACGCGCGAGCTGCCAGCGCCCTCCCCCAACCGCGGCCCGCACGGCAAGTTCCCGCCGCCGCACGGTCGCCCGGGCGAGTCCGAGGTTGGCCACGTTGGCACAGGCGACCACCAGCAGCATAATGGCCGCCGCGGAGAGCAGACCGAGCAGCGTGCGCACCTGCCCGACGACTTGTTCATGCAAGGGTACGACGCGCAGGCCGTGATCGCGGCTGGTGTCCGGGTACTCCGTGGCCAGCCAATCCTGGATCGTGTTTACCTGCGCCTGGGCCTGCTCGATCGTCGCGCCGGGGTTGAGTCGTCCCAGCACGGTCAGCACCGGCCAGCCGCGCTGCTCCTGCTCGCGCGGTTCCATGCCGGCCGAGGTAAACATCTCGGCCTCGCCGATCCGCACCGGGAACCGGAAGCCAGGGGGCAGCACGCCTACGACCTTGAACGGCAGGCCGGTCAGCGTAATCACGCGGCCGACAGCCGAGGGATCGGCGCTCAGCCGACTGCGCCAGAAGCCGTCCGTGACCACCAGCACGTTGTCGGCGTCGGGGCGATCATCGTCCGGCCCAAACAGCCGCCCGAGCGCCGGCCGCACCCGCAACGCGGGGAAGAAGTCGGCCGTGACCAGCGCGCCCATGACGCGTTCGGGATTGCCGAAACCGGTGAGCGTCTGCGGCCAGAGGTGAAATCCCGCCAGCCGTTCGAACACCTCGCTGTGGGTCCGCCAGTCCGCGAGGTTCGGATACGATACCGAACCCTCCCGCTGCTGCCGGAACGTCTCCCACACCATTACGAGGCGGTCCGGATCCTCGTAGGGCAAACGTCGCAGCAGCAAGGCGTTGACCACGCTGAAGATGGCGGTGGTGGCACCGATGCCGACCGCAAGCGTCGCTACGGTTGCGACCACATAACCGGGGCTCCGCCATAGCGTCCGCATGCTGGTCCGCATGTCCTGCAGAAATCCGCTCACCGAAGCCTCCTATTCGCTGTGCAACGCAACCAAGGGATCCACCCTGGTCGCCCGCCGGGCGGGCAAGTAACCGGCCAGCATGGCCACCGCGACCAGCAGCAGCGAGACACACACGAAGGTCGTCGGGTCGAACGGCGCCACCTTGTACATCAGACTCTTCAGTGCCTGGCCCAGACCGCATGCCAGTCCCACGCCCGCGACGACGCCGGGCAATGTCAGCAGCAGCGACTTCCTCAGCACCAGCCGCAACACATCCCTTGCCCGGGCTCCCATGGCGAGTCGAATGCCGATCTCGTGGGTTCGCCGGCTCACGTTGTAGGACATCACGCCGTACACACCCGCGCTCGCCAGCGTGAGGGCCACCGCGGCGAATACGCTCATCATCGCGGCGACCACTCCCCAGGCACGCACGTCGTTGGCGACGATGTCCTCCAGTGAGCGCACCTCGTAGACTGCCTGAGCCGGGTCGATTTCCCAAATGGCGTTCTGCACGGCGCTGGTCGCCGCCAGCGGATCACCCGGCGTTCGGGCGACAATCGCCATGTAGGCGCCACCGACCTGCCCGTGGGGAACATACATGTAACCCAGTTTGCCCTCGTCCAAAGCACTGCGACGCACGTTGCCCACGACACCTACGATCGTAAACCACGGCCCGGCCGCGTCGGGCTCGCCGAACTTCACGCGTTTCCCGACGGCCGCTCCCGCGGGCCAATGACGGCGGGCATAGCGCTCGTTTACGATGACAACAGGCTGGCCGCTGCTCGTGTCGTCAGCGGCGAAATCCCGCCCGCTGAGCAGGGGGATGCCCATCGTCTCGAAGTACCGCGGCGTGACGACCGCCAACCCCACGATGCTCGGCCGGAGCACACCCTCAGCAGCATCATCTTCGGCGGTCACGCGCGGGTAGTTGCCCGAGCGGTCGAAGGGGAGGATGTGCGCCGCTGCGGCGGAGGTCACGCCGGGGGCGTGCCCAACACGATCGACGGCCTGCTCGATGAAGGAAACCTGCTGCGCGGTACTGGCGTATCTCGGGGACGGCAGCCGCAGGCGCATCGTGAGAGCCTGCCGCGCCTCGAAGCCGAGGGGATCGGACTGCTGCCAGCGGAAGCTCTTGACCATCAGGCCGGCGCAGATCAGCAATGCCAGGGCCATGGCCATCTGCACGACGGCCAGGGTGTCCCGGCCGACTTGCCGGGAACGGCCCTTCGCGGTGGATTCCGCACTTCCCTTGAGCGCGGCATGGAGACTGACCCGCGACGCCTGCAACGCCGGCGGCAGACCGAACAGCAAAGTGGTGAGCAGGGCAAGCACCAGGGTAAAGGCCAGCGCCTGCCAGTTTACGGCAATCTCCTCGCGCCGCGGCACGATGTCCGGCAGGCGTGATACCAGCAGGTCCACACCCCACAGCGCCAACACTACGCCCAGGACGGCACCCGCCAACGCGAGAATCAGGCTCTCGCCGACGATCTGTCGAGCCAGGCGCCATCGGCGCGCGCCGAGGGTGGCTCGGATTGCGAACTCCCGTCGCCGGGTCATACTCCGGCTGAGCAGAAGATTCGCCACGTTCACGCAGGCAATCAGCAGTACGAACCCCACCGCCGCCGCCAGCGCTGCTACCGCCAGACGGGCCGTGTCGTCGACCACGGCGTTCCTGATCGGCTTGACCTCGACCGTCTTGCCCTTGTTTGTCTCCGGATAGCTCTCCGCGAGTCGAGCGGCAATGCCCGCCAACTCCGTTTGCGCCTCAGCCACGCTGACACCGGGCTTGAGTCGGCCGAAGATCTGGTACGCCCCATACCCCCGGTCTCCTCCGCTATCGTAGATGGCAAACGGTGTCCACACATCGAACCGCCCCCAGGCCCGCTCCAACCCGGCCGGCAACACGCCGAGAATCGTGTACGGGACGTCGTCCAGCGTGACCGTAGTACCCACCACGCCTGGCTCCCCACCGAATCGGCGTTGCCAGAAGCTCTGGGACAGCACGGCAACGCGTTCTTGTCCCGACTGGTCCTCGTCGGGACCGAAGGCCCGGCCGATCTCCGCCTCGACACCCAGGACCGCCAGCAAGCTCGCAGACGCGCCGACCGAACTGACCCGCTCCGGCTGCTCCCCACCGGTCAGGTTGTAGCTGGAGGTCAGGTAGATCCCCATGTCCTCAAATGTTGTGTTCTGCGCGCGCCAGTCGAGATAATCCGGGATTGAGGCATTGGCTCCCGACCAGCCTTCCACGGGGTTCGCCGTAGTCAGGCACACCAGCCGGTCCTCGTGGGGATAGCCAAGCGGCCGCAGCAGCATGCCGTGCACGAAACTGAACACGGCCGTGTTGGCTCCAATGCCGAGGGCAAGCGTGACCACGGCGATGGCCGTGAACCCCGGCGCTTTCGCCAGCATGCGAAGCCCGAAGCGGATGTCCTCAATGAGCGAGTGCATAGTCCAGACCCCATTCGTGTCTCAGGGCCGCCAGGGGGCCCAGGTTCGCCGTCGGGCGGACTGGCTGCCCGCACGGCGGAAACCGATACTGCGCCCCTCGAACGTGTCGCCTGGCAAAGTGCATTGCCCCCTCCCTACGGTGCCGCGCTTGGTGGATCAGTGCCCCTCGTCGGCCCGGGTCTCGTCCACGATGCGTCCGTCGAAGAGGTGCACGGTGCGCGTGGCGTAACGTGTGTAGCGCTCGTCGTGCGTGACCATGCAGACGGTGGCGCCGCCGCGGTGCAACTCCGCCAGCAACTCCATCACCGCCTCGCCGTTCTGCGAATCCAGGTTGCCCGTCGGCTCGTCGGCAAGCAGGATTGCCGGCGACCCGACCAGGGCCCGGGCCACGGCCACCCGCTGCTGCTGACCGCCGGAGAGTTGAGCAGGATAGTGCTTCACCCGGTGGGCCATGCCGACCTTGTCCAGAGCCTGCTGCGTCCGCTGCTTCCGCTCGCCCTTGGGCATGCCGCGGTACGTCAGCGGCAGTTCCACGTTCTCGTACACGGTTAGGTCGCCGATGAGATTGAAGCTCTGGAAGATGAAGCCCACCTGGCGGTTGCGAATGCGGGCCCGCTGCTGCACCGACAGCCCGGCGACAGGCTGGCCGTCGAGCATGTACGCCCCTTCCGTCGGCGAATCGAGCAAACCCAGGATCGACAGCAGCGTCGACTTGCCGCACCCGGACGGGCCCGCGATGGACACGTATTCCCCCTGGTGGATTTCCAAGTGCACGTCCGACAGGGCATGCGTCTCGACCTCGTCGGTGTAAAACACCTTGCTGACGCCATCGAGCCTCAGCAGCACGGTCCCGCCGTTCCCTCTGACCACCGGCTCGACGACGACTTGGGGGCCGGGCCTTACTTTCGCGACTTCGCTCATGGGCTTGCTCGCTTCTCGTTTCAAGACTCAGGACACCGCGGGTCGCGCTCGTCGCCCAGCGGTGATCATCCTCCCTTAACGCAAACGCACGCGGTCGAACTCGTCCCAGCGCGACATATCCGACAGAACCACTTGATCGCCGACGGCAAGTCCGCGCCGAATCTCCACGGTGTCTACCGAACTGCTCCCCAACTCCACCGGCACGCGGTCGGCGGTCACCCCGTCGGGGCGCAGCTTGAACAGGCTGATCGTGCTGCCTGCCTGCCCGTGCACCGGCCGGCCTACGTATAAGATATCCTCCAGGCGCTCTATCTCGACGGTTCCCACAACAGTCAGGTCCGGCCGGGCACCCCGGGGCAACTCGTCCTCCAGCTTGACGTCCACGGCCACGGTACCTTGCTGGGCGGCCGGGTCCACACGCACGACGCGTCCCCGCACGATGCCGTTATGCGTGTCGATGGCCGCCG
Organism: Planctomycetota bacterium; assembly: GCA_029558835.1. GTDB lineage: Bacteria > Planctomycetota > Phycisphaerae > UBA1845 > UBA1845 > JAKQDH01. Next base: position 35,699 of record JAKQDH010000121.1, on the reverse strand, counting down.
GCTGCCCCGCCTGGACGTCGCGGGCCTGCGTCTCGGGAATGCGCACCACCGCTTTAAGGGACCGCACATCGGTCACCTTGGCCAGGGCGGTCCCGGCGCCCACTCGTTGCCCGACCTCGACCGGTACCTGCTCGAGCACGCCGGTCGTGCCCGCCTTCACCCGCAACGCCTCAACCTGCGCCGCCTTCAAACCGTGCAGCGCCCGGGCCTCCTCGACTCGTGCCTGCTGGGCCGCCAGCCGGGCCTCCTGCGAGGCGTCCCACGTCTCCAGCCGTCCCCGTTCGATGTCGATGAGCCCCGCCAACTGCTCCACCCGCACCCGGGAGAGCTTGACCTGACGTTCCGACGTCAGCCCGTCGGCGAAGAGTTCCTCGTCCACTTCCTGCTGCAACAGGGCTTCCTGATGATCGGCCTCCAGCCGCGCCATGGAAGCCCGCAGTGTGAGCAACTCGTTCTGCAAGCTCACACGCAGGGCTGCCAGGTCCGCTTCCGCAGACTTGAGCTGCCACTCGGCGCTCACGGCCGCCAGGTCGAGCTCCGGGTTGCTCAACTCCAACAACACCGTATCCGCCTGCACGGTCGCGCCCGGCAGAACGAGGATCCGCTCGATGCGCCCGTCGGTAACCGCGGGCACCCACCAGGTCATTTCCGGCACCAGGCTGCCCGTGCCCCGCACCTGCCGCAGCATCGCCCCGCGCTTGACCGTGTCCAGCCAGACGGCCGACCGCTCCACCGCGGGGGCCGCCGGCTCCAGGCGAGACAGCCCCCACGTGACCCCGGCCACGATGCCAACCGCCACCGCCACTCCGATCAGGCGGCGAACGAGCCGGCGGCGAGCCACTGATGGACGCGGCACATCCATGCACTTCCTCCGCCCCTGCGTTCGCAAAGGGCGTGCCAGCACCGGTGTACCGTCCAAAACCGGCGTAGCAGCGTGTAATCCGGGTTGTCGCAACAACGGATTGGCCCCGGGGCCGGCCGGCAGCGTCCGGATTCGGGATTGCCGATCCCAGGACCGGACACATGCACGACGTTTCCACGGGGGCAGCCGGGAAGCGCACGCGCTCGGCTTGCCGCCTCGACACGCTCCGACTCGCCAGCGCCGATGGTACACAGCCTCGGGATCAGGCAGGACTTGCAGAGCCGGCCGCGCGTGCAACGACATGCGCCCGCGGGCCCGCGACCGGACGCATCAGTTGGGTGCTGCCAAGTTGCCACCCTCCGGGGGAAGGTCGATACGCCCCAGACGCTGGCGTCGCCAGGTCCAGCCCCGCCATGCCCTGAGGTCGTCCCGCAGGCCGCCGTCGAGGCGGTGCATTGTCGCCCGCGCGCGGGCCAGGATCGTCGGATCACCGGACGTCTCGACGAGACGCGCCAGGGCCGGCAGGGTCTCCGGCCCCAGGTGCTCGAGGTACGCCAGATCGATCCGCGGTCCCTCGCCCCGCACCTCCAGACAATGGGTCACGTTGAAGCTGCCGATCCAACCGTCGAAGTTGACGAACGCGCAGGCGTAGAGGACGACCATCGCCGTGAGCAGGTTGACGTTGATCAGCCAGACACTCGAACGTCGGGCAACGATGCGCAGGAGGATCCACGCGAGGCCGCAGAGAACAAGCAGCATCCAGATCGCCGCGGCTACCCGCCAGCGCGTCAGGCTGTACGCATCCACGTACAGGCATAACCGCCAGGCGGCGGAGGCGACCAGCAACAGGTTCTGGGCAAGCCAGAGGTACACCAGGCGGCGTGCCCAGCCTGAGGACGCCTCCCGCGAACCGGCGCGGAACGTCACCAGCACGAAGACCGCCGCCAGCATCGCCGCCGCCACGAGCGGGAACGCCCCGCGGTGCGCGTACTGGGCGTAGGTCAGTCCCGCCGGCAGTTGGGCCCCCGCCCATAGATAGCGGATGTCGAGGAGCGTCTCCAACGCGAAGACCGCGTTGAAGAGCACCAGGCTGCGTACGATGAACGTCGGGGCGACCGACGGCAACGCGGTCGTCTCGGCCGCCGGGCTCGCGCCGTATCGACCGCCCCCTGCACCGGACCGGAAACGCAGCAACGTCCACACCGCGACGCCCACCAGGAGCCACATTACGATGCGCCCGCCGCTGGGGGACCAATCCACGAGCTGAAGCAGCAGTTCCCGGACACCGTGCCATGCGTCTGACAGCCACCTGGACAGAACCGGGTTGGCGACACAAAAGAGCAAGAGGAACAGGACGGTCAGAAGCAGTGGAATCGACCAACCGCGCAGAAATCGCAGGCCGCCCCGACCTGCGCCTCCGGCAGCGTGACCACAGGCGTGTGCGTCCCGGAACATCGTCTGCCAGCCGATTACCCCGAGCAGCACCCACCGCCTGAGCCACTCGACGGAACTCGCGGACCAACCCTCTCTCAGGATCAGCCCCAGCGTGAACAGCCCGAGAACGCTCAGGGTCATGGCGAGAAGACCCGGTTCCTCAAGACACTGTACCAACAACGCCACGAGCGCCGCCGTAACCACAACCGCGGGCACCCGGCGCGGCAGTCTCCGCTCCCACGCGAGCACAGCGCCGGTCAGGAGCAGACCATACGCCCCGATGGTCCAGCCGCGGGGCTGCTGCCAGAACAGCCAATCAGCAAGCACGACGAGACCGAGAACCAGAACCAGCAGCAACCCGAACTCGCCGCGACTCACGGCGGCGGGCGTGCCACTCGGTAACGACTCAACCGCTCCGGCCGCGGCACGTTGACTGTCATCGTTGCGTGTGGACATGGTGCCCTCTGAATAGGACTACGCAAATGGGGAACTGGGAGCGCGGCATGCCCAAGCCGAAGGCGTGTGGCATGCCCAAGCCAAAGGCGCGTGGCATGCCCAAGCCAAAGGCGCCGGCATGCCGTTGCGACGGCCGCCGGTCGGAGGGAAGGCACGGCGGCGCTGCGCTTGGCCAAGCCAAACCGGCCTCGTTGTCGGTTTCCCTGATACGTGGAGCTGATTCGACCATACGCTGTCTTGGAAAACGTCGGTAGTCGCACCGGCCGTGGCCACCGGACCGCGGCCGTGCCCGCGGCGTCATCCGCTCCACCTGGAGTACGCATGCGCTGGGCATCCGGATCACGGAATTTCAAGAACGTCTAACGAGACCCCTCTCCCCCTTGGGGGAGAGGGTAGGGTGAGGGGAAGCGTCGTTGTGACTCCCCCCCGACCCCTCCCTGCAAGGCAGGAAGCCTGCGTTAGCGACTCAAGGAACCGTATAACTCGCTACCCGGTCTTGAAGCCCGCAACGGACCGTCGTGGTCCTTCCGCGCAAGAAGCAGGGTACCCGCTCCGGTGAGCGGAGCCTCTCCTCGGGCCCCTTGATCCCTCGGGCAAATTGGCGTCCAATTGCCCTGCCACGCTTGGCCGGCGCGAACGGCAGACATGGCCCGGACGGCGGGTCGCCGCGACCGGTGAGATGAGGAACACCGAGAAGGGCAAGGCAGTGATGTCTGATTCGGAGCGGGTACTCGTCCGGTACGTAGACGTGGGCGATCCTCGGACGCGTGCGGCTGAGCTGACGGCGCACGAGTCGATGGCCGTCGACGAAATCAACCGGCAGGTGGCAGCCCGGCCGTCGCTGGAGGCCGTGATCGACTTCGTGTTTGAGTCCACGCGCGACATCAGTCCGTGCGATCGTTTCGGCCTGGCGCTTGTGGAGGACAACGGGGCGCGCCTGGTTGCCTATCATACCAAGGCGGCGTATGAGCCGGTCCTGCTGCGCAAGGGCTATGCGGAAGACCTGCTGCACACCTCGCTGGCGGAGGTTCTGAGACGCCGGGCGGTCCGTGTGATCACCGACCTGGAACGCTACCTGGAGGCTCATCCGGGCAGTGCTTCCACGAAGTTGCTGGTCCGCGAGGGCGTGCGTTCCAGCATGACCTGCCCGTTGATCGTGGAGGATCGCGTGGTAGGCGTTCTGTTTCGCAGCTCGCGGCGCCCGCACGCTTACGACGACCGCCACGTCCTGCTGCATCAGATCATCGCCGAGCGGCTCAGCCAGGCGGTCGAGAAGACCATCCAGATCGAGCGGCTGGATGCCGCGCTGCGGGACTACTTCGGCATGTTGGCCTTCGTCACCCACGAACTGAAGAGCCCGATCGCCTCGCTGATGACCGACGCCTCCCTCATGAAGGACGGCTACCTCGGCGAGCTGACTTCCCCGCAACGCGACCGCCTCGACCGGATGATCTCGAAAGGCAGGTACTTGTTGAACCTCATCCAGGAGTACCTGGACCTGGCGAGGATTGAAGGCCGCCAGGTCGATATTGCCGTACGAGAAGTTGATCTGCTGGAGGTGCTGATCAACCCCGCCGTCGAGATCATAGCCCCGCAGATGGAGGCAAGGCGGATCACGATGCACCGTGAGATTCCCGAGCCGCCGCAGACCGTCACTCTCGACCCGGAACTCATCAAGATCGTCTTGGTCAACCTGCTCGGCAACGCCTGCAAGTACGGCAAGGACGGTGGGACGGTGCGACTGCGGGTCAGTCGGCCTGCGGGGGCGTTGGCGGTATCCGTGTGGAACGAGGGGCCGGGGTTCCCCGAAAGCGCCCGCGCCAGGCTGTTTCGCAAGTTCTCTCGAATCCAATCTCCGGAGTTGCTCAAGCAGAAGGGCACGGGCATCGGTCTCTACACCTGTTGGCGGATCATCCACGCCCACGGCGGTCGCATGGAGGCCAAGTCGCAGGAGGGAAGCTGGGCGGAGTTTTCCTTCGAGATTCCCCAGCCACCCATCCCACCTGCGGCATGAGCGGACAAGTCACCGCCGCCGGCGACCCGCGCGGACGAGTTGCGGGATGAACTCGGCCATGCGTTTGTAGCACGAGCGAAAGACCGTCGCATTGTGATGATACGCGTCGTTAGGATGCTCCAGCATGTGCTGGACGTTGCTGATAATCCCGGCCGCGCGCAAATCGTCCCCGCCGGCGGGAATCAGCGGCTGGCGCATGTGCAGCGCGATGGCGAACACGCTCTGGATACGAGCGAAATCGGCACCGCTGTCGGACAAGGGACGCCGGTCCGTGCGGGCCAGGGCCGCGCGGATCAAGCCCTCTCGCCCGCAGACATTGGGTACGTCACCGACACATTCTGGAAGGATCTCGCTCATTCTTTGGCCCGCAACGGGGTTCACAACTGGGCAGCAAGTCACTCCACGGCGGATGACCACGGTGCGCGTCAGGGTGCGGGCCCACCGACGCGCTTGGAATCGATGAACCTCTGCTCCACGTCGGCGCGCACCAGTGAGACGCGGAGGCGGTCACCCACCGTCATCACGCTGGGGCCGATCATACCGAAAACGACCACTACAAGCGAATCGAACAGACCGCCGGGGCCTGCGGGGTGGTCAACCGAATCAGCATATCGTAGCGGACCAGCTCCTACGCGCTGTGTGAGCTGGAGGCGCGCAGTCGCCCGACACGATCCGACGGGCGATCCGCAACCTCCGGCAGCGCTTGAGCCGCCTTGCGCCGGCCCAATTTCCACACCCTTGACGCCCGCCCACCGCCGCGTACACTGAGCGGCAAGGTTTCAGCCCGGGAGGACTGACCGATGCCCATCAAAGACGCCCTATTCGAGAACAACATCACCGCTGACCCCGACGACTACGCGGCCATGGTCCAGATCGGCGGCAGTGCCGGCGGCGACGACCTGGTCCAGGACATCATCGACCAGAGGTCGACGGTGAGCAAGCCGGACATCCTGCCCGTGACCGCCGTGCTCAAGCTGCCCTGGCAGCGGCGGGTCGAGCAGGGCCAGCGGGTCAACCACTTCGGCATGATGGACTTCTTCCCACGGATCAAGGGCGTCTTCACAGGCCCGCCCGACCGCTTCGGGCCGGCCCGGTACCGCGTGGATGTCGGGGCTAATGCGCTTTCTCCCTTCGGGTTGATTCGCGGCGTTTTGCCGGTTAGGATACACAAGGATGGACGTACTGCTCCAGATCAAGCGCCTGGTACTGCGGGGATGGATACGATTCACCGAAAAGGCCCGCGACGAGATGGAGGCCGACGGGCTGACCGCCGGCGACGTGATCGAATCGATCGCCAATGCCCAGGCCATCGCGAAAACTCTGCGCTCACGCAGCCGAGCAAAACGGCATACGAGTGAGAAACTATATGTCATCAAGAGCTTCAGCTACAACGGGACACTCATCTACACAAAAGGGGCCATCGTCCGCCAAGCGGAGCAAGAAGTCTTCTACGTCTTCGTCTCCGCGAAGATCGCCACGCTCGGCGAGTGAACGCCCCGATCTGAAGATTTGTGTGTCCTGCGGGTCAAGGCGCGTCCAACGCAAGGAGGTGTCGATTCGCCTGCAGAACGGCCGAACCGTGAGCGGCGTCAAGGCCGACGTGTGTGCCGCCTGCGGCGAGCGCTACTTCGACCTGGAAGCCATGCGACGCCTCGAAGCCGAGGGCAGTGACGACGAATGACTGGCAGCCGCCTGAAGTTCGACACCGAGCGGGCCGCGATGGGGATCACCGTGCCCGACCGCGAGGGGAGCCCCGAGGGTCCGCCCAAGACGCGGCCCGTGGTCACCGTGGACACCAGCCAGCGGCTCCAGCACACGATCGCGTTCGCTGACGAGGCCACGCCGACGCGCAAGGTCAAGCCGCCCGGCGTGATGGGGGCCGAGATCTGGGTCAAGGTCGGCGACCCGCCCCCGACCCGGGCCAGCGAGCCGAGCTTCCTGTCGGTCGACACGCGTACGCCGTACGCGGCCGACTACCCCGGCGAAGACGCCGGCAAGACCGCCCACTACATGCTCCGCTGGATCGCCACGACCGGTGAAAAGGGTCTATGGAGCGAAACGGCCAGCGCGATGATCGGGGCGTAGGTTCGCGCTTGCGGTACGCACTTCGTATTGCTGGCGCCAAGGGGTCATAAGAATGTTGGACGTACTGACGACAATGCCCGAGTATCAGGATTGGCAGTGGCGGCTAGCCCAACATCTGCGTTCGTCGATCGAAGAGGTCTATGCTGAACATGCCGACGAGGTGGCCTCTGTCGCGGCCCTAGTGGATGCGATACAGCGAACGCCCTCTGTTCGTTGCCGTGACGCGCCGGGATTGCATGCCGACGTTGAGGGCGCGTTCCTTGACATTGACGGGCAGTTCCTTCACGGTCATCGTTCCCAGGTAAGATTCGCCATAGGAGGAGAGGAACATCAGAGAGAATTGGCGGACCTTCTGGTTCTTGCGTCCTACGTAGAAGGCAATAGACTGCGGTGGCAGCGCGCTTGCCTCATCCAGGCGAAGCGAGGGAGTGTGGGGTCTGCTCGATCGGCGGGGCGATTCGGGATCGACGAATGGCAGCTCTCGCTGTTGGACGGATTCCCTCCTTTTGTTGGTGTCTCCGGGATCTTCAAGGGTGGGCACTTTCATCTTCGAAATCGTTCGGGAATGCTGGGGGCCTACGGCCTTCTGACTGCTCCCGGTTGCTTGTCGTTAGTCAGCGCGCGCGTCATGAGACAGATACTCGGCGGTCGGAAATCGCTGACCAGCAAAGACCTAATACCGGCGATTGTCTCAGAGGCGTCGTCGCAACGGGCTCCTGCTCCAGTCCATCCTTGGCCTTGGGGGTTTCTCGACCCCGAACACTGCCCCGAGTGTAGGGAGTTCGTTGAGTGTTGCCTCCCGTTTCCTTGGCGTCATCACCGCCATCCTCATCCATGGCCCCATGCGGATGTGGCTGTTCATGGGAACGAAACGGCGGAGTCTGTCTTGTCATGCATCGGGTTGGACGAATTCGTGCAGGCTTGGAGTGGGTTGCGGCTGGGCGAAAAGTGGCGCCCTGGTGTTGGCGTCATGAGTGACCGTTCGCTGCACGGCGCTATCGCTGGGCTCATCTCGCGCGTGTCATCCGGGACTGGACAGCTCAGCCGGCTTCAAGGGTTGTTGTCGGAAGGCTTCGACAATGAGCCGCCGCAACCACCTTGGGACGACGACATAGAAGAATCGCCATCTCCCGGCGGGGGTCTAGGTGTCTTATCGCTAGTTGTGACATCAGGCCCAGGGGAATAGAAGCCGTCTAGCGTCCCTTGACGCACCATTCAGATGTGGGCCTCGAATTGGCGCGTCCGGGCCGCACCCTACCATTGGCTGAAAGCTGAGGGCTGATAGCTGATCGCCAAACCCTGAACCCCGAACCCTGAACACTGCGTGGCTTCGCCGCAGGCCGCAGCGCGTTCCGCCACGGTTGGCCGCAAAGCGGAGCGGCTGCCGGCCATTGGCCTGCGGGAGCAAGACACGTAGGATGTGCGGCTTACTTCGGCTGACGATGGCCACGACGACAGCGTGAGGAATCGCCATGACGACGGAACGGTTTGCGGATCGGATTGTCCGGCACCTGGCCCGCCAGGGCTATCAACCCCAGAAGATCCACAAGCTCGCCAAGGCGATGGGCATCGCCGACGAGGAGTACGGCGACTTCCGCGAGACGGTCAAGGCCCTGATGAAGACGGGGCGGATCGTGATGGGGTCAGCCAGCGCGCTGACCCTGCCCGATCCGGCGCGCCGGGTGGTAGGCCGCTTTCGCTCCAACCCGCGGGGCTTCGGCTTCGTCATTCCCGACACACCCAATGCGCACGGCGACCTGTTCATCCCGCCCGGTCATGCGGGCGATGCCGTCACCGGCGATACCGTGGCGGCCGCGGTGCTGAAGCGGGGCAAGCGTGAAGGCCGAATGATGTACGAGGGCCGCATCGTCGAGATCATCGAGCGCGGCCAGAGCCGGTTCGTGGGTGAACTGTGCCACGAACTGCAGCGCTGGTTCGTGCGGCCGGACGGCGACATCCTGCATGCGCCCATCTTCGTGGGTGACCCGGGCGCCAAACGCGCCCGCAGCGGCGACCAGGTGGTGGTCGAGATCAGCGAGTATCCCGCCCGCGGCCGCGACGCCCGCGGCGTGATCACCAAGGTGTTGGGTAAGCGGGGCGATCCGGGCGTCGATGCGCAGAGCATCATCCAGCAGTACCAGTTACCGGAGGAGTTCCCCGCTGCCGTGGCCAGGGAGGCCGCGCGGGTCGTGAAGTCCTACGACCCGGAGGACGGCGCCAGCGGGCGTGAGGACTTGTGTGATCTGACCGTAATCACCATTGATCCGGATGATGCCCGTGATTTTGACGACGCCATTTCGCTAACCGAACTGGCCGGCGGCCGGCTGGAGCTGGGGGTGCACATCGCCGACGTGTCCTACTTCGTGCAGCCGGGGAGGGCGCTGGACGAGGAAGCCCGCGCGCGAGCCAACAGCGTCTACTTCCCGCGGCTGGTCATTCCGATGCTGCCGGAGGTGCTCTCCAACGGGGTATGCAGCCTGCAGGAAGGAGAGCCCCGGCTGACCAAGAGTGCATTCATCACCTACGACACGGCCGGGCGGCGCGTGGCGACGCGTTTCGCCAACACAGTCATCTGCTCGGCCAAGCGGCTGACGTATGGGCAGGCGACGCAGATCCTCGCCGGCAAAGTCGGAGGCTACGCGAAGAAGGTCACCGCCTTGCTGCGGCGGATGGATGCGCTGGCGCGGGTGATCCGGCGGCGCCGATTGGCCAACGGCATGCTTGTGCTGGACCTGCCGGAAGTCGAGGTCGTGTTCGACGAAAAAGGGGCCGTGGCGGGCGTGGAGCCGGCGGACATGAGCTTCTCGCACACGATCATTGAGATGTTCATGGTGGAAGCCAACGAGGTGGTGGCCGAGCTGCTGGCGGGCCTGGGCGTGCCGGCTTTGCGCCGCGTGCACCCACCGCCCGACGAGGCCGCGACGCCGCCCCTGAACCGGTTCCTGCGAGCCCTGCGACTACCCCCCGTCAAAGGAATGGACCGAGCGGCGTTGCAGCCGTTGCTGGAGAAGGTGAGGGGTCGGCCGGAGGCATTCGCCGTCAACCTGGCGATCCTGAAGTCGCTCGAACGGGCCGTCTACGAGCCCGCTCCGGTGGGGCATTTCGCACTGGCCAGCGACAACTACACGCACTTCACCTCGCCCATCCGCCGGTACCCGGATCTGACCATCCACCGGCTGCTGGACGCCTACCTGCAGGGCGGATTCAGGAAAGGCCGCCGCCGCGTGGAGGTGCCCACCCTCGACGAGTGCAAGAAAGTAGGCGCGCATTGCAGCCGCAATGAACGCCGGGCGGAGGCGGCCGAGCGTGAACTTAAGCTCGTCTATATCCTGCGGCTGCTCGAACAACGCGTGGGCGAGGAATTCGAAGGGATCGTCACGGGGGTGACCAATTTCGGGATCTTCGTCCAGTTGCCTGAGTATCTGGTGGAGGGACTGCTGCGCTTCACCGACATGCCCGAGGACTGGTGGGAAGTGGACAGCGCGGCCGGCTGCGTCATCGGCCAGCGGACGCGTCGCCAGTTCAAGATCGGCGACCGTGTACGGGTGACCATCGCCGCCATCGACCTGGCGGACCGGAAACTGGACCTGGCCTTGGCCGCAGGACCGGCAGGTGCGATATCGCAGACCGCCCGCCCGCCCAAGACGGGCAGAAGACCGGGGTCCCGACGCGCCGAAAAGGCTGCGCCCGCGACGCGGCGACGGAGGAAGTGATCGCCTGTCGCAAGCGACATCCAGCGGTCCAGGCCTACGACCGTCACCGTGACGTGCACCCGGGGCCATATGGACCTGGCCGAGACAGGGGACAGGCACCGCGGGTACACCGCAAGCGTGGCCGACGCCGCGTCCGAGACTCGGGTGCGTCCGGCGCGGCGCCAGTCCCCTGACACCTTCGACCAGTCGGCCGACATCGCTCCCCCACCTCTGAAGAGGCGGGGCACTCGAAGAGGCGGGCCAGCCGACGCCCTTTGGTCGGCTGCCGGCGTGGCGGTCCTGCCGCGCCGGAATCACCGAACCGGTTCAGCGAAGGCAGTCCCCGGTCAATCGCCTCCGCCGGCAACCACATCCGCACGCCGCGCGGCCGGCGTCACCGTGAGCGAAATGATCGACCCGTGGCGATATTCGCATTCCACCGTCGTCTCGCGCGGCGCGTGCAACCTGAAGCTCACGTCCCACTCCTTCGGCCATGCGGGCAGCAGGCGGATCTGCCGGCCGTCGCATTGCAGCAGCATCAACTGGAGCAGCGTCATCAGGTTGCTGCCGTGGTCCTGGTCGGGCAGCCAGTCGAAGTTCGGGCCCCACATGGCCGGGAAACGGAAGTTGGGGTGGCTGTTGGCGCTCTTGGCGAGCAGGTCGGCCTTGGCCTCGTCGGTCAGGCCCAGCAGAGCGGCAAACGCCCCGTCCTGCGTCCAGCCGACGTGCGACTTGTCGTGGCGGCGGCGATAGGCCTCGACGGCCGCGTCGTAGTTCGGCTTGCCCACGCCCAGCACGCGGAACGGGAACAGGCCGTACAACTCAGGAGTCTCACAGTTGCTGCGTTTATCCTTGTACCTCTCGGCCGGCGCCGCAACGAGTCGGTCGTCGATGCGTCGCATCGGTAGGAGGGGCGTGGCCTCCCGCATGCGTCGCCACAGCGCGCGATCTTCCGGCGAGCCGATGCGGTCCGGCAGCGCGAGCAGCGCATCGCACACCGCCTGCAAGCCGGCCACGGAGGGAGCATCGTTGACCACGTCCTCCCAGTACGTCTCGACGACCTGCGTGGGCGATATAATGAGTCTGCCGCGTTCGTCTCGGGCGAAGCGCGAGTCGTAATAGCGCAGCGCCGCGCGGGCCATCGGCAGGGCACGCTCGGTCAGGAACCGCTCGTCGCCGGTATAGGCGGCGTAATCGAGCATGAGTTGCGCCAGCTCCAGGCTCTGCTGCCACGCCCACTGCCACCACGGACTCTGGATGACGGAGCGGTCGACGCCGGCGCGGTTCCAGCCGTAGTCGCTGTTGGCATACGTGGCGAACGTGGTCATCGTCTCCGGGAAGTACACGCCATCGGCGTGGTAATAGAGTTGGACGCGGGCCTTGCAGCCGGGCACCGCGCCCTCGTAGAAATCAAACAGCGGCTGCATGAGATCGAAGTCGCCGGCCGCCAGCATCGGGTAGTAGGGGAGGCGCGTGTTCTGCCACCAATACGAGCCGCCCCAGCGGCGCCAGTCGGCGTTGAACGGTATCGACTCGTCGGTGAACTTCGGCTCCACGGTGAAGATGGAGCCATTGAACTTCGGCGGGAACTTGCCACGCGATGCGCAGGCAATCATCCAGCGCTGGAGAATGTACGCTTGCGTGATGCGCGACGGCGGCGCCGCGTCACCGGTGCCCGCGGGCTGCGCGGGGTCGCCATCTATATAGATCCAACTGCGCTCCCAGAAGTCGCGCCACCACCGGGCGGTCGCAGTCGCGGCATCACCACCCGCGCCGGGTGCGGCCGCCAACTGCCGGACGGCATCCATCCAGGCCGCCACCGTCGGCGTCTGCGCGGAATGCGTCGTGATCCGGATGTTGGCGGCCGTCACCTTGTCGCCCGCCAGCGTGGCCGGGCCGATCCTGCGAAGCTGCGGACTCTCCATCTGCCCGCCGAACGTGCGGCCCAGAAGCGGATCCGGGAAGCGCTCGGCGATCTCCTCCAAGCCCTGGTGCCGCAGGGTGAACGGCACGATGGAGTGCTCGTTGCGATGGTACCAGACCACGGCCATCGGATCGTCCGCGACAACGTCGGCTGATTCCCACGTTTCGCGCTGCACGATATCGTCCGGCGCATCGCGCATGGTCCACGATGACTGCAACTCGCCCTTGTCCGTCAGCACGCGGCGCTCCGTGCGCCAGTTCTCGAGCGTGGCCGTGACTCGGATCGGCGACGCCGATTGACAGTCGATGTGGACGATCGGTGCTTGTGCCTCCACGAACACTGAAAGCTCCACCTCGTGCTCAGCAGCCCCGGCGGTGATTGCGACACGCCCCTCGCGCAGAACAAGCTCCTGGCGAAACGGCTGACCCGGTGTGAATGGATTGGGCGTCAGCGAAAGGCGGATGCGGCCCAATTTCAGCAACCGGTCGCATTCGCTCCACGCATCGACGCGGGCGATGTAGAACAGCAGGTCGCCGCCTTGCTCGACCCAGACATTGAGCCCCACCACGCCGTTGCCGATCGGCATAGAGTCGGACGCGTCAGCGCCAGGAGTGGTCCACACGACGTTGTACGTGTCGAGGCTGGGCGGCTTCGCGCGCAGCTCCGGAGCCGCTGAACCGACAGGCAGCGCCTCCTCCGGCAACGCCGCCGGCGCATATTGCCAGAAGGCGAGACCGAGGAGCGCACCGATCAGCGTCATGAATCGCTCTCCTGCGCGCGATGCGCCCGCCCCTTATGACGGGCGCAGCGACTGACATTCCGCGCCAATGTAGTCAGGCTGGCGGCCCGGCTACCCGGGCGTGCCGAGTACCGCAAGACGTCGGATCAGCGGTCCGCCCGCCGCCCGCACCTTCCGCGGCATCCCCGCCATCGCTGCAACTCCGTTGCTCGACAGCAGACGCGTGCTGCACTCGTTCGTCTACTTGTCAGACGCCAGTTGCTCGGCGCAGAGCCGGCGGTACTCAGTCTTCTCCGGCGACCCCTCGGCACCGGCCGCCCCGTCCTTCCAGGCGTCCAGCGCGTCCTCGTGCCGGCCCAGCGCTACCAGCGCCTGGCCGCGTCCGCAGGGGACCGCGGCGTGCTCCGGCTGATTCGGCCGGCCCACGCCGAGGTTCTCGGGGTACGTCAACGCCGCGTCGCAATCCGCCAACGCCGCGTCGCAATCCGCCAACGCCGCCGCGAAATCGCCTTCGGGGATCGGATGCTCCGTCGCCGCGCTCATAGCGTCCCTGCTCCCGCCGCCACCGCCGTCACCGGGCAGTGACGCCAGGTCCGAATGTACCCCGCGGGCCGCCCCCCGACCCCAGGCAGCACACTGCCTCCCCGCCGGCGTCCCGAGTCAAGCGAGCCTGCCCCTGGGCCGCCGGCTCTGCGCGCAGAATCACCCCTCGTAGAGATCCACCCGCGTCAATCACAAACCGTTGAAATCGCGCCGCGGAGGATTCGAACCTCCAACCTTCGGTTCCGTAGACCGATGCCCGGCGCCACAAGACGTTACGGGACAAGGACTTACGAAACCCCCAGCCCGCGCGTCAGCAGAACTGTCAGCAGTTGGGCGCAGAAAACCGGCCCCGGCGGACCCCCCTCGGGAACCGGACGGACCCCGAACGGAAGCGGCGGACCCCCAGCTTGCGGCGGTGGTGAAAGCGTGGCCGAGCTTGCCCCCGGCCGTCCGGGAGGCGATTGTGTGTCTCGCCCGGCATGGGGGGGGGAAGTGAACAATGGAGGTGACACGATGACTCAGACTCAGCAGGAACCCCCGGCCTTGGCCGGGTTGGTGCCAGACGGGTTCGAAGTTATCCGACGGTGGGTGCAGCATCCGGTCCGTGACGCCATGGTGGGCATGCTGATCCGCAATCGTCGGACGGGCGCCTATGCACACTGCTTGGGCGGCGTGTTGCGGAGTGTCCCCCGCGACTGGGCGTGCGCAATGGCAGCCCAAGCCCCCGCCGGCGAGTGACGATGCCCCGGCCGCAGGCGGAAAGGCCGCGCCAAGCGACGATCGGCAGCTCGGCGGGCTTGGCGGTAGGGGCGGAACCGGCGGCCCCTGAAACAACAAGGCGACCGAAAAGTAGATAAGAGGTTAAGGGCGCCGGTGGCAATGTTTGGCAAGTGTGTTGACGCGGGCGACCGCACGCGGAAACTGTGGTGGGCAGCAGGCGACGGCTTGCGAACGGCCCAGCCGGGTCCAGGAACACCTATCGCCTGGGCTCGGCCGGGTCGGCCCGCGAAGGATAGGTGGCATGCCCCCCGACGATCTTCGCTCCCGGCTGCTGACGATCCGCGACGCCTTACTCGAATTGCCCGAGCGCAACTACGCGGAGCTTCGCGGGCGTAGCCCCGCAGAAGCGTATCCCGACGACGTGCAAGCGTTCCGGGAGATGGCGAACCAGCTTGGGGCACTGGTGCCTGCGCTGGCGGCCTACATGGCCGAGCGCGAGGCGCCCGCGTTGCGGTCGGTGCTGCAAGAGGCGGTGCGGTGCGCGACGGATAGCCGGTGGGTGGCGCTGCTGGCCAAGCAGGACCCCATAGCGTGGCAGCGTTTCGGCGACGTGCCGCGCGACCTGGCGTTGGCCATAGACGGTGTACTGCGATGGGTTGACCCCGTCCCCGTGCATGCTGAACCGACGCCCGCTGCCGACGTGCCCCCGGTGGCGGACGTGGCGGACGGCCCCGGCGTCACCATACCCGAGCTGCGCGGGCTAACGGGCGTCACGAATGACACGTTGAATAAGTATGCGAAACGAGCTGGCCTGACGACGGCCCGGCCCGGTCAACGAAACTTCTGCTATTCGCCCGGCGACGCGATGAAGCTTGTGCAGACGATGCTGGCCGTGAACACTGAAAACGCCACGCGCGAACGTTGCCAAGCCGCCCTGGCCCAGCTCGGCCAAATCCGAAAGAAACCCGGAAACTAATCCGAATATCCGAAAGAAACCCCCTCACGGCGAAAAACGCTTGCGTGCGGTCCGCGCGCGTTCACACTCGGGGCATGGACCCACGCAACACCAACGAAAGTTTCATCTCACTGGAGCGCGCGGCGTTCCGGCTCGGGGTGCCCGCTGCCTGGCTGCGCACCGAAGCCGAAGCCGAGCGCGTGCCCTACCTGCGCGCTGGGCGCCGCCTCCTCTTCAATTGTGCTGCCGTAGAGCGCGAACTACTGGCACGGGCAGCACGCAAAGGGGACACCGATGCCCAGTAAGAAACACTCTGTGACCCCCGACGCCCCGGCCCCCCTGGCGGTTGGCGCGCGTGAGGCGGCGCGAATGCTGGGCATCGGCGTGCGGTTGCTGTGGTCGCGCACGAACTCCGGCGAAATCCCGCACCTGCGGCTCGGGGCCCGAACCCTTTACAACGTTCACGCGCTGCAAGCCTGGCTCGACGCGCGCACGAAAGGCGGTGCGCGATGACCACGCTAGACGCTGCCTTGTCTTACGCCGCGTGCGGCTGGCGAACGTTCCCGTGTAATTCAATCAAAAACGGGGGGTGCTCTTGCGGCGAGCCTGCTTGTAAGTCTGCGGGCAAACATCCGCGCCCGGCACACGGGCTGGCCGAGGGCACGACCGACGCGGAACGCATCCGCACCTGGTGGCAGCGCTGGCCGTCTGCGAATGTTGCAGTATGCACCGGACCCGAAAGCGGTTTGCTGGTTCTCGACATCGACCCGCGCCACGGCGGACCCGCAAGCCTTGCGCAGCTCGAAGTGCAGTATGGCCCGTTGCCGAAAACTGTAACCGCTGCTACGGGTGGCGGTGGGTGCCACTATTACTTTCGGTATCCGCTGGACGGCATGTACCGAAACACTGCGGGGAAACTCGGCCCCGGCATCGACACGCGGGGCGCGGGTGGATACGTGTTGGCGCCGCCGAGCAATCATGCAAGTGGCAATCTGTATAGATGGATTCACGATCCTGAAAGCACGCCGCTTGCCGACGCTCCGGGTTGGCTGCTGGACCTTCTGCGGGAACCGGCCCGGAAGCCCCGCGGGGCAGCCGGACCGGACCCGCTGAACGGGCAGGGCATCCCAGAGGGCAAGCGCAACGCAACGTTAATGAGTATGGCGGGCGTGATGCGGCGCGCGGGTGTTGAGCGAGAAGAAATCGCCACGGCCCTACACATTGTGAATCGCAAGCGCTGTGACGTGCCGCTGGACGAAGCCGAAGTTGAGCGCATCGCGGCGAGCGTAGCGCGCTACGACCCCGCGGACGATGCACCGGACCCGGCGGCCGAATGGCAACCGTTCCCCGTCGAGTTGCTGCCCGACACCATGCGTGACTTCGCGCTGTCGGCGGCGGCGGCGACCGACACCGATCCGGCATGGGCGGCCCTGGGGGCGCTGGTCACGGCAACGGCGTGCATCGGCAATCGAGCGCGCATCGAAGTATTTCCCGGCTGGTCGGAAGCCGCTGTGCTTTGGGGCACGATCGTCGGGCGCTCGGGCACGACGAAAACCCCGTTGCTGAGACTGATTACGCGGCCGTTGATCGAACTATTCAAGGCCGAGCGGGTCGAACACGAACGCGCGATGCGTGAGCACGTGTCGGCGTTGGCGCGTTATGAGGTGGACCTCGCCACGTGGAAGAAATCGCAACGCGACGGCCCCGCAACCGATCCACCGTTGGAACCCGAGCGGCCGATCGAGAAGCGTGTGTTGGTGGCAGATATAACAGTAGAACGCCTCGCCACGATGTTGAACGACAATCCGCTGGGGCTGCTGTGCGTGCGCGACGAGCTGTCGGGGCTGATCGGTGGATTCGATCGGTATGCGGCAGGTGGCAGAGGTAATGACCGCGAAGCGTACCTTAGCATGTACAGCGCGGAGCACGTTTTGGTGGACCGCAAGACGGGCGGCGTCTCCATATTCGTGGAGCACGCGGCGGTGAGCTTGCTGGGCGGAATCCAACCACGCACGCTGAAGCGCACGTTCGCCAGGGCGGAACGCGAAAGCGGCTTTCTGGCGCGATTCTTGTTGGTGTGGCCACCCCAACGGCCGTCGCGGTGGTCGGCGGGCGTGCTTGACCCGGCGGCCGTGTTCGCGTGGCGCGACTTGTTGGCGGCCCTGCTGGACTGGCGGCCCGCGACCGATGACTCCGGTTCGCCCATACCGGCTACGGTCGGCGTCGGGTCGGACGCGCGGCGGGTGTTCATAGCGTGGCGCGACCTCCTGGGCAAGGATATCGACGCCACCGATGATGATGACCTGCGCGCCGCGCTGGACAAGCTGCGGGGCATCGCGCTCCGGCTGGCCTTGACGTTGGCAACCTGCGAAGCATCGGCGGCGGGTGGTGCGGTGGTGGTGACGCCCGGCGTCATGGAGAGAGCGTGCAAGCTGGCGTCGTGGTTCGGGAGCGAAGCCGCAAGGTTGTACCCCCTGCTGGCGAGCGACGAGGGAGGCGTTGACCCGGCGACGGCGGATCGGCGGAAGCTGGTGGCGTGGATTCGCCAACACGGCAATCGCTGCACAGCCCGCGACTTGGCCCGCGGCCCCCGGCGATTCCGCGACCAGCCCGAGCTGGCACGGGAAGCGTTGGACGCCCTGGTCAAGGCGGGCTTCGGGCGGTGGGACTACACGCAGCCTGGTCCAGCCGGTGGGCGGGCGACGGCGACGTTTCGGCTTGGCGACATTGGCGACGGCGACGAAACCCCGCGCCACGACCCCGAAAACAGGGGTTCTGGCACCGTCGCCAGTGTCGCCAGTGTCGAAAGCGTCGGAGACGGCCCCCCGGACGAGGTGGTCTGGCGCGTCCCGGAAGCCGACCCGGACGCGGAACCGATTTACGATGACCCGGCGGATTGTAGTTGACGCGCGGCAAGCAATGGGGTATGGTACCGGCATGAACCTACTGGACGATCTTCGGAAGCTGATCCAAGCGGACGGGCGGACTCGATACCGGCTGTCGGTTGACGGTGGTATCGAGCAATCCGCCTTGTCGCGGCTGCTGTCCGGCGAGCGGGGGTTGTCTCTCGCGTCGGCCGAGAGGCTGGCCGCAACACTCGGCTACCGGCTGACGCTGGTACGCTTGCCCCGACGAAAGCAAAGGGGAGGTGACGTATGAAGCAACGCTCCCACGGAACGGGCAGTCTTTATCGGCGTAGCGGCCGTGGCCCCTGGCGGGCGTGCTGGTTCGACCACGGCGGTATTCGGCGGGAACGATCCACGCGCACGACCGATCGGGCACTGGCACAGCGCATTCTGGCCGAGCACGTCCGGCGTGCCCTTGAGCACAAGAGCGGCCTGCGCGACGCGCGAACCGACCGTTTGGCAGAGCACGCCAAGCGGCCCCTACTGGAGCACGTGGACGATTGGGCTGCGGACCTCCATGCGCGTGGCGTGACACCGAAGCATGCGGCAATGTCCGTGGCGCGCGTGCGGCGGGTGCTGGAGGTGGGGAAGCTGGTCGCCTGGGCGGACGTGACGGCGGCGGCGGTGACGCGGGTGCTGGCCGAGCTGCGTGACGGCGGCCTATCCCTACGGAGCCTCCACCACTACGCTCGGGCGTTGACGTGCTTCGCGCGATGGGCGGTTGCCGATCGGCGCGTCGCGGAGAATCCCCTCGCTGGGCTGGCGGTACGGAACGTCCAGACCGACGTAAGACACGCGCGGAGGGCGCTGACGGACGATGAACTTCGGCGGCTGCTGCATGCGGCTGAAGCCGGACCGGTGTTCTACGGGATGCCCGGTGAGGTGAGGGCGTTGGTCTACCGACTGGCGGTCGAAACCGGCCTGCGCCTGTCCGAGCTGCGCTCTCTCACCTGGGCATCGTTCGACCTGGGCGGAACCCCCCCGACGGTCACGGTGAGCGCGGCCTACGCGAAGAGCCGGCGGACGGACAGCTTGCCCCTGAAGCACGCTACGGCTGCACTGCTGGCCCACCACGCGACGATCGTCGGCCCGGTGGACCCCCAGTACCGGCCTTTCGGGAAACTGCCAGACAAGGCGTCCAAGATGATCCGGGTGGACCTCGCTGCGGCGGGCGTGCCCTACCGGACCCCCGACGGTGTGGCCGACTTTCACTCACTGAGGCACACGTGCATATCGAACCTGGCGCGAAGCGGCGTGGCCCCGAAGGTGGCCCAACAGCTCGCCCGGCATTCGACGATTGCCTTGACGCTGGACCGGTACACCCACGTGGTGGTGGGCGACCTTGCCACGGCCGTCGAACGCTTGCCCGACTTGGACCGGCGGGAATCGGTCGCGTTGGCCGCGACGGGCACCGATGACCGTCAGCGCTTCTGTCAGCAGTTGGGGCGCGAAACGGTGCAATCGGGTGCTACGGGGCGCGTGACACGGGGTGGCACTAAGAATCGTGAAATCGCAGGAATCCCCGAGAAAAACGCGGTTTTTGCGGGAGAAACTGCAACGCGCCGCGGAGGATTCGAACCTCCAACCTTCGGTTCCGTAGACCGATGCTCTATCCAATTGAGCTAGCAGCGCTTTCGGGCTTCGCCGCTGGGCAGCGTCGGCCTCTGCGGCTGGGGTGCAGGACCGACCCACCCTCGCGGGCGTGGCCGTAGCACCCGACGCCCGCCGGGGTCGCCGCCCCGGCCGGCCACGTCCTCACCACCGGCAGCATTCTAATCCACCCACGACCCCGGGCAAGCCCCGGCGGTCTAGACCGGCCCCGGCCGGGGAGGACCGACCCCGCCCGGCACGCGGGCGATTCGCCAACCTCCCGCACGCGGGCAATCCGTGGGCATCTCCTGCACGACGGGCTACCGGCAACCTCCCGCACGCCGGCGATCCGGCGACCTTCGGCTCCCGGGCGATCAGGGCGCTGCCCGCACGACCCGCAAGATGGGGTTCGTTGAACGCCCACCTGCCGGTACACCGCGGATCAGGCGGAGTCCGGCAGGCGAGCGTAGCAGCAGCCGCCGGCACCTCCGAGGAGCGGCAGCCCCCACGTCGCCGCGACTGACGATCCATCGCCGCGCGTGTCGTGGCCGCGGCGTCCCCTCCGGAGGAGTCGCGGGCAACCTTGCCTCCGAGTCGTAAGCATGCACCCGCCTCCGCGGCCCTCACCCCTGCCCCTCTCCCCGGGGGAGAGGGGTCGGCATCAGCCCCGCGCTGCAGCTCCAGACCCCTGCCTCTCTCGCCGGGGGAGAGTACGTTTTAGCGTGGGTGCCATGCCCTCACCCGCCGCAGGCGGGGGTGGGCATGTGCTGCGTCCGCAGAGGCATGGTTACCCGCGACCGCGGTCGCGGGAAAGCAGGGCACCCAACGCCGTGAACTTGGCGTCCGAGCTCGCCCGCGGTCGATGGGGGCGTAGCCCACGCCGGGCGCGGAAGCCCCCGATGCGGGAGAGGGGCCGATTCATGCCCGCCGCCGCTCCCGCCGGGCGGTCGCTGCCGCCGCCGTCCGCTCCCCCCGGAACCCCTATCGCGGGGGCGTGGCGAGATTTGATATCTCAAATCTCAGAGCGGACGCCCCAGCCCCCCCTTTCGCGGCGGCGTGGCACACCGCTCGCAGAACGCCCCGAGACCCGTCTTGGTGCAGTGGTGAAACCCGGCGGCAGAGGGTATGATGAAAGTGGAGTCGGAGATCGGGTTCGTTTCACCCGGGTGTCCGGGGCGGGACGCATCGGTCGCGGAACCTGCCGTCGGCACCGGGCGCGGAGGATGTAACGATGAAGCGGACTTCCGGGCCGGTGTTTGCCTTGGCAGTGTGCTTGTTCGCCCCGCTGGCGGGGGCTGACTTGACGATCGGCGACGCGGCTCCGCGTTTCCAGCTTGACACGTGGCTCAAGGGGGAGGCGGTGGACGTGCCCATGCTGCAGGGGCGCGGCGTGCTGGTGCTGGAGTTCTGGGCGACGTGGTGCGGTCCTTGCCGGGCGAGCATCCCGCATCTGACACGCCTCCAGACGCAATACGCCGCGCAGGGGCTCGTGATCGTCGGCGTGACCAAGCAGGACGACCGCAACAAGCTGGACGCGGTCAGGTCGTTCGTGCAGCGGCAGGGCGACCAGATGGCCTACGCGGTTGCGTTTGACAAAGACGGGCGGACGTACGACGCCTACATGCGCGCCGCCGGACAGGATGGCATCCCGACGGCCTTCGTGGTGGATCGTTCGGGACGCGTCGCGTGGATCGGCTCGCCGTTTGCGCTGGACGCGGTGCTGCCGGCCGTCCTGGCTGGTACCTATGACGTGGACACCGCCCGGCAGGCGGCCGTGCTCCGCACGCAACTGCTGCAGATCGCCAATCCTCGGGCCCCTCAGTCCGGGAGTGAACGTCGGAAGGTCGATGAAGAGAAACTCGCCGCCCAGGTAGCTGAGATCGACAAGCTGCTCGAGCGCAGCCCCAAGCAGGTGGACACGTGGGAGTTGAAGCTGCTCGCGTACCTGCAATACGAGTCGACCCGCGAGACCGCCCTGGGTGTGGCGGAGAAGGCCATCGCGCAGTTCCAGGGCGATGCCACGTCGCTGCAATCGCTGGCCACGACGCTGCTGAGGGGCAACTACGGCGCCAGCTTCAACAAGCTCGCCACGCGCGCGGCCCAGGATGCCCTCAAGGTCAACCCGAACGACTACAGCGCGAGCCTGGTATACATCCAGGCCCTGGCGGCGCAGCGGAACGACACGGAAATCGCCCGCTTCGGGGCGAAGCTGCTCAAGACGCTGGCGGGCAGACCGCCCGACCTGCACGGGTTCGCGACCACGCTGGCCGGTCTGGCCGGCGGGCAGTATACGGATTTGGCGCTGCGTGCGGTCAACGACGCAATCAAGGCCCGCCCCACGGACGCCGGCTACGTGCAGTCGAAGTTCTTCATCATGGCCCGCGGCGCCAAGGAGCCCCGCGACGTCCGCGCCGTGGGACGCGAGTTCCTCAATAAGGCCCAGACCGATCCGGTCAGCCTGAACGCGTTCGCCTCCGAGTTGCTTGCCGATCCGCTCCTCGGAGACCGCTACAAAGAGCTGGCCCTGGAGGCCGCTCAGCGCTGCCACGAGCTGTCCGGCGGCACCAACTGGGAGTACGTGCTGACTCTGGCCGTGGCGAAGCTCCGCCACGGGGCCACCGCCGAAGCCCTGGAAATGTTCAAGAAGGCCGTGGAGCTGTGCCAGGACGAGGAACAGAAGAAGGCCCTCGAAGCACGCGCGCAGGAGTTTGAGAAGGACAAGCAGCCGTAGGAACCTGCTGAAGAAGCTCCTTCCGCCACGGACATACCGGTGCGTTCGCCGGCCCGCAGCCCGTTGCAGCAGGTGGGGAGACCTCCATGTCGGCCCCCTCGGGCCGACGCTACTTCCTAGACAAGCTCCCGGGGGCGGACACTGCTGCTTCGCTGGACCCGCGGGGGCAACTTCCGCAAAGGCAAACGACTCAACGTTAATGGTAGTCAGGAGTAACTGCATGAGACACGCACTATGGGCAGGCCTGGTCCTGGTGGGCGCAGGAGCAGCCTTCGGACAGACCGCGCCGGCAACGTTGGACATCGGTGATCCGGCCCCGGCTCTGCAAGTGGACAAGTGGGTCAAGGGTCAACCGGTCGACCTCGCGGCCGTCAAGGGCAAGTCCGTGGTGGTCGTCGAGTTCTGGGCGACGTGGTGCTCCCCGTGCTTGGCGGCCGTGCCTCACCTGACCGAGCTGCAACGCAAGTTCGGACCCGCGGGCGTCACCATCATCGGCCTGACCACCGAAGACCCTGACAACACGCTGGAGAAAGTCGAGGCCTTCGTGCAGAAGCAGGGGGACAAGCTCGCCTACACAATCGGGTATGAGAAGGAGGACCGCACCTCCAAAGCCTACATGGATGCCGCGGGCGAGGGTGGTATTCCGACGGCGTTCGTCATCGACAAGGAGGGGCGCATCGCCTGGATCGGGCACCCCGCGGGCGACCTGGAAGAGACGCTCACTCAGTTGCTGGCCGGCAAGTACGACGTCCAGCGGGCCAAGCAGCTTCGCCGCGCGGAGCGCGATCTGCAAACGGCGTTGTTCAGTGCCAAATGGGAAGACGTGATGAAGCACGCGGACACGCTGCTCGCGCTCAACCCGGAGCTGACCGAGCCGTGGCACTTCAAGATCGTCGCTTGCCTGGAGGGGCTCAACCAACCCGAGCAGGCCCTGGGCATCGCCCGCGAGGCCCTGTCGCGCTTCACTGACAAGCCCAAGGCATTGGCCGGCCTTGCCGACCAGTTGCTCGGCGTCGAGAACCATCCCGAGTTCGTGAAGCTGGCCGCCCAGGCCGCGAAACGCGCGACCGACCTCGCCCCCAACGACATCGACGCCCGCTTGGCGCACTTCGGAGCTCTGAGTGCCTCCGGTCAACAGGACGAGGCCCGCGCCTGGGTGCTGGCCACCCTCGAAATCTGCAAGACCGACGCGCCGGCACTGACGCAGATGGCCGACGTGCTCGGTTCGGAGATGCATCGGACGCGCTACGGCGACGTGGCTCTGGAGGCACTCGACCGCGCGATCACGGCCGAGCCGCAAGAGCCGCGCCGGCTCTGGGCGAAGGTGCGCCTGCTGGCCGACATGGGCAAGACGGAGCCCGCGAAAGCCGCCGCCGCCGAGCTGCTCAAGAAGGCGGCGGAGGACGCCGGCCTGCTTAACGAGGCGGCCTGGACGCTGCTTACCGAACCGCCGTTCCAGGGCAAGTTCAACGAGCTGGCCCTGTCGGCCGCCCAGCGCTGCCACGAGGTCTCCGGCGGGAAGAACTGGATGTTCCTGGACACGCTCGCGCTGGCGAAGTTCGAGACCGGCGCCGTCGAGGAAGCCATCGCTCTGGAGAAGCAGGCCCTCGAACTCTGCCCCAACGACCGGGTCAAGCCGTCCCTGCAAGAGACGATCGAACGCTTTCAGGCAGCCAAACACTGACGGGCAGCCTCACCGCAGGCCGGGTTCCACCCGCCGCGGTCCCAGCGTAGTGCGGGTTCCACCCGCCGCGGTTCACATGGTGCGGGCCGGGTTCCACCCGCCGTGGTCCGCGTCCGGCCTGTGGGGCGTGCAGAAGCGACCGTGTGCGATTCCGCGACGCAGGCGAGCCGCGGGCGTCGGATGTGTTTAGCGTCGCCGCCGTCCCTTCGCCCACTGTGGGTGGGCCTGCGACCAGGAACCCCTCTCCCTCGTAGGGAGAGGGGCTGGGGTGAGGGTAGGGGAAGCGAACACGCCGGGCGGAGCACAAGCACGCTTACCCACCGCCCACCAGATGCTAAGCACATACGGGGTTTCAGCCCACGCGGGGCAGCGATACCCCGATTGTCGCACGGTTGCGCACGGTCAACTATATGTTCCGTGCGTCCCGGCGACCACAAGTTGCGCCGCGCCCGAGAGTTGTGACCACGGAGTGTGCTCACCGTGCTCCGCCTCATGGGGCATCCTCGGCCACCGCATGCCGGTTCTGGTCGGGTAGCCTGAACCACCAATCCCCCCGCCAACCCCCGATTGAGGCACGCCTCCCCGCGGAGTTTGACGCGAGGGAAGGGCAGGCTATAGGATGCCAAGAGACGCTTCCGTAAAGTGTGTAAGTTCCGGCAAGTCGGGTGTGTGGAGGCGCGGACGAAGAGGGCAACTCGGATTAGAATGATCGCGCTGGCGGTGGCGGCGGCACGACGATCGTCGAGACTAAGGAGGAAGATCATGAAGGCGTGCAGCGTGTTGAAGCTCTGGCTCGGCGGGCTGCTGCTCACCAACTTGCTCTGGGTCTGCCCGGCGCAGGCGAATGACGTTGACGACCCACCTCCGGAATGGGACGGACGGGGTTCATCTCCCTTCCCGGCTCCCACGCGTGACGACCGAACCTTCGTCGTCGACGCGGGCTCCGGTCTCGATACCGAGTGCTTGTTCCGCAGCCAAGGACCGCTTATCATCACCTGTCAGACCACCCGCTACCTTGGGCCGACCTACCCTGACGGACGTCTGGTCCACGCCGAGGAGCTCATCGCGCGCGGTTTGATCTCGCGCTATGCTGTCATCAGCATGCCAGTGTCGGACGTTGACTACGACTGCCTCCCTTATTCCACACCGCCTTGCGAGCGCGACCGCGCGAGCTTCAACGGCGTCCCGATGAACATGCTCGATCACGAGAACAGTGAGTTTCTCCAGGGCGTTAACAACCAGTGGCGGTTGAACTCGTTTAGGGTGCCGATCCAGTTTGTCTTGTTTCCCGAGGCGCCCGGCACGGGAGGCGACCCACCCATCCCGCGTGACAATATAATCAGAATCGACATCGACACCGCCAACTTTCCCGAGGAGCGGTGGTGTACGGCCATCGATTGGGTCACAATTGAGATCCAGTGCATGTCGCCGGTCATCCTGATTCACGGGAATGAGTCGGACGGCGGCTTCTTCGCGCGGCGGGGCTTCACAACGGGTCTCGACGCCCAGTTCCTGCTCTGGAACAACACGATCGACCTGCCGACCGCCGCCCGGATGGACAACGGCGGCCGGCTCAGCACCCAAATCCCGCCGATCGTGCGTCAGTTCGGCGTGGACAGCGTCCACCTGGTCTGCCACAGCAAGGGCGGCCTCGACACGCGCGAGTTCCTCGATCGATACTATCCGGCCCATCGGAACACGTTCAAGATTCTATCTTATACCACATTGAGCACGCCCCATAACGGCAGCGTCCTGGCTGACGTCGCCGAGACCCACCGAAGCGCCGCAGTGCTGGCCACCTACGTCGAATTCGACGGTCTTCCGGGCATGGCGAACGCCTTGGCCTACCTGACGCGCCCCGACCCTGGCAGGCCGGACCTGCGTACCAATGTCTGTGCCGCGTTCAATCGGGGCAACATCGGGAGGCTGCCCGGCGACATCGTGTATAACACGGTCGCGGCCGACGCGGATACCAACGGCAACGCGATGATTGATTACTACGGGACGGACGAGTATGCCGCCCTGCGGGCCGAGAGTATTGCGTTGGCCATCATCCACTCCCAGAGTGTCCTTCTCTCGCGGGAGATCGTCGACACGTTGTATCAGGTCTTGCGGAACACGTCGGCGGTAACCCTGAGCTTCCGGCGCGTCAACATAGGCGTGGGCTCGATCACGGTGGCCACGATGACGGGCGTGCCCAACCCGGTTCCACTGGGCAACGACACACTCGTGACGGTCCCGAGCGGGGTCGGGTTGGGCAGTCTCCAGCCGCGGGTGACCAACACGTTCACATTCCTCGGTGCCGCCGGGCGAAACCACGCGAATGTCGCCGACGCCGGTGTGGCCGCGACGGTCAGTCCGTGGTTGGTCAACGTCGAGCGCGCCAATGGCGACCTGAAACCGAGGTGAAATCATGGCGTTCCGAGACATCCTGGCGACGGTCTTGCTGAGCCTGGGCGGGCTGTTGCTGGGCGCGAGTTGCAGGCAGCGCCCTCCGGATCTGCAGGTCTATGACACCCCGGATTGGGAGGGTGCGTCGCGGCTCCTGCTCCGCAGTTCCGCACCCGACAGCACCGACCTGCTGCTTCGCACCTTGACGGAGGCGGAAAGGCGCTCGCCCGACGCCGCGGGCAGCGCGCCGACCGACCGCGTGATCTACCGCTATGAGCCCGGAGCAGACCGGTTGGAGCCCGTGGGGGCTGCGGCGTGGACGGCAGCGACGGGAGCAATCTGCGACTCGGCGACGCAGGGGGCGATCGACCCGTTGGTGTTCGACTACCGGACCCATACCCTGACGTTTCAAGGCCGAGCCCTGACGACGGGCGGTGCCAAAGTGCTGACGGCGCGGACATCGCCGTCCGGGCGGTACGTGGCGGTGCTTTCGGCCAAGAGGCTGCGGCGTAACGGGCTTGCGCCGGTCTCGTTTTCGGGGGTGGGGGACACAGTCGGTTGGCAGTACTACCACGAGTTGTTCAGGCGTTCCGACGGAACCCGCGTCGGCCGGGTGGTGACCCTGCCCAAGGCCATGTACATGGGGGGGGCGATAGCCTGCTGGTCCTGCGACGAGCGGCATGTAGTCTACGCTTCAGATGGCAAGCTTTGCATTGTCCCTGCGAACGTAAAGAAGGGCGAATGACCGACGGAGGCAATGGGAAGTTCCGGATGTCCGAGGGCGACCCTGACAGTAGGCGTGGTGCTCGCCGCGACGCCGAGCGAAACCACGTGAGTGTCGCGGACGCCGGCGTGGTCGCGAATGTGGCTCCGTGGTTGATTAACGTCGAGCGCGCCAATGGCGACCTGAAACCGAGGTGAAATCATGGCTTTCCGAGACATCTTGATGGTGGTCTTGTTGAGCCTCGGCGGCCTGCTACTGGGCGCGAGTTGCAGGCGGCGCGCGCCGGACCTGCCGGTTTACGACACTGCGGACTGGGGGGGGGCTGGCCAATTCGTGCTGCGCAGCTCCGCTCCCGGGAGCACCGACCTGCTGCTGCGCGCGTTTGCGGTGCCGGAACCAGTCGCAGCCCATCGGGTGACGAGTGCGCCGTCTCCCGACAGCGTGATCTACCGTTATCAGCCCGGAGCACAACGGCTGGAGACCGTGCGCGCTTCGGCCTGGACGGCGGCGACCGGGGAGGTTTGCGATTGTGTGGCCCAGGAGGCCCAACCGATTGATCCGTTCGGGGTCGATTATCAGAGCGACACGTTGACGTTTCAAGGCCGAGCCGTAACGACGGCCAAGCCCTCGCTCGCGAACGTGGTGCCCTCGCCGTCCGGGCGGTACGTGGCCGTGGTCTCGGGTGAGCGGACGCGGCGTCATTCGTTTTCGCCGGTTCCTTTTATGGGCGGAGGCGGGTGCATCGAGCAACACTATCACGAAGTGCTCAAACGTTCCGACGGAACCCGCCTCGGCGCGGCGGTGGCGCTGCCGCTGAGCTCGGTCAACTGGGGGACGATGGCCTGCTGGTCCTGCGACGAACGGTATGTGGTCTACCGCGATTCTGCCGGCATCATCCTTTGCATCGTCCCTACGGACGTAGAGAGAGGAGAATGACCGATGAAGGCGATGGGAAGTTCCCGAGGCCCGAGACTGACCTTGGCAGTAGGCGTCACCGTCGCCGGAACGCCGGGCGAAACCACGCGAGTGTCGCGGACACCGGTGTGGCTGCGACGGTCGGTCCGTGGTTGATTAACGTCGAGCGCGCCAATGGCGACCTGAAACCGAGGTGAAATCATGGCGTTCCGAGACGTACTGCTGGTGGTGGTGTTGACCGTGGGCGGCTTGCTGCTGGGCGCAAGTTGCAGACGGCGTGCGCCCGACCTGCCGGTCTATGACACGCCGGGCTGGGAGGACGCGTACCAGCTCCTGCTCCGCGGCTCCTCACCCGACGCGGCCGACCTGCTCCTGCGCACCGTGACGCCGACGGAAGCGGCCGGTGCGGATCTCGCTGCGAGTGTGCCGCCACCCGACAGCGTAATCTACCGCTATCAGCCGGGAGCAGAGCGGCTGGAGCCCGTGGGGGCAGCGGCGTGGACGGCAGCGACGGGCGTCGTCTGCGACTGCAGGGCTGAAGCTCAAACGATCGACCCGTTTGCGTTCGATCTTCCGAGCGGCACATTGAAGTTCCAGGGGCGAGTCCTGTCGACGGCCAAGCCCACAGTGGTCAACGCGGTGGCATCGCCGTCCGGGCGGTACGTGGCGGTGTTCTCGGCGAAGCGGAAGCAGCATTTCTCGCTTTCCCCAGTTCCGTTCATCGGGGGGGGCGGGTGGTCTTACGAGGAGCAGTACCACGAGGTCTTCGAGCGCTCCGATGGAACCCGCGTGGGCAAGCCGGTGGCGCTGCCTCCCCCCGAGATGTGGATACCCGCGCCGTGCTGGTCCTACGACGAGCGGTACGTAGTCTACGTTTCGGAGGCCAAGCTTTGCATCGTCCCTACAAACCTGAAGCAGGGGGATGACCAATGAAGGCAGTGGGAAGTTCCCGATGGGCGCGATTGACTTTGACGGTGGGTGTCGTGCTCGCTGCGACGTCGGCTGCGGGTACGGGCGCCGCTCGAGCGCAGGACCCCGACGTTTTGGTGGCCTTGCAGAGAACTCAGACCGCGGTGGAGCATCTGGCTCCCGAGGTGCCCAGCGAGACCGCCTCCTTCGCCATCGACGACTGCACGGTGATCTACGTGCAGATCACGTCCTCGGGCGGAGCGCTGACGACGAGCATCACCGGGCCCAACAGCGAGATACTCGATCCGCAGACAATCGCCAATTTCGGTGGCGAATACGGCGACTTCGAGGGTACTGACGAGCCCGATAGTTTCATGATCATGCCCGCCAGCGCCCCGGGGTATCACCACGTGTACGTTTTCCCGGCTCTTGGTCCAGGCAGCTATGTGGTGAGCTTCGCAGGCAGCGGGCTGACGCAGGACGTCGCGGTAATCACTCAGGTCACGACGGACAGCCCCGTTGCGGCCGCTCTGTTCATGACCGACGCGATCCTGGTCCAGGGTAAGTACAGTGTCGTCGTGGCCGCGGTGTACGAGAACTCGACGCCAGTCGTGGGCGCCACGGTGACAGTCAATCTTATGCCACCGGCGGGCGATGTGATCCCCTTGGTGCTGCTGGACGACGGCCTGAACGCCGATGACACTGTCGGTGACGGGCTCTATAGCGCGGTCTTCCAAGCCAACGAGGTCGGGCAGTACACCGCCATGGCCGAGATCACCGGCACGACCAGCATGGGGCACAGCTTCCTGCGGCACGTGGCCGCGCAGCTCGAGGTGGTGGTACCCACCGCGACGTTCGACTCGACGCTCCTCGGCGATGCCGGAGTCGACACGAACGGTAACGGGCTGTACGAGTTCCTCGCCATCACAGCTCCGGTTACTGTATTCGTCGCCGGAGAGTACGCGCTGCACGTGACGCTCGAAACGGCCTTGGGACAGACGCTCCAGGGACACGGCACAGCCTCACTACCGGTCGGCTCGACGACCGTGTCGGCCCAGATTTCAGCCGAGGATATCACCAACATCAACGAGGACGCGCCCTATACGATCACCCAGGCCGAACTGGTCCTTTGGAGCGAGTCCGGCGCGATGCCGACCGACTTGGTTCAGGACGGCTCGCAGCCAACCCAAGCGTGGCTGGTTGCGTCGTTCGAGCATCCGGCGATTCAGCTCACGGGCGTCAATTCCGACGCCGGGATCGACAGCAACGGCAACGGGCTGTTCGACCAACTTCGCGTCGATCTCGGCGTCCTCGTCACCGATACGCGCGTGTACATCTATGACGTTCGGCTGGTTGGCCCATGTGGGGAGCACCTCCAGTTCGCATACGGCACCCAGTACCTAACCGGCGGCGCCGTCGAGAGCTTGACGCTCACCTTCAACGGTACCCTGATCGGGCAACGCGGCATCGATGGGCCATACTACGTGCGCGACGTGGTGATCTACAGCGACAGCCCGTATGGTGGGCTCTCGAGCAGCTTGGCTTGTGACACGCAGTCCTACATGGCCGCTGATTTCGAGGGCTACATGCCGCAGCCGGACTGCAACGACAACGACACCCCAGACAGTTGCGATATCTACCACGGCACCAGCCTAGACTGTAACGTCAGCGGCGTACCGGACGAGTGCGAGCCGGAATGCTGGGAGGACTGCAATCAGAACGGGAAAAGCGACTGTTGCGACAT
Source organism: Planctomycetota bacterium (assembly GCA_029558835.1). Classification (GTDB taxonomy): domain Bacteria; phylum Planctomycetota; class Phycisphaerae; order UBA1845; family UBA1845; genus JAKQDH01. The sequence continues at coordinate 4,681 of JAKQDH010000121.1, read as the reverse complement.
CGGCTCCGGGCTGAGCGACGACTGCAACGAGAATGACGTCCCGGATGAGTGCGAACCGGAATGCTGGTGGGCGGACTGCAATCAGAACGGCGTACGCGACTGTTGCGATATCCATGCGGGAACTAGCGAGGATTGCCAGGGTGACGGCGTGCCCGACGAGTGCCAGCCGGGGTGTCCCTGCCTCGGCTGGGTGGAGCAGTTTCCGGATGGGTACCTGGGCTTGGACGGTCGTGTGCTGGCGATGACTGTGTGGGACCGTGATGGCGCTGGTCCGCAACCGCCCGTGCTCATGGTGGGCGGCGAACTCCGACATGCGGGCGGGCTGGACGTGAACTACATCGCCCAATGGGATGGTTTGGACTGGCAACCGCTGGGATCGGGGATGGGCGGCAGTTACCCATACGTGCAAGCCCTGTCGGTCTACAACGGCGATTTGATCGCGGGGGGCGGTTTCACGACGGCGGGCGGCGTGCCGTGCAACCGGATCGCCCGCTGGAACGGTAGCACCTGGCATCCGCTGGGGTCGGGGATGAACGGTGATGTGTACGCCCTGAGGGTCTACAATGGCGAGCTGATTGCGGGGGGCTGGTTCACGACCGCCGGCGGCGTGTCGTGCCTCTACATCGCCCGCTGGGACGGCGCCGTCTGGCAGCCGCTGGGGTCGGGGATGAACAGCGGCGCCGTGACCGCCCTAACGGCCCACAACGGTGATTTGATCGCGGGGGGCGGTTTCACGACGGCTGGCGGCGTGCCGTGCAACCGGATCGCCCGCTGGAACGGTAGCACCTGGCAGCCGCTGGGGTCGGGGATGAACGGTTATGTGTACGCGCTGAGGGTCTACAACGGCGAGCTGATCGCGGGAGGTAGTTTCACGACCGCTGGCGGCGTGACGTGCAACTACATCGCCTGCTGGAACGGGAGCACCTGGCAGCCAGTGGGGTCGGGGACGAACGACGCTCTGCGTGCCCTTGCGGTCTTCAACGGCGAGTTGATCGCAGGCGGCGACTTCATGAGCGCCAGCGGTGGTCCATGCGACAGGATCGCCCGCTGGGACGGCAGCGCCTGGCACCCACTGGGGTCGGGGATGAACAACTGTGTGCGTGCCTTGACGGTCTACCCCGAAGCAGACTGCGCGCCGCATCTGCCGGCCCTGTTCGCCGGCGGCCAGTTCGTGACCTCTGGAGGACTCCCGGCGCGACATATCGCGCGATGGAACGACGCAGCGCCACCACGGGTGACCCAGCCAGACGATCAGGCCGTCGAGGCGTGCGGCACGCCCTCATTCGCCGTCGACGCATGCGGGTGCGGACCCTTGGAGTATCAATGGTACCGCGATAGCACACCGTTGTTCGACGGTCCGACCGGCTACGGCAGCGTCATCTCCGGAGCGACAACGCCCACGCTGGTGATTGCCGACGCCCGGGCGGCCGACGCCGGCGACTATCGCGTGCGCGTGTGGCATTGCGGTTCAGTCATCAGCGACGCGGCGACACTGACGATGACGTCCTTGACCCTGCCGGGAGACGTCGACGACGACTGCGATGTTGACTTGGCCGACTTCGGTACTTTCGCAGTCTGCCTGCTCGGCGCAGGGGTCGGCTACCCGCCGGGGTGCGGCGCCGCCGATCTCGACAGCGATGACGACGTGGACCTGACGGACTACCAGCTCTTCTTCGCCAATTTCTCGGGCCCAAGCGGGGGCGAGGGATACCTGCTCATGGGCGGCGGTTCGCTGCCGGAAGGAGAGCCCCGCGTTCTGCTGCCGCCGCAAGGCCCCCTCTGCACGGAAGCCGATTTGACTTTCGAGGTCCGCCGGCCCAACCGCCGGGCGGCAGTGCGCGTTCTTGCACCGTACACCACATATGAACTGCACTGCCGCGCTGACACCGACGCCGTCAATCAGTACATGCTCGCAGCATTCACCGACACCGGCGCCGACGCATTCTCGGATGCCGCACCGGCGTCCACCGGGGCCTGGGCCGCTACCGGCCACTTCCAGGCGGTGGACATCCCGGAGGATTACCGGCCGCAACTGGAAGGCGACGACGATCTGCCGCCGCACTTCTATTTGGCGCACGTGCTCTCCGACGAGGTGACCGAGGGCTATGCCGGCCCGCAGGCGCCGCTGTGCACGTTTACCACCGGGCCGGCCGGGCGGGTTCACCTGGACCTGCGCATGTACCTCTGCGACCCGGACACCGGGCAGTACGTATGTCTGCGCGCCCACCGGAGCTTCGTAGTGACAGAATAGAACATCGCAGGCAGCGGTGCCGCCCCGCGCGCCCTCGCCTCCGCCACCCTCACCCCTACCCCCTCTCCCTGTGAGGGAGAGGGATCACCCGCCGTACGCTCGAACCCGCGCGCGGCCACGGGCAGGATGCCCGTGCCACGGCGGTCTTGATGCCGTTCGCGGCGCCTTGCCGTCGTTACCTCCTGCCCGTCACCGCTCCGCGGGCCGGTGCGCTTCGAGCAACTCGACAATCCGGGTCAGCCGCGCGGGCAGCGGGGCTTCAATCTCCAGCGGCTGATCGAGAAACGGGTGCATGACCCGCAGGCGCCGGGCGTGCAGGGCCTGGAACTCACAGAGCGGCTCCGTGCCGCCGGCGCCGGTAAGGTCGCGCTCGCTGACCCAGTGCCCGCCGTAGTACGTGTCCCCGAGAATCGGGTGTCCGATGGACATCATGTGGACGCGGAGCTGGTGCGTCCGGCCGGTCTTCGGGAACAACGCCACGGTGGTGAAGCCGCGGTAGCGCTTCAGCACGCGGTACTCGGTAACGGCCTCCTTGAACATTGCCTGCCGCGGCAGCGGGCCGGGGCGTGCCAGGACCATGCGCCGGGTCGTATCGGGATGCGGCGCCAGCGGCCGGTTGATAACGTCGCCATCCAACGCGATGCGCCCTTCACAGATGGCGAAGTACTCCTTCTGCGTCGTGCGGCGCTCGAACTGGCGTGAGATGCGCCAGTGGGCCTCGTCGCACTTGGCGATAAGCATCACGCCGGTGGTGTTCTTGTCCAGGCGGTGCACGATGCCCGGCCGGAACGGATCACTCCCCGCACTGACCCGCCCGGCGTGAAACATCACGGCGTTGGCGATCGTCCCGTGCTGCCCGGGGAAACCGGGGTGGCAGACGATGCCGATTTGCTTGTTGATCACCATCAGCCACTGGTCTTCATAGAGGATGTCCAGCGGAATGTCCTCGGGGATCACGTCCACGGTCGGCGGCGGCGGCAGGGTGACCTGGACTTCGTCGCCCGCGAGGATCTCATAGCTGGGCTTGACGCCGGCCCCACCGATCGTCACCTGCCCTTCCTTGATGTAGCGCTGCAATGTGGTCCGGGAGATGCGCGGGTGGCGTTCACGCAGGAACTTGTCCAGCCGGGCGCCGGCCATGCGCTTGGTGATGCGGTGGGTGAAGACGACCGGCGGGGCCTCCTCCCCGTCGTCGGCGAGGACGTCATCGTCCTCCGCCGCGGGCTCGGGCAACGCCGGCGGTTGGAACCCCGGCGGCTCGCCGTCTGCACCCGGGCGCACCAGCGGCAGCATGTCGTCGTCGCTGACCATCGCACCGTTTGTACCCTCAGATGCACGCGCTCGGAAGTGCAGGCGGCCGCGGACGGTTGCCCCCTGCCCCCCGGGGGGGCCGCTCAAGGCGGAATGGCGAGTGTCGAAGAGCGAGTGGCGAATGAGGTCCCGCCGGATCAGACCGCCGCGGCTCTCTGCCGCTCCCGACCGGCGGCATCCCGCGTTCCGGCACCGCTTCCGTCGCACCGGCGTCTCGCCGAGGTACCCGCATTATGGCACCGGCGTCTCGCCGGTGTCCACGCGGACGAAGCCGCGGCGGATACCCAGGCGAGACGCCGGTGAAGTCACGGGCGCGACGCCCGTGCCACGTTTCTGTTGCCTGTTGCCGCTTGCCTTCTACCTACGGCAGCGCAGGGAGCTGTTCTCCAAAGTACGCAACCGGGTACGGCGACGCGCCGTTGAGCAGGTTGATGAGCGTCAGCATGTCGGCCACCGTCACCGTGCCCGACCGGTTGATGTCACACTGGTGCAGAACCGGCGTGCCTCCGCCGAACACCGCGTTGATCTGGTTGATCACCTGCACAATATCCTGAGCATTCGAGGTCCGGCTGCCGTCGGCGTCGGCCGGCAGGTAGCCGAGGCGGATGCGGTCCGTCGGATCCCCACCCAGCAGGGTGATGACCGTCCACGCCCTCGGGTCAATCGGGCGATCCAAGGCCAGCAGCACCGTGGTGCTGGAGATCGGCAGCAGGGCGGAGACGGAGGGGGCAACGCCGTCGCATGAGCCGCTGGCGCAAACCTCGGTCACGGCAAAGTCGGTTACTGCCAAGCCCTCGACGTCGCCGTCAAACGTCACCTGCACACTCGTCCAACCCTGCACCTCCAGCGTGCTTGGATCAATCGGCACGCGGGCGTCGATCCAACCGTCGGCGGGATCACTGCTGACGATGTGGATCTCATCACAACTGCCTTCGCTGAAGATCAGAGTGCCACCGGTGACGTTGCCGAGGTTGAGACTGAACGACGGCACGGGGTCGAAACCCGCCTCAAAGTAGGCGCCCTCGTCGATGGAGGTGCCCGCGGGGCCGACCACGTTGAGCTCGGCCGTCCCGCCCTGGTAGGTGACGCTCAGGCGCGCCACGGTTTGCGCCGTGGCGT
>JAKQDH010000118.1 GCA_029558835.1 Planctomycetota bacterium | reverse complement strand
CGCCGGATCTCGCGAACCAGGACGTAGTTGTCCACCCGGGGTGATCGGACGATGCCGACGGACTGCACAAACACGATGTCCTCGGCGAGGAGCGGCACGCGGGGCATCTCGGCCATGGTCCGGGCCATGGTCTCCTGCAGGGCGGCGAGACGCTGCGGCCGGTTCCAGAGCTCGCTCAGACCCTCGATCAGGCGGTCGATCTCCGGATTGTGAAAACGGCCGCCGTTGTCCCGGCCGTAAGAGCCGGTGGTCGAATGGATCATGTCTTCGAAGATATCGGAGGCGTCGCCGGTGTCCGACACGGCGCCCATCAAGAAGAACGGCGCCGTGTCCGCCGCCCGCCAGTACGCTTCGCGCTCGAGGGCGTTCAACTGAATGCGAAAACCCGCCGGCGCCATCTGCCGCCGGAGCTCTTCGCCGACGTCCCGTCGCTCCCGGGGGAGCAGCAGCGTGAGCGCCACGCCGTCCGGATGGCCGGCCTCGGCCAACAGCCGCCGGGCGCCGTCGGGATCGTACGCCAGTTCGGGCAGTTCGGGATTGAAGCCGAACACCGACTGGGACACGTACTGATTGGCCGGGGTGCCGTAGCCGTCGCGCAGCTTGAGCACCAGCGCCGGACGATCGACGGCCAGGGCCATGGCGCGGCGGACGCGGACGTCCTGGAACGGTTGCACCCGGGTGTCCATGCCCAAATAACGGATCAGCAAACCGCGGTGACGGATGATCTCCATGCCCGCGACGGGCCGGGCCGAGAGGGCGGCCGCGGCGGCGGGGGGGATGTCCGCAGCCATGTCGGCCGCCCCGTCACGCAGAAGGGATTCCACGTCATCCGCGCTCTGGAATCGGATGAACCGCGCGGCGGCGAATTCGGGCCGCCCGCCCCAGTAGGCGTCGTGTGCGGCCAGGCGGAGCTCGTCGCCCGGGATTTCGTTGACCAGGCGATACGGGCCGGTGCCGACGGGATTGCGGGTGAACGCCACCTCACCCAGCCGCTCGTACGTGCGCTTGGGCACGATGAAGACGGTGCGCAACCGGTGGAGCAGCACCGGGTCGGGCCGGGTGGTGGTGAGGCGGACCGTGTAGTCGTCGATGCGGGTGACGGCGGCGATGACGGCGCAGTTGCTGTGCCGGACGGAATTCGGATCGTCCCGCGCGCGCAGGATGGAGAAGACCACGTCATCGGCGGTCAGGGGACTGCCGTCGTGGAACACCACACCGCGGCGCAGCCGAAACTGCCAGGTGAGCAGATCGGGGTTCTCCCAGCTCGCCGCCAGCAGGGGCACCACCTTCATGTCGCGATCGAAGCCGGCCAGCCCCTCGAACAAGTTGGACTGAACCATGGTGGTGATGGACTCGGCGCGGCGGTGGGGCATCAGCGTCAGCGGCATGCCGCGCAGGGCGATCACCACCTCGGCTTTCTCCGATGGCGGCGTGGTGCAGCCCGGGGCGAACGCCAGCACTGCCAGCAACGCCAGCCCTCCGAGCCAGCCGGAGAATGTTCCTGCGGTTCGCGACATGATCCCGTGCCGGACGCGATGCGATCAGATTTACCAACCGATGAGCTAAATCAATTGTAAACGATGGTCACGGAAAACGCCAAGTGGAATCAAACGCCCGGGCGCCGGCTGGATCAGTCGACAGGCAATGGGTCGGGTGCGTCCTCGGCATCAGGGAAGAGCTGTGTTGTCAGGCGGCATCCACAGCATGAGCGCCAGGGGCTGGTCCACGCCGGCTGCGCGCGCGCGGTCGGCCAGCCGGATGATGTCGCCGTAGAAGACCCCGGGCCCGCCGCAGAGAAACACCTGGTAGCGGTCCACCCGCGCCATGAGCGCCTGCAGCTCGGGCTCGAGCCGGGCCGCCGCCACGGGCCGGCCGTTGATGGCGACGGCACCGTCGGCCCCGGCTTCGAGGACGATGGCGAAGGGACCTGGGGGCGGCGGCGCATCCCCCGTCAGCGGATCCGCGGGCAGGCGCACCGGGATGCCGTGGCTGGTGAAGGGTGTGATGACCATGAAGATGATGAGCAGCACCAGCAGGATGTCGATGTACGGTGTCACGTTGATGGCCTGGATGATCATGACCGCCTCCTCGGGCCGGTGTCCGGGGGTCGTTCGGGGCACGACTCCGGCCGGCCGGTGGGTTGTTTGAACTTTACAGACCCGCCAATTGGCCGGATGTTCCGCCGGCGGGGCTCGGTCGCCGGACCGGGTGGCCTGAACCTGGAGCGGCAAAATGACGTACAAATGCTGAGAATCGATACCGGCATGCGCCTCGGGCGACGGCGTACGAACGGACCGCCCGAGCCGAAAAGGAGGACTCATGAGACGCACTCTGTTTTTGCTGGGACTGATGCTCGGATTGGCGGCCGCCGCCGCCGGCGACGTCCGCATCCGGGAATCGCAGCATGTGGACGGATATTACAGCGGCGGCGTCACCGAGCCGGCGCGCGACCAGCAGAACGAGTACTGGTTCGCCGGCGACCGGCTGGCTTACCGCTCCGGCCTCAGGAGCTACATCGTGGACCAGGCCGCCGGCCGGTTCCTGTTCGTCAACCACACCGACAAGACCTACGTTGAAACGCCTCTGCCGCTGGACCTCCGGCGCATCGTACCGGAGATCCTGTCGGGCTATTTCGAACTGATCCGCCGGCGGGGGTCCGTCACGCTCACCGGGACCGTCGCCGACAAAGGCGGCCATCCGTGCCGGAGCTGCCTCCTGAAAATACACACGGGCGAATTTGATGCGGACATGACCCTGTGGCTCAGCACCGACGTGCCGTTCGATTGGCGCCGCCTGGGACAGTTGTTCAGCCAGGTGCGACGGATGGTGAATTACGGCGACGAGTTGATCGCCGCCATCGGGGCGCAGGAGGGATTCCCGCTGGCCTCCGAGTTCACCTACTACGTCGAAGGCATGCAGATCCGCGGGAACACCCGGGTGATCGACTGGACGGAACTCGAGGCGCCTCCCGGCACCTACGCCGCCCCGGCCGGCTACACCCGCAAGGAGCAGCTGCAGCCCCAGGACCTGGACAACTGAGCCTGGAGCCGGCGGCTGACGGCTGTCCGGGTGAGACGTCGGAATCCATCTTTGGTGTTTTCGCTTTTCTTTGGGATAATGAACGGCGATGTGGCAGTCCCCTGAAAATGAAATTGAATGACTCGTTGTGATATGGAGGTGTCCATGGATCGAGATGACCGTCTGCGTAACCGCCGCGACTTTCTGAAGGTCGGAGCCGCCGGAGTGGCCGGCGCCGCGCTGATACCTCATGCGATGGGGCAGGATCAGGCCTCGAGTGAACCCCCCGCCAAAGCCCGGTCGTTCCCCTGCCGCGTGCTGGGCCGGACCGGCCTGAAGCTGCCCGTCGTGAGCATGGGGGTGATGAACGCGGATAATCCGAACCTGGTCCGGGCGGCGCTCGACGCCGGCATCGTCCATCTGGACACCGCTCACAGCTACCAGTTCGGCCGCAACGAGGAGATGATCGGCGGCGTGATCAAGGGCCGCCCCCGCGACTCCTTCGTCATCGGCACCAAGGTGGTCCCCGACGGCGCGGACCGCCGCACCGGCCAGTTCACCGCCGAGACCAGGCCCGAGCCGTTCGTGGAGAAGTTCGAACTCAGCCTCAAGCGCCTGGGTCTGGACCATGTGGACATCTTCTACCTCCACAACGTCTCCACCCGCGAAGCCGCCCTGTTCGAGCCGCTGCTCGCGGCCATGGCCAAGCTCAAAGAGCAGGGGAAAGCGCGCTTCCTCGGGCTCAGCACCCACCGCAACGAGCCGGAGGTGATCCGCGCGGCGGTGGCGGGGAAGGTGCTCGACGTGGTGCTCACCGCCTACAACTTCCGCCAGCCCCACCTTGCGGACATGCACGCGGCCATGGCCGAGGCGGCCGCCGCCGGCGTCGGCCTCGTGGCCATGAAGACCCAGGCCGGCGCCTTCTGGGACAAGGAGCGGCAGCATCCGATCAACATGAAGGCGGCGCTCAAGTGGGCGCTGCGGAACCCGCACGTGGGCACCGCCATCCCCGGTTTCACCACCTTCGACCAGCTGGAAGAGGATCTCGCGGTCATGGCCGATCTGACGCTGTCCCCGAAGGAACTGGACGACCTGAAGCAGGGTGAGAAGCTGGGCGTGACCGGCCTTTACTGCCGGCAGTGCGGCGAGTGCGTGGCCCAGTGCCGCCTCGGGCTCGACATCCCGGCGGCCATGCGGGGCTACATGTACGCGTACGGCTACCGGAACCTGGCCGAAGCCCGGACGACCGTGGCCGCCGCGGTGCTGCCCGCGGACGCGTGCGGCGACTGCGACCGCTGCACCGTGCGGTGCGCCATGGGCCATGACATCCGCGGCCGCGTGGCCGACATCGCCCGCATCACCGCCATCCCGGAGGATTTCCTGGCGTGAGGCCCGGCGGGACTCCGGGCGGACGCCCCGGTCCCGAACTCCGAGCCCCGAGCCCCGAACCCCGAATCCCGAACCCCGGGCCCGCTCCGCGGCGCCCGGGGTTGTTGTCTGAATTCGATCCTATCCAGGACCGGCCCGTGATAAGCTGGGGCCGAATCGATCCCGCGCGGAGGCACAGCCCATGACCGACGATCTGGAATCGCGTTTCGCCGACCTCATCGCCCGCCGGACGGATTTTCCCGCGCTGGCCCGGCTGCACGAGGGCCGGACGCTGGCCCATTTCGACGGGCCGGGCGGCACCCAGGTGCCGCAGACGGTGATCGACGCGGTGTCCGGCTGCTACCGCACCGCCAACGCCAACACCCACGGCTTCTTCGTCACGACGGTGGAGACCGACCGGATGCTCCACGACGCCCGCGCCGCCATGGCCGACTTCCTCGGCGCCGACAATGCCCGCGACATCTCATTCGGCGCCAACATGACCACCCTGGCCTGGGGGCTGGCGCACGCCTTCGCCCGCCGCTTCCAGCCGGGCGACGAGGTGCTCGTGTCGAACCTGGACCACGAGGCCAACCGGGGACCGTGGCTCATGCTGCGCGAGCACGGCATGGTCGTGCGCGAGATCGCCATCCGCCCCGACGCCACCCTCGACTACGACGACTTCGCCGCCCAGGTCACGCCCCGCACCCGGCTGGTGGCCGTCGGCATGGCGTCGAACGCCTTCGGGACGGTGAACGACATCGCCCGCGCCCGGGAGCTGGCCTATCGCGCCGGCGCCTGGCTGCTGGTGGACGCCGTCCATTACGCGCCCCACTTTCCCCTGGACGTCCGGTCGCTCGGCGTGGACTTCCTGCTCTGCTCCGCCTACAAATTTTACGGGCCCCACGTGGGGGTGCTCTACAGCCGCAACGGGTTGCTGGACGGCCTGGCCACGGACCGGCTGCGCACCCAGGATCCCCGGGCGCCCCACCGGATCGAGACGGGCACCCTGAACCACGCGGCCATCGCGGGCACGCTGGCCGCCGTGGACTACCTCGCCTCGCTCGGCGCCGGCGCCAGCCGCCGCGAGCGCGTGATCGCCGCCCTGAACCGCGTGGCCGAGTACGAGCGGGAGCTGGCCCAGCGCATCTGGCGCGGCCTGCAGCGCCTGCCGGCGGTGACCCTCGTGGGGCCGCCCTTCGGCACCGGCCGGCGGGCGCCCACCGTGTCGTTCACCGTGGCGGGACTGGAGGCGGCCGAAGTCTGCCGGCGGCTGGCCGAACGCGGGATCTGCGCCTGGGACGGGCATTTCTACGCCATCCGCCCCATCGAGCTGCTGGGCCTGCTGGAGCGCGGCGGCGTCACCCGGGTGGGGATCTCGCTCTACAACAGCGTCGAGGACGTGGACCGCCTGCTGGCGGCCATGGCCGAGATCGTCGCGGGCGCCTGAGGCCCGCCGGCGCGTCGGGAGGCGAACCCATGAGCCCCAAACCGAAGCCGGCGCCCGATCCCGCGCACCTGGGCCCGCGGCTGCGCCTCGGTGTGAGCCGGTGCCTGCTGGGGGACGAGGTCCGCTACGACGGGCAGCACAAGCGCGACGAGTTTCTGGTGGACGTGCTGGGCCCCTACGTGGAGTGGGTGCCGGTGTGCCCGGAGGTGGAGATCGGCCTGCCCATCCCGCGGGAGAGCCTCCGCCTGGTGGGCGACCCAGCCGCGCCCCGGCTGGTGGCGCCGCGCTCCGGCGCCGACCTCACCGGGCGGATGCAGACCTGGGCCGCCGCGCGCCTCGACGGTCTGGCCGCCGAGGACCTGGTGGGTTTCGTCTTCAAGAAGGATTCGCCGAGCTCCGGTCTCTTCCGGGTCAAGGTGTACGGCGCGCAGGGCATGCCCGCCCGGACCGGCAGCGGCATCTTCGCCCGGGCCTTCACCGAGCGCTTCCCCGATCTGCCGGTGGAGGAGGAGGGGCGGCTCCACGACTGGCGCCTCCGCGAGAACTTCGTGGAGCGGATCTTCGCCGTGGCGCGGTGGCAGGGGCTCCTGCGCGACAATCCGACGCCCGCCGGGCTGGTCGCCTTCCATGCTGCGATCAAGCTCACGCTGCTGGCCCACAGTCCGGCGCACTACGCCGAGCTCGGCCGTTTGGTGGCCGGCGCCGGCCGGACGCCGTGGCCGGAGCTGACGGCGCGCTACTTCGGCCGGCTCATGGACGGCCTGAAGGCGCTGGCCACGCCGCGCAAGCACGCCAACGTCTTCCATCACCTGATGGGCTTCCTCAAGGATCACCTCGACGCCGGCGACAAGGCCGAACTGCTGGCGGCGGTGCAGGAGTACCGCGACGGCTTGGTGCCCCACATCGTGCCGTTCACCTTGCTGCGGCACCACCTGGCCAAGCATCCCGTCGGCGATTGGGTCCGCCGGCAGACCTACCTCAACCCGTACCCGAAAGAGATGATGCTCCGCAACCACGTCTAGCGGCGGCGGCGCGCGGGCGCCATCACATTTCCTTGGATAAATCGTGAATCTTTGCGTATATTTGAGGTCGGCCGGACGACGCCGGCCGACGTGCGGCCGCTGGATCGGGGCGGCATTCTCGGTGTGGACGGCAAGGGGTCATGGGTACGGACGTCCACAAATTCTACGGGCTCGAGCTCAAGGCGATCCGGGGCCGCTTGGGCCTGTCGGTGCGCCAGGTGGAATCGGCCAGCCGGGCCATCGCCCGAAAACTCAATGACCGACGCTACTTCGTCTCGGTGAGCCGGCTGTCGGAGCTGGAGAATCGCGGCCTCATCCCGGGCGTCTACAAGCTGTTCGCCTTGTCGGTGGTCTACAACATGCCGCTGCTGGAGATGCTGGCCCTGCTCGGCCTGGACGTGCACAAGCGGCAGGACTACAGCGAATGCATCCAGTCGGATCGGACGCGCCCCGTCGACCTGCTGGGCGCGCCCGAGACGCTGGAGGTGCCGCTGCGCTTCGACCCGTCGTTCTCGGCGCGCTCCACGGCGCTGCTCAACCGGGTCATCCAGGAATGGGGCCGGATCCCGTTCGAGATCATCCACAAGAAAATGGAGTTCTCCCGCTTCTTCTTCGTCCAGATCGGCGAGGCGGACAACCTCATGTATCCGCTGCTCCGGACCGGGTCTATCGTCAAAGCCGAGCGGCTGCGCCGGGCCGTGTCCAACGCCGGCTGGCAGACCGAGTACGACCGGCCGCTGTTCGTGGTGCAGACCGTCGAGGGGTACCGGTGCTGCTGGTGCCTCGTGGACGGCAAGGACCTGGTGCTCGTGCCGCACCCGCTGTCGAAGAAGTGCCAGGAGCGGTACCGGATGGTCCGGGAAGTCCAGATCCTGGGGCAGGTGATCGGGGTGTGGACGCCGCTTGTCCCTACCGAGGACGGGCCAGCGCCGCCAGCACCGCCGCGAAGTTGATCCGGAAACTCTCCCGCTCCAGCTCGCTCACTCCCACCGGCGCCAGCAGGTTGTAGGACTGGTCGCGGGTCCAGTTCTGGAGCAGGATCTTGCCGTCACCGGCGCGGCCGGCGACGAAGGCGCCCGCCTGCCGCGCCAACTCCGGCAACGGCAGGGCGTTCACCTCGCGGAAGACCGCCAGGTGCTCCTCGCGGAGCGCCCGCCGCGCGGCCTCGCGGCCGTGCAAATCCTCCAGACCCCAGTGGCTGTACTCGTCGGAGGAATACTCCCGCAGCGACGCGAGGTAGACCAGCCGGCTGAAGGCGTCGGGGAGCGGCGCCAGCGTCTGGGCGGCCAGGTCGGCCCGGGCGCGGAGCACCGCGTCGTCCCGTTCGTTCGGCTGGAGATCCCGTTGGTCCATGGTCGCCTCGCGCGGGGAGGGATCGGGCGCCCCAATTATGAGACCATCGCCGACCGGAATGCAACCGGTCCTTCGCCGTTCCGGATCCGGAAATAATTTGTCCGCTTCGCTCCAGCCGCCTGGGACCCCGTTAGACTGACCTCACGATATCCATCTTTGGAGGTCTTCCCATGATACAATCCGTCACGACGTTCCTGCTGATGTTGGCATTGGCGTTTTCACTCGGCGCCGGGCAGTCCGGCGATCAGGGCAGCGCATCCCGGCTGGAACCCGGCCAGGCCCGGCTCATGGATGGAAACGTGACCCCACCGCCGCCCCCTCCCCCGCCGCCCCCGAAGAGCTGATCGCCAGGCGGCAACAGGGGCGCTTGATCGACAGGTACGGCTGACGTCATGAGTCTATACACCCACCTGATGGCCCTGTTCTCGCTCGTGTTGCTGGGGCTGATGGTGCGGGCGGGTTTTCAGTGGAAATATCCGTCGTTTGTTGCGTACTACGCATTGGTGGTAGCGGGCGACGGTTTTTTCGGCTACGTCGGCCCCTGGTTCGATTTCAATTACCAAATGTGCTGGTACTACAACCTGTACTGGGTTCTGGAATGTGTGGAGCACCTGCTCAAGATCGTCATCGCGTTGGGATTCTACTGGACCGTGCTGGCTGATTATCCCAATTTGAGGCGAATGCTCGACGGTTTTTTCTACGGGGCGATTCTGCTGCTATCCGTCCTGTTTGTTGTGAGTTATGAACCGTCGGGGTCCTTGTTGTACACCATCAGTATTTTCCTTGGGAAGTGGGTGTTTCTCCTGGTCGCGGTGGTCTGCACGTTCATCCTGGTGGTTCGCCGGCTGACCGGGATTGTATTGGAACGGGCCCTGTTGTTCATCGTTTCCGGCTTTCTGGTGTTCAGCCTGACCCAGTGCCTGAACTTCTTTTACCTCGAGGCGGCTCATCCGCAACTGGACGGATTCTGGCGGTATTTCTACCAGCTGAGCTATGTTTGGCCGCAAATGCTCTGGCTGGTGGCGACGGTGATTCCAAAGGAGGTTGCCGTTGCAGGCACGAAACCGGTGGCGGGACTGCAGGGGGAACTGCTGCGACGCATGCGGCGGCTGGACGCGGCGTCGGGCGAGGCGCTGGGTCGGCTGAATCCGTTCCGGGCCCCGGGGGAGCCGCGTTGACAAGCCGCCGCCCCGGCGGGTATATCTAAAATCAGAATTCGCTGGAGGTGGGCGCCATGTGGCAAGCGATTCTGGTGACGGGGGTGGTGCTGGGACTGGCGGTGCTGGCGGCGGCGGCGCTGCGGCGACGCCCGGTCCCGCCGGAGTTCCGGGCCCTGCTTGCGGACGGGGCAGCCGATCCGCGCGCGGCGCTCGACGCGATCGTGCCCGCCGGCGACGTGCTGGCGGCCGTGCCCGCCCTGTTCCGTGACGACGACTACCGGTGGTTGCGCGATGAAGCGGGCCTGGCCGCGGAGGCCGAATGTCTGAAGCGGCGGCGCATCCGGCTGGCTCGTCTTTACTTGCGGGAGCTGCGCGACCAGTTCGAGCGCCTCTTGGCGCTCAGCGAACACCTCGACCGGCAGGGGCTGCTGGGTCCGGAGGCGCGCACACTCTCGGCCGAAACCGCGCTCCGCTTCCGCTGGCGCGTGTTCTGGGCCGGCGCGCTGCTGCCGCTGCAGCACGTCCGTTTCCACCTGGCGGGCATGGGTGAATTCGCCCGTCAGATGGGCGTTTTCACGGCGGAGGTCCGGCAACGGCTGGAATCGCACGCGTTCGCCGCCGCAGTTTGAAGGTACCGGGCATAAATCTAATATTCTATCACTTTTAATGGCGTCCGCAGCCGGTCGCACGGATTTTTTCCGGATCCGGAACACGGCGGGACCAAGGGCACGGGGCGGGGCATGGGGTCGTCGCGCACGTATTGATTTCAACTGCTAAATCATTTTTTTTCATACACTAAATCGTACATCGGTTTGTGCGTTCCAATTTCGGAACAGAAATGTCTGGGTATATCTCCATTTTTATCAATAATTTATAAATTTTAGCGGGAGTGCTGGGCCGGTGGTGCGGCGAAGACCTGGTCCGACACAGACTGGTGAAATCTTTAAAAATCTTTATTATCAATGATTTGTAAGTGAGTCAAATCGAGTTCGTTCCGGATCCGGAAAATCGTCCGAACTGGGGGAAAAATCCGAAAAATTGGTGTTATGAAGAGAATACAAGATTCCGATCCCAGTCTTTGACAGCCGATCGGTCACAGCACCCCGTGACGCATCCGTGTTGCGGGCCGTTGCCCCGCACCGCCGCGGGTAAGGGCGGTGGTGCGGAATGACCGGCCCCGGGAGGGAAGCCCGGGTCCGACGCCGCGAGCGGACCCGAACACCGTCAGCCGAAACCGTTGGGGAGGGTGCCGGCGGTGGGCCGCGGCGGCGCGGCCCACCGCCTGTTTTCCGAGGAGCAGGCCATGTCCGCGCAGACGCTCATCGACACCGAGAACATGCTGGTCTTCGCGCAGTGTGAGGGGCCGGCCAACCACGACGACTTCCGGCTCCAGTGCGACGAGCTCCTGCGCCTGTGCCGGCGGAACGGCCTCGGCAAGGTGCTGTTGGATGTGCGCCGGCAGCGGACCCGACTGAGCACCATCCAATGGTACGACCTCGGCGTGGACCTGTCGGTGCTGGGGCGGGGCATCCGCTTCGCCGTGGTCTGCGCCCCCGAAGAACGGGACATCAATTTTTTTGCCACCGTCGCTCTGAACCGCGGCGCCGTCATCCACACCTTCGACCGGACGGAGTGCGCCCTGGCCTGGCTCAACAACGGGGGCAACGGCCGTCGCTCCGGCGAGTGTCAGTAAACAGTGAACAGTGAACAGTAAATAGTGAACGGTGCACAGTGAGCAGTGGACTGTGGAAAGCCTGCAACTCACCGTTTACTGTTGACTGTTCACTATTTGTGGCGGCAGCTTGAGGATTGCTTCCCGGTCGACGCTGGCCGGTACGATATGCGGTCGAGTGTCGTCACAAGTCCGGTGTTCCGCGGTGACGACGTGGTCCATCGTGGGGAACTCCAGAACCCGGCGGAGTTCTGGAAGGTGCTGCCATCTCTGAAGGAATCCAACGAAAGGCAAGGGCGGTCGGGACGCTGCAGCGATGGGCGGCCGGGGGCTTGTAAGGGGCGGACGGCTCCGGTACAATGAAGTGCATATCAATTTCAGCGGAACCGGAGGAGCCATGTGCCGCAGCACGCTCGTCACCCTTTTCATCATCACCCTGGTCCTGGCCGTTCCGGCCCAAACGCCCGCGCCGTCGGCGGCAGCGGGCAAATGCCTGACCTGCCACAAGGAGAAAACACCCGGCCTGTACCAGCAGTGGTACGGCTCCGCCCACGCCCTCCACAAGGTCACCTGCCTGGACTGCCACCGGGCCGAGTCGGGTGACGCCGACGGCTTCATCCACTACGACGTCCGCATCGCCACGCTGGTCACGCCCACGGATTGCGGCCGCTGCCACAAGCGGGAGGCGGCCGAGGTGGGCGCCTCCTACCACGCCACGGCGGGGTTGATTTTGGAGTCGCAGGACGCGTACCTGGCCCACGTGCTGGCCGGCGCGCCCGTGGCGATCCTCGGCTGCGAGAGCTGCCACGGCGCCAAGATGAAGCTGGATCCCGGATCGCCCAATCGCCTGCACAAGGAGAGCTGGCCCAACTCCGGCATCGGCCGGATCAACCCCGACGGTTCCAAGGGCGCCTGCAACGCCTGCCATCCGCGGCACGCCTTTTCCAAGGCCCAGGCCCGCCAACCCGAAGCGTGCGGCAAGTGCCACCTCGGCCCGGACCATCCGCAGAAGGAGGTCTACGACGAGAGCAAGCACGGCAACACCTACTACACCCAAGTCGAAGCCATGAACCTGAAGGCCGACCGCTGGGTGGTGGGCGAGGACTACTCGGCGGCGCCCACCTGCGCCACGTGCCACATGGCCGCGTCCGCGCGGACCAAGTCCACCCACGACGTGGGCCAGCGGATTTACTGGACGCTGCGCCCGCCCGTCTCCACGGCCAAGGACAACGCCGGGCCGCGCCGCGTGGCCATGAAGAACGTCTGCGCCGCCTGCCACGGTCAGGTGTTCGTCAACGGCCACTTCTACCAGTACGACGCCGCGGTGCGGCTCTACAACGACAAGTTCGCCCGCCCGGCCACCGAGATCCTGGCGCTGGTGACCAAGAACAAGCTCCTGGAGCGCCCATCCAGCTTCGGCAACGACATCGAGTGGATCTACTGGGAGCTGTGGCACCACGAGGGGCGCCGCGCCCGCCACGGCGCCTCCATGATGGGCCCGGACTATACCTGGTGGCACGGCTTCTACGAGGTGGCCAAGCACTTCTACTTCGAGTTGATCCCCGAGGCGCGCCGCTACAACAACCCGGAGGTGAACGCCTACATCGATCGTCTCCTGCGCGACGATCCCATGCACCGCTGGGTGAACGAGCGGACCGACGGACTCAAGAAGCAGATCCGCTCCGGCGAGCTGCAGAATATCTACCGCCGCTTCTTCGCCGCCGGGAAGTGAGTCATGACCCTCGTCGAGCGATACCGGGCGTTCGTCCGCGGCTTGTCGGTGAACCCGGTGGGCCGGGCCGGCGTGGTCCTGACCACCTCGTCGTTTCTGACGTTCCTGTTCATGGAGCTGCTTCGGCTCCTGGGCGTGCTCACCAACGCCTACATCGGGCTCATCACCTATCTGCTGCTGCCGGCGCTCTTCGTCGTGGGCCTGGCGCTGATCCCGCTGGGCTGGTGGCTGTATCGCAAGGCCCGCGCCCGCGCCGACCGCGAGCTGCTGGCGGAGCGATTCTCGCCGGACGCGGTGGCGCCCCGGCCGGGTGGCTCGCGGCTGTTTGTCACGGTGGCCGTGTTCACCCTGGTCAACCTCCTCTTCCTGTCGGTTGCCTCAATGCGGATGCTCACCTTCATGGACACGCCGGTCTTCTGCGGCACCGCCTGCCACAAGGTGATGCACCCCGAGTGGGCCACCTACCAGGTCTCGCCCCACGCCCGGGTGCGCTGCGTCGACTGTCACGTGGGGGAGGGGGCCGGCGCCCTGGTCAGCTCCAAGCTCAACGGCGCCCGGCAGATGTTCCTGGCCATGTTCAACGCCTACGAGCGGCCGGTGCCCACGCCCGTGCGGCAGCTCCGCCCCGCCCGGGAGACGTGCGAAAAGTGCCACTGGCCGGACAAATTCTACGGTTACCGGCAGCAGGTCCGGGTGCATTACGGCATGGACCGCGATTCGACGCCGCGCTACACGACCCTGAACCTGAAGATCGACACCGGCGAGGCCGCCGGCCACGCCGGCATTCACTGGCACGTGGCCGAGGCCAACGCGGTCCGCTACGCCTCCGCGGAGGACGAGCGGGAGGAGATGCTCTGGGTGGAGGTGCGCCAGAAGGACGGCACCTGGCGGCGGTTCACCCGCCGCGGTCGGCCGGTGACGGTGGCGCCTGAAGAGTGGCAGCGCACGCTGGACTGCGTGGACTGCCACAACCGGGCCACCCACATCTACGAGGAGCCGGACGCGGCGGTGGACGAGCGGCTGCGCCGCGGGCTCATGGACCGGTCGCTGCCGTTCGTCCGGCGCGAGGTGCTGGGGGCGCTCCTGCCCGATTACCCGGACCGCGACGCGGCCATGGCCGGCATCGCCGCGCGCCTCGAGGGCGCCTACTCGCGGCTGCTGCCCGAGATGACGGCGACCCAGCGCCAGGCGCTCGAAAAAACCATCACTGCGACGCAGGCCGTGTACAACCGGAACATCCACCCGCTCATGGCGGTGCGGTGGGGCACCTACCCCAGCCACCTGGACCACCGCCGCGACGGCGGCTGCTTCCGCTGCCACAACCAGGAGCTCGTGGATGCCACCGGCGCGGCCGTTCCCCACGACTGCACGCTCTGCCACTCGTTCCTGGCGTACGACAGCGCGAGGCCGTACCAGTTTCTCGACGCTCCGGCTGACGACGATCCCGAGGCGGCGATGCACCGCTACCTGCGCGAGGAATTCATCAGGCAGGGCGAGTGAGGGGGATGAACAGTGAGGAGATAGGAGATAAGAGGTCGTGCTCGTAATTCGTAATCGTGATCGTAATCGTAATCGTAACTCGTCATCGAGGCTCGAGGCTCGAGACTAGAGGCTCGTTCCCGTAACGCGGACATCGGACATCGGAACTGGGACCTGGGTTCTGGGACCAGCTTTTTGGATCCGTGCTCGTAATCGTAATTCGTAATCGTAATCGTGATTCGTGCTCGTGATCGTCATCGAGGCTCGAGACTAGAGGCTCGTTCTCGTAACGCGGACGTCGGACATCGGACTTCGGAATTCAGGTGTCGACTCTCGGATTTCGTACCCGTAATTCGTATCTCCTACCTCCAATCTCCTATCTCCTATCTCCTATCTCCTATCTCCTATCTCCTATCTCTTCACTGTTCACTGTTCCCCGTTCACTGTTCACTATCCAAGGTTTCCGGATCGAACGAGCCCACGAACCGGCCGGCGACGATGTCCACCAGCAGCAGCAAGGGCGTTTCGCCCCCGGCCAGTCTCACCTCGGCGATGGCGCCGCGCTGGCCCTGGAGCCAGTACACCCGGCCCGCCGGCAGCGGGTCGCCCAGCGGCACGAGGCGGCCGTCCGCCAGGTCCACGAGGAGCAGGCGGTCCTCCGGCGCACCGCCACCGCGGGGTCGGCCCACGAGCAGGGCGCGGCCGTCGTGGCTGACGCCGCCCGAAAGGGCGTGGGGGAACGGGATCCGGTACGCCGGCTGGCCGTCGGACCAGCGGCGCAGTTCGAGCTGGCCGCCGGCCTCGACGAGGACGCCGGCGTCGGTGAACAGGGCGGTCGCGCCGGGTTCGTCCACCGCCAGCGTGCGGATCTCGCCGCCGGTCCGGGCCGCGAAGAGCGTGGCGCCGGCGAATGGAATGCCGCTGCGGGGAAAGCGGCCGGCCACCGCGAGGGTGGTCACGGATTTGGCCCAGGGCGCCGTCGATTCGGCGGGCGCCCCGCTCCGGCGAAAGGCGGCTTCCCAGTGGCGGTCGACGGACGACCACACCAGGCCGTCAATGGCGGCGGTGTCGAATCGGCGGGCCCAGAACAGCGTGTCGGAGTCCAGGAAACCGAAATCCTGCCAGTCGGTGGCGGGGGCTCCGGCGGGTGCGGCAGGGGCGGCGGCCAGCGGCAGCACGCTCTCCCGCCCCGACGGCAGCTCGATGCGGCGGATGTAGTCGGCCTGGACCAGGTAGAGCTCGGTGGCGCCGGGGCGCCAGAAGAGCAGGTTGGAGGCGGTCCGGCCCACTTCGTTCAACTGGAGGATGCGGCGGAGCACCGGCCGGCCGGCGGTGTCGAACACGCCGAACCGCATCCCGGGCGTGCGGGCGGCCGGTTCGGGATAACCCAGCATGGCCACGTAGCGGCCGTCATCGCTGGGGGTGATGAACTCCCATCGTTCCAGTCCGCCGAGGGGGATCAGGGTATCCCGGCCCGGCTCCGCCAGCACCGTCCGCTTCAGGCCGTATGGATCCTGAAGTCCGAGCCGGTCCATCAGCCCATACAGCCAGTCCGGTCGGCGCCAGTAGCCGTCAATGAGCAGACGGTCGCCGGCCAGCGGCTGGACCCCGACTAAAAACGTCGCCTCCGACCGGAGCGGCGGGGCGAACGCCCCGGCGACCAGTCCGGCGGCCGCGCCCAGCGTGCCCACCACCAGCGCGATCATGAGCGCCGCCGCCGCGAGCGCGTTGCGCAGAGGCCGATGCGGCCGCCGCAGCGCGTACTGCGCCGCCACGGCGCCCGCCGCCAGCACGATGGCGACCGCCGCCAGGGGAAATGAAACCGCGAGGGGATAGATCTTCAGGCAATGGAAAAAGGTCTGCCAGAGCCCGAGGAGCGCGGCCAGCCCGAACGCCGCCAGCGCCGACAAGGCGAGCCAGATCACGCCGGTTCCGAGCGATTCGGCGGCCAGGCCCGCCAGCAGGCCCACCAAGGCCGCGGCCAGTCCGGCCATGGCCGCCAGCGCCCACTGCAGGCTGTTGACGGGGAGCGGCTGGACCAGCGCCGTGCCCGCGGCGGCGGCGATCATTGCCAGCGCGGTCAGCAGCCCGGCGGCGCCCAGCTTGAGCCCCAGCACGCGGGCCCGGCTCATGGGCAATGTTTCCACCAGGGACCACCGCTCCTGCCCCACCAGGTTGAAGCCGGTGAGCGCGGCGGTCAGGGGGAAGACAACCAGCAGGTTGAGCACGAGCAGGATTTCGGCGACGTCGGCGGGGAGGTAGTCCCCCCACCGCAGACCGGCCAGCCGGATGATGCCGGCGGCCAGCGGCAGCACGAGCACAAGAGAAACGTTCCAGGCTTGATGGCGCAGGTCCTTAAGCAGCATGGTCACCTCCCCAGTGATGCAGGGCGATATCCTCGAGGGCGGCGCTGCGGCCCGCGGCCTCGGCCTCCCCCTTGAGATCCTCCAGCGCGCCGGCGGCGACGATCCGGCCGCCGGCGACGAACGCCGCATGGGTGAGCACGCCCTCCACCTCGGCGGGGAGGTGGGTGGCGAACAGGATTGTCACCGCGCGGGCCGCCAGCTCCTCCACCACCGCCGTGTAGAGCCGGCGGCGGGCCAGAACGTCGAGCCCCAGCGTGGGATCGTCCAGGAGCAGCACCTCGGCCGGCCGAGGTGCTGCTCCTGGACGATCCCACGCTGGGGCTCGACGTTCTGGCCCGCCGCCGGCTCTACACGGCGGTGGTGGAGGAGCTGGCGGCCCGCGCGGTGACAATCCTGTTCGCCACCCACCTCCCCGCCGAGGTGGAGGGCGTGCTCACCCATGCGGCGTTCGTCGCCGGCGGCCGGATCGTCGCCGCCGGCGCGCTGGAGGATCTCAAGGGGGAGGCCGAGGCCGCGGGCCGCAGCGCCGCCCTCGAGGATATCGCCCTGCATCACTGGGGAGGTGACCATGCTGCTTAAGGACCTGCGCCATCAAGCCTGGAACGTTTCTCTTGTGCTCGTGCTGCCGCTGGCCGCCGGCATCATCCGGCTGGCCGGTCTGCGGTGGGGGGACTACCTCCCCGCCGACGTCGCCGAAATCCTGCTCGTGCTCAACCTGCTGGTTGTCTTCCCCCTGACCGCCGCGCTCACCGGCTTCAACCTGGTGGGGCAGGAGCGGTGGTCCCTGGTGGAAACATTGCCCATGAGCCGGGCCCGCGTGCTGGGGCTCAAGCTGGGCGCCGCCGGGCTGCTGACCGCGCTGGCAATGATCGCCGCCGCCGCGGGCACGGCGCTGGTCCAGCCGCTCCCCGTCAACAGCCTGCAGTGGGCGCTGGCGGCCATGGCCGGACTGGCCGCGGCCTTGGTGGGCCTGCTGGCGGGCCTGGCCGCCGAATCGCTCGGAACCGGCGTGATCTGGCTCGCCTTGTCGGCGCTGGCGGCGTTCGGGCTGGCCGCGCTCCTCGGGCTCTGGCAGACCTTTTTCCATTGCCTGAAGATCTATCCCCTCGCGGTTTCATTTCCCCTGGCGGCGGTCGCCATCGTGCTGGCGGCGGGCGCCGTGGCGGCGCAGTACGCGCTGCGGCGGCCGCATCGGCCTCTGCGCAACGCGCTCGCGGCGGCGGCGCTCATGATCGCGCTGGTGGTGGGCACGCTGGGCGCGGCCGCCGGACTGGTCGCCGGGGCGTTCGCCCCGCCGCTCCGGTCGGAGGCGACGTTTTTAGTCGGGGTCCAGCCGCTGGCCGGCGACCGTCTGCTCATTGACGGCTACTGGCGCCGACCGGACTGGCTGTATGGGCTGATGGACCGGCTCGGACTTCAGGATCCATACGGCCTGAAGCGGACGGTGCTGGCGGAGCCGGGCCGGGATACCCTGATCCCCCTCGGCGGACTGGAACGATGGGAGTTCATCACCCCCAGCGATGACGGCCGCTACGTGGCCATGCTGGGTTATCCCGAACCGGCCGCCCGCACGCCCGGGATGCGGTTCGGCGTGTTCGACACCGCCGGCCGGCCGGTGCTCCGCCGCATCCTCCAGTTGAACGAAGTGGGCCGGACCGCCTCCAACCTGCTCTTCTGGCGCCCCGGCGCCACCGAGCTCTACCTGGTCCAGGCCGACTACATCCGCCGCATCGAGCTGCCGTCGGGGCGGGAGAGCGTGCTGCCGCTGGCCGCCGCCCCTGCCGCACCCGCCGGAGCCCCCGCCACCGACTGGCAGGATTTCGGTTTCCTGGACTCCGACACGCTGTTCTGGGCCCGCCGATTCGACACCGCCGCCATTGACGGCCTGGTGTGGTCGTCCGTCGACCGCCACTGGGAAGCCGCCTTTCGCCGGAGCGGGGCGCCCGCCGAATCGACGGCGCCCTGGGCCAAATCCGTGACCACCCTCGCGGTGGCCGGCCGCTTTCCCCGCAGCGGCATTCCATTCGCCGGCGCCACGCTCTTCGCGGCCCGGACCGGCGGCGAGATCCGCACGCTGGCGGTGGACGAACCCGGCGCGACCGCCCTGTTCACCGACGCCGGCGTCCTCGTCGAGGCCGGCGGCCAGCTCGAACTGCGCCGCTGGTCCGACGGCCAGCCGGCGTACCGGATCCCGTTCCCCCACGCCCTTTCGGGCGGCGTCAGCCACGACGGCCGCGCCCTGCTCGTGGGCCGACCCCGCGGTGGCGGTGCGCCGGAGGACCGCCTGCTCCTCGTGGACCTGGCGGACGGCCGCCTCGTGCCGCTGGGCGACCCGCTGCCGGCGGGCCGGGTGTACTGGCTCCAGGGCCAGCGCGGCGCCATCGCCGAGGTGAGACTGGCCGGGGGCGAAACGCCCTTGCTGCTGCTGGTGGACATCGTCGCCGGCCGGTTCGTGGGCTCGTTCGATCCGGAAACCTTGGATAGTGAACAGTGAACGGGGAACAGTGAACAGTGAAGAGATAGGAGATAGGAGATAGGAGATAGGAGATAGGAGATAGGAGATTGGAGGTAGGAGATACGAATTACGGGTACGAAATCCGAGAGTCGACACCTGAATTCCGAAGTCCGATGTCCGACGTCCGCGTTACGAGAACGAGCCTCTAGTCTCGAGCCTCGATGACGATCACGAGCACGAATCACGATTACGATTACGAATTACGATTACGAGCACGGATCCAAAAAGCTGGTCCCAGAACCCAGGTCCCAGTTCCGATGTCCGATGTCCGCGTTACGGGAACGAGCCTCTAGTCTCGAGCCTCGAGCCTCGATGACGAGTTACGATTACGATTACGATCACGATTACGAATTACGAGCACGACCTCTTATCTCCTATCTCCTCACTGTTCATCCCCCTCACTCGCCCTGCCTGATGAATTCCTCGCGCAGGTAGCGGTGCATCGCCGCCTCGGGATCGTCGTCAGCCGGAGCGTCGAGAAACTGGTACGGCCTCGCGCTGTCGTACGCCAGGAACGAGTGGCAGAGCGTGCAGTCGTGGGGAACGGCCGCGCCGGTGGCATCCACGAGCTCCTGGTTGTGGCAGCGGAAGCAGCCGCCGTCGCGGCGGTGGTCCAGGTGGCTGGGGTAGGTGCCCCACCGCACCGCCATGAGCGGGTGGATGTTCCGGTTGTACACGGCCTGCGTCGCAGTGATGGTTTTTTCGAGCGCCTGGCGCTGGGTCGCCGTCATCTCGGGCAGCAGCCGCGAGTAGGCGCCCTCGAGGCGCGCGGCGATGCCGGCCATGGCCGCGTCGCGGTCCGGGTAATCGGGCAGGAGCGCCCCCAGCACCTCGCGCCGGACGAACGGCAGCGACCGGTCCATGAGCCCGCGGCGCAGCCGCTCGTCCACCGCCGCGTCCGGCTCCTCGTAGATGTGGGTGGCCCGGTTGTGGCAGTCCACGCAGTCCAGCGTGCGCTGCCACTCTTCAGGCGCCACCGTCACCGGCCGACCGCGGCGGGTGAACCGCCGCCAGGTGCCGTCCTTCTGGCGCACCTCCACCCAGAGCATCTCCTCCCGCTCGTCCTCCGCGGAGGCGTAGCGGACCGCGTTGGCCTCGGCCACGTGCCAGTGAATGCCGGCGTGGCCGGCGGCCTCGCCGGTGTCGATCTTCAGGTTCAGGGTCGTGTAGCGCGGCGTCGAATCGCGGTCCATGCCGTAATGCACCCGGACCTGCTGCCGGTAACCGTAGAATTTGTCCGGCCAGTGGCACTTTTCGCACGTCTCCCGGGCGGGGCGGAGCTGCCGCACGGGCGTGGGCACCGGCCGCTCGTAGGCGTTGAACATGGCCAGGAACATCTGCCGGGCGCCGTTGAGCTTGGAGCTGACCAGGGCGCCGGCCCCCTCCCCCACGTGACAGTCGACGCAGCGCACCCGGGCGTGGGGCGAGACCTGGTAGGTGGCCCACTCGGGGTGCATCACCTTGTGGCAGGCGGTGCCGCAGAAGACCGGCGTGTCCATGAAGGTGAGCATCCGCATTGAGGCAACCGACAGGAAGAGGAGGTTGACCAGGGTGAACACGGCCACCGTGACAAACAGCCGCGAGCCACCCGGCCGGGGCGCCACCGCGTCCGGCGAGAATCGCTCCGCCAGCAGCTCGCGGTCGGCGCGGGCGCGGGCCTTGCGATACAGCCACCAGCCCAGCGGGATCAGCGCCAGGCCCACGACGAAGAGCGCCGGCAGCAGCAGATAGGTGATGAGCCCGATGTAGGCGTTGGTGAGCACGCCCAGGAGCCGAAGCAGCTCCATGAACAGGAACGTCAGAAACGACGAGGTGGTCAGGACCACGCCGGCCCGGCCCACCGGGTTCACCGACAAGCCGCGGACGAACGCCCGGTATCGCTCGACGAGGGTCATGACTCACTTCCCGGCGGCGAAGAAGCGGCGGTAGATATTCTGCAGCTCGCCGGAGCGGATCTGCTTCTTGAGTCCGTCGGTCCGCTCGTTCACCCAGCGGTGCATGGGATCGTCGCGCAGGAGACGATCGATGTAGGCGTTCACCTCCGGGTTGTTGTAGCGGCGCGCCTCGGGGATCAACTCGAAGTAGAAGTGCTTGGCCACCTCGTAGAAGCCGTGCCACCAGGTATAGTCCGGGCCCATCATGGAGGCGCCGTGGCGGGCGCGGCGCCCCTCGTGGTGCCACAGCTCCCAGTAGATCCACTCGATGTCGTTGCCGAAGCTGGATGGGCGCTCCAGGAGCTTGTTCTTGGTCACCAGCGCCAGGATCTCGGTGGCCGGGCGGGCGAACTTGTCGTTGTAGAGCCGCACCGCGGCGTCGTACTGGTAGAAGTGGCCGTTGACGAACACCTGACCGTGGCAGGCGGCGCAGACGTTCTTCATGGCCACGCGGCGCGGCCCGGCGTTGTCCTTGGCCGTGGAGACGGGCGGGCGCAGCGTCCAGTAAATCCGCTGGCCCACGTCGTGGGTGGACTTGGTCCGCGCGGACGCGGCCATGTGGCACGTGGCGCAGGTGGGCGCCGCCGAGTAGTCCTCGCCCACCACCCAGCGGTCGGCCTTCAGGTTCATGGCTTCGACTTGGGTGTAGTAGGTGTTGCCGTGCTTGCTCTCGTCGTAGACCTCCTTCTGCGGATGGTCCGGGCCGAGGTGGCACTTGCCGCACGCTTCGGGTTGGCGGGCCTGGGCCTTGGAAAAGGCGTGCCGCGGATGGCAGGCGTTGCAGGCGCCCTTGGAACCGTCGGGGTTGATCCGGCCGATGCCGGAGTTGGGCCAGCTCTCCTTGTGCAGGCGATTGGGCGATCCGGGATCCAGCTTCATCTTGGCGCCGTGGCAGCTCTCGCAGCCGAGGATCGCCACGGGCGCGCCGGCCAGCACGTGGGCCAGGTACGCGTCCTGCGACTCCAAAATCAACCCCGCCGTGGCGTGGTAGGAGGCGCCCACCTCGGCCGCCTCCCGCTTGTGGCAGCGGCCGCAATCCGTGGGCGTGACCAGCGTGGCGATGCGGACGTCGTAGTGGATGAAGCCGTCGGCGTCACCCGACTCGGCCCGGTGGCAGTCCAGGCAGGTGACCTTGTGGAGGGCGTGGGCGGAGCCGTACCACTGCTGGTACAGGCCGGGTGTTTTCTCCTTGTGGCAGGTCAGGCATTTGCCCGCTGCCGCCGACGGCGCGGGCGTTTGGGCCGGAACGGCCAGGACCAGGGTGATGATGAAAAGGGTGACGAGCGTGCTGCGGCACATGGCTCCTCCGGTTCCGCTGAAATTGATATGCACTTCATTGTACCGGAGCCGTCCGCCCCTTACAAGCCCCCGGCCGCCCATCGCTGCAGCGTCCCGACCGCCCTTGCCTTTCGTTGGATTCCTTCAGAGATGGCAGCACCTTCCAGAACTCCGCCGGGTTCTGGAGTTCCCCACGATGGACCACGTCGTCACCGCGGAACACCGGACTTGTGACGACACTCGACCGCATATCGTACCGGCCAGCGTCGACCGGGAAGCAATCCTCAAGCTGCCGCCACAAATAGTGAACAGTCAACAGTAAACGGTGAGTTGCAGGCTTTCCACAGTCCACTGCTCACTGTGCACCGTTCACTATTTACTGTTCACTGTTCACTGTTTACTGACACTCGCCGGAGCGACGGCCGTTGCCCCCGTTGTTGAGCCAGGCCAGGGCGCACTCCGTCCGGTCGAAGGTGTGGATGACGGCGCCGCGGTTCAGAGCGACGGTGGCAAAAAAATTGATGTCCCGTTCTTCGGGGGCGCAGACCACGGCGAAGCGGATGCCCCGCCCCAGCACCGACAGGTCCACGCCGAGGTCGTACCATTGGATGGTGCTCAGTCGGGTCCGCTGCCGGCGCACATCCAACAGCACCTTGCCGAGGCCGTTCCGCCGGCACAGGCGCAGGAGCTCGTCGCACTGGAGCCGGAAGTCGTCGTGGTTGGCCGGCCCCTCACACTGCGCGAAGACCAGCATGTTCTCGGTGTCGATGAGCGTCTGCGCGGACATGGCCTGCTCCTCGGAAAACAGGCGGTGGGCCGCGCCGCCGCGGCCCACCGCCGGCACCCTCCCCAACGGTTTCGGCTGACGGTGTTCGGGTCCGCTCGCGGCGTCGGACCCGGGCTTCCCTCCCGGGGCCGGTCATTCCGCACCACCGCCCTTACCCGCGGCGGTGCGGGGCAACGGCCCGCAACACGGATGCGTCACGGGGTGCTGTGACCGATCGGCTGTCAAAGACTGGGATCGGAATCTTGTATTCTCTTCATAACACCAATTTTTCGGATTTTTCCCCCAGTTCGGACGATTTTCCGGATCCGGAACGAACTCGATTTGACTCACTTACAAATCATTGATAATAAAGATTTTTAAAGATTTCACCAGTCTGTGTCGGACCAGGTCTTCGCCGCACCACCGGCCCAGCACTCCCGCTAAAATTTATAAATTATTGATAAAAATGGAGATATACCCAGACATTTCTGTTCCGAAATTGGAACGCACAAACCGATGTACGATTTAGTGTATGAAAAAAAATGATTTAGCAGTTGAAATCAATACGTGCGCGACGACCCCATGCCCCGCCCCGTGCCCTTGGTCCCGCCGTGTTCCGGATCCGGAAAAAATCCGTGCGACCGGCTGCGGACGCCATTAAAAGTGATAGAATATTAGATTTATGCCCGGTACCTTCAAACTGCGGCGGCGAACGCGTGCGATTCCAGCCGTTGCCGGACCTCCGCCGTGAAAACGCCCATCTGACGGGCGAATTCACCCATGCCCGCCAGGTGGAAACGGACGTGCTGCAGCGGCAGCAGCGCGCCGGCCCAGAACACGCGCCAGCGGAAGCGGAGCGCGGTTTCGGCCGAGAGTGTGCGCGCCTCCGGACCCAGCAGCCCCTGCCGGTCGAGGTGTTCGCTGAGCGCCAAGAGGCGCTCGAACTGGTCGCGCAGCTCCCGCAAGTAAAGACGAGCCAGCCGGATGCGCCGCCGCTTCAGACATTCGGCCTCCGCGGCCAGGCCCGCTTCATCGCGCAACCACCGGTAGTCGTCGTCACGGAACAGGGCGGGCACGGCCGCCAGCACGTCGCCGGCGGGCACGATCGCGTCGAGCGCCGCGCGCGGATCGGCTGCCCCGTCCGCAAGCAGGGCCCGGAACTCCGGCGGGACCGGGCGTCGCCGCAGCGCCGCCGCCGCCAGCACCGCCAGTCCCAGCACCACCCCCGTCACCAGAATCGCTTGCCACATGGCGCCCACCTCCAGCGAATTCTGATTTTAGATATACCCGCCGGGGCGGCGGCTTGTCAACGCGGCTCCCCCGGGGCCCGGAACGGATTCAGCCGACCCAGCGCCTCGCCCGACGCCGCGTCCAGCCGCCGCATGCGTCGCAGCAGTTCCCCCTGCAGTCCCGCCACCGGTTTCGTGCCTGCAACGGCAACCTCCTTTGGAATCACCGTCGCCACCAGCCAGAGCATTTGCGGCCAAACATAGCTCAGCTGGTAGAAATACCGCCAGAATCCGTCCAGTTGCGGATGAGCCGCCTCGAGGTAAAAGAAGTTCAGGCACTGGGTCAGGCTGAACACCAGAAAGCCGGAAACGATGAACAACAGGGCCCGTTCCAATACAATCCCGGTCAGCCGGCGAACCACCAGGATGAACGTGCAGACCACCGCGACCAGGAGAAACACCCACTTCCCAAGGAAAATACTGATGGTGTACAACAAGGACCCCGACGGTTCATAACTCACAACAAACAGGACGGATAGCAGCAGAATCGCCCCGTAGAAAAAACCGTCGAGCATTCGCCTCAAATTGGGATAATCAGCCAGCACGGTCCAGTAGAATCCCAACGCGATGACGATCTTGAGCAGGTGCTCCACACATTCCAGAACCCAGTACAGGTTGTAGTACCAGCACATTTGGTAATTGAAATCGAACCAGGGGCCGACGTAGCCGAAAAAACCGTCGCCCGCTACCACCAATGCGTAGTACGCAACAAACGACGGATATTTCCACTGAAAACCCGCCCGCACCATCAGCCCCAGCAACACGAGCGAGAACAGGGCCATCAGGTGGGTGTATAGACTCATGACGTCAGCCGTACCTGTCGATCAAGCGCCCCTGTTGCCGCCTGGCGATCAGCTCTTCGGGGGCGGCGGGGGAGGGGGCGGCGGTGGGGTCACGTTTCCATCCATGAGCCGGGCCTGGCCGGGTTCCAGCCGGGATGCGCTGCCCTGATCGCCGGACTGCCCGGCGCCGAGTGAAAACGCCAATGCCAACATCAGCAGGAACGTCGTGACGGATTGTATCATGGGAAGACCTCCAAAGATGGATATCGTGAGGTCAGTCTAACGGGGTCCCAGGCGGCTGGAGCGAAGCGGACAAATTATTTCCGGATCCGGAACGGCGAAGGACCGGTTGCATTCCGGTCGGCGATGGTCTCATAATTGGGGCGCCCGATCCCTCCCCGCGCGAGGCGACCATGGACCAACGGGATCTCCAGCCGAACGAACGGGACGACGCGGTGCTCCGCGCCCGGGCCGACCTGGCCGCCCAGACGCTGGCGCCGCTCCCCGACGCCTTCAGCCGGCTGGTCTACCTCGCGTCGCTGCGGGAGTATTCCTCCGACGAGTACAGCCACTGGGGTCTGGAGGATTTGCACGGCCGCGAGGCCGCGCGGCGGGCGCTCCGCGAGGAGCACCTGGCGGTCTTCCGCGAGGTGAACGCCCTGCCGTTGCCGGAGTTGGCGCGGCAGGCGGGCGCCTTCGTCGCCGGCCGCGCCGGTGACGGCAAGATCCTGCTCCAGAACTGGACCCGCGACCAGTCCTACAACCTGCTGGCGCCGGTGGGAGTGAGCGAGCTGGAGCGGGAGAGTTTCCGGATCAACTTCGCGGCGGTGCTGGCGGCGCTGGCCCGTCCTCGGTAGGGACAAGCGGCGTCCACACCCCGATCACCTGCCCCAGGATCTGGACTTCCCGGACCATCCGGTACCGCTCCTGGCACTTCTTCGACAGCGGGTGCGGCACGAGCACCAGGTCCTTGCCGTCCACGAGGCACCAGCAGCACCGGTACCCCTCGACGGTCTGCACCACGAACAGCGGCCGGTCGTACTCGGTCTGCCAGCCGGCGTTGGACACGGCCCGGCGCAGCCGCTCGGCTTTGACGATAGACCCGGTCCGGAGCAGCGGATACATGAGGTTGTCCGCCTCGCCGATCTGGACGAAGAAGAAGCGGGAGAACTCCATTTTCTTGTGGATGATCTCGAACGGGATCCGGCCCCATTCCTGGATGACCCGGTTGAGCAGCGCCGTGGAGCGCGCCGAGAACGACGGGTCGAAGCGCAGCGGCACCTCCAGCGTCTCGGGCGCGCCCAGCAGGTCGACGGGGCGCGTCCGATCCGACTGGATGCATTCGCTGTAGTCCTGCCGCTTGTGCACGTCCAGGCCGAGCAGGGCCAGCATCTCCAGCAGCGGCATGTTGTAGACCACCGACAAGGCGAACAGCTTGTAGACGCCCGGGATGAGGCCGCGATTCTCCAGCTCCGACAGCCGGCTCACCGAGACGAAGTAGCGTCGGTCATTGAGTTTTCGGGCGATGGCCCGGCTGGCCGATTCCACCTGGCGCACCGACAGGCCCAAGCGGCCCCGGATCGCCTTGAGCTCGAGCCCGTAGAATTTGTGGACGTCCGTACCCATGACCCCTTGCCGTCCACACCGAGAATGCCGCCCCGATCCAGCGGCCGCACGTCGGCCGGCGTCGTCCGGCCGACCTCAAATATACGCAAAGATTCACGATTTATCCAAGGAAATGTGATGGCGCCCGCGCGCCGCCGCCGCTAGACGTGGTTGCGGAGCATCATCTCTTTCGGGTACGGGTTGAGGTAGGTCTGCCGGCGGACCCAATCGCCGACGGGATGCTTGGCCAGGTGGTGCCGCAGCAAGGTGAACGGCACGATGTGGGGCACCAAGCCGTCGCGGTACTCCTGCACCGCCGCCAGCAGTTCGGCCTTGTCGCCGGCGTCGAGGTGATCCTTGAGGAAGCCCATCAGGTGATGGAAGACGTTGGCGTGCTTGCGCGGCGTGGCCAGCGCCTTCAGGCCGTCCATGAGCCGGCCGAAGTAGCGCGCCGTCAGCTCCGGCCACGGCGTCCGGCCGGCGCCGGCCACCAAACGGCCGAGCTCGGCGTAGTGCGCCGGACTGTGGGCCAGCAGCGTGAGCTTGATCGCAGCATGGAAGGCGACCAGCCCGGCGGGCGTCGGATTGTCGCGCAGGAGCCCCTGCCACCGCGCCACGGCGAAGATCCGCTCCACGAAGTTCTCGCGGAGGCGCCAGTCGTGGAGCCGCCCCTCCTCCTCCACCGGCAGATCGGGGAAGCGCTCGGTGAAGGCCCGGGCGAAGATGCCGCTGCCGGTCCGGGCGGGCATGCCCTGCGCGCCGTACACCTTGACCCGGAAGAGACCGGAGCTCGGCGAATCCTTCTTGAAGACGAAACCCACCAGGTCCTCGGCGGCCAGACCGTCGAGGCGCGCGGCGGCCCAGGTCTGCATCCGCCCGGTGAGGTCGGCGCCGGAGCGCGGCGCCACCAGCCGGGGCGCGGCTGGGTCGCCCACCAGGCGGAGGCTCTCCCGCGGGATGGGCAGGCCGATCTCCACCTCCGGGCACACCGGCACCCACTCCACGTAGGGGCCCAGCACGTCCACCAGAAACTCGTCGCGCTTGTGCTGCCCGTCGTAGCGGACCTCGTCCCCCAGCAGGCACCGGCTCACACCGAGGCGCAGCCGCGGGCCCAGGTGCGCGGGATCGGGCGCCGGCTTCGGTTTGGGGCTCATGGGTTCGCCTCCCGACGCGCCGGCGGGCCTCAGGCGCCCGCGACGATCTCGGCCATGGCCGCCAGCAGGCGGTCCACGTCCTCGACGCTGTTGTAGAGCGAGATCCCCACCCGGGTGACGCCGCCGCGCTCCAGCAGGCCCAGCAGCTCGATGGGGCGGATGGCGTAGAAATGCCCGTCCCAGGCGCAGATCCCGCGTTCGGCCAGCCGCCGGCAGACTTCGGCCGCCTCCAGTCCCGCCACGGTGAACGACACGGTGGGCGCCCGCCGGCCGGTGCCGAAGGGCGGCCCCACGAGGGTCACCGCCGGCAGGCGCTGCAGGCCGCGCCAGATGCGCTGGGCCAGCTCCCGCTCGTACTCGGCCACGCGGTTCAGGGCGGCGATCACGCGCTCGCGGCGGCTGGCGCCGGCGCCGAGCGAGGCGAGGTAGTCCACGGCGGCCAGCGTGCCCGCGATGGCCGCGTGGTTCAGGGTGCCCGTCTCGATCCGGTGGGGCGCCCGGGGATCCTGGGTGCGCAGCCGGTCCGTGGCCAGGCCGTCCAGCAACCCGTTGCGGCTGTAGAGCACCCCCACGTGGGGCCCGTAAAATTTGTAGGCGGAGCAGAGCAGGAAGTCCACGCCGAGCGACCGGACGTCCAGGGGAAAGTGGGGCGCGTAATGGACGGCGTCCACCAGCAGCCAGGCGCCGGCGCGATAGGCCAGCTCCCGGGCGCGGGCGATGTCGTTCACCGTCCCGAAGGCGTTCGACGCCATGCCGACGGCCACCAGCCGGGTGCGGGGCGTGACCTGGGCGGCGAAGTCGTCGTAGTCGAGGGTGGCGTCGGGGCGGATGGCGATCTCGCGCACGACCATGCCGTGCTCGCGCAGCATGAGCCACGGTCCCCGGTTGGCCTCGTGGTCCAGGTTCGACACGAGCACCTCGTCGCCCGGCTGGAAGCGGCGGGCGAAGGCGTGCGCCAGCCCCCAGGCCAGGGTGGTCATGTTGGCGCCGAATGAGATGTCGCGGGCATTGTCGGCGCCGAGGAAGTCGGCCATGGCGGCGCGGGCGTCGTGGAGCATCCGGTCGGTCTCCACCGTCGTGACGAAGAAGCCGTGGGTGTTGGCGTTGGCGGTGCGGTAGCAGCCGGACACCGCGTCGATCACCGTCTGCGGCACCTGGGTGCCGCCCGGCCCGTCGAAATGGGCCAGCGTCCGGCCCTCGTGCAGCCGGGCCAGCGCGGGAAAATCCGTCCGGCGGGCGATGAGGTCGGCGAAACGCGATTCCAGATCGTCGGTCATGGGCTGTGCCTCCGCGCGGGATCGATTCGGCCCCAGCTTATCACGGGCCGGTCCTGGATAGGATCGAATTCAGACAACAACCCCGGGCGCCGCGGAGCGGGCCCGGGGTTCGGGATTCGGGGTTCGGGGCTCGGGGCTCGGAGTTCGGGACCGGGGCGTCCGCCCGGAGTCCCGCCGGGCCTCACGCCAGGAAATCCTCCGGGATGGCGGTGATGCGGGCGATGTCGGCCACGCGGCCGCGGATGTCATGGCCCATGGCGCACCGCACGGTGCAGCGGTCGCAGTCGCCGCACGCGTCCGCGGGCAGCACCGCGGCGGCCACGGTCGTCCGGGCTTCGGCCAGGTTCCGGTAGCCGTACGCGTACATGTAGCCCCGCATGGCCGCCGGGATGTCGAGCCCGAGGCGGCACTGGGCCACGCACTCGCCGCACTGCCGGCAGTAAAGGCCGGTCACGCCCAGCTTCTCACCCTGCTTCAGGTCGTCCAGTTCCTTCGGGGACAGCGTCAGATCGGCCATGACCGCGAGATCCTCTTCCAGCTGGTCGAAGGTGGTGAAACCGGGGATGGCGGTGCCCACGTGCGGGTTCCGCAGCGCCCACTTGAGCGCCGCCTTCATGTTGATCGGATGCTGCCGCTCCTTGTCCCAGAAGGCGCCGGCCTGGGTCTTCATGGCCACGAGGCCGACGCCGGCGGCGGCCGCCTCGGCCATGGCCGCGTGCATGTCCGCAAGGTGGGGCTGGCGGAAGTTGTAGGCGGTGAGCACCACGTCGAGCACCTTCCCCGCCACCGCCGCGCGGATCACCTCCGGCTCGTTGCGGTGGGTGCTGAGCCCGAGGAAGCGCGCTTTCCCCTGCTCTTTGAGCTTGGCCATGGCCGCGAGCAGCGGCTCGAACAGGGCGGCTTCGCGGGTGGAGACGTTGTGGAGGTAGAAGATGTCCACATGGTCCAGACCCAGGCGCTTGAGGCTGAGTTCGAACTTCTCCACGAACGGCTCGGGCCTGGTCTCGGCGGTGAACTGGCCGGTGCGGCGGTCCGCGCCGTCGGGGACCACCTTGGTGCCGATGACGAAGGAGTCGCGGGGGCGGCCCTTGATCACGCCGCCGATCATCTCCTCGTTGCGGCCGAACTGGTAGCTGTGAGCGGTGTCCAGATGGACGATGCCGGCGTCGAGCGCCGCCCGGACCAGGTTCGGATTATCCGCGTTCATCACCCCCATGCTCACGACGGGCAGCTTCAGGCCGGTCCGGCCCAGCACGCGGCAGGGGAACGACCGGGCTTTGGCGGGGGGTTCACTCGAGGCCTGATCCTGCCCCATCGCATGAGGTATCAGCGCGGCGCCGGCCACTCCGGCGGCTCCGACCTTCAGAAAGTCGCGGCGGTTACGCAGACGGTCATCTCGATCCATGGACACCTCCATATCACAACGAGTCATTCAATTTCATTTTCAGGGGACTGCCACATCGCCGTTCATTATCCCAAAGAAAAGCGAAAACACCAAAGATGGATTCCGACGTCTCACCCGGACAGCCGTCAGCCGCCGGCTCCAGGCTCAGTTGTCCAGGTCCTGGGGCTGCAGCTGCTCCTTGCGGGTGTAGCCGGCCGGGGCGGCGTAGGTGCCGGGAGGCGCCTCGAGTTCCGTCCAGTCGATCACCCGGGTGTTCCCGCGGATCTGCATGCCTTCGACGTAGTAGGTGAACTCGGAGGCCAGCGGGAATCCCTCCTGCGCCCCGATGGCGGCGATCAACTCGTCGCCGTAATTCACCATCCGTCGCACCTGGCTGAACAACTGTCCCAGGCGGCGCCAATCGAACGGCACGTCGGTGCTGAGCCACAGGGTCATGTCCGCATCAAATTCGCCCGTGTGTATTTTCAGGAGGCAGCTCCGGCACGGATGGCCGCCTTTGTCGGCGACGGTCCCGGTGAGCGTGACGGACCCCCGCCGGCGGATCAGTTCGAAATAGCCCGACAGGATCTCCGGTACGATGCGCCGGAGGTCCAGCGGCAGAGGCGTTTCAACGTAGGTCTTGTCGGTGTGGTTGACGAACAGGAACCGGCCGGCGGCCTGGTCCACGATGTAGCTCCTGAGGCCGGAGCGGTAAGCCAGCCGGTCGCCGGCGAACCAGTACTCGTTCTGCTGGTCGCGCGCCGGCTCGGTGACGCCGCCGCTGTAATATCCGTCCACATGCTGCGATTCCCGGATGCGGACGTCGCCGGCGGCGGCGGCCGCCAATCCGAGCATCAGTCCCAGCAAAAACAGAGTGCGTCTCATGAGTCCTCCTTTTCGGCTCGGGCGGTCCGTTCGTACGCCGTCGCCCGAGGCGCATGCCGGTATCGATTCTCAGCATTTGTACGTCATTTTGCCGCTCCAGGTTCAGGCCACCCGGTCCGGCGACCGAGCCCCGCCGGCGGAACATCCGGCCAATTGGCGGGTCTGTAAAGTTCAAACAACCCACCGGCCGGCCGGAGTCGTGCCCCGAACGACCCCCGGACACCGGCCCGAGGAGGCGGTCATGATCATCCAGGCCATCAACGTGACACCGTACATCGACATCCTGCTGGTGCTGCTCATCATCTTCATGGTCATCACACCCTTCACCAGCCACGGCATCCCGGTGCGCCTGCCCGCGGATCCGCTGACGGGGGATGCGCCGCCGCCCCCAGGTCCCTTCGCCATCGTCCTCGAAGCCGGGGCCGACGGTGCCGTCGCCATCAACGGCCGGCCCGTGGCGGCGGCCCGGCTCGAGCCCGAGCTGCAGGCGCTCATGGCGCGGGTGGACCGCTACCAGGTGTTTCTCTGCGGCGGGCCCGGGGTCTTCTACGGCGACATCATCCGGCTGGCCGACCGCGCGCGCGCAGCCGGCGTGGACCAGCCCCTGGCGCTCATGCTGTGGATGCCGCCTGACAACACAGCTCTTCCCTGATGCCGAGGACGCACCCGACCCATTGCCTGTCGACTGATCCAGCCGGCGCCCGGGCGTTTGATTCCACTTGGCGTTTTCCGTGACCATCGTTTACAATTGATTTAGCTCATCGGTTGGTAAATCTGATCGCATCGCGTCCGGCACGGGATCATGTCGCGAACCGCAGGAACATTCTCCGGCTGGCTCGGAGGGCTGGCGTTGCTGGCAGTGCTGGCGTTCGCCCCGGGCTGCACCACGCCGCCATCGGAGAAAGCCGAGGTGGTGATCGCCCTGCGCGGCATGCCGCTGACGCTGATGCCCCACCGCCGCGCCGAGTCCATCACCACCATGGTTCAGTCCAACTTGTTCGAGGGGCTGGCCGGCTTCGATCGCGACATGAAGGTGGTGCCCCTGCTGGCGGCGAGCTGGGAGAACCCCGATCTGCTCACCTGGCAGTTTCGGCTGCGCCGCGGTGTGGTGTTCCACGACGGCAGTCCCCTGACCGCCGATGACGTGGTCTTCTCCATCCTGCGCGCGCGGGACGATCCGAATTCCGTCCGGCACAGCAACTGCGCCGTCATCGCCGCCGTCACCCGCATCGACGACTACACGGTCCGCCTCACCACCACCCGGCCCGACCCGGTGCTGCTCCACCGGTTGCGCACCGTCTTCATCGTGCCCAAGCGCACGTACGAGCGGCTGGGTGAGGTGGCGTTCACCCGCAATCCCGTCGGCACCGGCCCGTATCGCCTGGTCAACGAAATCCCGGGCGACGAGCTCCGCCTGGCCGCACACGACGCCTACTGGGGCGGGCGGCCCGAATTCGCCGCCGCGCGGTTCATCCGATTCCAGAGCGCGGATGACGTGGAATCCCTTCTGCGTGACGGGGCGGCCGACATGGCTGCGGACATCCCCCCCGCCGCCGCGGCCGCCCTCTCGGCCCGGCCCGTCGCGGGCATGGAGATCATCCGTCACCGCGGTTTGCTGATCCGTTATTTGGGCATGGACACCCGGGTGCAACCGTTCCAGGACGTCCGCGTCCGCCGCGCCATGGCCCTGGCCGTCGATCGTCCGGCGCTGGTGCTCAAGCTGCGCGACGGCTACGGCACCCCGGCCAATCAGTACGTGTCCCAGTCGGTGTTCGGCTTCAATCCCGAACTGCCCGAACTGGCGTACGATCCCGACGGCGCCCGGCGGCTGTTGGCCGAGGCCGGCCATCCGGACGGCGTGGCGCTCACGCTGCTGCTCCCCCGGGAGCGACGGGACGTCGGCGAAGAGCTCCGGCGGCAGATGGCGCCGGCGGGTTTTCGCATTCAGTTGAACGCCCTCGAGCGCGAAGCGTACTGGCGGGCGGCGGACACGGCGCCGTTCTTCTTGATGGGCGCCGTGTCGGACACCGGCGACGCCTCCGATATCTTCGAAGACATGATCCATTCGACCACCGGCTCTTACGGCCGGGACAACGGCGGCCGTTTTCACAATCCGGAGATCGACCGCCTGATCGAGGGTCTGAGCGAGCTCTGGAACCGGCCGCAGCGTCTCGCCGCCCTGCAGGAGACCATGGCCCGGACCATGGCCGAGATGCCCCGCGTGCCGCTCCTCGCCGAGGACATCGTGTTTGTGCAGTCCGTCGGCATCGTCCGATCACCCCGGGTGGACAACTACGTCCTGGTTCGCGAGATCCGGCG
>JAKQDH010000113.1 GCA_029558835.1 Planctomycetota bacterium | reverse complement strand
CGTGGTGCAGGTGATCAACCAGATCAACGCGGTGTTCGGCGGGGGCACGCCGGTACTGCACCAGTGTGACATCAACCGGTCGGGCACGGTGACGGTGGCCGACATGCTGACGCTGATCAACCTGCTCAACGGGGCGTCGCCATACCCGGAGGCGTACTTCGAGGCCCAGCTTCCGGCGTTGCCGTAGGCGAGGAATGGCGAATGGCGAAACCGCAGGACGGGCTTTGCCCGCTGCGGGAATAGCGAAGGAGGAAGGCAAGAAGAAGGCAAGAGGAAGTGGCACGGGCGTCTCGCCCGGGTCGCCGCCGGTGTCTGGCCTGAGGCAGGCCACGGGCAAGACGCCCGTGCCACACCCGCCATTCCGACTGACACGGATGTTCCGCCCGTGCGTGTTCAGTGTCGCCAGGTTGCTGTGATATAAAGCAGAAGCTTACTTGCGCGATTCGTGAGTTCCCCGGGTCCACAGAACGTGAGCCACCCGTTCGGAACCCGGGCTGCCCGTCTGCCCCGCTGCGACATTGACGCCGAGCGGGGGTTTGGCTATGCTCTGGCCGACGTGGCCCCCATCGTCTAGTGGCCCAGGATATCAGGTTCTCATCCTGAAGACAGGGGTTCGAGTCCCCTTGGGGGTGATCGTGCGGATTTGCGGGAATGGCGATACCGGCGAGTGCACGTAAGTGCCTCGCCGGTAAGTATTTACGGCGCCCAGCCGAACCCCGCTTCCCCCTTGGGGAAGCGGGCGGGGTGAGGGGGCCTGGCCGCAACATGACACCTGCCCCGCCCCCCTCCTGCTCGGGACGGAGGCGGCGTTAGAAGCCCTTAGGGTCAAACCGTGGGCGATTCCCACCGGCCCAACCCGTCGGTTCCGCGGCCCGCCGGCTCCCGGTCAGGGGGACGGCCGGTTCTGCCGCTCCTCCTTCTGGCAACGACGGCCGTGCTGGCGGTCACCTCGTTGCTGGGCGACAGCATCACGTTCGACGAGATGAGCCACCTCACGTCCGGGCTGAGCTACCTCAAGACGGGGGACTTCCGGCTGGCCCCGGATCATCCGCCGCTGGCGAAGTTGTGGGCCGCGTTGCCGCTGGCGGCGCTGGGTGCCCACTGGCCGGGGGCGTCGCCGAGCTGGCAGGCGGGGGCCACGTGGGAAATCGGCTGGCTGTGGTTTTATGGGGTGAACGACGGGGAGCGGCTGCTGGTCTTCGCGCGCTGCATGATGGTGGTCCTGCTGCTGGCGACGTGCTGGGCCGTCTACGCGACGGCCTGCCGGCTGCTGGGTCGATCGGCCGGGCTGCTGGCGCTGACGCTGGCGGCGCTGAGTCCGACGCTGCTGGCCCACGGGCGGCTAGTGACCACGGATCTGCCCCTGGCGCTGACGAGCACGCTGGTGCTGCTTACGTTCGCACGGCTCATGGAGCGCGTGACGGTCGGTCGCCTGGTTGCGTCAGCCGCGGCTTTGGCGGCTGCCAGCGTGACGAAGTTCTCCTGGCCGGTGGTGCTGCCGGCGTTGGCGGTAATGGTGGCCGTGGCTTGGCTGCGTTCGACGCCACTGGTTTGCGTAGTGCCGGGGATGCGGAGTGCGCCCGACCGCGGCGGTGCCGGCGTCGTGCTCGTAACCGGTCGCGGGGCACGTCTCGGCGTGCTGCTGGTTGTGGCCGTGCTGCTGGCGGCGGGTGTGTGGGCCGGTATCTGGACCTGCTACGGCTGGCGCTACAGCCCTTTTCGCGGGCCGGATGCCGACGGGGCTATGATGATCAGCCTCGAGAATGCCGGCGCTGCGACGCCGCGCAACATGGACGAAGCCTGGGAGGCGATTCTGCTCGATTGGGATGGTCAGCCGCAGCGCGGGCTCGTGGCTGAGTCTGTGCGCTGGGGGCGTGACCACCATGCTTTGCCGGAGGCTTATCTATACGGGCTGGCCTATACTATTAAGAGCACGCGGCAGCGCTGGGGCTACCTGATGGGGGAGGTGTCCCTTAACGGGTGGTGGTACTACTTCCCGATCGCGTTTGCCATCAAGACCCCCATACCCACGCTGCTGCTTCTGGTTGTGGGGGTTGGTGCGCTGGCCGGGTGCTGCCGGAATCCGCGCAGTTGGGCGCCGTTGGCAGACGGGCCGACGCAACGGGGTGGCATGGGCAAGTCCCGGCGCGCCGGGACCATGTCTTCTTCCGGCGTCGCGGGTGGCTCACCGTGCGACATGCCGGCGCCTTCGGCTTGGGCATGCCACCCGTCTGGTCCTGCAGGTGGCGCCATGAAGCTGCTGCGTGATCCGCTGCTTCTTGCCGGCCTGGCGGCCTTGGCGGTCACTTATGTTGCGTTGGCCCTGGACAGTCCGACCAACATCGGGCACCGTCACCTGTTGCCGCTGTACCCGATGCTGTTCGTGCTGGCGGGGGCGGCGGTTGCGTGGTGGGCGAGACTTTGGGGGCGCATCCTGATTGGCGTATGTGTGGTGTGGCTGGCGGCGGCCAGTCTGTGGATTCATCCGCATTACCTGAGTTACTTCAATGAGCTGATCGGCGGGCCGACACGGGGGCATCTGTATCTGGCCGACAGCAACGTGGATTGGGGGCAGGACCTCAAGCGTCTGGCGCGCTACGCGGCCAGGCAGGACACCGGGCCGATCAAGCTGGCGTATTTCGGCTCGGCGAATCCCTGTTACTATGGGTTCGTCTGCGAGATGCTGCCCAGCACGCTGGCGTTCGGTCCGCCGGCGGTGCTGACAGCCGGGACGTACGTGGTGAGTGTGACGCAACTGCTGGGTGTATATGACCCGATGATCCGGGATGAGTACTGGACGCCGCAGCGCGTGGAGGAATACCGGCGTTTGCAGCAGGCGGCCGCCTCGGAGGCGTCGGGCAGCGCTATGACTGAGGATCAGTTGCGCGGGGTGGCACCGCTGAGTGAGCACGAGACGCTGCGGCGCGCCCGCTTGCTCAATCGCCTGCAACACCGCCGCCCGGACGACCGGGTCGGCTACTCACTGTTTGTGTATCGACTGTCGCAGGCCGACGTGGAGACGTTGACCGCGCCGTGAGTGCACAGGTCCTTGCCAAGAGGTGCTGGCAGGGTGGCATGCCCAAGCCGAAGGCGCCGGCAGGCTGTGGGAGGAAACATCGTTCGTGTGCGGGAAAGCATGGCGGCGCTGCGCTTGGCCATGCCACCCGCCTGAAAGGTGGTGCGTGCCCTGTGCTTTCTGAATTCCGCATTCTCCATTCTGCATTCTTCATTCTTCATTCTGCCTTCGTCTTCCGCGTTTGGCAGCGGGGGCAGAAGAAGGTCGAGCGGCCGACGAGGCGGATGCGTTCGATCGGAGTGCCGCACTTGTGGCACGGCTGGTCGCGGCGCTGATAGACGCGCAGGCGGGCGTAGAAGGCGCCGGTGTCGCCGGTGGGCGTGCGGTAGTCGAGGAACGTGGTGCCGCCGTAGCGGATCGAGCGACGAAGCACCGACTTGATCGCGCGGAGCAGCCGGGCGGCCGCGGGAGCGTCGAGCAGGCGGGCCGGCGTGCGCGGGTGAATGCCGGCCGCGTGGAGGGCCTCGTCGCAGTAGATGTTACCCAAGCCCGCGATGATGCTCTGATCGAGGAGCAGCGACTTGATCGGGCGTTGGCGCTTGAGCAGGGCGGCGAAGGTCGGTGGCGCAAGTTCGAGCGGTTCGGGGCCCAGCCGGCCGAGCGCGGGGTCGTCGGCGTGCTCGGGGCGCGTGATACACCAGAGGTCGCCGAAGCGGCGGACGTCACGGAAACGCAGTTCCTCATCAGTCTCGCGGAACCACATGCGCAGATGGACGTGGCGATCCACAGATGCAGCGGGCGGGGAAACGAGCAGCCGTCCGGTCATCCCGAGCCGCACGATGAACGTACAGGCCGGGTCGAACGTGAAGACGACTCGTTTCGCCCGGCGCGTAACCGATACGACGCGCCGACCCGTCAGCGTACGGTTCAGCGGCCGGCGATCGCCGTGCAGCAGCTCCCGCCGGCGCAGCGCCACACGTGCCACGGTCTTGCCTGCCAGTTGGGTGTGCAGGATCCGGGCGATGGTCTCTGCTTCCGGCAGTTCAGGCATGGCAAGCGTGCCGACGCACAACGCTGGGTTACTTGATGCCGTGCATCAAGCGCTTCAGCAGCGGCGACAAGACGAACAGCACGACAGCGGCCGCGCCGATGAGCACGGCAATGCCGAGGAACACCGGTCCGTAACCGTGCTGTTCCGTAAGCGGGCCCACCTTGCCACCCGTAATCACGTTGGCAACGGCCGAGACCAGGAACCAGAAGCCCATGAAGACGCCCACCATGCGTACCGGCGAGAGCTTAGTGACCATGGACAGGCCCACCGGTGAAAGACAGAGTTCGCCCGTGGTGAACAAGATGTAAGCAAGCATGAGCCAGACCAGGGGGCTCTTCTCGTCGGCTCCCGCCTGGCTGGCGCCGATCCACAGCACGAGGAACCCGAGCGCCAGTTGCAGCAAGCCGAGCGAGAACTTCAGTGGCGAGGACGGCTCGAGGTGCCTGCGGTCGAGCCAGACCCACAGCCAAGTGAACGGAATACCCAGGAATATCACGAGCAACGGGTTCACCACGTTGGCCACGAAGGCAGTGGGCAACTCCCAGCCGAAGATCAAACGGTCCACCTTATCTTCGGCGAAGCGCGTGATCGTGCTGCCCTGCAATTCGAAGAAGCCCCAGAAGATCAGCGAGAACATGCAGAGCACGATGATGGTGACCATGCGGCCTGCTTCTTCGCGCGACGCGCGACAGGCTTCAAAGATCAGGTACGCCAGCACCGGGATGCCCACGATGTAAGACAGATACTGTACGTAGCGCGGTATGGACATTAGGTACGCGGCCACGGGGATGAACACCACGATGCCCACCAGGAGCAGGACCGCGTTCGGTACCCGCAGGCGCCCGCGTCCGACGAGCGTAGCTCCGGCCGGCGGCAGCCCGCGCTCCGCAATCGTTCCGCGCCCGGAAAAGAAGAGCACGACCGAAACGATCATGCCGATGCCCGCCGCCAGGTAGCCTAGATACCAGCCCCACTTCTGGGCCGCCCCGCTCATGAAGCTGGACGCGCAGGCGCCGACGTTGATGCCCATGTAGAAGATCGTGAAGGCACTATCACGCCGCGCATCCTCGGGTCGGTACAGCGTACCGACGATCGTCGAGATGTTGGGCTTGAAAAACCCGTTCCCACAGGCCAGCAACCCGAGGCCGATGAAAAACAGCGGATTCAGCTCGCCCAGACGATAAACCGTGCCGACCAGCATCGCGTGG
This sequence comes from Planctomycetota bacterium, assembly GCA_029558835.1. Taxonomy (GTDB): domain Bacteria; phylum Planctomycetota; class Phycisphaerae; order UBA1845; family UBA1845; genus JAKQDH01. The sequence goes on along the minus strand of JAKQDH010000113.1, from coordinate 10,215 downwards.
GTCGCGAGCGTGAAGTGGGCCAGCGCCATGAGGATGCCGCCGATATAGATGGCGCGGCGCTGGCCCAGCAGCCGGTCGGCCAGCATGCCGCCCACGAGCGGCGCGGCATACACGAAGCCCAGGTAAGCCCCGTAAATCTGATCTGCGAGCCCGCCGGATACGGCTTCGCCGTCGCGCGCTGTCATCTCCGCCAGCACGATCTGGACGAGGTACAGCGTGAGAATGCCCCGCATCGTGTAGAAGCTGAAGCGCTCCCACATCTCAGTGAAGAACAGGACGAAGAGCCCCTTAGGGTGTCCCAGCAGCTCACCGCCGGGCGGGGCGTCGGGGGTCACGAACTGGCTGACGTTGCTACCACTTGCGCTGGTCTGACTCGCCACGACTACATTCTCCCGGTGTCCTGTACGCCGGCTGTCAGGGGCGTATCCGCGGCCGCACGTCATCGTGGTCCGGTCGGGCTCCTGAAGCCGCCGACGGCACGTTCATGGTTCATGTCTGAGCGGGCGCTGTCTCCTCACCATTGACCACTCGGACGTGCCGAGTGGCCACGTAGAACAGGATCATGCCGATGGTTCCCGCCAGCCCGAGTGCCCCCAAGTACAGCCACACGCGGTAGGGGTGATACGCGTTCCAGAGCAGTAACCGGGCGTCGCTCATGGCCTTTGCGGGGGCTGGCTGCAACTCCGTCGAATACAGGTCCCGCATCCGGGTGACCACCTGGTCCGCGGGCAGCCCCTCCACCTGGATGGCGGTCCAGCGGGTCTGCACGGTCGCGGCTACGTCCTTGGCCGAGGCACCGTCGACCAGCCGCGCCAGCATGCCCAGAGCCTCGCCCTTGGGCAGTTGCTGCCGGTTGTCCGCAAACTCACGGGTCATCATGGCCTGGTCGACGAGATACCGTCGGGCGAGGGTGTCGATGTTCGACAAGTCCTCATACAGGTAGCCGCCCACCGAGCTGCCCAACGCCCAGCCGATGGCGAAGGGGATGTTCGAGTAGCCCATATACAGGGCCTTCTTGTCCTTTGGGGCGATCAGGCCCACGTAGGCACTGAACGTCGGGCTGCACGCCATCTCGCCGATCGAAAACACGAAGATCATGATCGCACAAACCACGCCGATCTGCGTCATGCCCGCGCCGACGAAGCCGACCAGCGAGATGACCATGCCGACGATCATGGCTGCGACCTTGTGAATCTTGCGCACAATCCACGAGATCACGAGGACCAGCGCGATGATCGCCCAAGCGTCGATGTTGATCATGATCTCGGGCTTGGTCTGCCCGTTCTCCAGGACCCAGCTCGAACGTATCCAGCCGAAGAGGCCGGCCACGTCCGACGTGTCCACCCACTCCTCGATGAAGTTGGGCAACAGGTCCCAAAGCTGCATGAACATGAGCCAGAAGCAGGAAAAGATCAGCAGGAACACGACCAGGCGGAGGTCCTTGAAGATCGTGAAGATGGACGAGAAGAACACGCCGAAAGGTCCCTTCTGTTTCTCGCCCACCGGGCGCGGCGCCTTCTCCGGCTCACGGTAGAGCAAGAAACAGGGCAGGAAGTTGCAGAGCGTGACGATGGCCGCCCCGTAGAAGACGTAGTTCCAGTTGATCTCCCCGCGCAGCTCGGCCGCCGCCATTGGGGCCAACGCGCCGCCAATGTTCACTGCCCAGTAGAACACGCCCCACCCTAGTGACGAAGTCTCCTCCGTCGTGGTCCTGGCGATGGTGCCGTGGACCGGGGGCTTGAAGATGGCCGTGCCCAACGCCACCATGCAGGCGGCTGCGAAGAACACCCAGAAGCCCACCTCCGGCCCTCCCCCCCAGCCGCCCGCCACGAGGTGATCCGTGATGGGTTTGGACAGGGCCATCCCCGAGTAGCCGATGGCGTTGATGACGAATGCCGCGGCCAAGCTGCGGCGGTAGCCGTAGCGCTCCGTGTATCCGCCCGACACCATCGGAACGATGCACTGAATGAGTGCCCACCAGAAGTAGATCCAGCCCTTGTCCGTGTAGCTCAGCCCCAGGCCGTTGCGGTTGGACTCGGCCACCAGGTAGAGCGGGGCGATGGCTCGGGAGCCGAAGAACGCCAGCCGCTCGAACATCTCCATCAGGTTGGCGAACCAGAAGTTGGCCGGTAGCCCGGCGACCTGCTCCCAGAAGCTGGCTTTCCTCTCGGCTGCGGGCATCGGTGTCTCCTGCGCGAGGATCGGGTACCTGCGCGAGTGCACGGCCGCAGGCAGCACCCGGCCGGTCGCCGGGGTACTGCCGAGTTCGGTGGGGATTCGGGCGTCCCCCCTCAACAGAGGGGCGTCCGTGACCGCGGCGACCACTATAGCGGGTAGGGGCCGGGGCAGGGAAGGGCCGCCCCGGGGCCGCCGTGTGCCACTGCTGCCATGCAGTGGTTTCGGTGCCCCCGGGCCCCGATGTGGGTTCAGCCTGCCTCGCGGGCCCGGCTCTCAGCGCTGCCGGCGTCCTTCATTCGCTATTCGCTCTTCGCCATTTGCTATTCCCCGCTGCCCTCTCGCTCCCGCTCGGGCTCGGATGCCGGTGCCTGTCCGGCGAAGGGGGGCTTGACTTTCTTGCCCAAGTCCTCAGGTTGTCACGGATGGACCTCCAAGACCGGTCAGTTCCGGGGCCTCTGTTCGAGGTTGTCGACGGGCAGGAACGCTACCGCGGGCTGCCGGTCGTACGCACGTCGATCGCATTGGGCGGGCACACCTTTCAGCTTGCGGTGCTCGAAGACGCTGCGGACCTGCTCGACCACCCGGACTACGCCCGCCGCTTCCTGGAGGACAACATGGCTCCTTACGGGGTAGAGCTGTGGCCCTCGGCCGTCATGCTGGCGGGCCACGTGCTGGCGGGCGAGCCGGGGGCGGGGCGGTCGGCCCTGGAGCTGGGTTGCGGGCTGGGGCTGGTGGCGATGGCGGCCACGCTGCACGGGTGGAGGGTGCTGGCCACCGACCACGAGGAGACCGCCCTGCAGTTCGGCCGGTACCACTCGGAACTCAACGGCATCGCGGTGGCGGGTTGGGAGCGGCTTGACTGGCGGCAGCCGCCGGGCGGGCAGCGGTTCGACCGCATCTTCGCTGCGGACGTGTTGTACGAAGGTGTCAATCACGCGCCGATTTTGCAGTGCATCGCGGCCCTGCTGGCCCCAAGCGGCGAGGCTCTGATTGCCGACCCGCGTCGCGGCGTGGCCGATCGGTTCGAGATGCTGGCCGTCGAGCACGGCTTCGCGGTGGAGGTCGTTCCGGCATGCGCCGCCGGTCCCAACGGCAAGGATGTCCAGGGTCGAATCTTCGTGCTGCGCCCGGCGGGTGGCCCAGGTCATCTGGGTGGCCCAGGTCCTTTGGACCTGGGGGACTGATGAACGCCGCGCGCTCTCAGGCCGTCCGTGCCCGCGCCACCAGTTGATCCGCCAGCCGCGTCGGCTCCGGCACGCGGCAGCCCGCCCCGGCAATGAGGACGAGTTCCACGGCCGTCTCCAGACAGACGCGGTGCCCGATACTGACGTAGATCGGCTTGACCCGGTCGCGCGTGCGGACGACCGCGCCGATGACTTCGCCGTCGTGGAGCAGGGGAGTAGTGGCCCCGCGCAACGGACCGGGTTCCGCGTGCTCGCCGATGAGCCGGCTCTTGGCGACGCCCACGCTAGGCCGGTCCAGCAGCACGCCCATATGAGAGGCCAGCCCGAAGCGGCGCGGATGCGCCAGCCCCTGGCCGTCAAAGAGGAACGCATCCGGCTCGCAGCGCAGCTTGCGCAACGCCGCGAGCAGCGCCGGTCCTTCGCGGAACGTGAGCAGCCCCGGCACGTAGGGGAAGCGCACCGGTCGCCGGGCAACGTGTTGTTCCACGATACTATGAGTAGGTACCTCCCACACCACGACGCCGGCCACACACTCGCTGCCGTCTTCGCTGAACGCCAGATCGGCGCCGGCAAGCAGACGCGGTGCGCGGACTGCCCCGGCGCGGACGACGCGCTCGCGCAGGCGCTCCTGGAGCAGGCGGGCCTGCTGCGGGGAGACCGACCAGCGATGGAGGCAACGGGGAATACGCACGGTCGTAATCTGCACAACTCTGTAGGCTTCGCTGACGGATAGGTACCTCCGAAATGCAGAATGAAGAAGGCAGAATGCAGAAAGGGCCTTGCAGGCACTCCGCTTTCTGCATTCTTAATTCTGCATTCTGCATTCGTGCTCCGCGGACTTGCGCCCGCAGACGTACCTGGGTCTCGCCAGGGCCCGCCCACGGATTCGATGCCCGCCGACTGATCGTGTCCGCGGGCTTGCGCCCGCGGCTCTGATGCCCGCGCGCTACTGCGACGGTGGAGAGTACTCCTGTGGCGATGAAGGAACTGCACCGAGTTGGGTCATCAGGAACACGTACTCGTCGGCTTGCTCCTTGAGGCGCATCTTGAGGGGCTTGCCTTGGCCGTGGCCGGCCTTGGTCTCCGTCCACACGAAGACCGGGCGACCGCTGCTCGTGGCCGCCTGCAACCGGGCACCCATCTTCCAGGCGTGCATCGGGTCGACCCGCGAGTCCTCCAGCGCGGTGGTCAGCAGGACGGCCGGGTAGGCCGTGCCGGACTTCACATGATGGTACGGCGAATAGGCGTACAGCCACTGGAACGCGGCCGGGTCATCCGGTGAGCCGTACTCGTCCGTCCAGAGCTCGGCGATGCGGAAGCGATGATAACGCACCATATCCAGCAGGGGCACCTGGCAGACAACCGCGCGGCACAGGTCCGGCCGCTGCACGAGGACGGCTCCCACCAGCAGTCCGCCATTGCTGCCACCCTCGATGGCGAGCTTGTCGGGGCAGGTGTACTTCTCCGCCGCGAGCGCCTGGGCCGCCGCGATGAAGTCATCATAGACGTTCTGCTTCTTGTCGAGCTTGCCGGCGTCGTGCCACTGACGCCCGAACTCACCGCCCCCGCGGATGTTCGCCAAGGCGAAGACGCCGCCGCGATCCAGCCAGGGGAACAGCGTCTCCCGGAACATCGGCCGGTACACCACGTCGAACCCGCCGTAGCCATAGAGGAGCGCGGGGTTCTTGCCGTTCAGTTCCAGCCCCTTGCGGTTGACGACGAACATCGGCACCCGCGTCCCGTCCTTGGATGCAAACCAATGTTGCTTCGTCTCGTACTTCGTCGGATCGACCTGCGTCCGTTTCTGCCAGTAGGCAACCGCCTGCCCCGTCGCCAGGTCCTGGCGGAAGTTCGTCGGTGGATGAGTGAACGAGGTGAACGAGAAGAACAGTTCGTTGCGGTCGTGCCGCCCGCCGAAGCTGCCCACCGTCCCGATGCCCGGCAGCTTGATCTCGGCAGCCGGCCGGCCGTCCAACTCGTACACGCGCAGTTGAGAGTACACGTTCTCACTGAGGTTAAGGACCAGCTTGCCGCCTACTATATCAAACGATTCGATGACGGCCTGACTCTGCGGGATGATCTCTTTCCACTCCGCCACGGCCGGCTGAGTCACCGGCGTCCGCAACATGCGGTAGCGCGGCGCGTCGAGGTTCGTCATTATGTAGATCGTCCCGTCCGCCACGTCCGCGCTGAACAGGGCGTCCAGCCCGACCGCCAGCGGCGTCGGCGTCAGGGGCCCCGCGAGCGGCATGACGTACAGGTCGTTGCGCGCGAAGCCGCGCTGGTTCTCCAGCACCGCATACTGCCCGTCGGCGGAGCGCCCGACGTTCGGCCAATCCGTTTTGTCCGCGCTCTCGAAGATGAGCGGGTCCTGCTGCGGGTCCGTGCCGAGACGATGGTGATACACCTTGCGATAGTAGTTCTCATCCCCCGCCGGCACGCTGCCCGGCGCCGGGTAGCGCGTATACAGAAAGCCCTTACCGTCACTCTGCCAGGCGACCGAGCAGCCGCGGGTGTTGGGAATCACGTCGGGCAGGTCCTTGCCGCCGGCGAGGTCGCGCACATACAGGGTACTCTTCTCCGAGCCCTTCTCGCTTTTGCCATAGGCGAGGAGACTGCCGTCCGGGGAAGGATGGTACCAGTCGAGGGCGACGGTGCCGTCGGTGCTGAACGTATTGGGGTCGAGGGCGACCTGCTCGGGCTTGTCCCAGCCGCCGGTGCGGACGTACTCGACCGGGTGGTTCTGCAAGCCCGTCCGGCGGGAGAAGAAGTAGCGCTCGCCGAAGATGGCGGGGATCGACTCGGAGACCGACGATTCGTACGCCTTCTCCAGCTCGGCCAGGATCGTCGCGTGCAGTTCGCTGTACCGAGCGACATAGGCCTCGAAATGGCGGTTCTGGGCCTGGGCCCACTCCTGGACTTCGGAGCTGCCGGGCTCCTCCAACCAGCGGTAGGGGTCCGCCACCGCGGTGCCGTGGACCTGGTCGACGACGTCGACGGTGCGCGTGGCCGGCGGTGCCTGCCCGGCCGCCACCGCCACGATCAGCCCCAGCGCCGCCGCTACCAGCAGCGCCCACGCTCCGCCTGCTCCATGCTTGCGCCAATCAGTCACAACTCTGCTCCTTCCGGGTAACCAAGTAGGACAACGTGGAACGCCGAGGACAATCTGTAGCGCTCCCTGTGGGCGACAACCTGTAGCGTCGCCCCCCCGGGGCGATAACCCTGTAGCGTCGCCCCCCCGTGGGCGACGTGGTTCTCGATAGCGCTCCGAAAAGCCTACGTCGGCCGCGGGGGGCCGACGCTATGGTCTACCGCGCGACCCGGCGCCGCGGGTCAGGCCTCGAAGAGATCCCGCTGGTCGGGCGACTCATGGGCCTCGCGCATCCGCACCTCGCGGATCTCGTCGACGAATTCCTCCACATTGGCGAACTTGCGGTAGACGCTCATGAACCGGACGTAGGCAACCTGATGCAGGTGGCGCAGTTGCTGCGCGACGTACTTGCCGATCTGCTCGGTCGTTACCTCCCGGTCATGGTTGCGGAAGAGCTCCTCCTCGACGCGGTCCACCAGTTCGGCCATCTGCTCATCGGCGACCGCCAGTTTGTAGCACGCCCGCTCCACGCCGTGCAGGATCTTGTCGCGGTTGTAGGCGACGCGCTGCCCGCTGCGCTTGATGACCGTGAGGCGCAGCTCCTCCTCGACCCGCTCCTTGGTGGTAAACCGCCGCCCGCACGCCTCGCATACCCGGCGGCGGCGGATGGCCGCCCCGCCCTCCGTCAAGCGGGAGTCGATTACTTTGTTGTTGTTCGTCTCTCGGCAGGCAGGACAGCGCATGGGGCGACATCCTAAGGGGGCCGGCGGGTCCCCGACCCGCTACGCACTCCCGCAGCCGCCAGTCTAGCAATCGACGCCGATTCTGCCAGTCCGAGCGCCGCCCCGCCGCCCACGGCCGCCGCTACCCCCGCCGGTGCCGCCCGAGGTCACCCGTGGGCGGGGCCGACGCCACGCCGTACCGGGGGAAACCGCCGCCCGGTGCTGGACGGCGGGCGATTCAGCCCCTAAATAGGCACCCATGGCCAGGTTGCAGCGCAAACGCATCGGCGGCATCGAACTGCTCGGCGTCTCCCTCGCCGGCGAGGAGACCGTCGTGGCCGCCCCGGAGTACAACGTCTGCTTCGACGTTGGCCGGGCACCCCGCGAGATGATCTCGATCGACAATGTCTGCCTGAGCCACGGGCACATGGACCACGCGGCCGGGGTTGCCTACTACTTCTCCCAGCGGCTGTTCGTGGGCAACAGTCCCGGGCGGGTGATCCTCCACCGGAGCCTGGCGGGGCCCCTGCAGCGGCTCATGGCAGTTTGGGGGGAGATTGAGGGGCACTACTCGCCGGGGGAGGTCATCGGCGTCGAGCCGCTTGAGGATGTGGAGTTGCGACGGGGGCTGCTGGTGCGTCCCTTCGAGGTGAACCACTGCCCCGCGGCCCTGGGGTTTACCCTGATCGAGGCGCGGCACAAGCTCCGCCCGGAGTTCTTCGGGCTGCCCGGACCGCGACTGGTCGAGCTGAAACGGCAGGGGATCGACATCCAAACGCCGATTGAGCTGCCGCTGGTGACCTTCACGGGCGACACGGCCGTCGGGCGGTTCCTTGACCAGCCCTTCGTCCGCGACAGCCAGGTTCTGCTCATCGAATGCACGTTTTTCGATCAGGAGCACGTGGTCCGGGCCCGGGCCGGTCGGCATTTGCACGTGGCCGATCTGCCCCGGGTGCTGGAAGCGGTCCCGGCCTCCCGGATCGTCCTGATCCACCTGACCCGGCGGACCGACCTGCGCCTGGCACGGAGGATACTGGAGAAGACGGTCCCCAAGAACGACCTGGAGCGCATCAGTTTCCTTATGGAACGGCCGCAGACCCCCGCCGGACCCGGTACCGGGCGCGGGCCCAAGACGGCGGTCCCTCAGACGGAGCAAGACTCGGACGCCGCCGAAGAGGACTCCGCTTCGTCTCCATCCCCTCGTATGCCTGGCCCTCGGGGTTCGCCAGCCTCCGAAGCCTGGTAGGGCGGCCGGCGCCGGAAAAGGGGACATCACTGATTTCCGGACGTGACGGCCTGGAAACGCGAAGCGGGTGTCGGAAACCCGTGCTGGTCCCTTCTTTGCCGGGCGGACGGACGGTTGTCCGACAGGGGGCCGGCGACGCCTGCCGGCCTTGCCCAACAGCGCGAGTGACGGAGGTGCTGTGATGTTCCTCGATTCACCGTGGTTGCCACTGCTGATCTTTCTGGCGCGCATTGCCGACGTGTCGATCGGGACGGTGCGTCTCATCTGCGTCATGCGCGGGCAGCGGCTGGTGGCGGTGGGGCTGGCCTTCTGCGAGATCATGATCTGGATCTACGCCGTGGGCAGCGTACTCACGCAGCTGGACCGCTTTGCCAACATCTTCGGTTATGCCTGCGGCTTCGCGGCCGGCAACGCCGTCGGGATGTGGCTGGAGCAGAAGCTGGCCATGGGCCTGCAAATGGTCACCCTGCTCTCGCGGGGACGGGCCCACGCGGTGGCGGAGGGGCTGCGGTTCGCGGGCATGCCGGTCACGACGCTCAACGCCAGCGGGCGGGACGGCCCGGTGGCCCTTTGCTTCACGGTCGCGGCCCGCAAGTCCGTCCCCACGGTGCTCAAGGTGGCCCGCGAGATTGACGCCGACGTCCTGACCACGATTTCCGATGTGCGCGAGTCGGCGTTTCCCCTGCGCCCACAGTTGGCCGGTAAGATACCGATGCGGCTGGGTGCCAGCCGCGGGCGCTAGTGTTGTCCTGCGGAGATGCCTCGAACAAGCTCACTTGCCGATCCGAGCCCGGGCGGTAGCGAGCGGGCCCAACGGTGTCGCAACGTCAGCAAAGCGGCGCAGCCTGTGCACCTCGGGAATTGAGGCAAGAGCAACGGCCCGCATCGCGCCCACGGCTCCGAAGACACCGGGCGGTTGAAGTCGCACTGATCTCGCCCGCGAGGATCGTATTTCCCGGTTTTTCGCTTGACGCCCCCCCCCCCCCGACGCGGTACGTTGAATCTCGGACATGTCGCTCGGGGGTTAGAGTGCCGCTCGCCGCATCGTGCGGCAGCGGCGTAGTGGATCACAGCGGGCGCTGGGCGCGGAGGCTATGGGCCTGCGCGCCGGTACCCATCACGTCAGCGGAGGATTCACTATGAAACCCAGACACTGGATGGCAGGAGTTCTCATCTTTGCAGGCGCGGGGGCTGTGTGCCTCGGCGCCTTGTTTACGTGGACCGCGGGCGGCGCGGATGACGACTGGGATACGTCCGCCAACTGGTCCACGCAGGGGCAGCGTCCCTACCCGTCCACAACCAACGACGACGCGCTCTTCCCCGCCGGCGCGGACGGCTGGTACGTGGGGCTGATCACGGAGCAGATCGACGATCTGACGCTCAACACCAGCCGGGACTTCTACTCGGCCGGCGGGACGGTGACGCTCACGGTGGACAGCATCACGATAGCGGGCCCGGCGCCGGGCGGGGCCTCGTACACCACCGTGACCGTGTTCGAGAACGCCACCATCACGACGCAGCAAGCTGTCGACGAAAGGGCGCGGACCGCACTGCGCACCCGCGCAGGGTTCCCGCGTCGAGCGGATGGGTTCGCGCAAGTGGAGGTTGCGGAATTACGAGTAAAGGGGACATCACCCATGCAAGTACGACATTGGTGTGCGATCATCGGAACTCTAGTGATGCTGGGCGCCACGCAGGTGGCGCTCGGTACGACGTACTACTTCGACGTGTACGTAGGCAACTGGAACGACCCGAACAACTGGGACCCCTACGGCACGCCGGACGCGGACGACA
>JAKQDH010000111.1 GCA_029558835.1 Planctomycetota bacterium | reverse complement strand
CCGCGCTGTCAACGGCGACGAAGTGCCCGTCTTCCGAACTGCCGGCGGTCTCCGCCCTGCTCTACGCCGCCGGCTGACAATTGACGGCACCGCGTTCGCCAGCCACACTGTCGCAGGTCATCCAAATGGCCAAACACCAGTACCCCTCTCCCTGCAAGGGAGAGGGGTCCAGCAGCGCCCGCAAGGGAGAGGGGTCCAGCAGCGCCTCGAAGGGAGAGGGGTTTGCCAGCCCCAGGGAACGCGTGTGATGAGTACCGACAAGCTGGAGCGTGCGCGGGAGCTGTTTGAGGCGGCGCTCGGCTGCCCAGCCGAGCAGCGCGATGCGCTGCTGCGCGAGCAGTGCGGCGACGACGCCGACTTGCGGGCCGAGGTCGAGGTGCTGCTGGCCCACGCGGAACGCGTACCGCCCGAGTTTCTCAAACCACTCTCGACTCCGCCTGGGGGCGACGACGACCCGGACGTGCCGGATCCATATCTGGGTATGACCATCGGCGGTTGTCGAGTCGAGCGCAAGCTCGCACCCGGGGGCATGGGCACCGTGTACCTGGCGCGGCAGGATCGTCCGGCTCGAGAGGTGGCGCTGAAGCTCATTCGACCGGGGTTAATGTCACGCTCCGCGATCCGCCGGTTCGAGCGCGAGGCCGAGTTTCTCGCCCGGTTGCGCCATCCGCACGTTGCCCAGGTCTACGCGGCCGGCACGCACCTCGCGGCCACGCCGGCCGGCAGCGTCCAGGTGCCGTACATCGTGATGGAATACGTCGAGGAACCGGCCGCCCTCACGGCGTTCGCCGATCGCCAACAGCTCGGCACGCGGGCCCGCGTCGAGCTGTTCTGCCAGGTGTGCGACGCGGTGCACCACGCCCACCAGAAAGGCCTCATTCACCGCGACCTCAAGCCCGGCAACCTGTTGGTCGATGCGGGCGGGCAGGTCAAGGTGATCGACTTCGGCATCGCCCGTTCGACGGATGCGGACGTGGCCGTCACCACCGCGGCCACGGACGTCGGGCAGCTTCTCGGCACGCTTCAGTATATGAGCCCCGAGCAGTGTGCCGGCGACCCGCGCGAGCTGGACATCCGCAGCGACATCTACGCACTCGGCGTAGTGCTTTACGAGCTGCTGTGCGGCAAGCTGCCTTATGATGTCTCACGGACCACGGTCTTTGCGGCCGCGCGCATCGTGCGCGAGGAACCCCCGGCCCGCCCGAGCACCGTCGATCGCACTCTGCGCGGCGATCTCGAGCTGGTGGTGCTCAAGGCCCTGGAGAAAGACCGCGATCGTCGCTACCAGTCCGCAGCGGAACTGGCCGACGACCTCCGCCGCTACCTCCGCGGCGAGCCGGCATCTGCGAAAAAACCGACGCTCTGGACTCGTGCGGCACGCTGGAGCGCAGGGCATCCTGTCTGGATCACCGCGAGTATGTGCGTGCTCATCGTGGTCACCAGTGTGGTTTTTACGTTCGGCGCGGTCTTCTGGCTGAGGCTTCGCCCCGCGGAGATCCGTATCAACGAGACTGAGGACACAGCGCGGCTGTTCTCGGTTACCGGGCACGAACTGCATGCGTGGAAGGTTCCTCCGCCCGCCGAGATTCACTCGGCGGAAGTTGTTAGCCGTCCTCCTGAGTTCGGCGGCGGGAACCTGGTACTGCTCGGTTTCGTGGACACAGGTGACGGGCGCTACGGAGACGGTCTGTGTGCCTTCGATACCGCTGGGAGCCTCGACGAACCCATTTGGCAGGCTTTCCCGAAGCCTGAGGATGTGCCACCCGGTTCCAGGCCGCACGACTACGCTTCCTACGGTTTCAGCGCCAGGATCCTCCTGGTTGACGACGTGTTCCCGGAGCACCCGGGGAAAGAGGTGGTGGTCGCCCACGTGTTCGGATACTTCTCACAATGCTGCGTCCGAGTGTACGGATTGGACGGCAGTATTCTGTACGAAGTCTGGCAGGACGGGGGCGTGGAGCATGCGTACTGGATGGCCGGATGCGGGCTGCTCGTACTGGCGGCCTCGGAGGCCGACATGTTCGTCCCGGCGCTGGCCCCTCCGGCGGGGCTATGCATCGCCCGCGTGGTCTTTGCGCTCCGCCCGGAGCTGGGCTTGCGCGAGAAGTTCGTCAACCCCAAACTCGAGCAGGCCCCCCAGTCCCTGCTGTGGTACAGGTACGTGCACGGCCCGGCAGCAGTGTTTCCGTGTCTTGCTGTTGGCGGGATCATGGTACCCGGGGCCAGGTACAGCCGCGACGAATACGCGCACCTGGGCATTAGGTTGACGGCGGAAGGAATCGGTGAGGCCGTGGTCTGGTGGATCATTGACGCCGAAGGGAACGAAGTTCCCAATACTCGTGACGCGGGCGATGGGTACAAGCTGAACCGGGACCGCCTGCCACCGCTGGACCCCGCGGACCCGAACGCGGTGCACCTCAGCGACAAGCCGCCGGTTTCGGAGTAGTCCGTAGGGCGGGTTCCACCCGCCGCGGTTCCCCTCGGCAGAGCGTGCCGGAGGCAGTTCGTAGGGCGGGTTCCACCCGTCGTAGTCCACGCCGGCAGAGCATGCGGGAAGCACCGAGGCACAATGACGGACGAAGGCGCGTCTCCGCCCGGAGGGCGGGCAAGGGTTGCCAGGGACTTGCAGTCGCTGGGAAGGAGGGGGCTCCCTTTTCTCTTTCTCTTCTTGCCCAGAGGGCAAGCGAGGCCTACACAGACTCTCAGGGTCCGGCGCGCTCAGTGTGCGGTGCCGCACCGCTGCCATGCCTCTGCGCACCGAGAGGTGCGTACATCCGGGAGGTGCTCGTCCGCCCTCCGGGCGAGCCGAAGGCTGCGCCACGATTGACGTCGCCCCGCCCAGCGCTTACGGTGGGTTGCGTTGCGCGGCCCGGAGGGTCTGCTGGCCTGCAACAGCGCGCTGCCGTCCGCCGCGAAAGCGGCAGCCAGGATACTGAAGCGACAGAACGACGCCGAGTCGAACTATGCCCGACTACCGCGTGGAACATGACTTGCTCGGTGAGCGACGCATACCGGCCGACGCGCTGTACGGTGTGCACACCGCCCGTGCGCTGGAGAACTTCCCGCTCAGCCTGCGCCCCGTGCATCCCGCGCTCATTCACGCCTATGGCGCCGTCAAGCTTGCCTGCGCCCGCACCAACCACGAGCTGGGCTGGTGGGACGAGGCCGTCGCCCAGGCGATCGAGGCCGCCTGCACCGAAATGATGGAAGGCAAGCTCGACGCCCACGTCCGCGTGGACGCCCTCCAGGGCGGCGCCGGCACGTCCACCAACATGAACGTCAACGAGGTCCTCGCCAACCGGGCCTTGCAGTTGCTCGGGCGTCAGCCGGGCGAGTATGACATCATCGGCCCGCACACGCACCTGAACCTGCACCAGTCCACGAATGACACGTATCCCACCGCCCTGAAGGTGGCGGCCATTCACCAACTGCACGACCTGGAGCGCGAGGTCGTCGCCCTGCAGGAAGCGTTCCAGGGCCAAGAGAAGGCGCTCGCTCACATCGTCAAAGTGGGGCGGACGCAACTCCAGGACGCCGTGCTGGTCACCCTGGGACGCGAGATGAGCGCCTATGCCGAGGCGTTGAGCCGCGACCGCTGGCGCATCTACAAGTGCGAGGAGCGGCTGCGGGTTGTCAACCTGGGCGGCACGGCCATCGGCACCGGGCTGGGTGCCCCACGGCAGTACATCTTCCGCGTGGTCGAGCACCTGCGCACGATCACAAACCTCGGCCTCGCCCGGGCGGAGAATTTGATCGACGCAACTGCAAACAACGACGTCTTCGTCGAAGTCAGCGGCATCCTCAAAGCCTGCGCCGTGAACCTGCTCAAGATCGCCACCGATCTGCGTTTGCTGGGTTCCGGGCCGGACGCCGGCTTCGGCGAGATTGTGCTCCCGGCGCGGCAGGCCGGCTCCTCGATCATGCCGGGCAAGGTGAACCCCGTCATCCCGGAGGCGGTGGCGCAGGCGGCCATGATGGTCATCGCGCACGACCTGGCCATCACCCAGGCGTGCGCGGCGGGTAACCTGGAACTGAACGCCTTCCTGCCGCTGGTGGCGGACGCGCTGCTGACCAGCGTCGACCTGCTGACCCGTGCTGGCGACATCCTCCGCCGCCTCTGCGTCACCGATCTGCACGCCGACGAGGGCCGCTGCCGAGCGCACGTCAGCGGCGCCACCACAACCGTCACCGCGCTCATCGAGCGCATCGGGTACGAGGCGGCCGAGCGCGTCGCCCAACAGGCACGCCGCGAGGGCAAGAGCATCCGCGAGCTTGTCGTGGAACAGAGCTTGCTACAGGCTGAGGAGTTCGACGCCCTGATCAGTCCCGAGGCCGTCACGCGCCTCGGCTCCGCAGGGCAATCGAGGCCGTAGCACCATGCAAACCACACCCAAGGGCATGCGGCTGCACATCGGCATCTTCGGCCGGCGCAACGTCGGCAAGAGCTCGCTGCTCAACGCCCTGACGCGCCAACAGGTCTCCATCGTTTCCGACATCGCGGGGACCACGACCGACCCGGTCGAGAAGCCGATGGAACTGCTGCCCATCGGCCCGGTGCTTTTCATCGACACGGCCGGCATCGACGACACCGGCGCCTTGGGCGCCCAGCGCGTCGAGCGCACCCGCCAGGTGCTCGACCGGACGGAGGTCGCGCTGCTCGTGGCCTGTGCCGACCAGTGGGACGACTTCGAGGAGCAATTGCTGGCCGAGTTCGCCACCCGCAAGATCCCGGCCATTGTCGTACTCAACAAGGCAGACATCGCGGAGCCGCGGGAGAACCTCCTCGCCCGGCTCCAGCGGGATCAACTCCCCGTCGTACGCACCGTCGCTCTGCGCGGCGAGGGCGTGCTGGACCTGCGGGAGGCGCTGGTGCGGGCGGCCCCGGACGACTTCATTAACGCCCCGGCCATCATCGGCGACCTGGTGCAGCCCGGCGACCTGGTCGTGCTCGTGGTCCCCATCGACAAGGAGGCGCCGAAGGGGCGTCTCATTCTGCCGCAGGTGCAGACGATCCGCGACCTGCTGGATCACGAGGCGTACTGCCTGGTGGTCAAGGAGCGCGAGTTGCGTGATGCGCTCAGCCGGCTGCATCGCCCGCCCGCGCTCGTAGTGACCGATTCGCAGGCGTTTCTGAAGGTGGCCGCCGACACTCCACCCGACGTGCTGCTCACCTCGTTTTCGATTCTCTTCGCGCGTTTCAAGGGTGACCTGACCGCCCTGGTGCAGGGCGCGCTGGCCATTGACGCCCTGCGTCCCGGCGACCGCATCCTGATCGCGGAGGCTTGCTCGCACCATCCGATCGGCGAGGACATCGGGCGGGTCAAGATTCCCCGCTGGCTGACGCAGTACATCGGCGGGAAACTGGAGTTCACCACGTTCCAGGGGCACGATTTCCCGGCTGATCTTGCCTCCTACAAACTGGTAGTGCACTGCGGCGCGTGTGTGCAGAACCGGCGCGAGATGTTGTCGCGTATTCTGAGTTGCCGGCAGGCGGGCGTGCCGATCACGAACTACGGCCTGACGATCGCGTTCTCACTGGGCATTTTCGAGCGTGCCCTCGGCCCGTTCCCGGCCGCTCTCGAGCTGTACCGCCACCGGCGGCAGTGAGGCTGCGTACCGTTTAGCGGGTGCGGTGTTGAGGGTGCCGTACTTCCCCGCGACGGGAGTCGCGCGTAAGTCTGCGGCGGGTGACCCGCTTCGACTGCGAATACGAGCGGAACGGCACGGCCAAGCACACAAGCCGGCTGAGCCCGGCCGCAATCGAACTCGGGATCCTGGCGCGGCAGAGTCTGGGTGGCCGAATCGCGGAAGAGCAGATGCTGGTCGATCAGGCCCAGGCTTGGCAAACGGGTCGGGATCGCCGCCGCCCGGTGGTCGACTGGCAGATCACGACCGCGGACGCGAGGATCGAGCTCCGACGGCTACGCCCGATGATTCGGGAGTGCGGGGACACTAGCTCTCACGTACCCGTGGCCGCGTCGGCGAGGCGAAACGTGGCGCGGGCGAGGGCGAGTTCGCGGTAGAGGGCGGCCGTGCGCTCGGCCATGGCGCTGGTGGCGTGGTGGGTGCGGACGTATTCCTGGGCCGCAGCGCCCAGCTCGCGGGAGAAAGCAGGGTCGGCCAACAGGCGTCCGATGGTGTCGGCCAGCGCCTCCGGATCAGGGTCGGGGCAGACGAGGGCGGTGCGACCGTCATGGAAGAGGTCGCAGGCATCGTTGGGGCCGGTGACCACGGCCAGCCCGGCCGCCATCGCTTGTAGAGGCGTGATGGCGAAGCCGCTGGTGCCCGCCGGCTCCACGAAGACATCGGCGCTGCGCAACGCCGCCGCCAGATCGTCGAGGGGATGCACGAACGTGACATAGGGTTTGATACCGCACTGGTCCACCTGGCGACGCAGGGCCGGCTCGCGCGGCCCCTCTCCCGGAAGGAACAGCAGCACGCGGCGCTGCGGGTCCCGGCGCCGCAGCAGGCCGACGGCCGCGATCAGGCGGTCCACGCCGCTGCCGCGGTGGAAGCCGGCAGGGCACAGGATCGTGGGAGCACGTCCGGGCTCGGCGAAACAGGCCACTTCCTTGCGTGCGAGGATGCCGGGACGCACGAGTTCCAGGGCGTCGTGGGCGATGCCGACTTGCGCCTCCAGCAGCTCCAGCAGCGGCGCCGTGGCCACCAGGAACCGCTGCACCGGCTTGCGGTCCATCGTGGTCAGGCGGCGGGCATCGGCCGGGGAACTGACCGAAAGCAGCAGGTCGGCGTCAAACTCGGCCGCCAGCGCTCCCGCCAGGGCGTACGAGCCGCCGCAGAGCGCGTGGACGACTGTGGGAGGCTGCGCGGCCAGCACATCACTGATGTAGCGCAGGCGACGGCGAGCCAGCGGCCAGACCAGCGGCTCGTGCACGAGCGTCTGAATGGGGCCCAGCATCAGACCCCCCACGCGGGCGTCAGCGCTGAGCAGACGCACCTGTACCGCCTGATCGACCAGGCCGATGGCCAGGTAACGCAACGCGGCCCCGAGTCGATCAAGACCCTCGGTATCCACGCACAGAACGGCCGAAACCGTCAGCGGATCGCGGGTTGTGGTCGTGGTCGCCACGCCGATATCAGAGCAGCACGGGCGGATGCTGTCAACGGGAACGAACCGAGCATTCGGTCCGTCGGCACGGGCACGTGGTTAGCGCTACCGGCATTGCGGGGGTGCATTCTGATACGCCGCGGGGGGCGTCAGTGCTTCCGCCGCCCTTACCCTTATCCCTCTCCCGAGGGGAGGTACCTGTTTAGCGTGGGTGCCATGCCCTCACCCGCCGCAGGCGGGGGTGGGCATGTGCTGCGGCCGCAGAGGCATGCTTACCCGCGACCGCGGTCGCGGGTAAGCATGGCACCCACAACGCCAAGGACGCTAAACACGTACGAGGGGAGAGGGGTTCAGACGTTGCCCGCCTGACCTTGCCTGTCGCGGGTGACGGCGTGGCGCCCACGCCAAGAACGTATCAGCACGCGGGCCAGCATGCCGTTGTCGATGGTAGCGTCTGGCACAGGGGAGAGCATGGCGGCGCTGTGCTTGGCCATGCCGCCCGCATCGGGTTGTCTCTTGCCCTCCGCCGCGGAACGGCTCAGCCGACGGGCTCGCCGCACTCGGGGCACACGCCGGAGAGGTTGCCGGTGAGGTTGTAGCCGCAGCGATCGCAGAACGGCGTGAGGCGCTCACGGCGGTAGCGTTCGCGCAGGTAGAGCAGCACGATCCCCGGCCCGAACGCCCAGAGCAGCAGCGTGCCGCTGAGGACCAGCGTGGTATAGGTACCGCGCTCGCAGTAGCAGCCATGCTGGCGCGTCGCCCAGATGTGAACGGGGATGGCCACCACCGTCTCCAATACACTGCCGGCCACCAGCGCGCGAATCAACCGTCCTAACTGTGTGTACCGGTCACCCTGTCGTCAGTAGACGAAGAACACCCATGCCCAAAGGCCCCACAGCAGCAGCATGCCTCCCCACACCGGGGCCCACAACCAGCGATCCGAAGTGCCGGTGTTGTTGATGAAGTACTCCCACCAGTTGGGTAACTCGAGAAGCAGGGCAGCCAACCCCGTGCTGAGAAGCATGGCCATGGCGGCCGCCACGATGACGGCCCCACGCAGCGGGCGTGCCTCGGCCGTCAGCCGCCCCATCCAACCGTGCCCGGGCTGCAGAAACCACCACTGTGCCAGCAGGATCACCCCCACAAACAGGCCGAGGTTGAGTGCATACTTGCGCTCGCCGCCGGTGTTTCCGTAGAGCGGCGTGGGAAGCAGCGGCGTGCTGAACAGGCCGGTGCTCACGAAGTCGATGCCCTTTTGGTCCAGGTACTTGTTGAGGTAAGGCATCACCAGCCAGGCCAGCGCAAACACCACGTAGACGATCCCGACGACGAACAGCGTTCGGCGGAGTCGGTTCGCTTGGCGTTGAGCCCGGGTCATGGTTGTTGCCATTGCCGGCGAGCACGCGTGGGTGTCCGGCAACATGTCCACCCGGCAGCAGTGCCCCAGCTCCAAAGGACCTGGGCCAGCCGGGCGGAAGGCAGAATGATGAAGGCAGAATGCAGAAAGGAACAGGGGGGACACCGGCCCTTTCTGCATTCTGAATTCTGCCTTCTGCATTCGTGGTCCGCAGGCTTCCGGTACGGGCCGCACCCACTACATCGCGGCGTTCATCAGTCCCCCAGGTCCAAAGGACCTGGGCCACCCGGCTAGGTCCACAGGACCTGGGCCGCCCGAGGCGCCGTGCGGGCACGGCACCGGGCCCGCGGCCCGGATGCATTCGCCTATCGTAGGGTGACCGCAAAGGCCCTACAATGGGCAGCTCACACGGACGGCGGCGGCGCGGATGCCGCCCGATGCGCGAGGTCTGCTATGTCGGCGACATCCATCTGGCCCAGGCTTTGGCCGCGATTGCCACAATCGGCGACCCGCCTCACACGTCTGCTCGGCGTGGCGGCCGTGGTGGGCATCTTCGCCGGGCTGGCGGCCGTCGCGCTCGAAGCGGGTCTCATCTTCGGCTCCGATCATCTCGTGGGACAATTCACGGACCTGGGCGAGGCGAAGGTGCTGAGCTTTCGGCCGGCATTGCTGCTGCTGCCGACGTTGGGCGGATTGGCATCGGGTCTGCTCGTTCACTGGCTTTGCCCGCGGGCAAAGGGACAAGGCACGGACCTGCTGGTGCGGGCGTTTCACCGACAGGGGGGTGTGCTGGAGCTGCGCGGCCCTGCGGTGAAGGCGACGGCCGCCGTCGGCGTGATATCGTGCGGCGGGTCGGCCGGTCCCGAAGGACCAATTGCGGCGTTGGGGGCCGCGATCGGCTCCGCCATCGCCCGCGTGCTGGGGTTGACCCCGCGGGAGCGACGCCTGCTGCTGGTGGCGGGCTGTGGGGCAGGTGTGGGCGCCATCTTCCGTTGCCCGCTGGGCGGGGCGCTCTTCGCGGCCAGCGTTCTGTACAGCGACCCCGACTTCGAGACGGAAGCGATCGTGCCGGCCTTCGTGGCCTCGGTGGTGGGATACTCGATCTACATGTCGTTCCACGGCTTCGGGGAGTACATGCTCCCGGGCGCGAGCCAACTCGTCTTCTCGTCCCCGCGGGAGCTGATTCCGTGTCTGCTGCTGGGACCGATGTGCGCGTTGTTCTGTTTCCTGTTTCGCTGGTGCATGCGATTCGTCGAGCACGTCGTCGTACCGACGCTGCCGTTGCCCACGTGGCTGGTTCCGGCGTTGGGTGGATTGGCCACCGGCATCGTCGCCTGCGCCGTGCCGCAGGTCATGGACGGCCGGTATGCCTTCGTCCGCAACGCCATGAGCGGACACCTGCTCGGCGGTTTCGCGGTGTGGTCGTGGTGGGAGTGGGCGGCGCTCTTTGCGGCCGTGGCGCTGGCGAAGTGCGTCGCCACCGGCTGCACCCTCGGCTCCGGTGCGTCCGGTGGCATCCTGGGGCCGATCGTGTTTCTCGGCGGGGTCGTGGGGGCCTGCGTGGGAGCACTGGTGGAGGCGATCGGGCCCGGCTGGTTCACCGACAACCCGGAGAACCTGCGGCAGGCGCTCATCCCGCTGGGCATGGCGGGCGTGCTGGCGGCCGGCATGCGGGCACCGCTGGCGGCCCTGGTGATGGTCATCGAGATGACGGGCAGCTACGGCCTCATCGTGCCGCTGATGCTGGTCTGCGCCAGTTCGTACGTGCTGGGTCGGCGGTGGGGGCTCAACGACGAGCAGGTGCGCAGCGTGGCCGAGTCGCCCGCCCACGCCGGCGATGCCGTCGTGCACCTGCTGGAGAGCTGGCGCGTCCGCGACCTGTTGCGCCGCGGCGGGGAGGAAGTCGTCGCCCCGGCCACCACCCTGCGCGAACTGGTGCAGCGCGTCAAGCCGGGCACCCAGCCGGTGTTTGCCGTCGTGGACGACGGCCGCGTGGCTGGGCTGGTTTCGGTTCCTGACATTCAGCGGATCATGGACCTGCCGGGCATTTCGGAAGCGGTGATCGCGGCCGACCTGATGACGGATGATTTCGTCACCGTGTCTCCCGATGATGACGTGTACTCTGTATTAACACGGATGGCACGCGATAACCACATCGTCATGCCGGTGGTGTCGTACGATGAGCGACCGGCGTTCCTCGGCATGCTCACCCGCGCCGATGTCTACGCGGCCGTGCGCCAGCGGATGGAGGACATGCGCGACCACCTGCTGCTCGACCACAAGGCCCTGGCGGTAATCGAGCATGAGGAACAGTTGCATCAACTGGTGATGGGCGTCGCCCCGCCGCAGACGAACAACATCCAGCGGCTGCTGGTACCGATCCAGGCGGTGGGCAAATCGCTGCGCGAGGCCGACTTCCGCCGCGAGTTCGGCGTGCAGGTCATCGCCATCGAGCAGCCCGACGGCTCCATCATCTGCCCCCCCGACCCCGACCTGCCGCTGCAAACGAACCACCGCCTGGTGGCCGTGGTGAGCCAGCAGTCCGCCTGAAGCAGCGCGACCTATATGACCGTGCGCTATTCCGTGATGCAATCGAGCCGCGGGCTTGAGCCCGCGTGGTGCGGCGATACCCTGATCGTCACAGGATTACGCCCGGTCATTCAGGAAGGCGTAAGCTGCCCGCCGGTTCGCCGTCGCTCGACTTCCGCCTGCGTCTCGACGCTGCCGTCGTGCCTCAGGTGCAGCACTTCGTGGCCGGTCCGGGTCAGCGCCTTGCCGACGAGCAACGTGCGGTGACAGCGCGCCGGGTCTTCTTCGGCGCACAGCAGGCAGAGGCGATTGGAGTAGGCGTCAGCGACCAGCGCCGCCAAGGCTGCGCTGAAGGCCGGCGTCTGACGCACGGCCTCGTAATCCGGGTTGCCTTTGGCGTCGCGGCAGGCGGGGTCCGCGGGCCGGCCACCCAGGTGCTCACCCCGGTACCGATACGCCAACCCCTGGTCCGCGCACGCCCGCTCCAGGACCTCGCGATTCGCCTGAGGCGCATAGCGGCTGTACGGCGTGCTCCGCACATCCACGAGCATCTCGATGTCGTGCCGGCGCAGCAAGCGGAAGAGGTCATCCAACTCCACCGAGCTGTGTCCCACCGTCCAGATTGTGGATAGGGCCGACATGTCCCGTGCCCTCACTTGCGACCTGCCTGCTATATTCTACACTCCCAGTCCGCGACTGCCAGGGGCTATCTGGACCCGGTCTCAGGAGCGGGCGCGGGAAGGGCGGCGGGCAAAGTGGGGGTATCTTCGGCTCAGGTGATCGCGGCCCTGGCGGCGAGGACGGCCGGCATGGCCTTCGGGCTGCCGGTGGCCTACGTCTACAACCCCCTTGACTATGCCCGGAAGATGCACGCGCAGTACCTGGAACGCTACGGCCGGGGACGTAAGGAGGTCGTGCTGCTAGGTATGAACCCGGGTCCCTGGGGCATGGCCCAGACGGGCGTGCCGTTCGGTGAAGTGTCGGCTGTGAGGGACTGGTTGCGGCTGGATGCACCCGTCGGCCGGCCGCGGCACGAGCACCCCCGCCGGCCGGTGCTCGGGCTGGCCTGTTCGCGGCGCGAGGTCAGCGGCCAGCGCCTGTGGGGCTGGGCCCGCGACACGTTCGGCACGCCGCCGCGTTTCTTCCGCCGGTTCTTTGTCGCCAACTACTGCCCGCTGTGCTTCCTGGAGGCGGGCGGCCGCAACCGCACGCCGGACAAGCTGCCGGCCGACGAACGCGAGTCGCTCTTTGCCGCCTGCGATGAGGCCCTGCGGCAACTCGTCGAGTGCCTTCAGCCGCGCTGGGTGATCGGCATCGGGCGCTTCGCCGAGACCCGGGCCCACGCTGCGTTGCACGAGGTCGACGTGGCGATCGGCCGGATTCCGCATCCCAGCCCCGCCAGTCCCACCGCCAACCGCAACTGGGCCGCCCAGGCGACGGCGCAGCTCACCGCGCTCGGCATCCGACTGAGTGGCTCTGCGCGGCGGGAAGAGTGACGGTTGGAAGAACGGGTGGCATGGCCAAGCGCAGCGCCGCCATGCCGTTCCGCGGGGGGCGGCCGGCTCCTGCGACAGCATGCCGGCGCCTTCGGCTTGGGCATGCCACCCTACTGCTTTCCCTTTTGCGTGGTTCTATGAAGCTTGCGGCTCAAGAAGCGTCTTGAAAGGGCCTCTCGATCACGGACCGGCGAGGAGGGCTTGGAAGCCTGCGAAGTCCTGCGCATCGACCCGGCCATCGAGGTCGAAGTCCACCGCCTCGCACCCGGCGGAGTAGGCTCCGCCCGCGGTGCCGGTGAAGCAGTTCTGCAGCGCGGCCACGTCCGCCAGATCGACATCCTGATCGCAATCGTAATCGCCGATCCCGAACTCGTAGGCGCCCATGTCCACCCGGCTGCACAGCAGCCGGGCGTGACCATCGAGGTCGCGGTCCTCGGGAGCAGGCACGAACCCCGGGTCACCGGTGTTGATGCCCGATGAGCCTGCGGACAAACGCAGGTTGTCATCCAGGGTGCCCGGTAGGTTGTCCGCCCCGTCGATATCGATGAGCAACGGGTCCGCGCCGGTGTTACCCGTGCCGCCGAGGCTGCCCGTCCAGCCCTGCACACAACTGTAGTTGAGGGCGACCGTCCCGCTGTTGACATACACCTGCGAAGACTGCCCGCTGCCGCTGTTATCGGTATTGCCCCACAGCACGCAACTGGTCGCCGTCGCCACGGAGGTCGATCCGGCGAGGAAGAGGCCCGCGCCCACCAGGGCCGTGTTGCCGGCAAGCGTGCCATGAATGATCGTGAGCGTGGAGCTGCTGACAGCGGCCAACGTCCCCACGGCCGCCGAGTTGCCGCTGAAGGCGCAGTTGATGAGCGTGGGGCCCGCGCTGGTGGTGTTGTACATGCCGCTACCCTGGTTGCCGCTGTTGTTCAGGATACGGCAGTTGCGGAAGATGGCGTGGCCGCCGACGTTGAGGATGCCGCCGCCGTTGATGGTCGTGGCGCCCGTGGGGTTGCCGCCGCGGATGACGAAGCCGTCCAGCAGCGCGGTGGCGTCGGTGCCGCTGGCCGTCACGACGTGATGGCTGTTGTCGCTGATGTTGGTGAAGCCGGGACCGTCGTCGCCGTTGAGATCGCCGCTGAGGATGGTGACGTGGCGTACGGGGTCACGCTGGCTGACGTCCGTCTCCACGCCGGTGAAGCCGCCATAGACCGCGACCCCACTGCCCAAGGTGAAGGTGGCGGCGCGGGTAACGCCGGGCGTGTAGGTACCCTCGGCGACCCACACTTCCGTCACCGGGCTACAGGGCTGAGCCGCGCTGTCCAAGGCGGGCTTGAGCGACGTGTAGGCATCGGTCCAACTCGTCCCGTGCCCGGTACCGGTGGCGTCGGCCTTCACGTAATACCGCGTTACCTCGCATTCGTCCGGTACTCCGTTGAGATCATCGTCCCAACTGGAACCGTCCGCGATGTCGCACTCATCGGGAACCCAGTTCTCGTTGCAGTCGAAGCTGGTCCCGGCGGATATGTCCAGCAGATCGTAAGTCCCGTTGTCGTTGCAGTCCACGCTGATGCGAAGGAAGTAGACGTCCTGTTCGTTGTTGAAGGTGGCCGCGTAAGCCAGGCTCACCCCCACATCGTCCGACCACATGTCGTAGTAATCGCCGAGTTTGTTCTGGTGGGGCCAGCCGACGTGGGGATCAAACGGTGGAGTCAGGGGCGTATTGGGCGACCAGTGCACGCCGCCGTCCGCCGAATACGAGTAGTACAGTTCGGACAGGTAGCCTCCGGGGTCGTTGCGGGTGTCCGCCCACACCACGTCGATTCGCCCGTTCGGGGCAACCGACATCGTGGCGAACCATTGCCAGGCGGAAGTGCCGGGGTCGTCATTGATGCGGACGGGGGCGCTCCAGGTCCAGCCGCCGTCCGTGCTGCGCGCGAACATGACGTCGAGCGGGTCGGGGTTCGAGTCGCGTTCCACCGAACAGACCATGTACACATAGCCGTGCGTGGGCCCGTCGGAGTGGTCCACTGCGATCCAGTTCTGGCCGAGGAGGCCGCCGGGGTTGGGCCCGGCCGACATCACCATGCTGCCATCCAGATTCACAGTGCGGGAGAAGTCCCACTGGGCGGGCTGGCCCGCGTATTTCATAGTCGTGGACTTTGTCACCACAAACCCGTTGCCGCTGACGTACAGGTCGCCGGTGGGTCCCACGGCCAGGGTGCCCCAGGAGGGACTGCCGGGAACATTCGTGCAATCCACGAAGCTGACCCCGCCGTCATACGAGCGCGTGAAGCTCCCGCTGCAAATGCTGTAGGCCCTCGTCCAGTTGGCGTAAATGTTGTTGCGCCCCACGCCGTCGGTAGTGTCGATCACCTGCCATTGCTTGTCGCCGCCGTAGGCGTACGCGGTCGTCCCCCAGGACGCCCCGCCATCCTCCGAGCGGAACACGTGGCACAGATAAAGCGAACCCGCGACGGTGAGACTGTTGTAGAAGAAGATGCCGTCGGCGTTCACATCGACGACGGGGTCGGAGCGGAACACCCCCGGGTCAATCACGCCGGGAAAGGTCCAGGTGGCACCGCCGTCGCTCGTGTAGGCCCACCCCGCCTGACGGAAGTTGCTGGCCACGGTGTTGAACTGCCGCCACCCGATGACCATCCGGTCCGGGTCATGGGGGTCTACGGCGATCGACGGCTCGTTGGCGGCATCGCCCACGATGTTGTGGCCGTCGGCGTCCACGTTCACCTGGATGCTGACGTACTGCCCGCGGCGATGACGGACGGCGGGCGTCACGCGCTGTTGCTCGCGCGGGACCTGCACGTACGGATCGCCCACGACCTCGTGCGGCCCCCGAAAGGGATCGGCAGCGCCACCCGTCGGCGCGGTCCGCCACCCCGCCGACTCCTCCTCAACACCGGAGCCGTCTGCCGGGGCCGGGAATCCCGCCACCGCGATCAACGTCGAAACCAGCACCCCGCCCAGCATCGGCATCATCACTCCTGCCATGAGTCTCCCCCTTGCCATCGGGCAACAACGGGCACCTCAGGATGAGCCAAACCGAAGAACCCCCGCCACCCCCTGCACGTCCATCACCCGGCGCCGCGCGTACGCTGTCAGCCCCATGGCACCATTTCATTGGGAAGCCGACGGCCAGTGCAGGGCGGCATGGCCAAGCGCAGCGTCGCCATGCTTGCTCCCGTGCCCGACCCTGCCGTCTCCAACCGCATGCCGACCTGCCTGCCGCCAGACAGGCGCCGTCGGTTCGGGCATGCCAGCCGCCCACTCTCCCGTCTGCGCGGGCCTACTCAGAAGCGCAGCACGCTCCCTCCCTGGCGAGTGCAACGCAGAACCATGAATAAACGTAGTGCCTTCCCCATTATAGGCCACTTGGTGGCAGCCCGAGCGCGAAAGAAAAGCCGCCGCCGACAAAGTCCGACAACTGGAGAGCTACCAGTCGCCGCCCCAGTCCTGGCCAAGCCGCCACCAGCAGGGGGGACGCGGCCCGTGGGACAAACCGACGGATCACGATTGCCGGAGGCCAGGCTCGGGCGCGACGCGAATCACCCCGCCCATTCACTGTGCTCCGGAGGGTCACGTTGCCCCAGGCCGGTGGCTCCCCCGCGGCCAACGTGGTACCCGCCTGGTGTTCGGGTCCTCGGGCCACCCGGATCGGACCTGGACTGCCTCCACCGGCCGCCAAGCACGCCGCCACGCGAAGCAAAGCGGGCCACTCTTGCGAAGCGCTCCGACTTGGCGTAGTCGTCTTACGGTCCCGCCGGGCGAGTGGCGGAATGGCAGACGCTGGGGACTTAAAATCCCCTGTCCGCAAGGACGTGCGGGTTCGAGTCCCGCCTCGCCCAGTGCTACCGAGGGAGCCCCCGACGACGTACGCGGCCAAGCGTCCTGGAGCCGGTGCTCTTGCTCGCGCGGCATCTCGAAGCCGGCTGTCGCGGGCAGCGGAGACCGGCGCGCTCACTTCGGAGGTGCGTCCGCGCCGTCTCCGACGCGACCGGTTCGGTGGGATCCTGGTGGCGAGTTGACGGGCATCAGAGCCATAAGGTCTTGCGTATCAACAGGTTGTGAGAGGGACGTTGACGCGAGTCCTCCGTTTTTGCTAGAATCGCCCTTGAGGTTCCCGTACTCCGAAGTTGCGGAGGCAGAGGCGGGGGGGTGCCGCGAAGTGCAGGGACACCGCTCTGCGGAACGTCGGTGGACTGCGTGTCTGTCGGTACCAAGGCCACGTCGTAGGGCCAGCGTCTGCGCGGCTTATCAGTTCAAGCGCTTCAGGCGGCGCGTAGCGTCTGCGTTCGAACTGACGCAGGGGTTTCGGTGTAGACGAGGAGCGCACGGACCATGTCACCCAAACAGCCGTGGGGCAAAGCATCGCTGTGGTTGCTGGTCTGCGCAATTGCCGGAGGACGCGTGCCCGCGGGTGGCCCGGAGAAGCAAGCGACCTCGAGCGAGGCCGGGCCCCTTGCCCGCGGCGCGGCCGCTGCCACCTCCACTTCGCACCGCGACGCCGAGCACAGCGCGGTGGAGGTGCACAGGCACCGACCCAGGCTGCCTACGCAACCCAACATCATCTACATCATGACCGACGACCAGCGTTGGGATACGTTGGCCGGCGTCGCCCCGCAGTACATGCCTCAGGAGGTGATGCCGAACGTCGAAGCACATCTGCTGACGTCGGGGATCCTGTTTGCCCAGACTTTCGTCACCTCGCCGATCTGCGCGCCCTCCCGCGCTTCCATTCTCTCGGGTGGATTCTACGCCCGCCATACGGGGGTGCTTACCAATGAGCTCCCCTGCGGGGGAGCGACCCGGTTCCATGACAACCGGAGTCTGGCGACCCTCCTGCAAGACCGGGGATACCGGACGGCCTTCCTGGGAAAGTACATCAACGACTCCGCGCGCATCACCGGCTACAATCCCAGCGGCCAGTACATCTCCGGCCGCCATTACGTGCCCCCGGGGTGGAGCACGTGGATGCAATGCTGGAACTCCAACTACCTGGGGCAGGAACTCACGATCGGCTCGAGTTCAACCGCAGGACCGGAACGTGGGCTGCTGACGCCGCTGGACATCATGTTGCCCAGGCCGTTTTCCGGGCTGGAAGAGTTTCTCGCGGTGCAGGAAGCTCAGGGCTTCCCGCCCTCGGTTTCCTCGGTTGTCCGGGGGCTGTACACGTGTGCAGGTGACTACACGCACAGCGGGTCCATCGACAAGGATGACTTCAAGTATGCCGTCCCCTGTCTGTCGGGACCGGGCGTCCCCTGCGGTCCGGACTGTAGCTTCTTTGACCTGGACAGCGACGGGGATGTGGACCTGGTCGATGTGGCTAAGCTGCAACGGGCAGTCGGCGTGATGCCCTACCTCACGCACTTGCAGGAAGACCTGAGTCTGGCCTATCTGGAGGACGCCGCCCTGCGGCAGGTGCCTTTCTTCCTCTTCCTCGCTCCGTATGCGCCCCATGACCCCGCCACGCCCGCTCCGGAAGATGCCCAGTTGTTTCCCGGGTTTGAATACCGGGGACGGGCCTGGGGCGAAGAGGACGTCAGCGACAAGCCGTGGCACTTGCGTAACTACGTCGAACCGACTTTCAGCCGGTACTACACCGGGCACTTCCCCTACGCCTCGGGCAACCGCAGCCCGGACCAGTTCTTCGCCGACATGCTGCGCTGCCTGCGGGCGGTGGACCGCATGGTGGGCAGCATCTGCACCACCCTGGACCAGGACCCCTGGCTCCGGGACAACACCGTGGTGATCTTCACGTCCGACAACGGCGAGATGTGGGGAGAACACAAGCGTTTCTCCAAGTGCTGGCCCTACGAGGAGTCCATCCGCGTGCCGCTGGTGATCCGCATGCCCGGCGCTGATCCCGGGACGCGAAACCAGCTTGTGGCGGCGGACCTGGACGTGCCCGCCACCATCCTGCACCTGGCGGGCTACACCAAGGAGGAGATCACGGAGACTCCCTTGAGCAACGGCTCAAGCCTGGTGGAGGTCATTGAGGACGCGCAGGCGCCCTGGAGGGACTCGCTCCTGTTGGAGTTCTATCGTCTGGATAAGCCGACACTGGCTACCAGTTGGGGGGCGATCCGACAGCAGGGCTGGAAGTACGTGCTGTACGACTACCTGTGGAACGGAGTCTGGGTAGACGAGCTCTATGATCTGCAGACGGACCCTTACGAGTTGCAGAGCCAGCACGCCAACCCTGCCTTCGGGGAAGTGAAGGCTGACCTGGGCGCCCTGCTGGCCGAAGAACGCGGGCTGACGATGGTGGGGTTCGTACATCCGTGGGGGTCGCCGGCCCCTGCCCAACGCGGCAACCCGTACACCTTTCAGGTCCAAGCCGTCGGCGGAACCCCACCGTACCACTGGGGTGAGTACCCCGGCAATCACGACTCCCAATGGACGGGCCTGCCCGCAGGCTTGAGCGTGGGCGCGGACGGCTGCATCAGCGGCGTACCCGCCTCTAGCGGCGTGTTCTACTTCGATGTGCGCGTCGAGGACAGCTCCGTATCGCCCCAGCACGGCGGACCTCAGGAACACATTGCACGTTTTGAGTTGGTCGTGAACCCCTGAGCACGACGTCCCGGGGTGCCGGGGTCCCCCTGCGCACAGGTGGCATCCGAGAACGGCACGGAGGCAAGACAGATCTGGGTTGCCGGCCTGCGCTCCGGTCTTACTGTGAGTTCAGCATTTCGTAGACTCGATAGGGCGGTAGCGGGGCCCTGCTGCCGGCCGGCGGCGGGTAGACCTGGCGGGCGAGGTCCGCAGCGCGGTCCAGCTTGCGGGCGAGCCCTTGGTGCTCGCGGTCCACCACTACGAAGCGGGCGTTGAACCGGTCGCGGATGTCCTCGAGTGTTACCTCGATGGTGTGCGGCACCAGCTTGCCGCCCTGCGGCACTTCCACCGTCGCCGGGCAGGGGGCCTCGCCACGCGTGATCTTCACGTAACGCTCACGCATCTCCGGGTCGTACCGATAGCCGAATACCGGGTCCAGCCCGACGATGTAGTAGTTCTTGTCGTTGAAGTAGAAGAACACCGTGAAGATGTCCCAGTCATCGGTGAAAACCACGTCGCCAGGTTGTGAAAGGGCCTCCACGGCCGCCATCGTCGCCTCCACTTCGTTCAGGTCGTACTTGCCTTTGGCCATGTTGCGCACCGCGGTATACACAGGCCCGGCCGCCAGGAACCACAGCGACAGCACCGCCGCCATTGTGCTGACGCCCATGACCACGTGCTGAGCGAGACGCACCTTCGGTCGCTGAACGGCCGCCCGGCGCAGACTGACGAGCAGCATCGCCAACCCCGCGGCCAGCCAGATCAACCACCACGCGAGCAGGTCTGTATACTGCGACGGCAGATACCGCACGGTGAAGAACGCCCCAAGCACGGCCAGCATAGCCGCGGGCGGGATCAGCCACACCGGTCCGCTGCGCGTGCGGCCCGGCACACTCCGGGCGTCCCGCGCGGGTTCCGCCCCGAACAGCGGGCTGACCAGAGTCGCCGCCGATAGCACCGCGAACACCGGCCAATACTCCACGAACCGCCGCGCCTTCAGCGTCAGCAGCAGGAAGAAGAAGTTGGCCACCAGCAGCGTCCACTGGTTGCGCGTCAGCCGGCGCCCCAGCCGCAACCGCAGCGCCAGCGCGGCCGCCAGCATGCTCAGTGGCACGCCCATCTGGTTGGCGAAGCTCCAGACGTTCTCGTAGGCGTACCACTCCCGTCCCACCCGAATCTCCGGCGTCAAGCCACTGCCGAAAATCTGCGTCTCCAGAAACGGCAGGCTCTCCGGGAAGTGCGGATGAACCACAACGCCCACCGTGGAACCGATCGCTACCCAGACGATCAGCCGCCAGTCAAACATGGGCTGGGGCCGCTGCAACAGCCCGCTGACGAAGTGAATGCCCGCTACGATGACCAGAAAGAACGAGCCCAGGTACATCTGCGTGTACAGCACGATCGACAGGGCCAGCAGCACGTAGCGCCCCCGCAGCAGGAAGTAGCAGCCCAGCAGGAGGCACACCAGCGACGGCCCGATCGGCCGGGCATACGCCTGCCGCAGGTAGAAGTCCGCCGGCAGCGCCATCAATAACGCCAGCCACATCCAGCGAAACCGCACGCGTTCGCTCATCAGAATGAGCTGCGCCAGCAACACCACCAGCCCGAACGATACGCACATGGCCACCCGCGCGCCGGGAATGTAGTCACCCCACAGGGCGTGCGCGATGCGTACGAACGGCGCCAGGTAGGCATGAAACCCCCAGCGGTGGTTGACGTGCCGCGCCTTGAAGATCGTCTGCGACAGCCAGGGAAACTCGTCAGCGAGCGGCACCTCCGGGAACAGCACGGCCATCTTGACGTGGTAGAAGCAGTCGTTGCCCGCCAGGTTGGGACGCAGCTCCGTACCCCAGCCGGTGCCGGAGAACAGGAAGCGCATGCCGGCCGCGCCGATCAGGAACACGACCAGCAATTCCGCCGCATGCAGGCGCGTGAACCAGCGTGACTCCATGCGCATCAACTCGTCCGTGCGTCGTGTGTGTTCCGCGTTTCCATCATGGTGGGTGCCATGCTTTCCCGCGACGGGAGTCGCGGGTAAGCATGCCCCTGTACCGGACGACATGCCCACCCCCGCCGGCCGGCGGGGGTGGGCATGGCACCCACGCTGGCCACGCAGCCTGTGTGAGTCAATGTGGCGTCTCCGGAATCAGGCACGCGTCCTGGATGCTCCGGCCACACAGGGCGCCGACGGAAACCGTGGCGCTCGGCACCCCCGGCGTGCCCGGCCTCCAGCAGATCAGCCGGTCGCGCAGGTCGTTCATGCCCACGAGCAGATCGTCGGCCACCTCTACGCGGCGCAGCATCTGCCCGGGCGCCTCGTAACGACAGGTGAAGTTGTCACCCAGGACGCGGGCGTGCACGTAGGGCGAACCATCGGTGAAGACGACGCGCCGCACGCCGCCGGTGGTGAGCAGCACGGCCGACTCCACCGGCTTGCCGCTGCCGGTGTGAACCACCTGCGGCGCGCTGCCCGCCGGCTCCGGCCAAAACAGGAGTTGCCCGAACCGGTTGCCCGCCAACAAACCGATCGGCGTCGGACACACCGCGGTGATTTGCCCACCGGCCTCCGTGTATACCTGCGCCGGTTGATCGCTCACATCGTCCGCCGGCCAGCGGAGCACGTGATCGTCGATCGAGCCATACAGATCGCCGCCGAGAAGCTGTACGCACCGCACCGACTTCGCCGATTGCGTCAGGGCCGCAAACCGCCGCCGCGGCGAGGCGGGTGCGTCGATCGACCACTCCAGCAAGCCCAACTCCGAGTGGGTGGCAAACAGGCGCGTACCCACGCGGGTGGCCGCGTTGAATCCGCCCCGTACGCCCGCGGCATCCGGCACCAGGAACGTCACCTCCGCTTGCGCCGCCTCCGGAGCGAGCTGATACACCCCGGTGGCGGCGCCCACCAGCAGCACCGTCCGCCCCTCCGGCGTAAGCCCGGTCTGCACGGAGCGCAGGGGACCCGCGGACCCGCTGATGGTCACCCGCCGGTTGATGGCCGCCGGCGCGCTGGGGTCCAGGAAGAGCAGTTCATCGCCGGAGGCCACCGCGATCCACGCCGTGCGCGGCCCGCTCGGTGCGGTCGCAAACAGCGCCTCGTACAGCTCCCCCCGCTGCGCCTCGGAGAACGTCCGCATCAGGTCGCCCAGCTCGGCCTGGGGCGAAGCGGCGGCAAGCTGTTTCAGCTTGGCAAGCAGCTCGGCCAGATGATCGAGGTGAGTCCGCTGCGCCTGTTCGAGTGCCTGCTGGACCTGCCGGGACGCTTCGTGCTCCCGCTGTTGCCGGGCCGCCTGCTCCTCCGACTGCCGCACCTGACGAAACGTCTCCGAGTCGAACCGCACGCGCGGCGTGCCCTCCACCACCAGCCCCGCCAGGAAGCAGGGTCCCTGCAACGCCTTGCTCAGCGCCTCGACCGCGGGGGCTTGGCCGTCGACGAGAACGGCCGCCTCCTGCGCCCCGGCCGCCTGCACCAGCGCCTGCCGCAGGGCACCTTGCAGGTAACGCCGGAGCGTGGCCGCCGTCGCCGTCCGCTCGCTACCCAGCACGGTCTTGCTCAGGGAGAGCAACTCCGCCCGCTCCGGCACCACCCGCACGCTCACGGTGACACGCGCCTGGCACTGAAACCGGTCCTGCGTGGTAAGCTGCTCCTCAGCGAACTCCAGTTCCAGCGGCGTGGTACGCACCAGCAGCACTTCCTCGGCGCCGCCGGCCTCACAACAAGCGCCGGCCGGGACGACGACGTGGTCACCAGTCGTACGTCTCACCAGCGCGGCCCATGGCGGCGGCAGCTCATACGTCCGCCGCAGCAGGCCGAACATTTCGCCGACCGCCAGGGCCGTCGCCACCGCGTCCGGCCGGCCCAGGAACGTCTCGAAGTTGAGCGACTGGCTCATGGTCCTTCACCTCCCGCTCACACGCGCCAGCGGGGCATTTCTTCCGTGCAAGTCACTCCCGTATCTCAGCGCGAGTCCCGTGCTTTCAAGCCTCGAATCTCAAACCTCTAATCTCAGATTCCGAGTCTCGGACCTCGAATGCCAAATCTCGAATCTGAGATCGCGAATCTGGCATCTCAAATCTGAGATCTCAAATCTGAGATTCTGCTCCCCTCGCCTCCGCCACTCTCCCCCCTGCCCGTCTCCTCGGAAGGGAGAGGGGCAGGTCAACGCCCCTCGACGGGGCAACGGGTTAGTCAGCACCCCTCGACGGGGCGAGGGGTCAGTCACCGCCCCTCCTCTGCGAACTTCTCGTAGCGTACCAGGTCGCTGGGGTGGACGGAGGGCGGATTGGCCGCGATCACCTCCAGCACGTCCTGCCGCGTGATCGCACGCGCCTCCTTGCCGCCGATCGCCTCGAGAAACGGTCGCTCGGCCGCCTCCAGGGCGATGTTCTTGATGTCCGCCCCGCTGTAGCCTTCCAGCTTGTCGCAGAGCTCGGCGAAGTCCACGTCCTCCGCCAGCGGGCGCTTGCCGAAGTGGATCTCCAGCAGCCGGTAGCGCGCCACCGGGTCCGGCAGACCGATGTACACCTTCGCATCGAGCCGCCCCGGCCGCAGCATCGCCTCATCGAGCAGCCACGGCTTGTTGGTCGCTCCGACGAAAAGCAACGCCCGCTCCGCGCTGCGGTCGAAACCTTCCAGTTCCTGCAGGATCTGCGGCACCACGCGCTGCATCACCGTCGAGCTGTCGCTCTTGCGCTTCGGTACCAGTGCCTCAAGCTCATCCAGGAAAATGACGGACATCGGCTCCGTCTTGGCCGCGTCAAAGAGCTTGCGCACGTTCTGCTCGGCCTCGCCGACCCACTTGCTCATAAGCTGCGCGGGGCTGACCAGGAAGAACGTCGCGTCGATCTCATGGGCGACGGCCTTGGCCATCATCGTCTTGCCGGTGCCCGGCGGACCGTACAACAGCACGCCGCCGCCGCGGGCGATGCCGTACCGCTGCGCCAGTTCCGGATGTGCCAGCGGGTAGATCGTCTTGACCCGGATTTCCTGCTTGACGTCCTCCAGCCCGGCGATGTCATCGAAGCCGACGTTGGGCTTTTCCTTCACGACCCACTCGGCCGCGTCGCTGGTGCGTTCCTCATCGGCCTCGCGCTGGCGCAAGCGCGGCTTGCCCGGCGTGCTGCGTTGCCGATCGCAGTCCTTGGCCAGGTCGATGAGCTGGGCGGCAAGCTGCTCCTGCTGGCGGCGTGTTTCCGGCGTCTGGGCCTGGGCGGCCAGTTCCAGCATGCACTCGGCCGCATCGACAAGGTACGTCTTGGCCGCGCCGTACTCGCCCTGCTGATAGGCAGCCACGCCCTTGCTCTTCAGACGCTCAAATGCCGCGAACGAAGCCGCCATAGCATCTGTCCTGTGAGGCAACCCGCCCGCGATGCAACTCCGGGTCGCCGCCCTGGCTGATCTCCCCTCCGCGTCATCTCTCTGCCCCCTCTCCCCTCCGGGGAGAGGTTGGGTGAGGGGCAAGTCCACATTGTCTCGCGCTCGCCTCTACGCCCCAACGCCACGCTGTCGAATCTCAAATCCCGAATCTCAAATCTGAGATTCTTTTCTCCTCGCTTCCGTTCCGGCCCGACCGCCACGCTTTCGAGCAACGACAATCGCGCGCAAGCATGATCGGTCGCACCAAGCACCGCCGCAGCGTTCATCAGTCCCCCAGGTCCAGAAGGACCTGGGCCACCCGGGTGCGAGGCTTTCCCGCGACCGCAGTCGCGGGTAAGCATGTCGTCGTATCCGGAGCACCTGCTCCCGCCGCCACCCTCACCACTGCCCCTCTCCTCGGAAGGGAGAGGGGTTCACATGCGGCGCTCAGTTCTCACCCTCAAGCGACTCGGCAGACGGTGGCCTGTCCCGTTCCAGACGCCACAGCGGGCCGTGCGCCACCAGGTGCCACCCGGCCGGTGCGTCACCGTCAACCGTACAGAACACCGGCGTATTCACCGCGCTTTGTTGCCCCGCCTCCGCCTGCCGCCGTGCCTCCAACTCGCTCCACGCCGGGTCCTCCGGCACGCCGCGGCCCGAGACGATGCGCACATCCTCCCGCCGGCTCGTCACCCACCGGGCATACCACAGCGGTCGGGAGTGACTCCAATCGGCGAAGATCACCGCCCCGGCCGGCAGCTCAGCAAACCTGACCCGAGCCAGGAACCCCGTGGCGTCCTGCCCGGCAGCGACCCCGGAACGTGTCTCGACGCGATAGCCGAACCAGTTCCCGGCGGTGATCATGGCCGCCAGCGCCACGCAGGCGCGCAGCCGTGGTGCCCGGATGATCACCTGGGCCTCCGATCCCGCCAAGCTCGCTTCGGGCGGGAGCAGCCCCGCGAATCCCGCCCCGGCCAGCCACGTCCCCGCCGAGATCACCGGCAGCAGGTCGGCCGTCGGCACCGCCGTCCGGTAGTACAGCAGAAACGCCATCTGCCCCAGCAGGATGCCCCAGGCACAGCACGCGTCCTCGGGAACCCGCCGCATCAACTTCCACGTCCCGCCCGCCAGCAGCAGCAGCACGGCCGCCATCGGCAGCGCGTCGTAGACACCCAGTTGCCGGCGCAGGTAGCGAAACCTGGCCCGCACCTGTTGCCAATCTGAACTCGTCAGCTCGTGGTATTGCCGGGCGGTCACCAGCCAGCGCAGACGCTCCCCTCGTGCACTCAAGCCCGCGTCCTGACCCGGCAACTCCCGATGCAGCTCGTTGTAGTGCTCTATGTAGTTGTACGGATTGCCCGCGGAGTCCCGGCCCAGCGTGAGGGCCGCCACCAGCGCGATCGGCGCGCCCGCGCACACCAGCGACGCCAGCAACCGGCCGATCGTCTCCCCGCCAACCGCCCGGGCGCGACGCTCGATGATGATCCACGCGAGCAGGAATCCCGGCACGGCCAGCAGCAGTGGTGGGCGATTTGCAGCCCCGAATCCCAGCAGCCCCGCCCCCAACAGCAGCGGCCACCAGTGTCGCCGCCGCGCGTACACGGTCAGCAGGTAGGCCGCCCCCATCAGGCAGGCCAGCGCCGGCGCATCGGCATCGGGCAGCACGGCGCTCGCCCACACGTGTCGTAACCCGGCCAGCACCAGCACGGCTGCCCCGGCCGCGAAGGGATGCAGCCCGCCACGGATGAGCAACAGCACCAGCAGGACCAGCGCTGCCACTATACACGCGGCACACGCCAGCGACACGACCCACGCCGGCTCGATGAAGAACAGCACTCGACACAGCAGCCACCCCACGGTCGCAAACCCGACGTAGCCCGGCGGGTGCGCGATCCCCAGCGTCGCGCACGCGGTCTGCAGGTCGCCCGCGTCGCCGTAGCAGACGCCGCGCGGCACGTACCAGGCACAGGCGGCCGCCAGGACGAGGGCCGTTATCACAACGACCCATCGCTTCTCGTTGCCACGGTGAGATCGTCTTGCGTAGCACTGGTCCAAGCATCCGCTCGTCGTCACTTGGTTCTTCACCGGGAGCGTCCCGCTACGCTCCGCTCAGCCGGGTGGTGGCGCCCCCTCAGTGTTGTTCGCCGCTTCCGCGCCCGGTTGTGCGCCCGGTTGTGCGCCTGCGCCGACCGGCCCTGCTGCCGTCGTCGGCGTCGGCTCGGGGCAAGACCGGGTTTCGTTCTCCGCCGCGGTAATGTCACCCGCCGACCGCCGGAACGGTACGTGGTTGTCCTTCAGCCACTGATCGATCCCCGTGCGACTCTCCGCAACCAGGGTCGCGTCACCCCACCAGGCGCCGTCCCGCCAGCGCAGGTTCTTGTCGTGATGCAGGCTCACGGAGGCCAGCGTCTGCTCCCCGCGGCAGAAACGAAACACGACGTCTCCGTAGCACCTGCACGATCCATTCATCCAATCCACCTGGAAGCGCAGCAAACCCAGGAGCTTCTGGATTGCCTCGCGGTCGCGGATGTCATACGTCGGCTGCGCTTCAAGTTTCAGCTTGGCCCGGACGTCCTCCGGCCAGGTGTTGAAGTCCACGACCAGCCGATCCGCGCTGGCACAGGCGTGCAGGAGCTGCGTGCGGCGTAGCGCGGGCTCGAACAGCTTCGTCAGCAGAACCAGCACGATGACCGCGAGCACCAGGCGGCCCAGCCACTTGCGCAGGCGACCGGTTTTCCCGACCTTGGCTGGCATTTCTGAGGAAGACAATCCCGTGTTCCCGATTTCCCGTCGCCCCGAGCATCTCGACGCGCTGGCCGCGCTGCACCATGTGTTTCGACTGCTCGCGCTTCGCAGCGCGTCGCGGCCAAACGTCGTTGCCCCTCCGTATTCGCTATTCGCTCATCGACGTTCGCTATTCTACTTCTGCTTCTCTCCCTCGCCCTTGAGCGAATCCAGTTCCGCCTTCAGGCTGGCGAGCTTGTCCATTTCCTTCTGCTGCTCGGCCGCCTCTTCCGCTTCGATGAGCCGGTCGATTTCGTCGTCGCTGACGACCTCGGCCGCCGCGCTCGTTTCGACGTCCTGGGCGGCCAGTTCCTCGATCGAATCGAGGAACAGGTTCATGCGTTCTTCCATCGTCTGGGACTGGACCATCGCCTTCTCCCAGTCCGCCTGGGTCTTGATGAGGTCCGTCTCCCCGAAGAGTCGGCCGATCTCGGCGGCCATCAGGCCCATGCTCTTGGCGAAGTCCGCCGTCGCCTCCGCCTGGCGCTTGATGAGCAAAGCGTTCTTGACGCTGAGCAACTGGCGTTCCAGCATCTTGCGGATGGTCGCGGTCTTGCGGAGCGAAGCCCGGATGAACGCATACTGCCCGGTGTCGCCGATGCGTTTCGCCTCGCGGGCGTTGCGGACGAACTCGTCCTGAAAGCGCCCCTGCTCACGGATCGACTTCTCGATCCGCCGGATGCCCTGGCGGATACGGATGTCCCGCTCGATGCGCCGCTCTTCCGAACTCTTGAACAGGGCCATGTCAGACAGCTCCACGCACTGGAGAACCAGCCACCCGACCAGGGTGGCATGCCCCGATTACTGGGTGGCATGCCCAAGCTCGCCCCGGGCGAGCGCCGGCATGCGTTCCACTCTGGGCAGGCATGGCGGCGCCGAGCTTCGCTCGACTTGACCATGCCACCCGGCCGGGGACGTCACCTGTTTCCGGTCGAGAATCCACTCAGTAGTACTCGCGTTCCGGAATCAGAAGCCACAGCACCATGTAGACCAGCGTTCCCGGGAAGCCCGCCGAGAGGATGGACAGCAGCACGTACGCCACCCGCACCGCCACCGGGTCGAGCCCGAGATACTCCGCCAGACCGCCGCATACTCCCGCCAGGACGCGGTTGTCGGTGCTGCGTCGCAGTGGTCGCGAGTGCTCACGCATCGGTCCGCATCCCCCCGACCGCATCGTCGGCCCCTCTTCCCACCGGGGAGAGGACGGGTAAAGAACAAAGCCCCGTCGGCTCGCGCTCCGAGTTACCCCCGGTGACAGAATCTCAAATCTGAAATCTCAAATCTGAGATCCTCTTGTCCCCGTTTCCGCCTGCACGTGCGTGTCGGGTATCATGCCTTCCCGTGACCGCAGTCGCTGGTCAGCACGCTCCGTCGCGCGGAAGGCTTACGCGGCGCTCATCACTCCCCCAGGCCCACGGGCTCTGGGCCACCCGAGCGGAATGCAGAATGACGAAGGCAGAATGCAACGGGCGTGCAGCCTGCCTTTCTGCATTCCGAATTCCGCCTTCTGCATTCGCGGCCCGCGGCGCAGCCGGTACCCCGCTACGTCAGCCCTCCGCCGCCGCCTGGCGCTCACGCACGCGGCGATCGGCTTCCTCGAAACCTTCCTCGCGGTCCGTGATGGCGCCGCGGTCCATCTTCTCCCAGACGTCCAGCACGGTCTGCCCGGCCGCCGTGAGTCCCGCGGAGCCCTCATCCACCTCCCGTCCCAGCGCCAGAATCTCGTCGAGCCGCTCCTGGTAGACCTCTGTGCGCACCGCGTCGGACTCGATGAGCTTGCCGAGCCGCAGCATGTCGGCCTCACTCACCAGGCCCAGCCGGCCGCGATGCCCCGCCCGCTCGGCCGTCTCCCGCAGCATCCGCAGCCGCGACACCGTCATCAGCTCCTTGCTGCGAATGTTGAGCTGCCGCCCGAGCATAAGCTGCTCGGTCGTGCGCATCTCGAACTCCTGGGCGAGGACGCGCCGGACCTCCGGCGTCTTCTCCCCGGCCCCGCGCTCGAAGAGCTCCTGCTTCTCCTTCGCCAGCTTGCTGATGCGATTAAGCAGTTGCGTCCGGTCCTTGTCGAGCAGCAACTCCTGGCGTCGCAACTCCGCCCGCGTCATTCGCGACAACGGCTTCCTGCGCCGGGTCAGCCAATCGAAGAAGCTCAGCGCCGCCGTCTTCGGTGTGGTCGGTCCAAAGAGGCCCATCGCCTATGCCTGCTCCTCGGGTTCGCGTTGACGCAGCGGCGGCGGAGCCGCGCCGGGCTCACTCTCCCGCGGGGACGCGCTACGCTCGCCCGGTTCCGGCGGCGCGGGCGTCGGCATGGCCTGCTGCGGAGGGACCGCCTCCGGCCGCCCCGGCTCCGGCGCCCGTTCGACCGCTTCGAATTCGCGCAGAATCGCCTGCTCCTCGGCGCTGAGGCTCGCCTCGCGCTGGTCATGTTCGAGCGTGCTCACCAGATCAACGTCCGCCTGCAAGGTCTCCAGCAGTTCCTCCGCCCTGACCGCGTTGTCCGTCAGCTCCTCCGAAGTCGGCAACTTCGCCCGCTCACCCTTCTGAATCAGCGTCAGGTTGTGCACGTTGCTGCTGATAATGTCGATCTGCTGGTTGAGCATGCCGGCCGTCGTGTGATGGCGGGAAATCTCCTTGCGTAACTGGGCAAGCTGGGCCGCCAGCCGTCGCCGCGGCACCTCGGACGCCGCCGCCTTGCCGGCCGCCAGCAACTCGCCCTCCTTGCCCTCCAGCTTCACGATGTCCTCGTAAATGCGGTCCCGCTCCCGCGCCAGGGCCGCCCGCCGCTGCATCAGCAGGTTGATCTTTTCCGCCTCGTGCCCCTCGCGCGAGAACAACTGCTTGATCCGCTCGATGACCCCCATCGATCTGGTCTCCTGCGCTTCGACGGACGCCCCCCGATACAACAGCACGTCGCCCTCATAACGAGAGAACTTCAGTTCCGGCTCCGCCCGCGTCGCCTCCTCGAACGCCTGCCGCACCAGCAGCTCGGGCAGGTCCAGCTCGGCCGCCAGTGCCGCCGCCGACAGGCTCCCCGTCAGCAGG
Source organism: Planctomycetota bacterium (assembly GCA_029558835.1). GTDB lineage: Bacteria > Planctomycetota > Phycisphaerae > UBA1845 > UBA1845 > JAKQDH01. The sequence continues at coordinate 3,820 of JAKQDH010000111.1, read as the reverse complement.
TCCGCGCTGCGCTGGGCGATCAGGGCCCGCACCCGCGCCACCTTGTGCCGGGTGTCCTCCGGATCAAACAACTCCAGGACCTTCGTACTGACTCCCGGCTCATTCGACGCCACCCGCCAGCCGCCGTGCCCATCCGGCTCGATCAACACCACCTGCGCGTTCGGCAGCCCCAGGCGCGTCGACCGCGCCTCCGCCGTGAAACCACTCGGGCTGCATACCCCGATCAGGTGCGGCACCTGCGGCGCGCCGACCAGCTTCCGTACGTGGTCCTTCAACTCGGCCAGGCTCACCGGGGGCGCTATCCCGCCACTGCCCGAGACGTAATGCGCCAGCGGTGACAACGTGGACGCCACCGCCACCCCCGTCCGCCGCCGCCAGAACCACAGCCGCCGCTCATAGCCGTGCAACGCCACCCGCCGGTTCACCGGCAGACGCTTCAGCAGCTCCCGATCGTACAGACCCCGCTGCGCCATGAGCTGCCGTAGCTCGTCACTCTCGTCGTGGCGGGCCAGTTCCCAGTGCGTCCCGCGCAGCAGCCGACCTTGCGCGCCGCGCAACTGGCTCTCCATGCCCGAGAGAAACTCGGTCTCCTGCTGCAAGGCTTGCTGGGCGTCCGTCGTCATAAGAGCTGTGTTCCTGGCGGGCTACTCTAGCCGCTTCCCGCACTGGCTGCAAAAGCACGCCGGGCGCGGCTCGACGTGCCGGCATTGTGGATCCCCGCACACCCGCCCGGCAGACAGCGCCACGACCCGGGCGGCCCCCTTCGGCCGTCCCCGCAGCAAACCACCCAGTCCCCGCAACACACCCCCCACCGCCTTGAACACCATGTACACCAGTCCCAGCAGGAAAGCCGCCAGCCCCAGCACCAGCATCAGCACAAATACCAACGGGTCCAGGCTCACGCTTGCCCCTCCTGCACTCACGTCTGGAACACCTCCAGGCTCTTCCCGCACCAGATGCAGAAACGATCCTCACGCTGGACGTAGCCCTGACAGTGCCGACACCGTGGCACGTGCTCGACGAGCTGCTGCCCGCAGCGGATGCAGAACTGGTCACGCTCGCCGACGCCGAACTCGCACGCGGGACAGGACAGACGCCCCCCGCGCCGCACCGGCGCCGCCGGCACCACCACGTGTGCCCCGCCGCGCTCTTCCAGCCCCGCCAGCATCTCCGCCGCCGACGCGTACCGCTTCTCCAGCCGCGTGTACGACCGCCGGAACACCTCGTCCAGAAACGGCGGCACCTCCGGACGCATGCCGTGCAACTCATCCGTCCCCTGGGGACGCTCGCCCGTCAACATCTCGAACAGCACAATGCCGCAACTGTACAGGTCGCTGCGGGCGTCGAGGTCCTTGCCCTCCTTCTGCTCCGGGGACATGTACGCGAGCGTGCCGGCGATGCTGCGACCCTCCTCCGTCAGCATGCTCCCGCTCTGCATGATCGACTGCGTCGTGACGCCGCCCGCGTGTCCCAGGCCGAAGTCCGTCACCTTCACCGCCTGCTCGGTGATCGCGCCGATCTTCTCCAGCGGACAGCTCAGCAGGATGTTGGCCGGCTTGATGTCACGGTGAATCACGTTCTGCTCGTGGGCCGCCGTCAGGGCCCGCAGAATCCCCCGCAGGATCACCACCGCCGCCGGAATCGGGAATTGCGCCTTCAGCGCGTCAGTTGCCTCACGCAACGACGGCCCGTCGATGTACTCCATCACCAGGTACGGCGGCGTCGCATACGGATCGAGGTCAATGGCACGCACGATGTTCGGGTGGCGCAACCCGTGCACGGCCACCCCCTCCCGCTGCAGGTTCCGCACGAACTGCGGGTCCGTGGGCACTTTGATCGCCACCGCGTCGCCAAACACGTGGTGCCGCGCCCGCCACACCTCCCCGAAGCTGCCCATCCCCACCTGCTGCTCGAGGATGTAATTGCTGATCCGATCCCCTGCCTGGAGCGTCGCCATCTCGGCTTCCTCCGCTAGCATCCCCGGTCAACGGCCCGTAGGGCCCCGTCCCGCCGTCGGCCCCTGGGGTCAGAGCCCGCCCGTTTCATCTTCAAACAGCGAAGTTAAATACTCCGCCGAAGCGTAGTTGTAAACACCGGCAGCAAGAAATCCAGCCACAACAACAACCCACGTCAGCGTCGAGTGCCCGAACATGCCGCCCATCAGCCACAACCCAACCGCGACATCGGCTACCAGGTATCCACCTAACATCAATCCAGACGCTAAGTTAGAGTCCTTCGTTAGCACCCAGCGCGGAATGAAGAACGTCGCCCAGGGCAGAACCAGCACGAAACCCGCCCAAGCTAAGGCGTACTTCACCACGCGCCAGATGGCCGCCAGGTCCTCAGGGTGCCGCCAGAACCAGATCCCGGCCCCCACGCACGCCACCACGCTGGCCACCCCCACGATGGCCGTCACCACCTTGCCCGCCAGCGATCTTCCCAGGCCTTCTTCCGTCATGTTCCTGCCGCCCAGTGGCAAACCCGCCGCCCAGGGTCCGCCTACAGCGAGACCGGGCAAACTCGCGCCTGGCAGCCCGTCAGTGAGCATCGGCCCCCCGTGGCCGACGTGCAGCCCGCAACGCCAAGCGTTCCGCGGCCCCCGGTCCGGCCCGCGAGTTCATCAGCGGGCTGCCAAGGCGCCTGTAACCGCACCTTCAGTCTACCGCGGCCCACCCCGTCGGGCGATTAGAAACGCCGCCCGCCAGTATAACAACTTGTCAGCGACCGCCCGTAGCGAACACCCTAACCGGGCCCGAGCGGAAACGACAGAACGAATAGCGAGTAGCGAATAGCGAATGAAGAGGGGGCGCGGCCGACCTGACCCGGATGGTAGCGAAGGGGAATTGCGGGTCGTCGGGTACGGTCCCTCGTCCCCGTTCGGGCTCCGTCCCGGTGCCCGCTGACCTCCTTCATGTTTTGCGTGCCGCCTGGTTCAAGTCGCACTGATTACGCCTGCGCCGCTTGGAATCCTCCGTATTTCGCTTGACGCCCCCCCCCCCCCCGACGCGGTCCCTTTAACCTGGGGCATGTCGGTCAGGGGTTAGGGTGCCGCTCGACGCATCGTGCGGCAGCGGCGCAGTGGATCTCAACGGGTGTTCGGCGTGGAACACGGTGTTGCCAACGCCGGCGCCCCTGCACTTCCGTGGAGGTTCCACAATGACACGCAAGGATTGGATCGTGGGAGCCCTCATCTTCGGCGGCAGCGCGGCCGCGTGCCTGGGCTCGCTGTACACCTGGACGGCCCGCGGGGGGGACGACAACTGGAACAACACCGAAAACTGGTCCGGCGGCGACCCGTGGGCGCAATGCGGCTCCCCCTGCACGACCAACGACGACGCGCTCTTCCCGGCCGGGGCGGACGGTCTGTACGTCGGGCTGATCACGGAGCAGATCGACGATCTGACGATCAACAGCAGCCGGGACTTCTACTCGGCCGGCGGGACGGCGACGCTCACGGCGGACAGCCTCACGATCGCGGGCCCGGCGCCCAGCGGAGCCTCGTACACCACCGTGACCGTGTTCGAGAACGCCACCATCAAGACGCAGTAGGCTGTCAGGGAGACGGTGTGGGCTGCGCTGCACACCTGCGCAGCGCTTCCGCGCCGCACGGATGGGTTCGCGCAAGTGGAGGTTGCGGAATTACGAGTAAAGGGGACATCACCCATGCAAGTACGACATCGGTGTGCGATCATCGGAACTCTAGTGATGCTGGGCGCCACGCAGGTGGCGCTCGGTACGACGTACTACTTCGACGTGTACGTAGGCAACTGGAACGACCCGAACAACTGGGACCCCTACGGCACGCCGGACGCGGACGACA
>JAKQDH010000105.1 GCA_029558835.1 Planctomycetota bacterium | reverse complement strand
GCCCGCGGCACTGGGTGCCACCGCCACGGCATGCGCATTTGAGCCTTGTCCTGCGTGAGTGATTCCCCTGACAACCCGGCCCCCGGCACTCTCCCCGACCCCGTGTGGGCCGTGGGGGTAGGGGGCGGTCTCGCCGCACCGCCCTCTCGCAGGGCTTCCCCCGGCTGTCAACCCGCCATCTCGTCCTCGAATGCCCCCGCCGCGACGCGTTATGCTATCACCACCGGGATGGTGAATAATCCCGGATTAAGGTGGGTTATGCCTACAGTCCCTTCGCGAAGATGACGCGGAGGAGAGGGTGCCGGTTGCGCCCGCGGGGTCGCGTCTACGGTGTCGGTACGACTGGGCACCCGCTGGTGGCGTGGGCAGGCTGGCGCCTGCGGTTGACAAGCACGGACGGTGGTAAACACGCTCACGACGGTGACTTACGTCGCGTCGGCGCCTTGGCCGGCGGAGACGGGCTCCGGGGGCGCGGGGGGGGCCGCGCCGTCCGCACCTTCGGTGCCGCCGAGGGTGCCTTCCATCAGCAGCATGGGCAGCTCGTCGGGGCCCGCGGGCGGCTTGACCTTCACCACAATCGTGTCCTTGCCCTTGAACTCCCCGCGGAGCATGGCCTCGGAGAGGGCGTCCTCGACGTATTGCTCGATCGCCCGCCGCAGCGGCCGGGCGCCGAACTTCTCGTCCGTGCCGTGCTCGATGAGGAAATCCTTCGCTTCCTGCGTCACCACCAGCGTGTACTTGCGGTCGCGCACCCGCTGGGCCAGCTTCGCCAGCTCCAGGTCCACGATTTGCACCATGTCCTTGTGGTTGAGCTTGCGGAACACCACGATCTCATCGACGCGGTTGAGGAACTCGGGCCGGAAGTAATCCTCCAGCTCGGTCTTGAGCATCTTCTTCATCTTCTCGTACGAGACGTCCTCGTCGCGCTTGCCGAACCCGAACTCCTCCTGGTGGGTGATGCGGTGGGCGCCGATGTTGCTCGTCATGATGAGGATGGTGTTCTTGAAATCGACGTGCCGCCCGAACGAGTCGGTCAGCCGCCCCTCCTCCATGATCTGGAGCAGCATGTTAAAGACGTCCGGGTGGGCCTTCTCGATTTCGTCCAGCAGGACCACCGAGTACGGCCGGCGCCGGATGCGCTCGGTGAGCTGCCCGCCTTCTTCGTAGCCCACGTAGCCCGGCGGCGCGCCGATGAGCCGCGAGGCGTTGTGCTTCTCCATGTACTCCGACATGTCGAAGACCATCAGGGCCTCGGAATCCCCGAAGAGGAACTCCGCCAGGCACTTGGCCAGGTACGTCTTGCCCACGCCGGAGGGTCCCACGAAGATGAAGCTGCCCATCGGCCGGTGCGGGTCCTTCAGGCCGCTGCGACTGCGCCGCACCGCCCGCCCCACCGCGCTGACCGCCTCGTTCTGGCTGACCACGCGCTTGTGCAACTCGCCTTCCAGGCTCAGCAGCCGCTCGGCCTCGTCCTTGCCCATCCGGCGCAGCGGGATGCCGGTCATGCCGGCCACCACCTCGCACACCACCTCCTCGTCGACGATGCCGTCGATCTCCTTGACCCGGTCCCGCCACTCCTTCTGCAGGTTGCGCTTCCGCAGCTTGATGGCCTCGGCCTTGTCGCGCATCTCGGCCGCCCGTTCGTAGTCGCCGTTCTTGACGGCCTCGTCCTTCTCCGCGTTGAGCTTCTCCACGTCGCGCTCGAGCTCAGTCAGGTCCAGCGGCTTGGTCATCGAGCGCAGGCGGACGCGGGCGGCCGCCTCGTCCATCACATCGATGGCCTTGTCCGGCTGCACGCGCGGGATGTAGCGGGTGGACAGCTCCACCGCCCGCTCCAGGGCCTGATCGGTGATCTGCACGCGGTGATGCGCCTCGTAGCGGTCGCGCAGGCCGCGCAGGATCAGGATGGTTTGCTCCTTGTTGGGCGCTTCGACCAGCACCTGCTGGAAACGCCGCTCCAGGGCCGTGTCCTTCTCGATGTACTTGCGGAACTCATCGAGCGTGGTGGCACCGATGCACTGGATCTCGCCGCGGCTTAAAGCCGGCTTGAGCACGTTGGAGGCGTCGATGGCGCCTTCCGCGCCGCCGGCCCCCACCAGCGTGTGCAACTCATCGATGAACAGGATGACGTTGCCCGCCCGGCGGACCTCGTTCATCACCGCCTTGATGCGCTCCTCGAACTGCCCGCGGTACTTGGTGCCCGCCACCATCATCGCCAGGTCGAGCACCACGATGCGCCGGTCGGCCAGCAGCTCCGGGATGTCGCCGTTGAAGATGCGCTGCGCCAGCCCCTCGACGATGGCCGTCTTGCCAACGCCGGCCTCCCCCAGCAGCACCGGGTTGTTCTTCGTCCGCCGGCAGAGAATCTGCACGATGCGCTCGATCTCCTGCTGCCGACCAATCACCGGGTCCAGCTTGCCCTGCCGGGCGATCTCGGTGAGGTCGCGCCCGAAGGAATCCAGGGCAGGCGTCTTGCTCTTGGTCTTGCGGGCCTCGCCCATGGCCGAGCCCTCCCCCTCCTCCGACTCCATGTGGGCGCCCAGCAGGTTGAGCACCTCCTCGCGCACGTCCTCGAGCTTAAGGCTGAGGTTCATCAGCACCTGGGCGGCCACGCCGTCCTTCTCCCGCAGCAGACCCAGCAGCAGGTGCTCGGTGCCGACGTAGTTGTGGTTGAGGTTGCGGGCCTCCTCGATGGCGTACTCGATCACTTTCTTGGCCCGCGGCGTCTGGGGCAGCTTGCCCATGCTGACCACGTTCGGCCCGCTCTTGACCAGCTTCTCCACCTCGAGGCGGACCTTCCGCAGGTCCACGTCGAGGTTCTTCAGCACGTTGGCGCCGACGCCCGAGCCCTCCTTGACCAGACCCAGCAGGATGTGCTCCGTCCCGATGTACTCGTGGTTGAAGCGTTGGGCCTCCTGGTTGGCAAGGGCCATCACTTTCCGCGCCCGATCGGTAAAGCGTTCAAACATGATCCGCCTTCTCCTGGGTACTTACCGGCTGCCGACGACGCCACGACCCGAGCGTAGACTTTGGGTCGGTCTCGAAACCTGGATTCTGCTGTGACCGAGCCGGCCCGCACCGTGGCGCGCGCCGGGGCAGCGCCGCCTCCGCCTGCCGCGACCCTCTGACGCGCGTCTGCGCCACGGATTCTAGCCCCGTTTTCGGACCCCTTCAACTTGGCCGACCGCCGCACGCGGCCACGCCCCTCCTATCGACATGATCCTACCGGGCCGTGAAACACCCCGGCGCGCACGCGGCCACGATTGGCCGGCGCCAGTGCCGTGCGACGCCTGCGGTACCCACGGCGGGCAGCCCCGGCGTGACGCCGGGCCTTGCCGGTAGGCAGGCTCCGATAACGACCCTACAATGCCGCCCGTCGCCACCCGAAATGCAGCGGGCAACCATGACTGCGGAACCGGCAATTTCTGCCGCTGTGCGGGACGCTCTCACCGTCGTGGTCGAGCGCGGGCCTCACCTGCGCACCACGTGGCGCTTCGATTTCCCGCCCGTGGTCGAGCAGGCCGGTGCCTGCCTGCGCTGGCGCGCCGCCGGGCCGGCACTGCCGCCCCTGGTCGCCATCGTCGGCGGCGCCTCGTCCGGCAAGAGCACCGTGTTCGACAACCTCTTGCAGGGACATCCCGTCAGCCGCATCACCGCCCAGGGGCACGCCACGCTCGGACTCATCGTCGCGGCGCCCGAGGCACACCGCGAAATCGTGGACGAGTTGCTCCGCGCCGGCCGCCTGCTCACCGGCCTGCGCCCCGTGCACGTCGACCTCAACAGCCGGATCACCGGGGCACCGGACGAAGTCGGCGTCGTCTATCATCCCTTCCCCGACCTGCGCGGGCTGCTGCTCTGTGACACGCCGGACTTCACGTCCCAGGCCGCCCGGCAGGAAGGTGACATCCTCCTGTCACTACTGCCCTGGTTCGATCGCCTTGTCGTCGTGGTGGACCACGAGCGCTGGTTCGACCGGCAGTCGATCGGGCAACTGCGCCTCGCCTCCGCCGGCTTTGGGCAGCAGCGCTTCGTGGTCTTCAACCGCACGCGCGAGGGAGCGCTGGCCGAGGAAGACCGCGCCGCCCTGCTCCAGCAGGCACGTCACCTGGACGCCGAGAGTGCGCTGATTCTCGAGTTCCGTCGCGGGCGCGGGCTCAGCGTCTTTCCGCCCGGGACCCTCGAACCCCTCCTGCACTTCGCGGCCCGACCCGCACCGCCGCGCAACCAGGCTCTGCTGCGCGTGGTCGCCCGCCAGGCCCGCCTCGTGGGCAATCAGAACCGCGAGCGGGCCGCGCGGCTCGAACAACTCCGCTCCGCCCTCGTCGCGGCCATCGACTCCACCACCCCGTCCGAATGGGACTGTCTCAACGCCCTCCTCACGCCGCCGGAGCGCGAGCAGCTTCAGATCGTCGCCCGCGTGCTCCGCGTGCGCCAGACGCGGCAGTGGCTCCGCACGCAGACCCACCGCGTCGAAAGTGCCCTGCGGCGCGTGCCCATCCTGGGGGCCCTCGTCGCCGCCCCCCCGCCCGATGAGGAGGACCACCCCGACCCGAACGCCGATCGACCCACGCTCGCGCTCGGTTACTTCGAGGCCGTCGGACGCCGGCAAGCCCATGAGTTGCAGCGTCTCGAACGTGTCAGCGCCTTCTGGGAGGAGCTACGCCGCTGGACCGGGCTCGAACCGGCGCCGCGGCAGTTTCAGGCAACGTCGGCCCAGCAACAACGTGTGCGGGAGCTGGTCGCGGGCTTTGAGCGGGCCCTGAGCGCCTGGAACGCCAGGGTGGCCGGCGAATGTCGCGGCGCCAGTCCGCACGTGGCCGGGGCGCTGGGCGCAGGAGCGCTCGCGGTGGCCATCGTGCTCGTGGCGGCCCCGGGGCCACTGTCCGTGCTCACCCTGGCCATGGCCAAGACCGCGCTGGCAGCCGCCTTGGGCAAGCTCGCTGTGGCGACGGGGGCCGGCGCCCTGCTGGGGCGGCACTTCGGACGCCTGCTGGAGGTCGTGCAGGAGAAGTTGCTGGGCAGCCCGGAGTTTGCGGCCGTGCGCGCGGCGGCCGCCGAGTTCCGCGCCTTGCTCGCCGAGAGTGGGCGACTTCAGGCCCAGCAGGGCATCAGCGCCGCCGCCCAACTCGTGCTGCCCCCGGACGACCCCTTGGCCACGGCATTGGACATCCTCAGCGCGTGCGAGGAGACAACCTGAATGGGCCTACTCGGCAGGTGCACGCACCGGGTGGCATGCCCAAGCCGCAGGCGCCGGCATGCTTGGGCAGCAGCCAACTCCCCGACAGGCGGAGAGCATGGTCCCGGCGCGCCGGGACTTGGCCATGCCACCCTCTTCCGACCGTTGGGTTCCCTGTTGCCTGGAGTTATTCAGTGGATGTAATGCCCACCACTGACCGCGACCTTAGCGCTGAGCACAGCCTCGCCGCCGAACTGGTCGCCGCCAACCGCGAACTGGCCGGACTGTTGCATTGCGCTCCCGCGGAACTGCTGCTCGGCGCCGACGTGGCTCGCACGGACCACCTGGTCGTTTGCGGCATCCTGGGCGGCAAGGACGTTGGTAAGTCCACGCTCATCAACGCCCTCGCCCGCACGCCGGTATCGCTCGATGACCGCGAGGTCGGCCGCGGCACGGAAGAGCCGATCGCGTTCGTGCACGCGGACATGCAGGCCGCCCTCGCGCAGCGCCTGCAAGATCTGCCGCTGGCCGCCACGCTGCGCTGCTGCCCGCACCCGGCGGAGGCGATTCGCAACGTCGTCCTCATCGACCTGCCCGACTTCGACAGCGAGTTCGAGAACCACGTGCAGACCGTGCGTGCGCTCGCCCCGCTGCTGGACCGCGTCCTCTGGGTACTGACGCCCCGCAAGCTTGGCGATCGCGCCTGGGTCGAGATGCTCCAGCGTGTGATTCAGGATCCTCACAATGTCCACTGTGTACTCAACAAGGTGGACGAGTTGCTGAAGGACGCGGACCCGCTGGCCGGTGCCGACGAGCAGGCCGCCCGGCGTTTCTGGCAGCAGCAGCGCGACTGGGCGGCGTCCGGCATCACCACTGCGGGCTGGCCCGACGCCCAGCCGGGCAGGTCGCTGGACGAGAACCAACTGTTTCTACTGGCGGCCGCTTTCCCGGAACCGGCTGCGTTCATCGAGCGCATCGCCTGCCTGTGGGATGACCCGCGGTGGCAGCGCTACAACAACGAGAAGCCGGCCATCACCCGGATCGCCCGCTTCGCCGGCGCCGAGCTCGATCGCCTGCGTGCGGCCGTGCTGGGCCCGGTGACCGGCGATGAGACCCAGCGCATCAAGTCCGCCAACTGGCAGCGCTCGCTGCACGTCAACGCCGGACGTCTGCGCGATCACTATGAGTTGCCGCAACTCTGTACGCGCCTGATGGAAGCCTGTGAGCCCGCGTATCACGCTCGCCTGCTCCAGGACGCCCTGGGCTCCGACTATTGCGCAGCCGTGGCCGAGGCCGTGCAGCAACATGCGCAGCCCGAGGCCACGCTCGCCGACGACCTGCTCGACCGCCGCGTGGCGCATTGGCCGTTGCTGCGCCTGGTGCATTGGCCGCTGGGCTGGTTCTCACGCCTGATCGGCCGGCGCCTGGCCGGGCGCCGCCTACCGGTTGACATCGACGAGCCCGATCCCACCCTGGTCGAGGGCCGTCCGCTGCGCGCCCGCATCGAGCAGGTACGCAGCCGCCTGCTCGCCGATCAGGCCGATCTCATCGCCCGCTTGCGGCTCGAACCTCAACTACCGGGCCCGGCCGAGTTGGAGAGCCGGACAGCCCCGCCTCTCCGCGGCCTGGCGCGCACGTGGGATCGCCAGTTAATAGATATGATCCGCGCCCGCGACCGCCGGCCAAGCTGGTTCGCCCGGGCGAGCCTGTGGTTCATCCTGCTGTGGTTCCCACTACTACAACCACTGGCCGAGGCCGCCCTCACACTCGTGCGACCGGATACCGGCTTCGACTTCCTGAGTGCGGCCGTCAAGCTCGTCCAGGCGCTCAGCGCCGGCAAGCTGCTGCTGGGCCTGATTGCGCCGGTGGCCATCTATGTCGCCATCCTGGCCGGCATGTACGTCCGTGCGCAACGTGACGTCCGCCGCTGCCGCGAAGCCCAGCAGGAGGGCGCCCCGCTGCCCGACGCGGTCGGCCAGCTTCTCGCCGAGCACGTCGCCGTCCCACTGTTGCAGCCCTTTGTGGACCGCCTCGATCGCCTCAACGCGATTCAGACCCGCCTGCACAGCTTGACGACCCCCTGAAGCGGCGCCGCCCTTCGGTAGCGTCGGCCCCCCGTGGCCGACGTAGAAGACGACCAGCACTTCGGCTGCCGACGCGGCCATGGGCACCGTCTTCTTGTCCGCAGATTGCGCAGATTACGCAGATGGCGGTCGCCGCGTTCATCCGAGCCCGAGCGGAAACGAGGGGCACTGCGTGGGGAGTAGCGAAGTACGAAGAGCGAATGGCGAATGAAGGAGAGTGCCACCACCCCGAGCCGAGCCCGGTCGGCCACCGCGGGTTGCCATCTGCGCAATCTGCGCAATCTGCGGACAGACACACGACACCCACGAGGGTTGCCGCGAAGGTACCCCTTCGCTTCCGCTCGGGCTCGGTGAGCATCGCCACCCCTGGGGGGTTGTCGGCGTAGCCGTGCCGAACGCGACGTCCACCAGGGGGTGGCCGGACCCCGGCAACGGTGGTACGCTGCTTATACCCGGACCGCGCCGGGTACGTCGCGCAGCGGACCGCAGGCAGGTTCACTTTCCGAACCGTCTGCCCCGTGCTGCCCGGCCCACGGAGAGAACCGCCGTGCCCAACACGATCCAACGCTTGAACGACCTCGGCCAGTCGATCTGGTGCGACAACCTCAGCCGACCCATGCTCGACGGCGGCGAGTTGCGGCGCCTCATCGACCTGGGCCTCGTCGGCATCACCACCAACCCGACGATCTTCATGAAGGCCATCACCGGCAGCAAAGCCTACGATGAGCAGATCGCCGCCCTGGCCGGCGACGGCTGCGACCTGCCGCAGTTGTACGAAGGGCTGGTGCTGGCGGATGTCGGCGCGGCGGCCGATGCCCTGCGACCCGTCCACGAGCGCACGCACGGCCTCGACGGCTACGTCAGCCTCGAAGTGAATCCCAGGCTCGCCCACGACACGGATGCCACCATCGCCGAGGCCCGCCGGCTGTTTCACGCGCTGAAGCGCCCCAACGTCTTCATCAAGGTCCCCGCGACGCCGGCCGGGCTGCCCGCCATCCGCACCCTGATCGCCGAGGGCATCAACGTCAACGTCACGCTGATCTTCGCGCTCGAGATGTACGAGCGCGTCATGGAGGCGTATCTTGCCGGGCTGCACGAGCGTGCCCGCCGCGGCGAGAATCTCGCCGGCGTCAGCTCGGTCGCCTCCTTCTTCGTCAGTCGCGTCGATACGCTGGTGGACAAGTTGCTGCGCACGAAGGGCGGTTCACCGCAGCTTGAAGGCCGCGCCGCCGTCGCCAATGCCAAGCTCGCCTACGCCCGGTTCGAGCAGGTGTTCGCGCCGCAGGGCCCCTTCAGCAAACTCGCCGCCCTCGGCGCCCGCGTCCAGCGCCCCCTCTGGGCGAGCACCAGCACGAAGGACCCCGCCTACCCCGATACCAAGTACGTCGATAGCCTCGTCGCCCCGCACAGTGTCAACACGCTGCCGCCCGAGACCATCGCGGCCGTCCTCGACCACGGCAAGACGACCGTCGCCATCCGCGACGAGCTGCCCGAAGCCCAGCGCTGCTTCGAGCAGCTTCGCGCGGCCGGCATCAATATAGATGACGTCACCGACCAGCTTCTCACTGAGGGTGTGCACGCTTTCGCCAAGTCGTTCGACGACCTGCTGGCCAACCTCGAAACCAAACGGACGCGCCTGACCGCCGCCCGCTGAACCGACCCCGGTACCGCCCCGCGCCGCCGGTCCGAACCGTCCCGACAAGAGTCGGGATCAGGGAGCGGCCGCCCGATTCTGCCTTCTTACTTCTTCATTCTGCATTCCGAGGGTTCCCCTACGGCGTTGCCCCCTGGAACGACGGCTTGTGCACGTCGACCCGGCCGGTACGAATATTGTAATAGATGTGAACACCCTTGTAAGGCTGCGGCAGTTCGCCCAGCCGTTGCAGGACGATCTCGGCCGGCTGACGGGTCAGACCCTCCAGCGACAGCAGGTTACGCTCCCGCTCGAAAGACAGCGTTTGCGCCGTCAGCCAGAAACCCACCATTTCGTCGATCAGGCGCACCGCCCCGGCCGCCCGGAACTGGCGCAGCCGGGCGCCGCTGAGCCGACCGAAGCGCGTGTCGCCCGCTGCGGTCTCCTGTTCGCCGCCCTGAAAGTCGGCCGTCAACGTGTCGCAATCCAGGAAGGTCGCCCTTCCCGGTCCACCCCGCTCCACCCCAGCCGGCGGTGTGCCTCCCAGGCGTTGCAGGCCCGACCCGCTGAAGTGTTTGAACTGCACCCCACCGTCGAACCGCGCCTGGTGGATCGAGAAGTCATACCACATCGAGCCGCCCCACTCGATCAGCGTTTTCGACGGCCCCGACACGGCGTCCAAAGAAAACCCCGGGTCGCTCCGCGCCCCCTCGGCCGCCGCCCCCTCCCCCGCCAATCCCGCGCCGCCTTCCGCCGAGCGGAAGTCCTCCATCGTCAGGTAGCCGTGCCCCTCGATGAGCAGCTTCGACACTTCCTGCCGCAGGTTCACCGACAGCTTCGGCCCCCGGATCAGGGCCCGGCTCCGCACCGCCCCCGTCTCCGGGTCGATGTCCGTGCCCTTCGCCTTCACGCCCCCCTCGGCCCGAATGTGCGCGGGCTCCTTCGCCAGGCCGCGCCGCTCCCACGGCTGCGGCCCCGACGGCTCCCCACTCACGCGGTCCGCCAGGTCCTGGAAAATCCACCAGTCCTTCCCCGCCTCCGACTCGGCCGCCGCCGGCTCCGCGGGCGGCACGTCATCAAACTCCACCCGCAAACGCTCGCAGTCGAACTCCGCCTCGTTCTCACTGGCCGCGTGCACACCACCCAGGAAGTCCGCCCAGTTCTCCCGCCCCCGGAACTTCATCTCCTGCGCCCAACTCACCGAGATCGGAATCGGCTTCTCCACCTTCCGGCCGTCGAGGTCCTTCGACGAGCGAAACGTCAGGTGCCCCGGACCGGGCACCTGCGCCCACTGGTCCGGCACCCGCACCTCGACCACCTTGCCGCTGACGCTGAAGGAACCGAGTTGCACGGTGGCCGGACGCTGCTCCGTGCCCGCCACCGTGGCCGCGTCAATCTGCCGTCCCGCCGTAAGCGTGCAGTCCAACTGCTCCGCATCGACTTCGAGCCCCTCGGCCGGGTCCACGACCCGCACGGCGCCGAACCCCTGTAGCCGCTGCACCTCCACGGCGCGGACCTCGCTCTTCTCCTGCCGCGCCCGCCGCTGCTGCCAGTCGATCTTCGTCACGTCAAGCCCCGCCTGCTGGGCGGCCACATAATCGGTCATGAAGTCATACGGCGGCGCCGGTCGACTGACCGTCTCGAACTGCGCGATGATCTTGTCCCGCGCGCGGATGAGCCGCTCACCCTGGGTGGCCGCCACCTCCCCCATGGCCGTCACCACCAGCGGTATCGGACGCCCCTCGGGATCCACCGTCAACAAGGCATCAATGGCTTCGCAGCTCACCTGGTCCTCGCCCTGTGTGAGCACGACCCCGCCCGCACCCTCCGCGCGCTCCAGGCGTTGGCGTTGCCCGTCGCGTCCATTCGGCGGTGCGAAAGTAAGCTGCAACTGCCGGGCGCTCAGGCCCCCGTCCCCCTGCCGCATGCGGACCCCGTCCGTAAACACGGCCTGCTCGAGCACGCGTTGCTCCCGCCGCGTCACCGTGCCGGTGAAGTCCATCGCCTGCATCATCACCACGCGCCCGTGCAACTCGAGGGTGCCGTCGAAGTGCACCTCCGTGTCACTCTGCTTCATCCCGGGCTCTTGCGTCAGGTCGTCCGCGAGTTGCCCGGCGCGTTCGGCCCGGCCCGGCCCGGTTACCTGGACGTACAGCCGCTCGTCCGCGCGCTGCACGTAGATCTGTTCACCCGCCAACTGCCCTTGACCGGCCGAGCGCACCAGCGCCGGCTCGGCCGCGTCACCCTCGAACCACACGTTCCCGGCATCGGGATCGTAGGTCAGGCGGGCGCAAACCGCCTCCCCCTCCCGCGTGGACATCCGCGCGGGCTTCCCGGTGGCGATGACGCGGGCCCGCTCCACCTCGGCCGCCCGCGGATCGTCCGACCGCAGGGCCTCGACCGCCAGGCGACCTGACCACGCCAGCACCATCCGCTCCCGGCCCGCGCCCGGTGACACCGCGGCCGCCGACTCCGCGCCGTTCGACGTCGCCGCGGTCCGGTCCAGCTCTTCGCGCGTGGCCGCCCGGTCGGCCTCCGTGAAATCCCGTACGATCTCCAGCAGGTCCGCCTGCAAGCGCGAGACGGTCTCCTCGCCGCGCAGTTGCGCCACGTCCACCCGGTCCTCAAACCGTCCGTAGTACTTCACCGCCGGGCGAGCCCGCGCCGGCGCCTTCTCCTCCGCTCCGCCGATTACCTCGCCCGCGTCCGTGACAAACACCTTGCCGGGGGGAATCTTCTTCTCCGGCGCCGAGGGCGTCCGCGTTTCCGTCTGCGCTGGGGCCGTCAGCCGCCGCTCGATCGTCGCCCGCAGCCGCTCCACCAGGGTCACGCGCTCCTCCGCGCCCGACGCCAGCCCCGGCAACGCCAACGACCCGCCCGCCGCGTCCGCCCGCAACTCCAGCCGCGCCCCACCCGGCTCCATCCGCACGTACTCGACCCGCCCCTCCGGCTCGTTGAACCGCACTTCCAGTCCGCGCGCCGCCAGCGCGGCATCCACGGCCTCCAGGTGAAACTCGCCCGGAATCACCACGCGCGCGTACTCCAAATCAAACTCAATCTCGTCGAGCTCCACGCGGATCAGCGCCGCCGGCGGCACACCGTCGCCCGCGGTCGCATCCTCCCCTCTCGAACCGCTCGTCGAGTCCTGTTCCTCCCGCTCCACGGCGGAACGCCGATCGATTTCGATCACCACCTGACCCGTCAGCCGACCGCGCTGCGGATCCAACCCGCCGCCGGACCGCTTGCGCACCTCGAGCAAGCCCCGGACGGCCGTCGCCCGCACCATCTGCCCCCCACGCAGGCGCAGGCGGAACTCCGGCTCGTCCAGCTCGATTTCGTCGGGGCTGCCCTCCACGGGCTTCCAGTCCTTGACCGCAACCTCTCCCGCCGATTGATTGCCCTCGCGCGGACTGATCGTCAGGGTCAACCGCTGACCCTGGCCGATTTGCGCGTCCGCCGGACCAACCTTGACCTGCACCGTGCTGCCGGAAACCGCGGCGGGGACGCTCGGTACCCCCGGGGCCACTGGCGGCGGTGTCCGCGAGGAGACGCCCGACTCCGGACCGAGCTGGCTATATTGATAGATGGCGAAGCACACCAGAAGCACCGCCAGCGTTGCAGAGGCCACCACCAGCGTGCGCACAATCCCGCTGGCACGCCTTATCGTGCCCGCGGCGGCCCGACCGGCGGGCGGTATTTGGCGATACGATGTGCCCGGCAAAGCCCGGCCTCCGTGTTCAAGCTCCCCGGCCGCCCGGAGCATCCCCCCCGTCTTCAGCACTCACCCGGCGGCAGGCGCTCGCCCAGCGCTGCTGCTTGCGCAACACGTACTCAACGACCTCGGCCACCGCCCCCTCTCCGCCGCAGCGCCGGGTCACGTAAGCCGCCGCGCGCTTGACCGCCGGCACGGCGTTCGCCACGGCCACCGGCAACGCGCAACGCCGCAGCGGGCCCAGGTCCGGCAGGTCATCGCCGACATACGCCACCTCGGCGTCAACAACATGACACTCCGCCAGCACCGCCAGGTAGCCGGCCAGCTTGTCACGCTGCCCGGCCCGCACGAGCGCAATCCCCAGGTCCCGCGCTCGGAGACTCAACATCGACCCTTCCCGCCCGGAAAGCAGCCCCACCAATCCTCCCGCCGCCTGCCACAGCTTGATCCCACATCCGTCCTGCACGTGAAACACCTTGCTGCTTTCCCCATCCGCAGTGTAACAGAGGCGGCCGTCGGTAAGCACACCGTCAACATCAAGCAGCAAGAGTTTAATCTGATCAAACTGCATCCGGTACTCACCCAGCCATGCACCTGCAAGCGTCGAGGCAGGAGAAGCCTGAGTATCCCGAACGACCGGAGACAGGTCAAGTTGGGGCCCCACAAGCCCCTCCGCCCGACGTGCGGGCTGCCGCCCGGTCGCGCCGAGCCGAGGCATCCGTAAGGAGGCGCCGCCGGCGCTCTGCGCGACCGAAGCCCGACCACCCGGCAGGAATGCAGTCCGATAACAATGCCTGCGCGTTCCAGAGACGCCGCGAATGCGCCCCACCCTCCGGCGCCGCAAGCACTCCCCCGTCTCACGATTGGGTACGCGGACCGGTTTGCCGATATCACGATCCGAACTGCGCCTGCGTCCGGTTGGCCAAGAGCATGACCGGCGCCGGGCGGCCGGCCGCCTTGCGGCTGCCAGACGGCCGAAGTACAGTAGATGGGTTCCGGCTCGGGGGGACGCGGATCGCTTGCCGATCGTCCATCCGGGGCGATGGGGAGTACCCACCATGACAAAGTACCTGTGCGCACTGGTAAGCGTGGTCTGTCTCGTCGGCAGCACCCCCGTGGTGGAGGCTGGGCTGTTCGAGGATGTGGCGTTTGCCCTCGGTGCCCTCGGCTTCGACTACCAGGGCGATTACAACCGGCTCAGTGGCGGCGCCGATTTCCGCGCCGTCGCCCAGTTCCAGGGCAACCCCCTCGACTTCGGCACGGGCGACCTGACGCTCAGGGGCCCGTTGTCCTTCGAGGTGTCCACCGGGCATCGCTTTGTCGATACGCTCGACATCTCGCTCCAGACCGCCCTGACTGGGGACAACGCCTCCCAGGCCCTCGCCTATGCGTTCAACATGGACATGTGCGGGCAGGAAACCCAAGTGACGGGCGATGTGCTTGTAGACAGCAACCTGTCGATCAACGGCTTCGGCTGCTACAAGCTCGACGTGGTCTACTCGCACCGCCAACAGGTCGAAAACGTCGGCGGGATTGACGAGGGCACGGCGACACACGACTTCGACATCGGGCCCATCAGCGTCCAGGGCAACGTCGCCACCGACCTGCTGGCCGCTTTGCTCAATCCCCTGTTCACCCGGGCGGGGCGGGAGAACCCCCTTGCCCCCTATACCGGGCAGGCCCAGTTGCAGAAGGCCATCCAGGAGGCCGAGGCCCGCGTTCAGGCGGGCTTGGCGGGCGACCCCGTCTACGTTGCGGTCGGTCCGTCGCTTCCCAGCTCGTCGTTGACGGGCACCGCAGCGAACGCTGACTCCATCCGCGGCGCGGCCGTTCCGGAACCGGGCACGCTCGTCCTGGCCGCCATTGGCGCCTCCATCCTCGGCACCCGCCGACTCCGCCGGCGTTTTCGCGCCTGAGATACGGCGGTCGCCATCCCACACTCCTGGTTTGGGGCGCCGGGGCACTTGCGGCCCCGGCCACCGACCGCATGCTGCTGAATAGTGCATCGAAGACCCGACGAGACGCGGCGCGTCAGGAATGGGCGGATGCGGCAGAAGACGCCCCACCAACCGTCGCCCAATCGCGTCCCGCCACGCGGTTCACCTGCTGCGCCGCGGCCACGTGCCGACGGTGCTCACACAGCTCGGCCACGCTGACCCGCAGCAGCGGATGCACCAGGCGCGGTGCCAACTCGCACAACGGCTCCAGCACGAACCGGCGCTCGTGCAAGCGTGGATGCGGCACGACCAGGTCCGGTTCATCGATGACGGCGTCGTCGTACAGGAGCAAATCGAGGTCCAGTGTGCGGGGTCCCCAGCGCGCGCCGCGGACCCGCCCCTGCGCGTCCTCGATGGCAAGTAACTCGTGCAGCAGGACCCCGGCCGGCAACGACGTGAAGATGCGCACGACGGTGTTGAGGTAGGGGGGTTGACCCGGCGGACCGCCCAGCGGGCTCGTCTCATACAGCGACGCGACGCCCTGCTCCCAGTCCACGGCCATGTCAGGATGCCGATCCAGCGCCGCGACCGCCGCCCGCAGCGCGGACTGCAGGTCACCGAGGTTTGCTCCGAGCCCCAGGTATACCTGCGCGGGATGGCGGCGACCCGACATCGAGAAGTTCACCAGCGCACGCGGGCGATGCGGCCGACGGCCTCTCGCATGCGCTCCTCCGCCACGGTGAGCGCGATGCGCACATAGCCTTCGCCGCAGGGCCCGAACCCGCCGCCCGGCACCAACACCACCGCCTGCTCTTCCAGAATGCGGGCGCACGCCTCCAGCGAGTTGCGCCCCTGCGGCGTGCCCGCCCAGACGTAGAACGTCGCCTCCGGCTCCGTCACGGTCCAGCCGGCCGCCCGCAGGCCGGACACGACGATGTCGCGCCGCCGGCGGTACACGTCCATCTGGGCGCGGACCTCGACGTGGTCGCTGTGCGTCAGCGCGACCGTGCCCGCCTGCTGCACCGCGCCGAAGATGCCCGAGTCCAGGTTGCTCTTCACCGTCGCCAGGGCCGCCAGCGCCTCCGCGTTGCCCACCGCAAACGCGATTCTCCAACCCGTCATGTTGAACGTCTTGGACAGCGAATGCATCTCGATACAGCAGTCCTTCGCCCCCTCAACTTGCAGCACGCTGGGTGGGGCCTGCTTGAAGTACAACTCGCTGTAGGCGGCGTCCTGAACCAGAAGAATGCCGTACCGGCGGGCGAACGCCACCGCCTGCGCGAAGAACTCCAGCGACGCGCACGCGGCCGTCGGGTTGTTCGGGTAGTTGAGGTACATCAGCCGGGAACGCCGACGCACGTTCTCGGGGATATCCTCCAGCACCGGCAGCCACCCGCTCTCCGCCCGCAGGGGCAGCACGTGGCACTCGCCGCCCGCGAACACCGTCCCCGACTGGTACACCGGGTACCCCGGCTGCGGCACCAGCACCACATCACCAGGATTGATGACACCGGTGGGCAGGTGCCCGATCCCCTCCTTGGAGCCCAGCAGCGCCAGCACCTCGGTCTTCGGATCCAGTTCGACGCCGAACCGACGGCGGCAGAAGTCCGCCACCGCCCGGCGGAACTCCATCTTGCCCGCCCCTAGTGCGTACTTGTGGTTGGCAGGCTGGCGGATCGCCTCGGCCATGGCATCCACGATAAAACGCGGCGTCGGCGAATCCGGGTCGCCCACCCCGAGGTCGATCACGTCCTTGCCGGCCTCGATGGCCGCTCGCTTCCGGCGGTCGATCTCGACGAACAGGTACGGCGGCAACTGGCCCAGACGATCAGCACGCCAACGGCTCAAGGTACGCTCCTTCCGATTGCGGACGCCCCCAGCGCCTCCATTCCCCCCAGTGGGACCGCCAGGCGCGGACAGGTGCCCGTGCACAGCGGGCGGGGGCGCGCCACGCAGTCCGAACACGGGGCGCCGGAGCCCCCTGCGCTGCCCCGACTGAGTCCGGGCCCGGCGGGCGTCTCTTACCGGGTTTCTGCGTGGGCGTCAAACCTACCTGGGACGCAAGGCATACTGCCGGGCGGCCTAGTAGTCATGGATAACAGGGGGCCTTCTGGGGCGTCCAACCTGGTGGTCGAAACCAACGAAGAGGGTAGCGGCTTGGGGCTGCCGGTCGAGGCGGAAGGGCCGTAGCATGCCCTTTACCCGTCCGCGCTTCCTGGGGCGATGGGGGAGGTACCTGCCTATGGTTGCGGTCATCGTTTGCCTGTTGGCCACGACATTGCCGCCCGGCACCGCTCCGGCGGCCGGGGCGCCGGTCGAGAAGATCGAGTTGCGGGGCCAGGCGATGCCCGTCTGGCCGGCTGCGGACTTGCAGGCCCGCGGCTTCGCCGTGCAGGACCTGCCGCGGGAAAAGAATGCCGCCTGGGTGTACCTGGAAGCCTGTAACAGCTACGAGGACTTGCCGCCGGACCTGGAGGCCGCGTTCAACTACGCCGTCAGTTCCGTCTATCCGGTGGGCGTGGCCGGCCTGGATGAGTACCTCCAGCGGCCCCGCAACCGCGCGGCGCTGGCCCTGACGCAGCGCGCTTCGACCATGCCGCAGTGCCAGATGCCCTACTTCGGCGAGCCGGGCCAGAGCGTGTTGGCGCTGATTCTGCCCAACCTGTCGATGCTGCGCTTCTTAAGCAAGCTCGTCGTCGTCGAGGGTCAGCGACTCGAAGCGAAAGGCGACCACGACGCGGCCGTGGAGCAGTACCTCACCTGTGCCCGGATGGGCACCCACGCCGGCGCGGGCATCACGCTCATCGAGAACCTCGTCGGCTTTGCCATCTGCAATCTGGCCCAGCAGCGTCTGGCGGACCTGGTGCTGCGTCACGATCTGTCACCCGCACAGCTCGAGCGCCTCGACCGCGCGCTGGTCGAGCTGGGCCCGCGTCTGCCGTCCTCGGAACGCGGCCTCCGCCAGGAACGGATCGCGGGACTGCAACTCGTCGATGAGTTGTGTTCGCGCCCGTTGCGGGTGCTGTCCGGGGTGCAGGAGATGAGCGTCGACGGGGGCCCCGCCGACGTCAACGTCGTCCCCGCGGATGGCTGGGGGCGCCTCGAGCAGCGCGTGGGCCGCTTGCTGCTGCCGGACCGCACCATCAAACAACACATGACCGCGTATTACGATCGGGTGCTGGAGTTCGCGACACAGCCGCCGGGGCAGAGGTCGCTGACCGAAGCCGACGTGGATGCGGTCGTCCAGCGCATCCCCGCGTGGGACGTCATCGCCCGCATGTCCCTGCCGTCACTGACCGCGGCGGCCGGCCAGTCGTGGCGTGCCCAGGCACAGTGGAACCTGCTGCGCGGGTTGGTTGCCCTGCGCTCGTACATGGCTCGCCACGCTGGGACGCCGCCGGCGCGGCTTGCCGATCTCGGCGACGCCCTGTCTGCCGACGCGCTGCTTGACGTCTACTCGGGGCAGCCCCTGCGCTATCGCGTGGAGAGCGCGGGTTGGGTCCTCTACAGTGTCGGCCCGAATGGCAGGGATGATGGCGGCGTGGCCGCACTGGGTTGGCAGGACATGGACATGGTGTGGCGTTATCCGCCCGCGCCGGTCGAGCCCTTTGTCCCGGCGCCGACCGAGCCTGGAACGTAGCAGTGCTCTCGATCCGTGCAGGTGAGCGTCTGCGCACGGCGCCCGGTGATGCAGGGGCCGCGCCGAACATCCTTGCGGGGTGAACGGACGTGAACATACATACTCAGTTCGTCATCTCCATACGCGGCCTTTGCGTCCCCATGGCCTTGACGCTGGGCGCGAGCCTCGTGTGCGGACAGGTCGGGGCAACGCCTTCGGCTCCGCCAACAGGCACTGCACCGCAAGCGCCGCTGCCTGAGGCCGTTGCACCGGTCGAGGGCCGCAACGCCACGGTGACCGTCGATGACGTGCTCGCCCTGGCACCGGCGCACGCCTCGGCGATCATCTACACGGCACAGCCCAAGGCGCTGCTGATGCATCCGGCGCTGGAGTTGCTGCCGGAGCACGGTGAACCTCTGCGGAGGATCACCACGGCCGTGGCGAACGTCTGCGACGGGCCGCTGCTGGTGACCGTCGGACAGGTGTCGCTGCTCCCGCCTTCCTGTCAACTGACCTTCGCCACGCGCACACGCCTGGACCGGGCGCAGCTCCTCGAACGCATCCGCAGTGACTGGGTGCCGGCACTCAGCACCCTGCCGGGAGCCGGCGCCGCATCCCTCACCGATGACGGCGAGCTGGCCAGTCTCACCTTGCCGGGGCCCGTGCCGCTCGTGCTGACCCTGGCCGTGCGGGACGGGATGCTGCTTGCCGGCACCATACCGAGCGACGTTCAGGCGTGGCACCGCGGTGCCACGCTCGGCGCGCGCTTCGTGGAGGGCGACGCCTACCGGCGGACCTTGCAGGGCTACGCGGGTCAACCCGGCGTCTTCGCGTGGATCGACGTGCGCGGCCTCATCCCGCTCGCCGCGGCACCGCTGGGGCAGACACTGCCGGGGTTGTATGACGCCTTACAGCTTGCCGCCGTGGAGTCGGTGGCCTTCGTCGCCCCACCGCCAAGGCAACCCGGCACGCTACGGCTGGCCGTGGGGCTCAGCCGGCCGGACGCGGGCTGGTGGCACCTGTTCGCCTCGAACCCCGCGGTCGACACCCTGGTTCGGGCCTACCCGCCCGACACGGTGCTGCTTCTGCACGGCGGCATGACCAGCGCCGCCACCACACTCACCGATGTTCTCGGTTTTCTCCGCGCCATCGACCCGGCCATCACCGAGGAGTACGAAATCGAACGCGCCGAGTTCCAGACGGAGACGGGCCTGGACTTCCAGGGCGAGTTCCTGGCGAACCTCGGTCCCGAATGGACGCTGGGCTGGCGCTTGCGCGCGCCACGCGCGTCAGCGCCGCCGTTGCTGGCGGAACCACTTCTGGCCGTCCGCCTGCTGGATGTGGACAAGTTCCGCGCGCATCTCGGCACACTCCAAGCGGCGTTTGGGTTGCCGATCAGTTCGAGCGAGCGTGGTGACATCCCGGTATATCGTGCCGAGCGCAGCCTGGGGGCGTTCTCCTACGCCGTTGTGAATGATGTACTGCTCGTCTCGCCGGATGCCGACGCCGTGGCGGCCGGCATTGCCGCCTGGCGCGACGGAAAGAGCCTGGCTGATCAGCAGCGCTTTTCCACCGTGCGCCGGCAGCTTGCGCCCCGGACGGCGAAGCTGGTATACGCCGATCTGGGCTCGTTCGCCCAAGCCGTGACCGAAGTCTATCCGGATGTGCCGTTCATGGCGCTGGCGCGGGAGTTCAGTCATCGCGACATGAGTGCGGCGCTGGCGCTGAACTCTTATGATCGTCTGCTTGCGCTCGACCTGGCGGTGACGGCGAGCGACGGGAAAACCAGCACGGCCGACCCCTGGGCGGCGTTGGGTGCCACCGTCCGCGCCGCCCTCGACGATGCACGGGCCGAACTCCGCCGCGCAGAACGAGTGCGCACCCTGCACTGGATCGGCCACGCCTGCCATATCTACGCGACCAACCACCAGGGCACCTGCGCAACTTCACTGCAGGTGCTCGTAACCGCGGGGCTGTTGACGGCGGATTCGCTCTGCCCAGCCTTCGTGCGCGCGGCCGGCGGTGACTGCGCGTCCTATTACCTCTACCGCCCGCCGGTCGATCTGAAGAGTGTCAAGCAGCCCTCCTCCACCGTGCTGATCGCGGAACGCGAGGTACAGGGTGGCGGCGCGGCCTTCAGTTTCCTCGACGGGCACACCGAATGGGTCGTCTCTCCACGTGCCGAGGAACTGCTGGCCGCCTTGCAGCGTTAACATCTACACAGGACCACGTATAGAGGAAACCAGGGTGCCATGCCCAAGCTCGCCGCAGGCGAGCGCCGGCATGCTGCCGCGACGGCGGCACACCTCCCCGAGAACATGGCGGCGCTGCGCTTGGCCACGCCACCCGCAGGCGGGGGTGGGCATGTCATGTCGGAGCCATGATCGCGGCATCCTAACCCCTCTCCTTTTCAGGGAGAGGGGCAGGGGTGAGGGTCGAGACGCTGAAAACGCGCAGTTGCCGCAGAAGCATGCTTACCCGCGACTGCGTCGCGGGAAAGCAGGGCACCCTCGACACCGTAGACGCAATACACGTGGGGGCGGCCGACGCTACGGTAATTGCGGATTCGCGCGCGGCACGCGACAATCCCGCCCGCAGTCGGGCCGGGCGCTTCGTCTCGGTGCCGTGGCTGGGGTAGCCCATGCGTCTTCGTGGCATCACGCGCAACGTCGTCATGCTGGGCCTGGTCTCGTTTTGCACGGACCTGGCCTCGGAAATGCTGTATCCGATCATCCCGCTGTTTGTCGTGGGCACGCTGGGCAGCTCGCCGGCCCTGCTGGGTCTGATTGAGGGGTTGGCGGAAGGGATCAGCAGCGGCCTGCGCTGGATCGGCGGCGCCTGGTCCGACCGCATCGGGCGGCGCAAGCCCTTCATCGTCGCCGGCTATGGGCTTTCGGCGTTCAGCAAGCCGGTGATGGGTCTGGCCGGTCTGATCCTGGGTTGGCCGCTGTTTCTGCTCGGGCGTTGCAGCGACCGGCTGGGCAAATCCATCCGTACGGCCGCCCGCGACGCGCTGATTGCCGATTCGACCGACCCGGCCTATCGCGGCGCGGCGTTCGGTTTCCATCGGGCGTTCGACACGTGCGGAGCCGTGCTGGGCCCCGCGGCGGCCCTGCTGATGCTGCAACTCTGGCCGCAGGTGCCCTTGATGTGGCTCTTCTTCGTGGCTTTCCTCCCCGGCTTGGGCAGCGTGCTGCTGGCGGCCGGCGCCGTGCGCGACATCCGCCCCCAACCACCCGCCTCCGGTCTCCCCGATCCCGTGCCCGACAACCCCAAGCCCCCGGCCCCGAGCCCCCAGTCCCGACGCCCGGCCCCACGCCCCGCTGAGCGGAACGCCACTGTCGGCGGCCGCGCGCCGCTCGCTCGCCCCACGCTGTGGCAGCAGTTCCCGCGACCGTTCTGGCACCTGCTGATCGCGTATGCCGTCTTCTCCCTGGGCAACAGCAGCGATTCCTTCCTGATTCTGCGGAGCAAGGAGATCGGCCTATCGGCAGCGCAGGTGATCGTGGCCTACATGCTGTTCAACGTCGTGTACGCGGCCGCGGCCACTCCGCTGGGGCATCTTTCCGATCGCATCGGTCGCCGGCCGGTGGTCATCGCCGGTTGGGTTGCCTATGCCGCGGTGTATGCCGGGTTTGCGTACTTCGAGGTGCCGCTGGCGCCGTGGATTCTTCTGGGTGTCTACGGTTTGTATCAGGCGCTGACGGAGGGGGTCGTGAAGGCAATGATCAGCGACGTGGTGCCGACCCAGCAGCGGGCGGGCGCCATCGGGCTGCTGGCAACGGTCGCCGGCTTAGGCCAGCTCGTCGCCAGCTTGCTCGCCGGCGCGACCTGGCACATCCGTCTCTTCGATGGTCAACTCATGCTCGCCCTTGCCCTTGGCGCCGCGTGCGCGTTGCTGGCGATTCCGCTGGTTGCCACCGTGCGTGATTCCGCAACACCGTCGAGCCGCGGGCTTCAGCCCGCGCGGATTGTCCCCGGCGCCTGCATCTCGCGGCCGCCCAGGGCTGCCCCACGGAATCCCAAAACGCTGTAAGGGCAGAGTTGTCCTATTGCCCACCCGAGAAGCTGCGCTGGAACGTCGCGTAGTCGCCTAAGTCCACGTCGCCGTCGGCGTCGAAGTCGAAGCAGCGGCAGGCCGGGTCGGTCCAGGCGCTGGCCGGGCCGGTCAGGCAGCCGGCGAAGGGTACGAAGTCGTCCCGGTTTACCGTGTCGTCACCGTTGCTGTCGCCCAGGTAGAAGTGACACCAGGCGGTCGCGGACCATTCTGAGGCGGCCAGCCCGGCGTCCACCGTGCGCACGCGGAAGTAGTAGGTTCCGGGCGGCACGTTCAGCAGCACCTGCGTCGCCTGACCCACGTTGCCCAGCAGCGGCGAACCGTACGTGCCGGACACCACGTCGCCGCTGCCCGGCGCCGTGCCCACTTGCAGACTGTAATACAATCCCGCACTCGGGGTCTCGACATCCGTCGCGCCGCTCCAGGCGAGGCGTAGGCCGCACCAGCCGCCACCGGAGCCGCTTTGCAGCCCGGTCGGCGCGGCCGGGGCATGGTTCGGCGGCACGCTCACCTCGCGGTAAACGTGGGCGTACTGGGTAGACCAATCCGCCCCCGTCACGAAGAGATCGAGGTCTCCATCGCCGTCGACATCCACCCAACTGAGCGACCCCTCGCGGACGCCGCTGAACCACGCGGCCTCCGTGAACGACGTGCCGTCGTTGCGGTACAGCGTGGTAAGCAGCCCGCCGCCGGTGTAGCCGCAGAACGCCACGTCCAGGTCGCCGTCGTTATCGTAATCGCCCCAAGCACAGGAACTGCGATAAATCGTCGTCAGGTTGGCCCCGACCAGAGTGAACACCCCGCTGCCGTCGTTGGCGTACACACGGGCGTAGCGGCCGGAGGCACTCTCCTCGCCGGTGAAGGCGAGGTCCACGTCGCCGTCGTTGTCAAAGTCGCCCCAGGCGGTATCGGAGAGCGAAACACTCGGCAGGCCGTGCGCGCCGTCGCTAGTCAGCGTTCCCGTCGGCTCATTGCGGTAGAGGATCGTGCGCCGCACCGTGCCGTCGCTGCCGGTCATGATGAGATCGAGATCGCCATCGCCATCCCAATCGCCCCAGTCTGCGGAGCCCGCATACAGACCGGTAAGCGACTGGCTCAAGTCCGGCAACAGCACGCCCGGCGGATCGTTGCGATAGATGCGGCACAATGCCAGGGTGCCGTCGTGCCCCGTGATGAGCAGATCGAGGTCGCCGTCGCCGTCGTAGTCACCCCACGCCACGGACGGGTACGACACGCCGGTAAGCACCTGCTGAGTGTCCCAAGTGAGGTTGCCATTGCCGTCGTTGCGGTAGACGCGTGTCAGGCGCTCGGTGCCAGTCCAGCCGGCCACGACCAGGTCCACGTCGCCGTCGTTGTCATAATCACCCCAGGCGAGGTTGCCGCTGCTCTCACTCTCGACGCCGTCCAGGTTCTGCCTCAGCACCAGCGTGCCGGACTGGTTCTCGTAGGTCTGCGTAACGTGCGTCCCGCTCGAGGTCACGCCGCAGATGGCCAGGTCCGCGTCGCCGTCGCCGTCGAAGTCCGCCCACTGGGCGTCGCCCTTCCACACGCCGGTGACGCTCTGGCCGGCCTCGAGCGCAGGTGGTGGATACGCAGCCAGCCGGAACGTAACATCGCCGGTGGGGACTTCGACTGTATACGTCGTGCCTGCGCGCAGCACCACGTAGGTACCGACGGTGTCATTATACAGAGTGTAGGTGCGCTCGTTGGCGCCGCTAACGTCACAACTTATGGTAACCGGCGTTGGCGGGTCCTCGGGTGCGTACCCGTACCGTCGCAGGCGCAGGGTCTGATCCGGGCCAGCGCTGCTGCCGCCCCACCAGTTCGCCGTCTCGGCCGGTGGCCGGGCGTCGACCCACGTCCAGCCGGGGGCAGCCGCCGGGTTGCTGACCAGCGCCACCCCGCGTCCGGGCGGGGTCATCAACACTACATCCTCGCCCGCGACGTACCCTGCGCTGCCTTCATCGTCGAGCTGAGCTACGAAGGTCATGCGCCAGTCGTCCGCGGTCTGGCTCGCCACGGTGAGTGTGCATTGGCTGACGAGGGCCGCCGGCGACGGCGCGGCTGCCCACAGGACCAAGCCGACGGCCGCCAGCCCCGTCAGGACCCGATGCTTGCTGCTGTGCTTGCTCATAGCTGTGCACCTGCTGGTGATTTCCGCCGAGGCGGAACGTTGCTCCTCATATTCTCCCCGGCGACGATCGCCGGCGCGCGTCACCTACGGGTTCGACACGACCAGCGTCAAGCCGGCCTGATGCGTCAACAACCAGTACGCTCGCCACGGTTCGACCTGTGTCTGGTCGCCAGGGACTTCGTAGTAGTCTCCATCCGCGTAGCCGTAGATCGTGCGTTGGATCCACCCGGCCGACTCCGCGTCTGCCGGTGACAGGCTGCTGACGCCGTCGCTGATCCGGCAGTCATCCCACAACTGTGCCGTGAGGAACGGATACCCCCACAACGTCCAGCCTTCGTTGAGGGAAATCTCATAATCGCCGGGCGGCGTGGCCGCACAGGTGTACTCGCACCCGGCCGCCTGCTGAAGGTACAGCCAGTACCCCGCTCCGCGGCGCATCTGCCCGCAGCAGCTCGGATACAGACTGTAACCCGTGCTCTGGTCGTAACCGAAGAACCGCTTCTCCAGGGGATTGCTTTGCGCTGCCAGGGCGAGGACGCGCTCGATGCCCGGATCAAGCGGATCGGCCGGGATGGAGATGAGGTTCCAGCCGGCGCTGAACGGTGTGTCCGTCCGGGCGTGGTCAGCCAGGTTCAGGCAGGCGACGGTCGCCACTGTCCCCTCGGCCGGGTCGCGCAGGCGCGCCGCCCCGATCACACCGGGGGCGCCCGCGGTCACCTGGAAGTCGAACGTCGCCCACGGCTCCTGCCAGAATGGTTCCAGCGGGTTGCTCTCGATGAACGCCGTCGCGTGGGGGGCCAGCACCAGCACCGATTCGCTGCCCACGCTGCCATCGGCATTGAGGAACCGTGCCTGCCCGCTCACGCTCACGTCGTTGGGGTTGTGCACGCAGTACAGCGCATCCCAGTCGATGCCGTCGCCGACGACGGGCAGGCTGATGTGCGCAGTGGGCATGCCCCGCAGCACATAGGAGCCTTCCTCGGCTCCCTGGTTATAACTGTATTCCACCGAGCCGCAGAGGCCGTCCCCGACGTAGGCTTCGATCTCCACGCTGCCCCGCCAGTTCATGGCCACGTAGTCAGCCGCGTTGAAGGTGTGTGTCGCGTGCGGGTTGATGATCACTCCGGTCTCGGTGATCCCGGGCGCGCCTGTTTCCTCATAGAACTGCAATTCGACCTCGGCCACGGTGTCTGTGGGGTTATGCACCTGCAGGGTCGTGCCCCAGGCAGGCATCACTTCGACGAGCGGCACGTAGAGCTTCGGCCAGAGTCCCACCGACATCTCCGTCGCGGAAACGGCCCCGGTTTCCAGATTCTCGCGGCGGACGTGCCCACTCAGCACATCTTCCCCCGTCACCGTGGTCGCGCGGACCGTACCCTGCCCGCTCGCCGGCAAGCCCGGAATGTCGTCCGGTAGACTGATGGTTGTGGTTCCGTGCGGGTTGATGGTGAACACATCGCTGCCCAGCGCCGCGCCGCTGAGGCTGAAGACCGTGACTTGCACATCCACCGGGCCCGGCGGCGGGTCGGACTGGACGACGATGTCGCTGTTGTACGGTGTCCCGCCCGGCGAGCCCCACGAGGTCGTCAGCCCGTTGAGGCTGCCGCCCAGCCCTCCCGACGTGGTGGTGGCCCCTCCGCCACCGAACGACGTAGTCACCGCTCCGCCCTGCACTTCCACCGATGAACCCGCCAGCATGTTCACCAGCGTTGTAGCGCCCGGCGCCAACATGCCGTTCCACGAGGTCGTCAGATTGCCGCTGGCGTTGTAGCCTTGCACCAGCACGTTCAGCGTCGCGCCCGCCAACGGGTTGTAGAGCTGACCGGACCAACCGAAGCCGGGGTCGCCGGCCGTGTTCTTCAACTCGTCGGCCATGCTGTAGACCCCGACGGTCGTCTGCATCGTGTCCGTCTTGTAGGTGGTGCTGGCCCCGTATGCGGTGCCTTGGTTCGCCCGCAGGGTGGCCGTGCAGTGCCAGTTCAGGTCCATGCACCATCCGCCGGTGGGACAGGCGAACGTGGTCTGCCAGCGTCCGCCGCTGGTTTGGCAGGCGGCCTGCCCGGTCCAGTACGTGCCCTGGTCGGCGTAGACGTCGATCCACGTGCCGTCCGCTACGTTCTCCCAGTTTGCCCCGGCCTGGTACGGTTCCGCAAAGGCCGTCCCGGATACGGTCACGCTGCCCCAGCGATAGACGCTGCTCGGACTGCCGATGCTGATCATGGTGTCGAAGGCGTAGCCCTCATTGACTAGCGAAATACTCAGGCTGTCCGAGTCGGAGTTCTGGCACGCGAGCGCCGGCGTGCAGTCCCTGGCGATGGCCGAGATGCCGATGGAGTACCACTTCTTGTAGTAACCCTGATTGCCGCCGTTGTTCAGGTTGACGGACAGGTCACCGGAGCCGGTGTGGCCGTCCGTATCTTGGACGGTACAGAGGTCCGTCGAGTTGCCGTCGGTCAGCTTGAGCTGGTGGTAGTAGTCGCAGAGGTTGCTGTCGTCGCCCCAGGAGTAGCCCATCTTCAGCGTCAGTTTGCCGTCGGCGGTGCCGAAAGAAGTCGTCTGGTTGTCCTGCAACTCCGCCGTCGCGTTGCAGTTGACGCAACTCAGCGTTCCGGACAGGTACCACGCCCGACTCGGCGGCGCGCCCCGTTCGGGAGCCTCCGTTGCCGCCAGAGGCACCCGACCCGCACTGACCCGTCCGCAGGCAAGCACGCCGCAGACGACGGCAAGCAACCAAGTACGTTTCATGGACGTGTCTCCCCGCTCGCACCGCCGACCGGCGGTACGGACAGCCGCGGCCACCGGCATCCCTCCGTCAAGAGGTGCTGGATGCGCCGCCGGGATAGGAAACGGAAAACCGTGGGCACCGGGGACGGTGCGATCTGATATCCGCCGGGCCGACCACCCGGACGGGTCCCCAGGCCCATCGGTGACCCCACTGGGCACCGAGGCCCGCAGTTGCAAACGCCAGTGTACCAAAGGGGGGGCAGCGATTCAATGAACGTAGCCGTGCCCGATTAGACGTGCGCGAACGCGCGCGGGCTCGGCCGGCAGGACTCAGCGGCCCTTCCGTGCGCAGCCGACGCGGAAGTTCACCCCGCGATTCGGGGCGAACCTCCGCGTCGCTACGGTCCCCGCGGCCGCCCCCGCTGACGCAGGCCGCAGCCGCCGTGACAAGCCCGTCACCCTCAGCGCTGCGGTTACGTCGGCCCGCTCAGCACCGTTGCAAACTGCGTGTAATCATCCAGATCAACGTCGCAGTCGCCGTCCAGATTGCCCGCCTGGCAGCCTGGTCCCACCACCGCGGGGTTGAAGCACGCCTGAAACTCGGCGAAGTCCGCGAGGTCCACGTCGCCGTCCCCGTCGTAATCACCATCGCCCGCCGGGGCGAGGCACTTACGCAGGAACGCGTCACCGCCGGTGCCGAACGTGCCGAGGTCCTCGCCGGCCGCGTTCCGCAGCGAGGCAAAGAAGTACAACGCCAGGTCGTCACTCAAGTAGATGTCGTTGGGATGAAAGGCGCTCAAGG
The DNA here is from genome assembly GCA_029558835.1 of Planctomycetota bacterium. Taxonomy (GTDB): domain Bacteria; phylum Planctomycetota; class Phycisphaerae; order UBA1845; family UBA1845; genus JAKQDH01. The sequence goes on along the minus strand of JAKQDH010000105.1, from coordinate 70,001 downwards.
TCGAGGTGCCGCGCCCGATGAACGCGTCGTCATCAAACAAACCATTGCCATCCAGGTCGACCGGATCGCCCTCGCGCACCACAACCTGCTCCCCGTTGAGCACGATGACCGAGTCCGTTTGGGTGTTGCCGTTGTCGGTCGTGCCGGCCAACACCCAGTCGCCCAGCGTGTTGCCAGCGAACGCGTAGAACGTATCAGTCCAGTGCTCGGTACTGTCGGTGATGATCAGGTCGCCGCTGGCGGCCACCAATTCCCCGCTCCGCAGCGCCCAGTCGTTGTCCGACGGATCGTCGCCACGGCAGTACCACGTGCCGTCTCCGACCAGCTTGGTGTGGAAAACTGCGGCCATGGTGATGGTGGTGTTCGGTATCAACGTGTTCTCCCGCAGTACCACCTGGTCGTCAACGACGAGAATGACATCCTGCGAGGTGTCGCCCTCGTCATCACCCTGCGCGATCCAGTGGGCCCCGTCCGGCGTCGTCCAGAAGGTGTTGGCGTCCAGGAAGTCCCAGACGTTGCCGCCGATGGGGCTGACTCCTGACTGCCGGAAGGACGTGTCGTTGTAGAAGATGGCCGGTCGGCGCGTCGAGTGAAGATTCTGGAGGGTGCTGTCCTGGTAGCCGAACGTCCCGTTGTTCAGCACGTGCATCGACCCGAGCGAGTTGCCAAACAACTCGTCACCGGAAGGGTTCGGTGGCAGATCAATCAAGCCCAGCGCCGGATCGCTCTGTTGGCGGACCATGTTGAAGGTCGTGCCATCAAAGAAGATACCCTTCTGCGCCACGCTCGAAATACCACCCCGCGCGCGGGCGACATAGACAAACTGGTTCAGTTCATTGAACCACGGCGGGCTGGTGCTGAAGAAGTCGTAAACCTCGCCCGCTGCTCCGTCGTGAACGGGCTGGCCCTCCTGCGCGAAGACCGCCCCGACGTCGCCGGAGCCGCGCAACATCATGATCTCCAGGTCGGCGCCCAGCCAGTTGCGCCCCTTGATAATCCACTGAGTCCCGTCGGGGCTGACGCCCAGGTCCTCGAGGGCCTTAAACTCTGTGAATACGGGATTGCCGCTCAGGTCCAGGGCCCCGGGTACGACGGCCGTCGGATGACCCGGCGCCTCGGAGAAGATCACCTCAACCTCCCCCGCGCTCGCGGCCACCGCGATCACCCACAGCGAGGCCATCCCCGAAAACCCGACCAGGCCACCCACTGTCCCTTGTGTTTTCATGCTCTGTCCCCTTGCCATGACATATCCCTCCAAGAGATGCAGCGCACCATGACTCCGTCAATCCACACTGGGAGAGTTGACCGAACCGCGTTGCGCGGCCCGAAACCGCCATTCTATCGGCTCCAGCCCCGCCGCTCAATCGCCTTCGCCTGCCCCGTCAGGCTGCGCCCGCCTCGCCCTCGAGCAAGCGCCCGTCACCCGCTCCGCCTGCGAGATCAACGTGCTCGGCCACGCCCCGAACCCACGCAGATATGCAGTTTCTCTTCATAAACATCATTGTTCCGGGAGGCCGCCGCGCCAGACCCCTCCCCAGTATGCCGCCCAGCCCACTTGTGTCCCGGCGGAAGGACTGAGGTAACCCGACCAACGTCGGCGATTCGACGACTTTCTACAGCTCCTACGGGCAACGTCCCCGTCCCACCCGCCAAGGCTGTCCCTCACTCCGATAGCCTACCCCTCAACCTCCAAACCTTGTTTTTCCGCCGCCTGCGCGATAAGGTAGTCGTTCGGGGTAAGGGTGAGCCTGCCGGGGAAGGGTGTACCTCGTAAGACTGGGGTGTTTTTCGCCGGACATGCTTTGGGATCAGGGTACCGGCGGGGACCGACAGCGGTTCGCGCGGGCGCGGGCCACTGTGGGGGACGCGGGGAAACGAAGGCACACTCAGCTAGTTCTTGCATGGGGGCGCTCGCGGGGGCATGACCGCCGCGCACAAACGTGGTTCAAACCGGAAGAAGAAGGAAGAGTGGGATGAGAAACTTGTGGTTGGTGTTGCTCATCGGCAGCCTAGTCATTGGCTGGGCGGGGCCCGCGCGCGCGGGGGAGTTGGACCCGACGCTCGAGGTGGTGCTCGAGGACGTCGGAGACCAAGAGGTCGTATCCGCTTTGTTGTTCCTGGATGACTATGTCGACCTGGCGGCCCTGGACCGGCAGCTCACGCGGGAGCGCGCCACACCAGCGGCCCGCCACGAAGCGGTCGTCACTGCCCTCCGGGACAAAGCGGCCGCGACCCAGACCGAACTGCTGGACGAACTGAAGCGGCTCTATGTCCGCGGTGAGGTGGCGTTCTTTCAGCCGTTCTGGATCGCAAACATGATCCGCATCGACGCGCCGCGTGCCGTCATCCAGGAACTGGCGACCCGTGCCGATGTCGGCATGACCTACCTGAACTATGAGATCGAGTCCGTAACGCCGGTCCACACCGAGCCCTGTACCGAGCCGCCCGGCATGCGTACTCCGGAGCCGGGCCTGGTGGCCATCCGCGCCCCCGAGGCGTGGGCCCTCGGCTACGATGGTACGGGCGTGCTGGTGTCCTCGTTGGATACCGGCGTGGCGGGCAGTCACGCGGCACTGGCTTCTCGTTGGCGCGGCGTGGCCGACGCGCGCTACACCGGCCACCCCGGCTGGGCCCTGTTCGATCCGGTAACTCACTGGACGTTCCCCCAGGACAGCGGTTCCCACGGCACGCATACGATGGGGACGATCTGCGGCGGGCCTCCCGGCGATCAGGTCGGCGTCGCCCCGGGCGCGCAGTGGATCCATGCCGCCGTGATCGATCGGGTAAGCCTCTATCAGACCTGCACCGACGCCATCCTGGCGTTTCAGTGGATCGTGGATCCCGACGAGAACCCCAGCACTTTCTGGGATGTCCCCACCGTCTGCTCAAACTCCTGGGGAATTCGCACGTCGCACAGCGTGCCACCGTACAACGCGCCCTGTGACCCGTCGTTCTGGGGCTATCTCGATGCCTGCGAGGCCGCCGGCGTCGTGGTCGTGTTCGCGGCCGGCAACGAAGGCTCCAGTGCCAACACTCTGCGCCGCCCGTCGGACCGGGCCACGGACGACTACCGCACCTGTGCCGTGGCTGCCGTGGACGGCAACAGCCCGCCGTCTTATCCCATCGCGTCGTTCTCCTCACGGGGGCCGACGTATTGCACGCCGACCGGTGCGGCCGCCATCAAGCCGGAGGTCGCCGCACCCGGGGTGAGCGTTCGCTCGTCGGTACCGAGTGGCTACTCGTACTCAGACGGCACGTCGATGGCCACGCCGCACGTGGCCGGCGTGGTGGCCCTGATTCGCCAGGCCTGCCCCGATCTGACCGTCCAGGAGGTCAAGGACATCCTCTACGAAACCGCCGTAGACCTGGGAACCGCGGGCGACGACAACAGCTATGGCCACGGTCTGGTCAACGCGTACGCCGCGGTGCTGCTGGCCGAGGAGCGTTGCGGACCACGTCCGCCCGAGGCGAGCGACGGCGAATTCACGCTGCCCTGGAACACCAGCTTGAACATTCCCCTCGTCGCGGACGATGACGGTCTGCCGGAAGTGCCGGGGGCCCTCAGCTACGTCATCACGTCCCTGCCGAGCCACGGCCGGCTCAGCGACCCCGACGCCGGCGCCATCAACACCGCCCCCTATACGCTCGTGGGCGGTGGTCACACGGTGGTCTACCTGCCGTTTGCCAACTACTGGGGCGCCGACGGCTTCGAGTTCCTCGCCGATGACGGCGGCGTCCCGCCGGAGGGCGGCGAGTCCAACGTCGCCACGATCGACCTCACGGTCGTCATCCCGCCCGCTCAACTGATCCACGCGTTCCCGCTCGATACCAATCCGGGCTGGACCTGCCAGGGGCAATGGGCGTTCGGGCAACCCGCCGGGCTGGGCAGCCACAACAGTGACCCGACCACCGGCCACACCGGACCCAACGTGTACGGCTACAACCTCAACGGGGACTACGCCAACTGGATGGGCGCCACCGAGCACCTGACGACAACGGCCATTGACTGCACGAATCAGGTGGCGACCGAGTTGCGTTTCCGCCGCTGGCTCGGCGTCGAGAGGGTCACCTTTGACCACGCCACCGTGGAGGTCTCCGCCAACGGCGCCAACTGGGTGAAGGTCTGGGAGAACGGCCCGACCTCGCTTAGCGAAGCGGCCTGGTCCTTGCATACCTTGGACATCTCCGCCGTGGCCGATGGCGAGTCCACGGTGTACGTCCGCTGGGGCATGGGCCCGACCGACGGTTCCGTGACCTATCCGGGCTGGAACCTGGACGACATTCAGATCTGGGGCGTTCCCACCCTGCCCGCCCTGCACATCACCGGCAGTAACCCGCCCACGGGCGCCATCGACGCCTGCACGCCGATCCACCCGACCACGCTGGAACCGCGCGGCTGGGAGAGCGTCGAGTTGACCTTCAACCGGACCGTCGACGGGCTGACACCGGGGGCGTTCGTGCTGACGGAGACCTGTCTGCCCGGTGAGTGCGACCAGATCGCGCCGGCCGTTCAGCAGGTGGCGGCCAACGGAGCAGCGGCCACGCTGACGTTCAATCGTCCCCTCGATCCCAACGCCTGGACCGTCGTCAGCTATGTGGATGGTGACGCCGACGACGTCATCCGTCTGGGCTTCCTGCCCGGTGACGTGGACGGCAGTCGGACAGTCAGCGCCAGCGACCTGATTGCGGTCGTCAACAACATCAATGCCGCCCTCGGTGGCGGCCACCCGGCCGCACACCAAACGGACATTGACCGGTCCGGCACGGTCACCGTGGCCGACATGATCGTCCTGGTCAACATGCTGAACGGAGCGCCGCCGTTCGAGGCGTGCTTCGGCAACCAGCTTCCCCCGCTGCCGTGAGTCCGACACGTGAAGTGATCTGACTTCACGGCAGTACACTGAGAACCGCCCGCGGCCCCAAAAGCCCGGGCGGTTCTTTGCTTGCGCGGCAGCCCCTTCACTTCGGCCCCAGCCGGTGGATGGCCGCCAGCGCCTCCGCGTCATCCGGCGCCAGCCTCAGTACGCTCCGATAGTGCGTCACGGCCTCGGCCGTCCGGCCCGTCCGCTCCAGCGCCTGGGCCAGGAAGAAATGCACTTCCGCTACCTGCGGCGCCCATCGCAGCGCCTCCCGATACGCGGCGATCGCCTCCTCGTCACGCCCCGCCAGCATCAGCGCCTGTGCCAGGTTGAAGTGCGCCTCCGCCGACCCGGGGCAACCCCGCACCGCCGCCTGCAGCCACGTCGTCGCCTCCGTCAGCTCCCCACGCTGCGCCAGCACCACGCCCAGATTCATCTGCGCCAGCGCCTCCAGCCGTCGCTCGTCCTGCACCGGCCAGTTCACCACCACCGCGACCAGCGCCACCACCCCCGCCGTCACGCTCAGCGCCTTCCACCTCCTTTGCCGCACCAGGTCCACCGCCTCCCCGACCCCGGCCGCCGCGAACAACACCAGAATCGGCACCATTGGAAACCGGTACCTCGCCAAAACATAGAACAGCGCGACCGCTCCCGTCAGCGCCGCCGCCAACACATAGAACACCCACAGTTCCCGCCACCGCCGCCGCGTCAGCACGATGCCGCCCACCGCCAGCGGCGCCACCACGCCGAAGTGCCACACCCGTGACACGCCACGCAACACCGCCGACTGCCCCGCGTACACCGCCAGCCCCTCCACGTCGGGCACCTCATAGCGGTTCCACGTGAGCAGCGCCTTCAAACCCAGCAGCCTCACCGATCGCCCCGGCGCCGCCCTCATCTCCGCCCACGCCCGTCCTGCCCAGTAGCGCGACACCTCCGCCGCCGTCAACTCCCGCCCCAGCGCCTCTTCTGCCAACCTGGTGGCATCCTGCCGCTCGAACTCCGGCGTTTCGTGACCCCGCACCAGCGGCCGGTACCGCCCGTCCGCCTCCGCCCCGTTACCGATATACAGATTCGGACCGAACTGGAACGTCGACACCGACCACTCCCCCGTTACCGCCGCGTTCCGCGCCCCCGCCGCCACCAGCCACAGCAAGGCCCCCGCCCCCAACGCCGCCGCCCGCCACGCCACCGTCCTCCACCTCAGCCCCTGCCGCCAGCGGCTCTCCACCACCATGAATACCAACAGTACCGGCAGCCAGGCCAGCGCGTTCTCCCGCGTCAACGCCAGCAGTCCCGCCGCTCCCCCGACAACTGTTGGTGCCACGTATCTGGCACTTCGCGTGCACGCCGCCACTCCCGCAACCACGACGCACGTCAGCGCCCCCGCCAGCGCCGCCTTCTGCACGATTCCGTCGAAGAACACCGCCGGTCCGTACAGCGCATGCATCAGCCCCGCCGCCCACGCCGTGCGCCTGCCAAACAGGACGCCTCCCGCCCAGCACAGCACGGCCGCGCTTGCCGCCCCCCACAGCGCCTGCGCCGCCCGCACCACCGCCACCTCCGGACCGAACACGCTGAACAACGCGCCCAGCACGTAGGGATACGCCGGCGCCTGGTAGAACGCCTCCGTTCCCAGCCATTCACCGCCCGCGATACGCTGCGCCCACGCCAGATACCCCGCTGCGTCGCCCACCGGACGCTGTACGAACGCCACGTTCCACGTCGCCACGACATGCGCGAGACGTATCAGCAGCGCCGCGCCGAATACGACGGCCTCCCGCCGCCCCGCGCGATACGCTTCCCCGACCCTGCCCGCGCCGTTCATCACTGCCGCCCTCTGACCACCGCCCCCACGCTCCGCTCGCCCCGCGCCCGTACCGGCGCGCTGCCCGTGCCATCTTACCGACGCCGACGCAGGCCGCCGCGCTGCGTCCTCGGCCCACCCCGTCGGCGCCCGGCGCGCGTTCCCGCCCCCGTTCGGGGTCAACCCAACGCGGCGACCAAACAAATACCGAATATACACTGACGACCGACTTGCTTGCTCACCGATGTGTAGCACCACATGATCCTGCGTGCGCCGTAAAGTCAGTTCAGGTTCCACCGGAGTCCTGAAACGCGAACCCGTCGCTGCCTGGCCGTCAGGCCGCTGCAACCCCCGCTCTGGTGAGACGTGTGTGCGCTCCTCGTGCGCGACTCGCGCCTCCCGGCACTGAGCACGTTCAAGACGGGGACGGGACCAGGCACGCGAGTTTGCATCACCGATCACGAACCATGATCGTCAGACAGCGGTCGAATCCCGCGGCCGCCGGCGCATGCTTGCGCACAGACGCTCTGGCGGATACGAGTGCGTCTCGGGCGTGACAATGATGGCCATACACCCGAGGTCCGCCAGCCGCCAACCATGTCGCATGTTCCACGTGAAACAAACGGACCAAGCGTGGGGAGAGTGGGTTGGGTGAATCAAGACCGCGCGTCGTGAGGACGGCAAACGTTTCCTCCGCAGCCGGCCGGCTCCACCCACCCGCCCATACCCGCCGCCCGTCTCGCAACCCGGAACCTTGGGTTCCCGGCCAGTGCGCTGCCAAGCCTGGCACAGGGCGGGCGCCGTTCGACGGTATGTGGGCGCACCCCGGACCGGGCCGACCGCCCGCGCTGTTTCACGTGAAACGACCCAAGCCGCGTGTGTTGCCTTCGCTCGCCACGCCTCCTGCCCGGCGCCAACGCACACGCCGCCCATTGCCCTTCATCGCCAGCCCGGACGTCTGCCCCTCCGGACGTTTCCACCCCCAGCTTGCTCACATCTTGCCCAATGCTGGCGGTTCGGGTATGTCCACTTAGTGAGACTGCCCCCGGGGCTCCCGGACGGGCCCACCCTGACGCTCCTCGTTTGACGGAGACGTTCCCGATGAGCAAGCAGACAAGGCGTCTCGGCCGCGGCCTGGACTCGCTCGTCAGCGACTATCGCGGCGAACCGGCCGGCCCGCCGCAACCTCCGGCCCTGACCCCACAACCGCCGCCTGACCCTACCGCCGCCCAAGCCGCGTCCCGCCATCCGCTTTCCGCCGCCTCGGAGCGCCCAAGCGGGCCGAAGTTCACCTTCCATGTGCCCGTGGAGACGCTGGAAGCAAACCCATTCCAACCGCGTCGTGCTATATCATCAGAGAATGTGCTACCATTGGCGCGATCCATCCTCGAAAACGGCATGTTGCAGCCGATTGTGGTTCGGCCCCACGGCCGCGGTTACCAGATCGTCGCAGGCGAGAGGCGCTGGCGAGCAGCCAGAGAAGCAGGACTGACCACTGTCCCGATTCTGGTGCGCGAGGCCGACGACCGGCAGATGCTCGAGTGGGCCCTGATCGAGAATATCGAGCGCGAGGACCTCAACGCGATGGACCGGGCGGCCGCGTACCGCGAGTACTGCACCCGCTTTGGCGCGGGCCCCGAAGATCTGGCCCGGCGACTCGGCGAGGATCGCACCACGGTTGTCAACTACCTGCGCTTGCTCGATCTGGGCGAGTCGATCCAGGCTTTGGTCGCCAGCGGGCGCCTGAGCATGGGCCACGCCCGCTGTCTGCTCGGTGTCGGCAGCGAGCAGCGTCGTGTCGAGTTGGCGGCCGCGGCCGTCGCCCATGATCTGTCCGTGCGCGCGCTCGAGGAGATCGTCCGGCGGGAGAGGGGGGAGGTAGGCGGCGACGCGGCCCGCCCGGCCGCCCCGGCCCCGGCACGGGCGACGCCGCACGTCAGCGAGGTTCAGCGCCGGCTGGAGGCGGCGGTCAAGACCAAAGTAGTGGTCCGCGAGGGCCGGCGCAAGGGGACGGGAAGAATCGTGATCGAGTACTACTCGCTGGATGATTTCGATCGGATCGCGGGGTTGCTGGGCGTAGCCTTCGACGAGTAGGGCGGGACAGGCGGGGAGAGTTTGGAGAGTTTTGTACGCGGCGGGGATTCCCAGCGGGGTGTCGGGCAGGTACGCTAAACGGGCGGGCGCCGGTCAGGGTACCGCAGGAGCGCGCAGGCGGATAGCTGTTTGGCGTCTTCGCCGTTATGGGTGCCCTGCAACCGCGGCACATGCCCACCGCCGCGTGCGGCGGGCGCGGGCAGGGCACCCACGCTCGACGGACGCGGGCGCAGCCCGCGCGCGGCGCAGGTCGCAACTACCGTTTGTCTTAACAAGGGAGCAATCGATGAGACGTGGGTATGGGAGAGTGGTTTGGTCGGGGCTGCTGGCGTTGATCATGGTGCCGGGGTTGATGCCGGCGGGGGCGTGGGCGCAGGAAGGGACCGTCGTGCTGGAGAAGATGCCGGCGGACCTGGCGCTGGCGGCCGTGCTGGTCAACGTCGAGCAGCTCGACAAGTCGGTGGAGCAGATCCAGAAGCGGCTGGCGCCGGATGAGCCGTATGAGAGCGCAGCGGCCGGGTTGAAGGCGTTCGTGCCGATCGTGGGCGAGTGGATGGACCTGAGCAAACCGCTGGGGATCGGGCTGCCGGAGATTCCCCCGAAGGGCGTGCTCCCGGTGATGTGGGTGGCGGTGGCGGATTTCGCCGCCAAGGTGAAGGATGTTCCGGGGGCGACGGAAACGGAGGGGGTGTGGCAGTTCAAGCTGAGCGACACCCAGAGTCTGTTCGCGAAGGCGGATGGCGCGTACGTGGTGATTGCGGAGACGGCCGAGACGCTGACGAAGGTCACCACGGCCAAGGAGAGCATGGCGGAGGCATTGCGCGGGCGGCCGGAGATGCTTCACAACCGGGACGTGTTCGTGCACGTCAACATGCGTGGGCTGCGTCCGCTGGTGTTGCAGCAGTTGAGCCAGATGGGGCCGATGCTGTCGATGATCGCGATGATGAGCGCCCAGTCCGGCGGCGACCCCATGATGATGAGCAACCTGCTGGGGGCGCTGTTGGAGACGGTACAGAAGTTCATCGAGCAGGTGGCGTACGTGGAAGCGGCAGTGAAGCTGGACACGCGCATGATTACGCTCAGCATCGCCGGCGGCTTCGATGAAGGTCCGGTGAAGGCGTACCTGGGCAAGCAGAAGCCGGCGGAGATGCCGTTCTTCGCCGACTTGGAGGAGCAGCCCTTCTTCATGGCGGCTGCCTCCCATCTGCCGGGGACGGAGTCGCCGTTGATCGACTACGTCGCGGAGCTGATGACCCGGAAGCTGGCGAGTATGCCGCCGGCCACACCGGCGCCCGAAGGCGGCGAGGCGCCCGGGGGTTCGATGAAGGACGCGGTGGCCGTCATGGCCGACGTGTATCGCCGGATCGAGGGTGGCAACATGGTCATGGCGTTCACGTCCGGTGCGATGGTCGGGGCAGGCGACTACGTGACCGCCGATCCGAAGGCCCTGACGGCCGCCATCAAGCAGACGCTTTCCACGGCCAATCCGCTGATGAAGCAGCTTAAGCAGGGGCTGACGTTCGAGGCGACCGAGGCGCGCAAAGTGGGCGAGGTGGAGGTCGAGGTGTTCAATCTGAAGGTGGACACCAGCAACCCGGCGGGCGCGATGCAGGCGCAAATGTTGGGTGCCAACCCCTGTTATGCGCTGGGCGTGGTGGGCAACCGCGTGCGGTACTACCAGGGTGACGCGGCCGGAGCGGAGAAGGCGTTTGCGACGCCGGTGAGCAAGCCGTTGCGGTCGGCCACGCAGGTCAAGGAAGCCCTCGAGGGTCTGCCTCCCAAGGGCAATGCCGTGGTGCTGGTCGATCCGGTGGGCATCATGCCGATGCTGGGGCCGTTGATGATGATGGGTCAGATGCCGGACTTGAGCAGCCTGCCGCCGGGGCCGCCGATTGCCGCCAGCATGTCATTGGCGGGTGACCCGGCCGTGCTGACCGTGCAGGTGCCGGTGGCGACCCTGGAGCGTCTGACGAAGGCCTTCGCGGGGCAGCCGGAGCCGCAGTAGCGACCGGCGGCGCGACCGGCGCCCGGCAGGGCAGAGACGGTGCGGCTGACCCGGCGGGAGTAGTGTCGTGACGTGGCACTACTCCCGCCGGTTTGCCCGTTCCCCTGATAGGCGTACCGCGCGGTTCCGCGGACGGACAGTTGCCGATGCCGGACTACAACACCAACCTGTGGGCGCCGTGGCGGATGGCGTACATCCGGTCGCTGGAGGAGGAGGCCCGCGAGGAGGGTTGCTTTCTGTGCCGCTACTGGGCCCGGCCGGGCGAGGACGAACGGACGCACGTGGTCTGGCGCGGGCAGGCCTGCTTCGTCGTGATGAATCGCTTCCCCTACACGAACGGACACCTGCTGGTCTGTCCGGCGGCCCACCGCGCGGACTTAAGCGATCTGTCGGCGGGGGAGTTTGCGGAAGCCAACGAGATGATCCGGGCGGCCGTGGGTCTGCTGCGTCAGGTGGTGCGGGCGGAGGGGTTCAACATCGGCTACAACCTCGGCCGCTGCGCCGGTGCGGGGCTGCCCGAGCACGTGCATGCCCACATCGTGCCGCGTTGGGGGGGGGATACGAACTTCATGGCCGTGCTCGGCGACGTCCGCGTGGTGCCGGACGCGTTGGACGCAACGTATGCCCAGCTCGTGCAGGCCGCCCGGGAGGCCGGCTTGCGGACGTAGGTCGGAGCCACGTCTTACGGGTGGTGGCCGCTGACAAGCGGGTGGCATGCCCAAGCCGAAGGCGCCGGCATGCTGTGACGACAGTTGCGTGTTCGTCTGGAGCAGAGCATGGCGGCGCTGCGCTTGGCCATGCCACCCGACACTGGCGGGCTTGGGCATGCCACGCAGGTGCCGGGTTTGTGAACTGTTATGATCGAGCACGCAGATACGCTCGCTGCGTACGCCACGACGGGCGAGGCGGCCGCCAGCCGGTTGCACGCCGAGCCGCCGGATAGACTCCACACTCCGTTTGAGCTCGACTGCCACCGCGTCATCGAGAGCACCGCGTTCCGCCGGCTGGAGCACAAGACGCAGGTGTTCTCGCTCACCTGGAGCGACCACTTCCGCACCCGTTTGACCCATACGCTGGAGGTGGCCGAGATTGCCACAACGCTGGCGCGCCACCTGCGTGCGAACGCGACGCTGGCGCGGGCCATCGCCCTCGCGCACGACCTGGGCCATGCGCCGTTCGGACACGCGGGCGAGGTCGCGCTGAACAGGTTGCTGGCGTCGATTGGCGGGTTCAATCACAACCTGCATTCTTTGCGGGTCGTGGAATATCTGGAGCATCCATTCCCGCCGTTTCGTGGTTTGAACCTGACGGCCGGCACCCGCGCCGGGATGCAGGCGCACGCGACGCCGTATGATCGCCCGGGGGCCACGGCCGGCGGCGCGGGCTGTGGAGCGTCGGTCGAAGCACAGATCGGCGACCTCGCCGACCGCATCGCGTATAACTGTCACGATCTCGAGGACGCGCTGGGGGCCGGTCTGCTCGGTCCGCAGGAGTTGGGCGAACTGACGCTCTGGTCAGCGGCCGCGGAGGAGGTGCGCCGCGCGTACGGCGCGGGCACCGAGAATCTCTTCGCCCTGCGGCGGCCCATTCTCGACGGCCTGCTCAACGCCCTGCTGGGCGACGTGGTGGCCACGGCCGGCGCGGCACTGGCGGGCCTGTCGTCACCTGAGTCCGTCGCGGCGCAGGCGAAGCCGGTGGTGACCCTGTCGCCGGCGCGCCTGGCGGAACTCGAGCAGGTGGAACAGTTGCTGCGCCGGCAGGTGTATCGGCATCCCGAGATTGTGCGGACGGACACGCGTGGTCAGGAGATCATCGCGGCGCTGTTCGAGGTCTTCCACCGCGGCCCCGCGTTGCTCCCGGCCCGCTATCGGGCCCGCCTGGCCGACCAGGGCCCCGATCGTGTGATCGGCGATTACCTCGCGGGCATGACGGACCGGTACTGCCTGGCGGAGTACGAGCGGCACGTGCGCGCGCTGTAAAGCCGGCCTCCCGCGTGGCTGCGGGCCAGTGCAGAGCGTGCCGGCGCGCGAACGGATCGTGGTGTACACATGCCGAGACATGCTTCAAGGACACCGGGGTCAGCAAGAACCAAACAGCGGCGCGCTCGGGCTGTGAGTGCGAGGCGTCCGCTGCCGCAGGGAGCGATGTACGTAATGCGGGCCGACAAGACCACGCACGTGCTGCCGCCCATCGAGGAGTACGAGCAACTCGTGATCGCCAACATGGCACAAGAGGCCGCCGCGCAGATCGAGGCCGGCGACCACGACCTCGTCGACGCCGACCAGTTCTTCCGTGAGCTGGCCGGCGAGCGCATTGCCAAGGCGCGCAAGGCGGCCGGACTGACGCAGGCGCAACTCGGCCGGAAGCTGGGTATCCCACAATCACAGGTCTCGCGGATCGAACGCCGCCCCGATCACACCACTGTCAAGACCATCAAGCGCATCGCGAAGGCCCTGAAGGTGGACGTCCGCGCTCTGCTCTGATTGCGCGGGCTCCACCCGGCAGCCCGTTGCAGAGTGCTCGGACCTCCGCTGCTGCCCTGCAAACCCGAGCGGTTGAAGTCGTCTATGTCGGCCGCTGGGGGCCGACGCTACTTCTGCAAGGGGCAGGGGGCGGCGCTGGCCCGCGCCGCCGTCTGGGTGACTGCGGCGCGGGCAGCGCGGTCCTTGCGGTGGGCGCCAACATACGCCTGTTACGATCCGCGTAGCGCCTGGCGCACTCCCTCGGCATAGGCCGGGTCGGCCTTGGCGAAGTGGCCAAGCTGCCGCTCGATGATCTCCTTGGGCACCCCCTGCATGGCGTTGGCGATCGCCTGGTGCAGGCGCTGGCGCTGCGGGGCCGGTAGCAGACGATACAGGTTGCCCGCCTGCGTGTAGTCGTCGTTGCCTTCCCGATGGTCATAGCGATCGGCGTCGCCACTGAGGTGCAGCGGCGGCTCCTTGAAGCGCGGGTCCTCGACCGGGCCGCCGCGGCTGTTGGGCTCGTAGTTGACGGTGCCGCCGCCGTTGTCGTCGAAGCGCATGGCGCCGTCGCGGTGGTAGGTGGCCACCGGGCAGCGCGGGCGGTTCACGGGCAGGCTCTCATAGTTGACGCCCAGGCGATAGCGGTGCGCGTCGGCGTAGGCGACGACGCGGAACTGGAGCATCTTGTCCGGGCTGTGACTGATACCCGGGACGACGTTGCCCGGCGAGAACGCCGACTGCTCGACTTCGGCGAAGTAGTTCTCCGGGTTGCGATTCAGCTCCATCACGCCCACCTCGATCAGCGGGTAGTCCCCGTGCGGCCAGACCTTGGTCAGGTCGAACGGGTTGTACGGCGTCTTCTCCGCGTCGCGTTCCGGCATGACCTGCACCATCACCCGCCACTTCGGGAAGTCGCCCTTGGTGATGGATTCGTAGAGGTCGCGCTGGTGGCTTTCGCGGTCCTTGCCGATGAGGGCCGTGGACTCGGCGTCGGTCAGGGTGGCGATGCCTTGCAGGGTCTTGAAATGGAACTTCACCCAGAAGCGCTCGCCTTTGGCGTTGATGAGACTGTAGGTGTGACTGCCATAGCCGTTCATGTGGCGATAGCTCTTGGGCAACCCGCGATCGGAGAAGAGGATCGTCACCTGGTGCAGGCTCTCGGGCGAGAGCGACCAAAAGTCCCATTGGGCCGTGTTGCAGCGCAGGTTGGTGGCGGGGTCGCGCTTCTGCGTGTGGATGAAGTCGGGGAACTTGTACGGGTCGCGGATGAAGAAGACCGGCGTATTGTTGCCGACGAGGTCCCAGTTACCCTCGTCGGTGTAGAACTTGAGGGCGAAGCCGCGGACGTCGCGCTCGGCATCGGCCGCCCCGCGCTCACCGGCCACGGTCGAGAAGCGGGCGAAGCACTCGGTCTGCTTGCCGACCTTGGCGAAGAGAGCGGCCTTCGTGTACTTCGTGATGTCACCGGTGACCGTGAACGTACCGTACGCCCCCGAGCCCTTGGCGTGCACGACGCGTTCGGGGATGCGCTCGCGGTTGAAGTGGGCGTGTTTTTCGAAGAGCTGCCAGTCCTGTACCAGCAGGGGCCCGCGCGGCCCCGCGGTCAGGGCGTTCTGGTTGTCGCCCACGGGGATGCCGCCCGAGGTGGTGAGTTGCTGTCGCTGCGGTTTCTTTGTCATGGTGTTTTCCTTTCTGGAGCGTAGCCCGTTGTGTTAGACCATATCCGCGTTTAGATTACGTCCAATCCCCGGCCGCGCCGCCGGCGGGGCGCGGACGGACTTGTGCCTAGGTTCGCCGTTTGTGCCCGCGCAGGATGACCTGGTAATCCCGCACGTCGAAGTCGCGCAGCGCCTGCGCCCCGGAAACCGTCAGCGCTTCCCAGGGCACGTCGTAGACCTTGCCCGTTCTTACGTCCACGAAGTGATGATGAGCGCCCACGTGCGGGTCGAACACGAGGGTTCCCTCCTTGACCACCTGGGTCGTCAGCAAACCCTTCCGTACGAAAAGGTTCAGCGTGTTGTACACGGTTGCCCGCGAGAGGGTCGGACAGCGCTTGCGCACCTGCGCCCACACCTCATCCGCGGTGGGGTGGGTCCGCGCGGCCAGCACGTAATCCGCCACCGCGAGCCGTTGGGGCGTCGGGGCGATGTGGTGCCGACGCAGCGTGTCGAGCGTGGTCGCCATACGCACTGAGAATATGTCTAACTGTAGACATTATCAAGGTCAGAGGACCGCCGGGGGACCCCACCCAAGCTTGGTGCCACGCCGGCGCCCGAGTTCGGCACAGCAACGCCCGTTTCACGACGGAGGGGTACACGTGACCCCAACGCGTGCGGAAACACGCCCCGCCGGCGGGGTGATGTCATCGCTTCCCAGCACTCGCGCTTCGGATCGTCGGCGCTGAACCGCGCGACCAGCGCCACTGTCCCAGGGATGCCACACTTCACAGCGAGTGCCTTGACTCCGAGCCGCCCAGCCACGTTTCCCGCCGGGCCTTTCGCCGGTGGCCAAGCCTGCTAAACTCCCGCCTCACCGCCTCCCGGAAGGTTGAGGAAGATGACGGAGCCAAAGCGGGTCGCGTTTGTATCCCTGGGCTGCGCCAAGAACCTGGTGGACTCCGAGAAGATGCTCGGGCAGCTTGTAGAGGCCGGCTGCGCGCTGGTCAACGAGGACCAGGCCGACGCCGTGGTCATCAACACCTGTGGGTTTCTCGGGGCGGCCCGGGCGGAGGCGGATCAGGTCATCGGCGAAATTCTGCAACGCAAGGAACGCAGTCCGGGGCTGCGGGTGGTGGTCGTCGGCTGCCTGGTGCAGCGCGACGGCGACGCCCTGCTCGCTCGTCATCCGGGTGTCGACGCCCTGGTGGGCGTGCACCGGCGGGACGACGTGGTCCGGGCGGTGCTGGGAGAGCCGACCGGGCACGGTGGGCACCCGACGCGGCGCGAGCCCGACTTATATTTGGGAGATTACCACGCTTACACCCAGATTGACACCGCTCGAGTCCGCCTCACGCCCCGCCACTACGCCTACCTCCGCCTCGGCGAGGGCTGCAACCAGAAGTGCACGTTCTGCACGATCCCCGCGATTCGCGGGCCCCTGCACAGCAAGCCCCCCGAGGCGGTACTGGCGGAGGCGCGTGAGCTGATCGCCGACGGGACCGTCGAGTTGAACCTCATCGGGCAGGACACGACGAGCTACGGCCGGGACATCGGCCATGCTCCCGGTCTGGCCGGTTTGCTGAGGCTGCTCGACGGCCTGGACGGCGTGCAGTGGATTCGGCTCCTGTATGCGTATCCCTCGATGTTCACGGACTACATCGTGGAGGCCCTCGGCGAGTGCAGGCATGTCTGCAAGTACGTCGACCTGCCGCTGCAGCACATCAACGACCGGATTCTGAAGGCGATGCACCGCCAGGTGGACCGGGTGGGCACCGAGCGACTGCTGCACACGCTCCGCGAGCGCATCCCCGAGGTGACGATTCGGACGACGCTGATTGCCGGGTTTCCGGGCGAGACGGAGGCCGAGTTCGAGGAGTTGGTCGAGTTTGTACAAGGATTCGGCTTTGACGCCCTGGGGGTGTTTCCCTTCTCGTCGGAACCGGACACGCCGGCCGGCAGGATGAAGAAGCAGCTTCCGCCCGACCTCATCCAGGAGCGGGTGGAGGCGCTCATGCTGGCCCAGCAGGAGACGGTCTTCGCGCGGGCCCGGGGGCGGATCGGCGCGGAGTTTGCGGTACTGGTCGACGAACGGGTGGACGAGAAACGGGTGGTCGGACGGCATGCGGGGCAGGCACCGGAGGTGGACAGCGTCACCTACGTCGAGAGCAGCTCGGCCACGCCCGGCACGCTGCTGACGGTACGGTGTCACGCCTGCGACGGGTATGATCTGGTCACCCGGCCGACGGAGGTTACACTGCCCGTGTGGTCGCCATGAAGCTGAACGTGCCCAACCAGATTACGATCGCCCGCCTGGGGGTGGCCCTGGTCTTCTTCGTGTTGCTGGCGCAGTACACGCAGCGGGAGCCGCAGGGGTGGATTCTGGACGTCTCGGCCGGGCTGTTCATCCTGGCGGCCGTCACGGACGTCCTCGATGGGTATCTTGCCCGACGGTTCAAACAGGTGACACCGCTGGGGCGGGTGCTGGATCCGTTGGCGGACAAAGTGCTGGTGTGCGGCGCCTTCATCATCCTCGCGGGCCCCGGCTTTGTGGATGCGGACGGACACAACGTGACGCGGGTGCAGGCGTGGATGGTGGTAGTGATCGTGGGGCGGGAGTTGCTGGTCACCGGTTTGCGCGGGTTCAACGAGTCGGTGGGGCGGGCGTTTCCGGCCGGGCTGCACGGCAAGATCAAGATGTGGGTGCAGAGCGTCGCCGCGCCGGCCATCCTGCTGCTGGTCGCCCACGAGGGAACGTGGTTTTCGCCGAAGTTAGCGGATGGCCTGTGCATTGCGCTGGTGTGGATTACGGTGGCCGCCACCACGCTGTCGATGTTCCAATATCTGGCGCGGTCGCGCTTCATCCTTGAAGAAAGCATGCCGTCGTGAGCGACCTGACCTACCTGAAGGCATTGCTGCTCGGCATCGTGCAGGGGCTGACCGAGTTCCTGCCGGTAAGCAGCAGCGGCCATCTTGCTCTCCTGCAGGATCGATTGCACCTGGATCCGGACAGTCCGGCCCTGCTGCTGTTTGACGTGCTGGCGCACGTAGGCACGGTGATCGCGGTGCTGATCGTGTTTGCCGGCCCGCTGGGGCGGTACGTGGCGCGGCTGCGGCGCGAGGCGAGTCCAATGTTTCGCCGGCGGCGGTACGCGCTGCGGATCGCGCTGCTGGGGGTGGTCGCCAGCGTCCCGACGGCCGGCATTGGCCTGGCATTCAAGGACACGTTTGAAGCGGCGTTCGCCAGGCCGCGGTGGGTAGCCGGGGGGCTGCTGCTGACCGGGCTGCTGTTGTTGCTGACGCTATGGGTGCCGCGCGGGCGGCGCGGATGGGGTCGATTCGGCGGCGGGCGGGCGCTGCTGGTGGGCGTGGCGCAGGGTCTGGCGATTCTGCCGGGTCTGTCGCGCAGCGGGGCGACGATCTGCACAGCTTTGTACGGCGGCCTGCGGCGCCGCTGGGCCGGTGAGTTCAGTTTCTTCATCGCGGTGCCGGCCATTCTGGGGGCGACGGTGCTGAAACTCAGGGATACCTGGCGGCTGGCTCCGGAGGTGCGCGCGGCGCTGCCGTGGGGACCGCTTCTGCTCGGCGCGGTGGTGTCCCTGATCGTGGGCGTTGTCGCGCTGAAATGGCTGCTGCACACCGTCCGCCGCGGGCAGCTTCACTGGTTCGCACTCTATGTGTGGATGATCGGCGTGCTGGTGCTGGTCGCGGCCCCGAAGGAGCTGACCAACTGAACGGCTCCCCTGGGCAGGAAGACCGCTCGACGGCGGAGCGTCACCCGGCCCAGCCCAGCACCGCCGTGCCCTCCCTCCGACGGGCGGCCGCCGCGACAGCCTGGCGGCAGGCAGGCGCCTTCGGTTTGGGCATGCCACCCTCCAACTCATCGGGCGACGCCCTGCTGAACGGATTGAACGGCGGGTCGGCCGCCTCGAACTTAGGGAGGGACTCCGCAGCCAAGGCGTCGCGGTCGGTGCTGGCATCAAGCACGGTGAGCAGCGCCTGGTGCCCGGTGGCGCTATTGCCGATGGATGTCGGGCGCGCCGCGAGGATCGGGCGTGTATCAGCATGGTGCGCAGAGCGGGTCGCCAGCAGCGCATCCGCGACGAGCTTCTGAGGATCCTCGCCACCCAGCGCCCGGAACCTCCGCCACGAGTTCCTTGGCGGCAGCGGCCCCCTTGAATTTATCCCGTCCGCGCTCATTGCGACGCAGCCACTCGGCGACGGCCGCGTTGTCCGTCTCAAAACCGCCGCACCTTGGCATCCGTGACCAGCATGTTCACGCAGCGGTCGAGGGGGCCGGCCGGGATCGTGGGGCAGACTTGCTCTTCAAAGGCCAACGCGCAGGCGGTGCCGGCGAACTCCGGGTGGGCGAGGAAGCGATCGTAAAAGCCCCGGCCGCGACCGAGGCGGTTGCCGTACTCGTCAAAGCCCAGCCCCGGCACGACCACCAAATCAATAATCGCCGGGGGAATCGGCACGCCGGACGCGGGCTCGCGCATCCCGAACTCGGAAACCTGCAAATCGGTCGTCAGTGAACGAATCTCGATCGCCATCATCCGCCGCTGGCTCCAGCTTGCCCGCGGGGCCAGCACCCGCTTGTTGTCCTGCCAAGCCCGCAGCACGATCTGCGTGGTGTCCAGCTCGCTCGGCAGCGCCAGGAAGACCATCAGTATCTGCGCATTGAGGAACTCCGGCTGCGCGCAGAGCAACTCACACGCCTGCGCGGACTTCGCCTGCGCGGCCTCCGGCGGAATCTCGCTGACGATCTTCCGCAGCCGCTCCCGCAAGTCACGTTTCACCAACAAGCCGTTGCCCTCTCGATTGCTTTCGGAGCCCCAGCGTCATCCGCAGGAAGCCCAACCGCGGACCGCTCGCCGGCGACGACGCGGCGGCAGAGCAGCACGGGTACCATGCTTTCCCGCGACAACAAGCCGCGGGTAAGCATGCCTCCGCGCCAGACCGGCGTCTTCCGCTCCCCCACCCTCACCCCTGTCTCTCTCCCTGGAAGGGAGAGGGATTCAGATGCCGCATGCCCACTCATCATCAGTCCCCCAGGTCCGGAGGACCTTGGCCACCCGCCTGAGGACCTAGGCCACCCACGCGCCTGGGCCGCCCGACCGCCCGCGGCGCCACCGGCGCGACGTGTCCGCGGGCTCGCGCCCGCGGCTCTGACCGAGCGACGCGACACTAGTCCTGCGGCTTCCGCAACTGCGACCTGATCCGGGCGAGCGCCTCGCCCAGCTTTGCCTCCGCCCCGCGGTCCGTGGGACGATAGTAGGTCCGGTCCACGCCCAAGTCGTCGCCGGGCACTATACCCCCCGGGTGGTCGTGCGGGTACTGATACCCCTCGCCGGCCCCCATTTTCTTCGCCCCGGCATATGCGGTCGATTGCAGCTTGGGCGGCACCAGGACGCTGCGCTGCTCCTGCACGTCGCGGGCTGCCTCCCAGACCGCCTGGGCGGCCGCGTTGGACTTCGGAGCACACGCCAGATAGATCGTCGCCTCGGCCAGCGGAAGCTGGCACTCCGGCGGACCGACGAAGTTGGTGGCGTCGGCGGCCGCTTGGGCGACCACCAATCCCTGCGGATCGGCCAGCCCGATGTCCTCCGCCGCCAGGATTACAAGTCGCCGGGCGATGAACCGCGGGTCCTCGCCCCCCTCCAACATGCGGGCCAGCCAATACACGGCCGCGTCCGGATCGCTCGCCCGCACCGACTTGATGAACGCACTGATCGTGTTGTAGTGCTGATCCCCCGCGGCATCGTAGGCCAATGCCTTCCGCTGGATGGACTCGGCCGCCACGGCCAGGTCGATCACGACCTCCGGCCGCACACCCGGCTTCGGCGCCTGCGAGAGCACCGCGATCTCCAGGGCACTCAGCGCCCGGCGGGCGTCGCCATCCGACACCCGGGCCCAATGCTCAACCGCATCATCCCTGAGCACCACATTCCACGCCCCCAGCCCGCGCTCGACGTCGGCGGCCGCCCGCCGCAGCAACGCCTGCACGTCCGCCGCGCTGAGCGGCTCGAACCGGAAGATCTGGCTCCGCGAGATCAGCGGTGTCCGCACCGTAAAGAACGGGTTCTCCGTGGTCGCCCCGATCAGGATCACGATGCCTTCCTCGACGTCGCCCAGCAGCACGTCCTGCTGGCTCCGGTTGAAGCGATGCAGTTCATCCACGAAGAGAACGGACCGCCGCCCGGTGGTTTCGAGCCGGTCGCGCGCATCCGCCAGGATGTCGCGGACCTCCTTCACGCCGACGGCCGAGGCGTTCACCTGCGTAAAGTGGGCCTGCGTCCGGTGGGCGATGATCCGGCCGAGGGTGGTCTTGCCGGTCCCCGGGGGACCGTAGAACAAGGCACTGGCCAGTCGGTCCGCTTCGAGCAGGCGGCGGAGCAGCTTCCCGGGCCCCACGAAGTGCCGCTGCCCGACGAACTCGTCGAGCGTGCGGGGGCGCATCCGCACGGCCAGCGGCGCTGCCCCCTCCCGTTTCGCCCGGCGTTGCTCGTCAAACAGGTCCACGCGAAGTCTCCCCCTCGGCCGGCCATCTTCGGCATTATACTCCGCAGACCAACGTGTCTGGGTGGCCCAGGTCCTCCGGACCCTACGTGTTTAGCGTGGGTGCCATGCCCTCACCCGCCACAGGTGGGGGTGGGCATGTGCCGCGTCCGCAGAGGCATGCTTACCCGCGACCGCGGTCGCGGGAAAGCATGGCACCCACCACGCCGAAGACGCTAAAGACGTACTCCGGACCTGGGGGACTGATGACGAGTGGGCACAGGCCCAGCCCCGCGAGCATGCTTACTTGCGGCTGCTGGCGCAGAAAGGCAGGGCAGCCGTGCAGCCTCGCGGGACGGACGTGGGCACCAGCCCGGCCGAGATGTCGCAGTCGCACTTTACAGCACCAATCCGCGACCCGAGACGATCGGCCACGGGCGTACCAGCGTATAGAGCGTTAGAATGGGAGAACCTCGCGCGACCCTGCTGAAGCGAACGGGCCCAACCCGATGACTCCACGGGGGAAAGAACGCCCCGGCGCCGGCGCGGGCAACAATGAATCTCTACTCCACGGGCAGAGGGCACCACGAAGATGTGCGGGATCATAGGCTACGTCGGAGACCGGACGGCCCTGCCGATTCTCATCGAGGGGCTTAAGCGACTGGAGTATCGCGGCTACGACTCGGCCGGGCTGGCCGTCCAGGAAAACGGCAAGCTGGCCATCACCAAGTCCGCCGGCCGCATCTCCGTGCTCGAACAGAAGCTCAACCCCGACCTCGCCGGCACCACCGGCATCGCCCACACCCGCTGGGCAACCCACGGGGCGCCCACCGACGCCAACGCCCACCCCCACACCGACGCCACCGGCCACATCGCCCTCGTCCACAACGGCATCATCGAGAACTACCTCGCCATCCGCACCTACCTGAAGCAACAGGGCATCACCTTCCACAGCGAAACCGACACCGAGGTGCTCGCCCAGCTCATTGGGCACTTCTACGACGGCAACCTGGAGCAGGCGGTCCGCCAGGCGTTGCACGATCTTTCCGGCACCTATGGGATCGCCGTGGTCAGCGCGGACGAGCCCGGCGTCGTCGTCGCCGCCCGCAGGGGCAGCCCGCTGATCGTCGGCATCGGCCGGGGCGAGCACGTCGTCGCCTCGGATGCCTCGGCCATCCTCGCCCACACCTCGCAGGTCATCTACCTGCGCGACGGGGAGATGGTCACCCTCACGCGCGATCGGGCCCGCGTCACCACGCTGGAGGCCATCCCCGTCGCCCCGGAAGTCCAGGAGGTCGAGTGGTCGCTCGAACAGATCGAACTCGACGGCTACGAGCATTACATGCTCAAGGAGATCTTCGAGCAGCCCACGGCCTTAGAGAACTGCCTGCGCGGGCGGATGGACCCCAGGAACGGCATCGTCCACTTAGGCGGCCTGGTCGATTGCAGCCGGGAACTGACGCGCACGAAGCACATCATCCTCACCGCCTGCGGCACGGCTTGGCACTCCGCCCTGGTGGGTGAGTATCTCTTTGAGGAACTGGCCCGCGTCCCCACCGAAACCGAGTATGCCAGCGAGTTCCGTTACCGCAACCCCGTGGTCGACGAAGGCACCACCGTCATCGCCATTTCGCAGAGCGGCGAGACGCTCGACACGCTGGCGGCCCTGTCGGAGGCCAAGCAGCGTGGGGCACTCGTGCTGGGCGTAGTAAACGTGGTCGGCTCGGCCGTCGCGCGGGAGACGGACGCCGGCGTGTACCTGCACGTCGGGCCGGAGATCGGCGTCGCCTCCACCAAGGCCTTCACCGGGCAGGTGGCGGTGCTGGCGCTGATCGCCTGCTACCTCGGCCGGCGCAAGCACATGTCCGCCGCGGCCGCCTCCGAGTTCCTCGCCGCCCTGGCACGCATCCCCAAACAGATGGAGCAGATTCTCGACCGCGCCGACCAGGCGCGGGCCGTGGCCCAACAGTACGCCCAGCGCGAAAACTGGCTGTACCTCGGCCGCGGGTACAACTATCCGGTCGCGCTGGAAGGTGCCCTGAAACTCAAGGAGATCAGCTACATCCACGCCGAGGGCCTGCCCGCCGCGGAGATGAAGCACGGCCCCATTGCCTTAATCAATAAGGGTATGCCGGTGGTGTTCATCGCCACCAGCGGCTCACAGTATGACAAGATCATGAACAACATCGAGGAGGTGCGCAGCCGCGGTGGTTCGGTCATTGCGGTGGCCACCGAAGGCGACCGCGACATCGCCCGCTGCGCCGAGCACGTCCTCTACGTGCCCGACACGCTGGAGCCGCTCCAGCCGCTGCTGACCTCGATCCCGCTGCAATTGATTGCCTACCACGCTGCAGTGCTCCGCAATTGCAACGTCGACAAGCCGCGCAACCTCGCCAAGAGCGTGACGGTGGAGTAGCCGCCGCGCGGCACGTGGCGTGCCCGAAGCGACCCCCCTCCCTTCCAGGGAGGGGCCGGGGAGGGTCGGACCGCTGCAAGTCGCTCCCTCGCCCCGCCGTGTACCGAACAGGGAGCGGGGTCTTGACAGGCGTTCCCCAGGCACCTCTGCCTCGACTACTGCCGATCTACTAATCCACGCAGAATTAGTAGTTGAGCGAGCCGCAGCCAGCGAGCCGGGCCTGGGGCACACGCCGCAGTCGGGCCCGCTTTCAGCGCACAGGCAGCGCCTTGCTCGCCGCGGAGGTTGGCTGCTTGCCTGATGAGTCAGTGAGCGTATAGTTGTGGCGTCGTCGCGACCCCGTGGGGCTTGCGACGGATGAGACGGAGTAGCTGTGTGGTCGCCCCGGATGCCATTCAGGCAATCTGTGACCGGATCGTGGGCCGGTTCCAGCCGGTACGGGTGATCCTTTTCGGCTCCCACGCGTACGGGACGCCGACACCGGACTCGGACGTGGACCTGCTGGTCATCCTGCATTTCGAAGGCAGCGCCCTGCGCAAGGCGGCCGAGGTCAGCCAGTGCATCCCGCGGGGTCGATCTTCCGGGAGTGGAGCGTGCCTGCAGCGAGCACCCTGCACTGGCTAGCCTCGGGTGGGGCGATTGGGGCACGACAATAGCAACCTGCGCCTCCGTTTCCACGGCTCAGAGAGACACCGCCACATGCTTGGCTTCGGAAGAGAGAAGAGGCGTCTCATTCAGCTCGCGGAGCGATTGCCTGGGGCAGCCTTCCTTGTGGCACTGAGCCTCGATAAGGCGTTGATGGACGTTGCAGCCAACGAGCGCATCCAGTACCACCCCATGAGACCTGAACGCCTGCTCTGCTTCACGATGGGAGGCATCGGTATGGCGGTGCTGACGGGAGCAGACGTCATGAGACAAGTGGGAGTCAGGAGATTCGGGAAGGCACTTGACCAAGGGCGCGCTGGCATGCAGGCAGCGGAGCTCATACCGCAGTGTCGGGAGTTGCTCAACAAGGACGTCTTCGAGTACGTGCTACAAGACATCATGGTGTGGTTCGCGACAGGCGAGAAACATGGCAACACGGATGCGGCCGAGGGTGTTGGGATTTGGATCTGGGAGAACCTCAAGCGTGAGGAACCCCAAGAGCTGGTCGCCCATTTCCTAACGTGTGGGAGGGCTATCCGGGCCGCATTGGCGCCATATTGGCTGACTCCAGAGCAGATTCGCAGCATGGGCACTGAGTAGCGTCGGCTCGCGCAGCGACACGCCCGGTCTCCCTGATTTGCCCTGCCAGGCGTCGAAACAGGGACCCCCCCGAGATTGACGCGCGGGGAGAGCATACGACAGAATCTCATTGAGGTGGACACCCGGGGCGTTTGGCCTCAGGCGTAATCCGCAGTCCAAGAGACGGGCTAGCCAGAAGAGGGCGCCCCGCGGGGCGCCTGTGCTGAACGCCCTGTGTCCGGAGGAGCGCCTGGAGACGAAGCGCGGACGATACCTGAGGGCGCCATTCGAGACCGACTGCATTCTGAGCCCCCCGGGTACCCTGGCGCTCGTACGCGTGCAGTGCGATCTGGAGTTGGCAGAATGAGCAACAGTGGAACACCCAGCCCGATGCAGCGATTCGGCGGCTACTTCGTCATGGGGGTCAGCACAGACGTCGGGTGGCCATCGAAAGATTTGCAGGTTCGTTTTCGTGGCCATACCATTACCCTCCGACCGGAGACAACTGAGCGCGCGCCGAGCTTGGTCGTTCGTATCGGATCAGAGTTCGACCTACTCGCAGCGAGGAGATTACTGCAGGAGTTCATGAGCGTTCTTGCGTGGGTCCGAGGTGGGGCTTTGGTCGAGACGACCAGCGCGTGCACGAGCGGCGCGCCGCTGTTCATCGGCAAGGGAATCGGTCGGTTCATCGACGATGCGCCAATTGAGCATCTGCCCGAGCCCACTGATCCGAGGGGCAAGCTCGGGTTAGCTCTCTATCGAGAGGCCTCGTCAGCCAATCTCCTGCCATACCAATTCCTCGGGTACTTCAAGATCATTAACATCCTGTATGGCCCAGGCCCCGACCAGGTAGCCTGGATCAACCGGACGGTCGGCAAGCTGAATGACAAGCAGGCAGTGGAGCGCCGGGATCAGCTTGTAGCGCAGAACCTCGATGTCGGTGCCTATCTTTACAAGTCTGGCAGGTGCGCCGTGGCGCATGCCTTCGATCAGAATTCCGTTGTAAACCCGGACGAGCCCGAGGATATCCAACTTCTGTCTGCCGATCTGCCCCTTATCAAGACCCTCGCCGAATATGCCGTGGAGAACGAACTGGGTGTGAAGTCGTACCGTACAATACTCCGCGAACACCTCTACGAACTCGAGGGGTTTCGCGCCCTATTCGGGGATGCGACGGTCGGCGACCTGAAGGCGCGCAAGTCGGTCGCTATCGAGCGACTGAGTATTCCGACACGTCTTTCCCTCCGGTTGCAGGACCAACCTCCTTTCAGTTCGTTTGAGCGCCTGTGTGCTTCTGTGAAAGCAGCGCACCAGGGCATCGTGCAGCTTCACTTGCAGCGCGACGACGGCTTGTTTGAGGCGAACGTCCTGTTGAGTTTCCCAGATGAGCGTTTGGTTTTCGACGCGTTGCGTCACGCTGTTGTACGGGATGATGGGACCGCCACTGCAGCTCGGGTCATGCTCGACTTCGTCAAGTTCGAGCGTGCCTGGATTGCGAACGGTGTCAACGAACTGTGGGACGCAGAGAAGGGGCAGCGCCTTGGTCAGTCCGCGCCGGTAGTACTGGTCAACTGTCGCCCCGATTGGAGGGCAATCGACAAGAACGTCGCAGCTCTCGAAGCTGAGATCGAGCGGCGCACCCGAAACACGCAACAGGACGGATCGGCGGGCGAGCAGTCTGACAAGGTGTAGACAGGCGCGCCGTGGAGGGGCGGGGTATTGGCTCATTCGAGTAGGGGGTGTGCGGGCGTCGCAACAGGCGGCGAGCCGTGTCGACTGACTGAAGAAAGTTGCAGGGGGACGACGTAATGGGCAGAATCGGGACAGCGGCGCGGCGGGCGCTGTTTCGCAAGGCGCCCGATTACCAGGTGTTTTGAACAGGTGTTGCGCGATCGCAGGACTCCCGGGCGACGTGCACCCTGGTTTGGGGCTCGATGCGGAACTACTGGCACTTCATGTTCTGCCTGCAGGGGGCGGGACGGCGAGCTGACCGGCTTCGACGGTGCCGCGTGAGGCGGCGGGTCCCTGCTTCGTGGTCTTCGTGTCCTTCGTGGTGAGAATCAGAGCCAGGATCGCACCACGAAGAGCGAAGGGCACGAAGAGGGAGGAGAGTCACACGCAGTCGTGTGGGCGGGTTCGGGGAGGGTTGAATGACTGCACTACTCCCCCTCACCCTACCTCTCCCCCTCGGGGGAGAGGGGTGCTGTTAGGCGGTCTGAGTGGTGGCGGCGGTGGTGGGCAGGCCTTCGGTCTTGGTGACGCGGAGGACTTCTTCGACGGTGGTCATGCCCTTGTGGCACTTGACCCAGCCGTCATCGCGCATGAGGCGGATGCCCTTGCGGCGGGCAGCGACCAACATCTCGGTGGCGCTGCGCCGGCGCACGATCAACTGGCGCAGTTCATCATCAACATTGAGCAGCTCGAACAACCCCGTCCGCCCGCGGTAGCCGGTGTGGCGGCACTCGCGACAGCCCTTGCCTTTATAGAGCTTCAGGCCCTGATCGTGCGGGAAATCCTCGGGCAGCTTGGCCGGGTCGCCCGTGTACTCGGTCTTGCAGTGCTTGCAGATCAGACGCACCAGCCGCTGGGCGAGCACGCCGGTCACCGCGCTGGAAACCAGGAACGGCTCCACGCCCATATCGAGCAAGCGCGTGGTGGCCGTCACCGCGTCGTTGGTGTGCAGGGTGCTGAAGACCAGGTGGCCGGTGAGCGACGCATTGATGGCGACCTCGGCCGTCTCCAGGTCGCGGATTTCGCCGACCAGGATGACGTCCGGGTCGTGCCGCAGGAAGCTGCGCAGCCCGGCCGCGAACGTCAGCCCGATGTGCGGCTTGACCTGCACCTGCTGAATGCCGTCGATGTAGTACTCGATGGGGTCCTCGACGGTAAGCACCTTGACCTCATCGCTCTTGATGGAGTTGAGCGCGGCATAGAGCGTGGTGGTCTTGCCCGAGCCGGTAGGACCGGTGACCAGCACGATGCCGAAGGGCTGGTGAATCAACCGGTTGAGCCGCTCCAGCGCCTGGTCCATCAGCCCAAGCTGGTCAAGCGTGTACTGCACTGACTGCTTGTCGAGGATGCGCATCACGACGGCCCCGCCGAAGGCGCCGGGGATGATGCTGACGCGCAGGTCGATATCGCGGTTCTGGGCCTTGATCTTGAACCCGCCGTCCTGCGGCAGGCGCTTTTCGGCGATGTTGAGGTTGGACAGAATCTTGATGCGGCTGACGATGGCCGCGTGGAAGCGCTGGATTTCCGGCGGCACATTCGCGGTGTGCAGCACCCCGTCGATGCGGTAGCGGATCTTGAGGTTGTCCTCGTAGGGCTCAATGTGCACGTCGCTGGCCCGCTCGCGGATCGCCTCCAGCAGGATTTCGTTGACGAGCTTGACGACGGTGGCTTCCTGGGCCTGCTCGATGAGGTCGGCGTTGTCGGCGTCGTCCTCGCGGACGATCTCCACCTGCGATTCGCCCACCATGTCCTGGATGGTCTGCCCGCCCACGCCGTAGTACTGCTTGATGATGCGGGAGATTTCCGCCTCCGGCGCCAGCACCATCTCGATCTTCGCCCCCGTGAGCATGCGCAGCTCGTCGAAGGCGTACAGATCGAAGGGGTTAGCGGTGGCCACCCGGATGACGCCGTTATGCCGGTCGATGGGGATGAGGCGGTAGCGATGGACGGCCTTGGACGGAATCTGCTTGAGCAGGTCCGGATCGATCTGAATTTCGGACAGGTCCACCAGCGGCAGGGCAAGCTGCTCGCCGTAGACTTCCAGATAGTCAAGCTCGTTGATGAACCCCAGCCGCGCCAGGCAGCGCTCGACGCGCTCGGAGGGCTTGCGAGCATGCATGGCCTGCTCGAGCTGAGTGGAGGTTATCTTCTCACGCTGAAGCAGGATTTCCGCGACACTCACGGTTGCTCGCACCGGTTCCTGAGTCACCTATAGCCCCACCGCGCCGGGCGAGAGGGGCAGACCACCTCCACCCGGGCTACCTGTCTTCATCACTTTATACACCGTATCGTGCCGCACGGATTCGCAGATTCACAGAAAACACAACCTCAGGCGCCCCAATCACTTAACCGGCTTTCGCCGCGTGGAAAGTACCGCCACGTGGGTTGTGGCCGCAAGCCGTGGGCGGTATCGTGCCCGCTTCACCGCCGCGCGGGTGGCCGGGGTTCGCCCGGGCCGGACCACGGGCGGCGGACTCCGCCCGCACCCCGGCGACGGAGCCACGTAGGATGGGACTGGGGGCGGACCGCCGCCAGTCCCCGGGAAGGGAGGACCGGATGGTCATTACCGGCAGTCGACCGATCGAACGGCGCTACCAAACTTGCCTGGCCGCTCTGAGCCCCCGGGGGCAGGACCACGTCCTGCGCTGGTTCCCCGAGCTGAACCCCGCCCAGCAGGCGCAGCTCCTCGACGACATTGAGTCGATCCCGTGGGATCTGGTCGAACCCCTGCTCGAGTCGCACGTGCGCCAGGTGCCGCCGAAGGTCGTGCCGGCCAACCTCGAACCCGCCCCGGTCTGGTCCCGCGCCCCGGGGTCGGGCCAGAAGCGCCTCTATGCTGAGGCGCTCGAACTCGGCCGACAGATGCTCAAGGAGGGCAAGGTGGCCGTCCTCACCGTGGCCGGCGGACAGGGCACCCGCCTGGGCTTTGACGGGCCCAAGGGGGAGGTGGTCGTCACCCCCAGCGGCGGGCTGTCGCTGTTCGGTCTCTTTGCGGCCATGCTGGCCACCGCCCGGGACCGCTACGATGCACCCATCCCCTGGTACATCATGACCAGCCCGGAGAACCACGAGCGCACCGAGGCGTACTTCCAGCAGCAGCAGTATTTCGGGTTACCGCCGGAGGACATCTGCTTCTTCGCGCAGGGCATGCTGCCGGCATTTGACTTCCAGGGGCGGTTGCTGCTGGCTCAGAAGCACCGGCTCGCCCTCGCCCCCGACGGGCATGGCGGCACGCTGCGGGCCCTGGTGGAGAACGAGGCCCTGCTCGACATGCACGACCGCGGCATCGACATCATCAGCTACTTCCAGGTGGACAACCCGCTGGTCAAGCCGTTTGACCCCCTGTTCATCGGACTGCACGCCCAGGCCGGCTCGGACATGTCCACCAAGGTCTGCGCCAAGGCCGATGATCACGAGAAGGTCGGCAACGTCTGCCTGCACGACGGCGAGGTCGTCGTGATCGAGTACACCGATTTCCCGGACGAGTACGCCACGGCCCGCACTCCCGACGGTCGGCGCAAGTTCGACGCCGGCAATCTGGCCATTCACCTGCTCGACACGTGGTTCGTCGATCGCATCGTGGGGCAGACGTTTCAGCTTCCGTTCCGGCGGGCGGAGAAGGCCGTGCCGTTCGTCGATGAGTTCGGGTCACTCCAGATGCCGACGACGCCGAATGCCGTCAAGCTGGAGACGTTCATCTTCGACGCTCTGCCCCTGGCTGATCATGCGCTGGTGCTGGAGGTCGACCGGGCGGAGGAGTTCTCGCCGGTCAAGAATGCCACCGGCGTGGACTCACTGGAGTGGGCGCAGCGTGACCAGGTGCGCCGGGCGTGCCGCTGGCTGGAGGCGGCCGGCGTGCACATCCCCCGCCGGCCCGACGGCGAGCCGGACTGCACGGTCGTCATCGCGCCGTCGTTTGCGCTCGACGCGGAGGATGTACGCGAGAGGCGCTCTGAGTTGCCCAGCGTGGTAGAACCGGGCGGGCAACTCTACCTGTCCTAAGGCGACACGCCCGACGTCCCTACACTAACGATGGCTGCCGTTGGCGGCACAACTATGGGGTTGCAGCCCTGCCCAGCGATATTCGACGAGCGCCAGGCCGACTGGCGCAACGGGGCGGTTGTCTACCAGGTGATCGTCGATCGCTTTGCGCCGCCGACGGACCTGGAGGGGAAGCAGTCTCTGTATTCGCCGCCGCGGCGCTGGCGGGCGTGGGCAGAGACGCCGGACCGCGGGCCGTTCCTGCCGGATGTGCAGGTATGGAGTCAGGAACTGGACTTCTGGGGTGGGGACCTCACGAGCCTGCGCGGCCAGCTTGACTACATCCACGGCCTCGGCGTCGACGTGCTGTATCTCAACCCGATCCATAAGGCATACACCAACCACAAGTACGACGCAGAAGACTACTTCGAGGTCTCGCCCGAGTACGGCACGCGGGCGGACGTGCGGGCCCTGGCGGAAGCCTGCCACGCCCGCGGCATGAAGCTCGTGCTTGACGGCGTGTTCAACCACATGGGTCGCAACTCGGCGTGGTTCCGGGCCGCCATGCAGGACCCGAACAGCCCCTACCGTGACTGGTTCTTCATTGACCCCAAGTACAAGCTCGGCTACCGCGCCTGGGCGGACGTGGCCAACCTGCCGGAGCTGCGCGTCGAGAACCCGCAGGTGCAGGCCCGCATCTTCGGCGACGCCGACTCGGTCGTGCAGGGCTATCTGCGCGACGGCGTGGACGGCTGGCGGCTGGACGTCGCGTTCGACCTCGGCTTCGACATTCTCACGAAGCTCACTGCGGCGGCCCATGCCGCGAAGCCCGGCTCGCTGGTGGTCGGCGAAATCTGGAATTACCCCGAGCAGTGGTCACCGGCCGTCGATGCGGTGATGAACTTCTACTACCGCGAGCTCATCTTCGCTCTGGCCCAGCGCGACTTAACCGGTGCCCACGCCGGCCGGCTGATCAAGCGCATGATCGCCGACACCGGCCTGGAGCCCGTGCTGAAGAGCTGGATCGTGCTGGACAATCACGACACCGAGCGCCTCCAGGACCGGCTGCCCGAACTCTGGCGGCGGCGGCTCGCCCAGGTGCTCCAGTTCACGCTGCCCGGCTCGCCCAATCTGTATTACGGCGTCGAGGTTGGCATGGCCGGCGGCAAGGACCCGGCCAACCGCGCGCCGATGCGCTGGGACCTCGTCCGCGATGACAATCCCGATCTGCAGTGGATGAAGAAGCTGCTCGCTCTGCGGCGTGGCCGGCGCGCTCTGCGCGTCGGCGATTTCCGCCTGCTCGACTCCGAGAAGCTGCTGGCATTCCTGCGCTTAACGGACCACGTAGCCGAGACGGTAATCGTCGTGGCCAATCCCACCGGAAGGGCTATCAAGGAAGTCCTGCCGGTCCGCGATTCCAGGCTGATGAACGACTCGCAACTGCGCGACGCGCTCAGCGACGCCGCCACCGCGGTGCATTCCGGCACCTTGTGCGTCTCGGTCCCCGCCCAGACCATCCGCGTTTTCGTCCCGGTGATTCCGGATACCCATGAGTACTCAGCCTACAAGCGCATCCCCTAGACCCGTACGACTTCGCCCTCCGGGAAATGAAGATAAGAAGAAGGGGGGCCCCGCCCCCAGGGCCTGGAAGGCCCTGGCAACGATCGACCGCCCTCCGGGCGGAGGAGGATGCTCAGGTCGGGTGCAACAGGACGCTCACGCCGGGTGGAACAGGACGTTCGTTCTTCGCCCGGAGGGCGCACGACCGTTGGCCAGGGACTTCGAGTCCCTGGTACGCAGCCCGCCTTCTCTTTCTTCTCCCTTCCCGCCCGGAGGGCGCACGATGGTTGCCAGGGACCTGGAGTCCCTGGAAAGCGACCCGCTCACTTTTTCTTCTTTCGCCCGGGCGCAGCTCGCTTTAGCATGAAGCGGCGTCGCATTCCTGATCGTGTGCTCGTTGGGGGGGTTCGGCCATGCACGGTGCTGAAGGAGACTTCCAGTCGGGTTGTCCTCTGCATTTTAATCGGCGCGAGTTTCTCGCAGGTTGTACGATGTGTGCCGCCGGGGTGTCGGCGGCGGCGACGCTGCTGGGAGCAACACCGGCGGCCGCCGCCCGCGGCAGCGAGGAAAGCAAACCGCCCGCCAGCGCGAAGGCGAAGGTCGGCCTGGTATTCACCCACCGCCCACCGGAGGAACCCACCTGGCCGAACCGCGGTTACGACTACGAAGGACGGAAACGCGAGCTTACCGAGCGGCTCCGCCTGGCGTGTCCGAGCATTGACTTCGTCCCCACCACCGTGCAGAACGCCGAAGAGGCCACGAAGTTGCTGGAGAGCGCGCAGGACCTGGACGGGTTCGTGGTTTACATGGTCGGCATCTGGACCGGCGCGGGCCGGGCGATCGCGGTCACCAAACGACCCACCATCTTCGTCGACGACCTCTACGCCGGCAGCGGCGAGTTCCTCATCGAGTACTCACGGGCCCGGCGCGAGGAGCTGCCGGTCGTCGGTGTGGCCTCGTCCCGCTTCGAGGACGTGGCCGACGCCGTCAACTGCTTCGACTGCCTCGCCCAGCTTCGCTCGGCCACCATCCTGGACGTGATGGACCATGCCCCCCCCCCGACCGCAGCCGCGATTACCGACGTGTGCGGCACCCGGGTCCAGCGTGTCACCAGCGACGAGTTCAAGCAGGCGTACGACGCTGCCGACGTGCAGGAGGCCCGGCAATGGGCCCAGCGCTGGATGAGCGAAGCCGAGAAGGTGGTGGAGCCGTCGCGCGAGGTGATCGAACAGTCAGGCCACATGTACGTGACCATGCGGAACCTGATGCAGCAACACGGGGCACGGGCGATCACGATCGACTGCCTGGGGCTTCTCTATGGCGGCAAGCTGCCCGCCTATCCCTGCCTGGGCTACAGCCAGCTTAACAACGACGGTTTCATCGGCGCCTGCGAGTCCGACCTGCGCTCGACCATCACGATGCTGGCGGGCACCAGCCTGATCGGGCGGCCGGGGTTCATCTCCGACCCGGTCATCGACACCGCGAAGAACCAGATCATCTACGCCCACTGTGTGGCGCCGACGAAGGTCTACGGCCCGACCGGTCCCACCAACCCCTGCCACATTCGCTCGCACTCGGAGGACCGCAAGGGCGCCGTGTTGCGCTCGCTCATGCCCCTCAACGAGACGGTGACCACGGCACTGCTGGATCCCACTCGGCGGGCCATGGTCATGCACCAAGGCAAGAGCGTCGAGAATGTCGACGAGGACAA
Organism: Planctomycetota bacterium; assembly: GCA_029558835.1. Taxonomy (GTDB): domain Bacteria; phylum Planctomycetota; class Phycisphaerae; order UBA1845; family UBA1845; genus JAKQDH01. The sequence goes on along the minus strand of JAKQDH010000105.1, from coordinate 35,998 downwards.
GGCCTGCCGCACGAAGCTGGCCTGTACGGTGCCTGATGCCGAGAAACTGCTTGCGGACTGGGACCTCTGGCGCTGGCACCGCGTGACCTTCTACGGCGACCACAAACGCCGCTTCACCCAGCTCGCCACCCTGCTGGGCTGCAAGGTCGTTCAGGAGGGCTGACAACCGGGCTCCTTCCGGCGTGCCCATCTGCGCGCGGATGCTATGCCTTCGTCGCAGGATCGCTGCTGTCGCGGCAGGTTGTCCCGGTAGCGTCGCTCCCCGCGGGCGATGCAGGAGCTGCGCGAGCCACAGTTCTTCCTCGTCGCAGGGGAGGCAAGGCGCTACCCAGGGAGCATCGTGGGCTGCCCATACGGGGCGCGCCAGTGCTCACTTGCCAGGAAGCTACCCGCGGTAATAGCTGCGCAGAATCTCGCTCGCCTGGTTGTCGGCGATGTTGAGGGCTCCCAGTGCCTGGCTGGCGGCCGTACGCAGCGTCAGGTTCTCCTCCTCGCGCGCCAGCCGCACCAGCTCCTTGATCTGCGCCGGTTCGAGCAGGTTGGCGAAGTTCTTCGCGGACTCCGCCAGGGACGCAAAGGCCGCCACCCGCAGTGATTCGGTATTTTCCGCGGTCAGTGCCACGTGCGCGATGGACCGCTGGGCGGTCTCGGCCGGCAGTAGCGCCAATACCGACGCCGCACGCACCTGCAACTCTTCGCTACTCGAGGACAGCGCCCCGATCAGGGCCGGCTCCGCCAAGCCTACCTGGAACACGGTCCGCCCGTCGGCGGCAATCCGTCGCAACGTCTCCGTCGATTGCAGCGCCAGGGACAACGCCAACTCCGCGTCGATCGAGCGCTCGCCGGTCCGCGCCACGATCCGCTCGTAGCGCTCCCGTAACGCGGCGCCGGCGGCGGCCGCGTCCACCCGCTCAACGTACAGGTCCCCCGGCGCCATGTCCTCCACCAGCACGGCCTGCTGCGGCTTGACCAGAAAGATCACCGGCGCCTTGGCGTACACGAACTCCGCCCGCAGCTCATCCAACGCCACCGGCAACCCCGGATCGGCAAGGTCGCTCGACAGATAGACGGCCGACAGCGTCTGGAACTCCACCCGCACCCGGCTCATTGCCCGGTAGAAGTTCGTCTCCCCGATCACTTCGGTGTCCGCGTTGCGCAGCTCACCCATGACGCGGTTGAGGTTCTCCTGGTCGGCGTCCACCACCAGCATCTGGGCTTTGCCCGTTTGCTTCAGCGCCGTCGCCAGCATCGGCACCACCAACTCCGACCCGACAAACTGCGACTTCGGCAACGCCGCCCCGAGCGCCAACGCCGCCCGGATGCGCACCAGCAAATTCGGAAAATGCAACGCCTGGACCAAAGGCTGCTTGTAATCCTCCGTACCGACGAGCGAGCTTTCGCCGGCCGTCACCCGCAGGGCCTCAATCGCTCCCAGCGCCACGGCCGCGTCCCGGTCCTTCACCGCCCGCCGGAGCATCAGGTGGGCATAACGCGGCCCGGCCGCCTGCGTGAAGTACAGCGCCCGCGGGAACACCGCCGGGCGCGTGGCATCCGGCTCCTGGGGACTCTCGCTCGGGTCGCCGCTCTCCGTGTTCATGCCCAGGCGGCTCTCGCGGCGGGTGTTGGCCGCCAGCCACAGGGCGATGGCATCCGTCTGGTTCGGCTCCAGGCGCAACGCCTCCTCCGTGCAGCGCAGGGCCATCACCGCCCCGAAAATCCGCGTCGGCACGACGATCGGGTTGAGCGTCTGGCCGACCTCATCCCAGTACCATACGTTCGCCCGGTCCAGCCGCGGGTCGGCCCGCACCGACTCGTCCTCGTCGTAGTACTTCTCCGCCAGCCGGAAGAACAACTCCGGCGTGGTCCCCTCCAGCTTCCGCCCGCTGATGGCCTCGATACGGGCAATGGCGGCCGCCGCCGCCTGGCGCGTCGCCTCCGACGTCTTCTCATCAATGGTCAGTCGCAGCAGGTAAGGCACGGCCTGCGGGTACCCGATCTCCCCCAGCGCCCGAATGACGTGCTGACGAATGTCGTCGTCCCGCATGCGCAGGGCCATCACCAGCGGGTTGACGGCCGGCTTGCCTATCTGCGGGAGTGCCAGGATCAGCCGCGGACGCAACGCCTCCTGCGCCGGATCCAGCAGCGCCGCCACCATGGCGGGAATCGCGTACTCGCCCGAATCGGCCAAGTACCGCGTAGCGAGGTACTCCTGCTGCGGGTCGCCGCCCAGCTTGGCGATGTTCGCCTGAATGCGCCCCAGGTCCTGCCGCCGCAGGTGCTCGCCTTCGTGAATCAGCTCCAACACCTTCGCCGCGTTGAGGCCGATCGAGGAGTTCTTGATCAGGATCAGCAGCGTCTCGACGCTCTTGCGGTCCTTCTCGGCCGCCTCCAGAATCGCCACCGGGTCGAGGTCCGGCTTGGCCAGCAGGGCCTTGGCGAACCCATCCGCGGCCGTGAACCGCCCCAGCCGAGCATAGTGCAGGAAATCGTTAAACAACGACTCGGCACCGGCATCTGCCGAGACTTCAACCGCCGGTGCCTGGGCGCCCTCGGGCTGTTGCGCCAGAGCGGGGACCGTCGCCCACGCCCCCAGGGTCGCCACCAGCATCAAAAGACCAACGTCGCCGTAGCTTCTGTAACCGCAAGAGTTTACGCTCATATCTGCCTCCGCAACCTCAGGCAGGAACCTCATGGGAGGGTTCATACCGGCAGGGTACGCACCGGGCCCCTCGAGACCCGACCGCTCGACGCTCGCGCCCCGCCCCCCAGGGCGGAGCAGTGCCCCCCAGGGGGCCTCGACCGGCCCACCAGTATAGAAAACGACCCCCGCCGGTCAAATACCCCCCGCTCGGGGCACCGGCTCCGGGGTACGTCTCCGAATCCACGGGCAGACGGAACGTCGGCCCCCCGGCCGAGGTGGCATCCGTTACGCCCACCGGTTGTCGAGGTGTCCGCGCCAGACCAGGGTTCTTGGACAGGCGGCTAGATATTGCGAATGATGACGATCGAGCCGGCCGCCGTGATCCCCAGCAGCACCGTCTGGATCAGCTCGTTGAACCCGGCCAGATTACACCCGCCGGCCTGCAACAACAGGGCCCCGCTCCCGAGCACCATCAACAGCCGCATCACACGTCGCTGCATCATCGGTCCACTCCGCTTTGAGATAACCATCGCCCCTGGAACCTCGCACCGGTCGTCCGGGCGGCCCCAGCCGCGCCTCCGCGAGCCTGGCCGCCCCCTCCCCAGCAGCGAGCCCCCCCGCCACGGCCGGGAGTTTACGGCCCAACCTCCCCAATGTGCAACGCGCAACGACCGGACGCCGATTCCATAGCCGCTCACCCTTCCGCGGCGACGCCGGCCACGGTCCCCACGCAGGCCCCCCCGGGCTCTTCCTTCTGGCCCCTAACGCTCAAGCTGTGCCGGCGTGAAGCCCAACGCCGCGATGCTGCACGGCAGGAGCGGGTCGAGGCCCAGCCGCTTCGCCTCCGCTACCAGCTCCTCGCTCTCCGCCCCGGGGTTGACGAAGAACTCGCCGGGTTTAGCCCGGGCTATCTGCGGCAGCAACTTGATGCCCGCCGCCGGCGGCAGGTAGAGCGTCACGCGGTCCGGACGCACCGGAATCTCCGCCAGCGAGGCCCACCCGCGCAGCCCCTCAATCTGCCCACCCTTCGGGTTGACTGGATAGACATCCCAACCCTCCTGGAGATGCGCCCGGACGGACTTGTTGGAGTACTTCGCCCGATCCGCCGACGCGCCGACGACCGCTACGGTCTGCTTAGTGGTCGTGTTCATGCTTCCTACCGGCGCATTTCGCGCGAGCCCTCGCGGGCTGTCGCCTCAATCCGCAGGCCTGCCGCCCCCTACGCTGCCGCCTCGCTAACTGAAGTCCCTGCCCACCGCCTTAAACACTTCGTCATATTCCGCCGGCAGCACCATGGACGAAGTCGATGGCTGGAGAATACGGCAGTAATACACGCATCCCGCCGCGAAGAGAATTGCCCCCCCCATCGACTGGAACGTCGCCCCGCGAGCAGCCGCGAATGGGTCACCATGCGCATGGGCCGACCCCATCTTATACCAGTACTTGTACTCTCCCTCGCGCCCGACAGCCTCCGCAAGGTCACGCACCGTCATGCCGTACCAGCTATCCCACGTCTTGCCTCTCCTGTTTTGGAACTTGCCCCGAACGCGATCGTACTCCCCTTTGTTTCTCTTCTCACTTTCTGGTCGGAGGGGCGAAGCCGCAACATACGTGCTGATGGGCCCCGTCGGGTTCTCCACAATCGCGCGCATCTGCATGTACTTGGCGATGTGCGCGAAGTCCAGGTACTGCTGTGCCCGCTCAGATGGTTTCTGCATCAGGTACTCGAACTGCGTGGCATGCTCGAACAAGACGCGGATCAGCAGCGGCGCCTCCCATATCCGATACAACTTGAGCAACCCGAAGGCGCTGAGAGCCAATTGCCCGCCCCGATTCACGAAGGCTGTCGCCGCCTGGCAGACAGGTTCCTCCGGCCAGTATTCCCGAACGCGCTGGGCAACGTACTCGCCCATCTCGAACACCTTCTTGTAGAGGCGTCGCTGCTTCGGATCGAGCCAGGGCGGAAGAAGCGTCGTTCTCTCCACCGTCGAGTCGAAGTCGATCTGCAATTTGTCGAAGACGCCGAGACGGCCCAGAAGATTGGGGCTTTTTCCGTCGTGGCAATGGCGAAGGGGGCTGGGAAGGCATTCCCCTCATCAAACCGGGCCTGAATCTCGTGCACGTACGCCGGCGTCGCGCCCCCGCCTACGGTGGCCAGCTCGACCTGCCTGCCGTTCTCGACTTTCAGCCCGAGCAGGTCGCCGGCCGAGCGGCGCAGAAGTGACACTACCGCGCCCGAGTCCACCTGCAGCGCGAAGGCCTGGAATCGCCCGTCGGCGCATTGCAGACCCACCTGCGCGAAGGGCACCCAAACCTCGCCGAAGTACTTCGTGGGTCGGCGTTGCCACTTATGCACCGCCATACACAACGTCCGCTTCGGAGTCGACCCCTTCCAGGATGAACTCACTCTCCGGCTCGCTCTTGCGTGCCTGCTCGGCCGCGTCGGTGGCAGTATCTCCTACCCCAACGACGCGCCCGTCGTGGACCGCGATCCATTTGCCGGCGTACTTCCGGCAGATGTCCGGGCCGTGCTCGACCAGCCAGTTGAAATCCGATGTGTTCATACCACGGGCCTCCTGCGCCATTATACCGCAGGGCAGAAGCGTGGAACAGGACGGACCCGTACGGCGATTACGAGAGCGGCGAAACGAAAGTCCCGCACTCGGATACGCCCACCCGTCCAAGCGGGTTTCGACCCGGGCAGGACAACTCCTGCCCGCGGTACGACCCGCATGGTGATCGTTCCCGCGAAAGCTTCACACCCCCCGTGGGTACCGGCCCGCAATGGGGGACGCAGGACTCCACTCGAGCCGCATTTCCGACCATGCGGACCGGATCAGCCGCCCGAACCGGTGAACACCTCTTGGAACCACGCGAAGTCAGCGAGGTCCACATCGCCGTCCAGATCGGTGTCAAAGGCCTGCAGACACACCTGTGCGCACTCGGGCACCGACGGTGCGGGGGGCACGCCTGGTCCCGCCATGCAGTCGGACAGGCCGATGTGGTCGTCCACATCCACGTCCCAGTCGCCGTCGAAATCGCCCGCTCCGATGTACTCACACTCGTCTGGGACCGCGTCACCGTTGCAGTCCGTGCTCGTGCCGTCCGCGATGTCACATTCATCCGGAATGAAGTTGCCGTTACAGTCTTCGCTCGTCCCCTCGTCGAGGTCGCACGCATCCGGCTCCTCGTTGCCGTTGCAGTCAACGAACCAGGGCGATTCGTCCGCGCCCATGTCGGTATGGCAGTACTGCACGCGCGCCTCGCCGTCGATGTCCGTCTCGCCCGGCAGGGGCGTAAACGACGGGTCACCGGTGTTGAGGCAGAGCGACGTCGCCGTCAGATGGAAGTCGTTGTCCGCCCAGGTGTTGGGATCATTGTCCGGACCGTCCAGATCGGCAAACTGGGGATCAACCTCGATATTACCAGCCAGCCAGGTCAACGACGACGCATAGCCGACCTGGACCGCCTCTTGCCCGCCCTGAACGTCGCTGTAGGACACGCTCGCATGGCTGCCCACGTCCGGGGACCAGTAGTTCAAGCTGATCTCCGCCCCGCCGGCGGCCGCGTCAGCCCACAGGATGCTGTCCGCGATCGTAACCACGCAGTCATCCGCCGCGATTCCGCCGCCAAAGCCATCCTCGTCCGTGGCATTCAGCGCGACGGTGCAGCCGATCGCAGTGACCGTGCTCTCCGCCGCCGAGAAGCCCCCGCCCTGGTTGGTGCCGTAGTTCCAAGTGACCATGCAGCTCCGGGCTTCCAGGTTCGTGCCCCAGCCCGCTACGCCGCCGCCCCACATGGCCGCGTTGCCGGCGATCGTGCACCCGCTGAGAGTGGAAACCGTGTCACTCCCGCAGTAGACCCCGCCGCCCGCAATCGAGGAGATGTTGCCCGCAACTGTGCAGTCGGTGATCTGCACTACACCGTCCCACGCGTAGACCCCACCGCCACCACACACCAGACTCATGCCACCTCCCGACAGCACGTTGCCGCTCACTTCCCCGCCGGTGATCGTCAGGTCGCCGTCACTGGAACCGATGCCGCCCCCGAAGCACCACTCGCCGGCTATGGCGGTGTTCCCGGTGACGATGGTGTCCGTGAGCGTCGCGGAGCCCCCCAGCACATCCAGGCCGCCGCCATAGACCTGGTTGCCGGCCGCGTTGTTCCCGGTAATAGTGCAGCCGACGATCGCAACGTTCCCGTCCTGGACACGTATCCCGCCCCCGCTGGCGCCGGACTGCGCGGCCTCACCAGCCGCGTTCCCGCTGATGGTGCAGCCGGTGACGGTCGCGTCGATCCCGTCGATGGAAATGCCTCCGCCGTAGGTCCAGTCGCCCGACACGTTGTTGTCACCGATCTGGCAGTCGGTAATGGTCGCGTGCACGCCGGGAACGTTATAGCCCACCACTGCAATACCGCCGCCATCTGAGGTGGCGGCGTTGCCTACCACGGTGCAGCCCACCACGGCCACGCTGCCGTTCCACAGCAGCATGCCGCCTCCGTCCTCGGCCGAGTTGGCGGTAATCACGCAGTTGCGAATCGTCGGCGCACCGTTGGCGCAGCGGATGCCTCCGCCCTGCGTGGCGTAGCCGTTGCGGATGGTGAAGCCGCTCACCACGGCCCCCGACGAAGGACTGGGCGCGAACGTCACCACTCGATTCGTCCCCCCACCGTCAATAACAGTGGCCGCCACCACGGCCGGGTCGTCCGGATCAGAACTGCGCAAGGTGATCGCGCGAGATGGGAAATAGAGGTTCTCCACGTAGGCTCCGTTCGGCGAGCCGGTGGAGGGCATCACGATGACCGTGTCGTCGTTGCCGGCTGCGTCGAGCGCCGCCTGGATGAAGAAGTAGTCCCCGCTGCCGTCCCAGTTAACGACGAGGGTCGTCCGATCGCCCGACGCCGCCCCCGCCAAGTCCGCGACGCCCGCCGCCCCCACAACAATCATTGCCGCCGCCGCGCGTAGAGCCGATCCACGGTTCATTCCAAGCCCTCCCGTCGAAGTGTGAGGCGTATCAACCCGAAACATGGAAAGGCGAGCCCCGCCCCCCATCTCGGAGTAACCCCTCTCGCAAACACCGACGCCATTGTACTGATTTCGCCACACCCAATGCAAGACCGCAACCCGCCGCTCAGCGGAATCACTCACCTGAGCGTCTGACGCAACGCCCGAGAACTGAATCCCTTGATTCTCTGCGGGGCGGCATGCCCACCGGGACGAACAAGTGCGACTGAACCATACCGAAAGGGAGGAAAGGACAAACCTATGGTTGCGCGACGGGGGTCAGCCCCGAAAGTCGCCGGGATGCACGCCGAGCGCGACAATGCTGCATGCCAGCAGTGGTTCGAGCCCGAGTTTCTTCGCCTCCGCCACGAGTCCCGCGCTCTCGGCGCCGGGGTTAACGAAGAATTCCGCCGGTTGGGCTGCGGCAATGGCCGGCAGTACCGTGATCCCGACCGCCGGCGGCAGGTAGAGCGTCACCCGATCGAGCCGAACGGCGATCTCGTCCAGCGACCGATAGACCTTCAGCCCCTCGATCCGCCCGCCCCTGGGGTTGACCGGATAGACCTCCCAACCCTGCAGAAGATGCGCGCGTACGGACTTGTTGGAGTACTTGGCGCGATCCGCCGACGCCCCGACAACCGCGACGGTCTTCCTGGTGGTCGCGTTCATGCCTCGTGCCTCTCGCAATTGTGCCACAGAATGCAGGGGGCCTCGCCCTCCCCATGAGCCAACACATTCTACGGGAGAGGGCGAGGCCCCGCGAGAGGCACACCTGTGAGAATGTACAGTGATTCAGTCGGCTGCACCTGCGAACCCAACCTGGAACGCCGCCCAGTCGGCGAGGTCCACGTCTTCGTCGGCATCGAAGTCGAAAGCGTCCAGGCAGGCCTGTACGCACGCGGGGGTCGCGGGCGCGGGCGCCACGCCCGGGCCGGCCAGGCAGTCGGCGAGACCCATGAAGTCGTCAACATCCACGTCCCCATCGACATCGAAGTCGCCGGCGGCAATCGCCTCACATTCGTCCGGCTCGCCGCTGGCGTTGCAGTCGTTGCTGGTACCCTCGGCAATGTCGCATTCGTCGGGAACCAGGTTCTCGTTGCAGTCGTTGCTCGCCGCACCCAGCAGCGCAAAGGACAGCCTCGTCAGATCGTCGCCGCCGCCGCACGTGTCCATAGGCCAATCCATCCAATCGCCCCAGTAGACCGCGCAGTCGCTAGCGTCGGAGCCGGCGGTCGCCCAGAAGCCGGCCTGGTCGGTGCCGGGGAACGAAAGATGCACGGCATAGCTCCCGGCCGCCAGGGCATATTCCGGACCCGAAGCCAGGAAACGCAGCAGGTCATACCCGTACATGTCTTCGCCGGTGTCAGTGATGGTCAGGCTGCCCCCATCCACCGAGTAGGTCTGATCGAACAGCGGCGTCGCGGCCCAGAAGCTGCCCAGGTTCAGCAGCCCGTTGGGATTGTCGTAGATGCGGACTCGCAGCGTCGTCAGATTACCAGAGTCGACGAAGTCATACATGTCGAAGCGGAAACAGGTTCCCTCGGTGTCGTCGTCCAGCACGAAGTCATCCGCGATGCCGACATAGGTCCACCCCGAATCCGGGCGCACACCGTTGACCAGATCGCCCAAGCCGCTGTCGTAGCGCACGCCCTCACAACCATCGTCCACGAGCTGGCACTCGTCGGGTGTGCCGTCGCCCTGGCAGTCTGCGCTCAAGCCGCAACCGGAGATCTCCCCGCAGCCGCCGGCGCACGTCACGTCGCAGCCGTCGATGATCCCGTTGCTGTTGCAGTCTGGATCGCATTCATCGGGCACACCGTTACCATCGCGATCAAGGCTGGTGCCCGCGGCCAAGTCGCACTCGTCCGGGACGCCGTTACCGTTGCAGTCCGGCGAAGCCCCGCTCAGTACGTCGCACAGGTCCACCAGACCATTGTCGTTGCAGTCGTCGCCGACACACGCAGTCCCATCACCCCCGTAGACCCCCTCAGCATCTTCACACGTCAGCCGGTAGTCGAGCATGCATCCGCCCGCCACGCAGCACGCGCCCTGCGGCGCCTCGGCGCAACTGACATTGATATCGAAGTCGCCGCCGATCCAGGCGAAGGACGCCAGACGCACCCAGTACGACCGGCCGGCGATCGCCTCGAAGGTCAGCCACGACAGCAACTCGGTGCCGCTGTCGTCATCACAGGCGATCTCCGTTCCCCCACAGGCGTCCCATACCGACAGCACGGTGTTCTCCTGCGCGCTGCCCTCCGTGTCCATGGTGACGGTTCCCGTGCACGTCGCGGTGTACACGTACCACAGGTCCTTGTTGGACCACGAACAGGATGCCTCCGCGTCGTCTTCCTCGCTGGCCAGAGCGTTCGTGCCCTCGATCGCGGGCATCCCGTCGGCAATTGGAATCGCGGTCGCACATGTCTCGTTGATCGGCGGGCAGGGATCCGGCCAGCAGTCCGTCCCATTACCCAGGAAATCGCCGCCGGCGATGCTACAGTCGCCGGAGGTGAGTTCCTGGCAACCGGTGTCCGTACAGCAGGCGCCGTACAGACATGTGTCCGGCTCGCAAATGGAATCATCACCAAGGTAGAAGCCGCCCAAGGCGGCGCAGCTCGTGACCGTCTCCAGCAGGCACGTCTCGCCCAGACAGCACGCTCCCTTGGAGCAGTTGAAGGTGATGTTGATCGTGGTGGGTGGCTGGTCGCCGCACCAGAAACTGCCGACCAGAATCCAATACGTCGTTCCCGCCGCCATGTCGAAAGTGGCCTCGGTTTCGTATCCCCCCGTACAGTGGACCTCCGCCAGGTCGCCGCAGTCCATCCCGCTGAACGCCGCGATTGTGAACGTCCCGCCGCCGTCGCCCCTGTCCACGGTGACCCGCGCGCCGCAATCCTCGAGCGGCGTGTACGTGTACCACACGCCGTACTCGGTCTCCGCACAACCCTCGTCATTACAGCTTACGTCCGGGTCAGGAGTGGCCCATCTGTAGTCCACCTCTGTGTCCGTGAAGGGCAGCGAGGAAATCACCGTGGCGTTCTCGCAGGCGTCATTGGCCGGCGGCGGTTGCGGGCAGAAGTTCTCCTCCGAGCAGTCCGCCACGCGGTGCCACGTAACATTCCCGTGGGCCGCGCATTCCGCCTCGGTCATGTAACCCAGGCACTCGCCGGTGTCGGTGTCGCAGCAGCCTCCCGGGTACGCCACGGCCTCCCCGGCGTAGATGTCGTCCACGGCCATGTCGCTTTCGTAGCCGTCCGCCGTGACGCCGCGGAAACGCAGCTTGATTGTCTGCCCCGCGTACGCCGACAGGTCGAGCACTGCCAACAGCCACTCGTACCCCTGGTGGCCGCTGCGCTCAAAAGCCACCTCCCAAGTCTCACCGTCGTCGGTTGACATCTCCAGGTACAGAGAACCCATCGAATCGCCGGCCATGTGGTACCAGAACGCCACCTCCGGCGAGGTCAACTGGGTCAGGTCGAAGCAGGGCCCTACAAGGATGGCCGTCTTGTCCGGATTGTTCTCCCCGGACGCTTCCGTATAGACGTAGTAGCCCTCCTCCGTCCCGAGCGTGTGGTCGACATCCGGCCCCGTGTTGTCGGTGGGGGTTGGTCCGCAGTACCGGTCCCAGTCGAAGTCATCGCCCCCGATGTTGTTCCACAGGCCCATTCCCGCCTCAAAGTCTTCCCTATACGGGTACGTCGTAACCGTCTCCAGACGGGCTGGCGCCGCGACGGCGACGAGAACCGGGCCCGCGCACAACCCAACGATGCCCACCAGAAGCGTCCTCCAGGTCCCCACCATGATCCTGCCTCCTTCGAGTTCGACAGTCCCGGCGGCGGCACCGGCCGGCCACTCACCCTTCCTCTCCGCGTGGCGCCCGGCCGGTCTCCGGGCCGGCCGGGCAACAGGTGCCCCCGCGCACCGCTCAACATACCCACCCGGCGCCCCGGAGTCAATATATTCCAGCACATTACCTGGGCAATGTTCTAGAATATCTGCGAGAAGACGTGGATTGTGGTTGCGAAGTGCCGCCGAGAGGGGTAGAGTGTGTGTGGCGGGCACCGGCGGCGGTGTCCGAGCGGCTCGTAGCTGCCGGGACGAGGCTGGGGACCATGCGGAACCACAGCAAGCACAGTAGCACCGCGGACTCCGGGGCCACTGCAACGTACCCCACGCCGGGAGCCGCAGAGCCGGTTAGCTTCGAGGCCGAAGCAACCAGAATCCTTCACCGCCTTCGCACGGCTCTGGCGGCTGTCGTGGACGCCGTACCCGAGCCGAAGTCGAAACCGGCGGAGCTGCAACGTGCTCTGGGTATAGATTTCAAGCTCGCCTGGAGGATCATCAAGGTAATTGGTGCGCATGGCCCGTTGGCTGCCGGCCCGCATGTCCCAGGGCCGGGAGCCCTGCGGACATTCCTGAGCGCTGCCCGCAAGGCCGGAGTGCAGGGGAGGCTGGTGGACGCGGCCGCCAGTGCGGCCGCCGATTTCGACCAGTTGGTTGCCAGCCATGCCGGCGACCGCACGGCCTTCGACTCGATGATCAGCTCGCTGGCCACCACCGAGGACGCCCGGCAGATCACGCTGCAGCACCGCCGGGCGGCGTTCCGCGCTCAGAGCCACATCCTCGGCGTGCAGACCCGCGTGCAACTGAAGTGCGTAGTGGTCCAGCCGGCTCTGGATCCGAACCGGCTGGACCTGGTGCGCATCAGCGGCTTGCTTTCCCTGCGGCAATTGCGGCCCAACGCGCCGTTGATTGTGCCACGCATCAGCCTGGTGAACGACGACGGCTCCGTGAACGACGGCTATCGGGAGCCGCTCGATCCGTCGTGCGACCCGAGCTCGGGAGTCATGCTGCTCAACGACTTCTGCAGCCAGCCGCCGCCGCGCTTCCAGCCGGCGCCGCCGGAACTCGGCCCGGAATACGGCGAACTGGTCAGCCAGGGTCTGGGCAAGGGAGCGGCCATCACGTTCATCGGTGGCCACCTGGTCCGCAGCGCGGTTCCGCGCTACCGCGACGAGCAGAATCCCATCGGCGCCAACTTCGTGCGGGTGCGCATCCCCAGCGAGGTGCTCCTCATCGACCTGCTCATTCACGAGGATACCTATGGGGTGCTGGCGCCGGTGAGCCGCACGCGGGCGGAGCATTTCGGCGAGTTGCCGTACCTGCGCATCCTCGACGAAACGCATCAACTCGGACCGCACGCCCCGGTGGACCATCTTGGCAAAGGCTGTTCGGTCCTCTACACGCCGGACGTTCCAGGTTACGCCGAGCTAGGGCGATACGTGTTCGAGCGGCTGGGCTCTGACCCTGAGCACTTCGACCTGTATCGCTGTCGCATTGAATATCCCGTCCTGCCCTCGACGGTGGCCGTGGCATTCGAGCTGCCTGTGGCGCCGGAATCGGCCGCAGGGTGAAGGGGCCACTCCACCGATCAGCTCCCGCTCAGTCTGTCCCCAATGCAGCCTTCGCCTGCCCCGACCCGCGCTTAATCCAGCCACTGCTTCCTGTCCTGCAGCTTCATCGGCACGTACTCATCCGTCAGGTACGTCAGGTGGCGGGTGATCATGGCCTCCACCTCCATCTTGAAGCCGTTGGCCAGCAGCTTGCGAATCTCTTTCTGCCAGGGACGCTTGTTGGCGAACCAGGGGTAATCGGCGATTTGCTTGGCCCGTTTCACGTCGCCGGCATCCAGCGCGATCTTCACGTCGTCGTTGAGCCCGCAGCGCTCGTAGTCGAAGCTGGAGACGCCGATGAACTTCGCGTCCGGGATGGCCATCCGCCGCGACTCGTACGCCAGGTTGATCGAGCCGTGCTTGATGACGGAGTAGATGTAATACCCCCACGGGTCATTATCGAGCAGCACGAAAACCGGCAGCCGCAGCTCTTCATGGAAGCGCTGCAGCAGCCGGCGCATTCCACGTGCCGGCTGCCCGCCGCCATGGGAGACGATGCACGAGTGCTTCTCCCAGAAGCGGTCCTCGTGGAAGCGCCGCCACACTGTGTCTTTTTCAACGTGCAGCACGAAACGCGCCTGGCACTTCTTGAACTGCACGACGTCCGCCTCCACGATGCTCGGCACCGCGTAACCCGCACTCCCCATGGCCGCACAATCCAGCGTGCTGCCCGCATCCACCAGCGTGATCGGCCCCACCAGATTGCCGCGGTTGCTGGCGAAGACGTGCAACTCCTCGCGCAGGGCGTCGAGGGCGACCTCCAGATCCTCGATCACCGGGTCGGACTCGCTCTGGTCATCGAAGGTCTTCTCGTTGGTGCCCTTGATGGTATGTTTGCTCAGGTAGTAAATCTGACGGATGCTGGCCGTCTTGCCGCTGGCGATGAGGTCCTTGCATTTGGAGCCCACCAGCAGCGTCTGCATAAAACGCTTGGCCTGGCCATAATTGAAGAAGTTGCGCGACTGCTGCGCGTCGCCCATCTCAATGTGGCGCTTCTCCTCGTTGAAGCTGACGTTGCTCAGGGCGCGAATGGGGATCTGCACGGCCGGGTCCTCCTGGGCCCGCGCCATCTCGACCACCTTCTGCGCCAGCGCCTCGAGCTTCAGAGCCGCGCCGTCGCCGCCGCGCCTGCTCCCGGGCGCGCCGCGGCCCACCCCGCGTCCCGCTCTGCCTCCCGCCTGCTTGCTCGCCATGTCCTATCGCCTCTTGTTCCTGCCGGCCCGGGAGCCGCGCTTACGCCGCCCGGCCGCCGGCGCCGCTTCGGCCTCAAACAACGTCTCCGCCGCCGGCCCGTCACGCTCGACAACGATCGTATCCGCCAGCGCCGCTTCGCCGGCCGACCTCTTCTGGACCACCTTGCCGTGCTCGTCAAACTCCATGTCCGCCCGGGCCGTGTACACCTGTGACAACTTCAGCAGGTCCCGACGCAGCCGGTCGGCATCGGCGTTCGTCATCGCGCACGCCGCGTGCACCACTTCGTCGATGTAGCGCGTGAACACGTCGCGCCGACGCGTGTAGTGCGCCTTCGTGCGCTTGCGTTTCAGCAGCAGGCTCAGCCGGCGTCCGCATTCGGCCAAGGCCAGCTTCACTTCCTTGCGAATCTCGTCGTAGTCAGCAATCGCCTCCTTGCCCTCCGACACGAACGGCACCCAGACGCTGGCCATGTGGACCAGGATGACCAGCGGCGCCCGGGGCAATGACCCGCCGGATTGCGATAGGCTGTAGTTGTTCCACTTGGTCTCGGTGACCGCCTTGTAGGTGGCGCAGGAACTCTGTTGATAAAGCAGCGGCACACGGTTGGCGAAGCGGATGAGCCGGGCTTGCGCCGTGTCGTCACCGTTGCCCCGCCTGCTCTCCTGCCCCTCTTCGTCGCGGGAATCGGAGCCCAACTCCCCGCCATACGCCAGGCCGACCTCGATCTGGAACGGGTTGCCGCGATACACCGCCGGCGGGCGCGTGCTGGCGGTATAGAACTCCGCCTTCACGCCTTTGAGCAACCCTGCCAGGATCGCCTCCGCGCCGATCGGAGCGAGACAGTCCGTTGCTGGAGCCCGCAGCCTGGCGGCCTGCAACGCCGTGTACAGCTTCTCCGCCAGCGGCGGCGTCACGGCGCTCACCCACGTGTTGGCCGAGACGCCGGCCACGCGACACACCTGCTGCGCTGCGCTCGAACTGACCCGAGAAAACTCCCGCGTGAGAAACCCTCCCAGCTTCTTCTGCTGAGTCTCCTTCAGCATCTTCATCAAGGTGCCCAACTCGATGCCGTAAGGATGCGGCTTGATCTCCTTGGTTTCCGGCGGCAACGCGTCGGTCGCACGCTCAAACACGATGGGCTCCGCGCCGGGTGGGCGGTAGACGAGGCGGGCATGCGGGTTGGCAATTGCCGTCAACTCAAGATAGTCATCCACGCTTTGCCGGCCGCGGTTGTAGGTGGCCACCAGCTCGATGGTAACCTCCGTGCCGTGCGGCCAATCGACCTGAGCCTCTTCTTCCGCAATCGTGTCCGGCCGGTTTTTCTGTGTGTCGATGGCCAGCAGGTACATATGCGCCGGCTGGCGCGCCCCGATGCGGCTGATGATGCGCACCGGCTTGCCCGTGGTGATCAGACCGTACATGCCGGCCGCGCTGATCCCGATGCCCTGCTGCCCCCGTGCCATCTTCAGCCGGTGAAACTTCGAGCCGTACAGCAGCTTGCCGAAGACGTTGGGGATCTGAGCCGTGACGATACCAGGCCCGTTGTCGCGCACGGTCACGCGGAAGCGCTCTTCCGCCGTCTGCTCGACCGTGACCTCGACCTCCGGCAGGATGCCCGCCTCCTCGCAGGCGTCGAGGCTGTTGTCGACGGCCTCCTTCACTGTGGTCAGCAGCGCCTTCCGCTTGTTGTCGAAGCCCAGCAGATGGCGGTTCTTGGCGAAGAACTCCGAAACAGAAATGGCCCGCTGTTGCTTGGCGAGCGTCTCCGCCGTTGCCCGTGGAGCAGGTCCCGAGCCCCGCCCGCCCGGCGGACGCTTTACCGGGTTGTCCCCCGGCCCGCCTCCCACCGCCACGCGCCGCGGTGGCGCTGCGCACGCAACCGCCCCGGCCACGCCGCCGCCCGGCGCAAACGCCAGCGCGAGTTGTGCCGCTGAACCAGTAGAAGCCGCTGCCGTGGTGGTAACGATGGCTGGCACTCCTTTGCCCAGGGACTGACACGAGACCCAGTCGGTTAACCCATTTTATCCAGGAGACAACAATCCGCAACCTCCCGGACTGCCAAAGCCTACCCTGTTCCGCCGACCGTCCGTATGCCCGTGAGCCCGCCAGGGCCAACGCTTGGTTCGCCGGACCCCAGCCGGTTAAAATGCAACCAACGCCGGGTCACCGTCGGCTTTCAGGATGAACGACCGACGCCGCGGCAACCGAACGCGAGCGCACGGTGGCAGCGCCACCTACGGCCATGACGACGCTTCCCCAGACAGTCTGGACACAACTGCTGCGACATCTGCGCAGCGCCCACCCCCAACTCGCGCGCGCCTGGTTCGCGGAGCTGACGGCCCAGGATATCGAGCGGGGAGAACTGGCCGTCACCACGTGCAACCCAGCGCAAGCGCGCTACCTCGAGCGGCATTGTCAACGGGCGTTTGTCGAGGCCGCCCAAGCCGTGACCGGCCACCTCGTCTCGGTCAGGTTCCTGCCCGACCCCAACGGCGCCGCCGAGGGGGCCGACAGGTTGCCCGAACTCGACGAGCTGGACATCGAGCTTGCCCTCAACCCCGAGTACACGTTCGCAAACTTCGTCACGGGGCCCTCGAACCAGCTCGCGCACGCGGCCGCAGTCGCCGTCGCCGATGCCCCCGGTATTGCCTACAACCCACTTTTCCTCCACGGACCGGTGGGTATGGGCAAAACACACCTTCTCCAGGCGATTTGCCACACCATTCGGGAGAAGCACATAGCACACAATTGCTGCTATATTTCATGCGAGACTTTCATCAACCACTTTATCGACGCTGTGGAGCGTGGTGCGCTCCATGCGTTCCGGTATCGCTATCGGCATGCGGATGTCCTGGCGATTGACGACGTTCAGTTCCTCGGAGGTCGTGAACGCAGCCAGGAGGAGTTCTTCCACACCTTCAACGCTCTCTTCCAGTTTCGCCGGCAGATCATTCTGACGGCAGACTGCCTCCCGGGCCAGATTGCCGGGCTC
Source organism: Planctomycetota bacterium (assembly GCA_029558835.1). Taxonomy (GTDB): domain Bacteria; phylum Planctomycetota; class Phycisphaerae; order UBA1845; family UBA1845; genus JAKQDH01. The sequence continues at coordinate 18,713 of JAKQDH010000105.1, read as the reverse complement.
GAAGAACGACTCGTCAGCCGCTTCAACTCCGGCCTCGTTGCCCTCCTGGACAAGCCTTCCCCGGAAACCCGGATGGCGATCGTGCGGAAGAAGGCCAAGTTACGCTGCTACGAGCTTCCGGCTGAGGTGGTCGAACTGGTGGCCACGGCCGTCGATACGAACATCCGGGCGTTAGAGGGGGCGCTGACGAAACTGGACGCAGTGAGCCAGACCCTGGGGCAGCCAATCAGCCTGGCGCTCGCGCGCCAAGCCCTGGGCGAGGGGAATCAAAGCCCGGTGCCGGTCTCCAGGATACTGGACACCGTGGCGGCCCGCCTGAACCTGAAGGTCTCGGAGCTGCTGAGCAAGCGCCGCGGTCAAGCGGTTACCCACCCGCGCCACATCTGCATGTACCTCGCCCGGCGGTTGACGCCGTGCAGCTTACAGGAGATCGGCGGGTACTTCGGCGGTCGGGACCACACTACCGTGCTGCATGCGGTACGGGCCATCAGCCATCAGGCTGAGTCTGACGCCCAGTTGCGGGCGTTGCTTGACGAACTGACGACTGCGGTCAAGAATGCGACTTGAATGCCGACGCACTATGACGTGGCCGGGTCTTGGGTAGCAGCCGCCAGCGGGCAGGCGACCGGCATGGACCGGCCGGAGCGCGTGCCCCGGTGCGACCGGCGCCAAACGCCGAACGCAAACTGGGCATCGTGTGAGTTCCTGTCGACTTCGGCCGGGCCGGTAGTACCGGAAACGCCAACCAGGACAGGAACAGCGCGCCAGGCAGCGGTCCGCAACGGGTTTGCTCACAGTATTGTAACGTGGCCGGGCACGGAACGTCCGTCGCAGGTTTCGGCGGCAGCGGAAGTTACGGAAAAGCCGCCGGGAAGATCGCACAAACGTCAAACACCTACTATGACTGGTGCAGAGCGCAACTGGTAAGAACCTGGAACATCAGCAACCCAAACCACGGTTTGCCAACGGGGGTATAGTCACCCATGAAAGTACGGTTCAATCGGCACGAAATGGCGGAGGCGCTGACGGCCATCAGCAGTGTGGCGGCCGGACGAACGCCGAAGCCCATCCTGCAGTGTGTGCACATTCAGGCGAAGTCCGACGCGGTGCTGCTCTGTGCTACCGACCTGGAGCTGAGCGTACGCTGCGCGGTCAGTCAGGTCGAGGTGGACAAGACGGGGGAGGCGGTTGTTGTGGCTGATACGCTCACCCGAATTGTGCGGGAGTCTGGTGACGAGGTCCTCGTCATGGACCTTGCCAAGCAGGTGTTGCACTTGCGCGGGCAGGACAGTCACTTCCAGATGGTGACCCGCGATCCGGCGGATTTCCCGCCGGTTGCCGGGGAGGTTGAGGAAGCCGACTTCGAGGTGGATTTTGCGGTATTGCGTCGGCTGGTGGACTGGACGGTTTTTGCCTGTGCCCGCGAAAGCACGCGGTACGCGATCAATGGGGTACTTTGGGCGATCGAGGGCGAGCAGTTGGTCCTCGTGGCGACGGACGGTCGGCGCTTGGCGTTGGCACGGGGCGCCTTCCTGCCGAAGCGCGCGGGCGTCACGCTGAGTGTGATCGTACCCCAGCGGGCGCTTACGTTGCTGAGCCGCGTACCCGTGGCGCCGGACACGTCGGTCACAGTTCGGGCGACGGCCAACCAGCTTGTGCTGGCTGCGGGTCCGGTCGTCATTGGCACGTCGCTGGTGGAGGGACACTTCCCACGCTATCAGGACGTGATTCCGATCGACAATGATAAGCGGGTCGCACTGCGGACGGGCGAACTCCAAAGTGCCCTCAAGCGGGCGGCGCTGTTGACCAACGAGGAGTCGCGGGGCGTCCGGATGGCGTTCTCGCAGGAGGGGCTGGTTCTAAGCAGTCGGGCGGCCGAACAGGGCGAGGCGACGATCCAGGTGGCGGTAGAGTACGGCGGTGAGCCGCTGGACATCGGTTTTAATCCGCTCTTCCTGCTGGACGTGTTGCGTGTCGCCGATGCGGAGGAGATCACGCTGAGCTTTAAGGAGCCGTCGCGTCCGGGCGTGTTCAACATGGGCAAGGACTTCACCTACGTGGTCATGCCCATCAACCTGTCGTAAGCCGGTTATCGTGACGTGTTCGAGCCGCAGGCCCGCTGCCCTTGACGCGAACTGCCCAGCGCAGTTCCCGCGGTTCGGATCATGCGCTTGTCGCGCCATGGCCCCAGGCAAGGTCGGGTCCGCGGAGTTGCGGCGTATGCCTCAGGATGCAAAGCTAGCATGGGTGTGGCGAAACCACGGTGGCGGTCGGGGCGACCGCGCCGACGGTTCGGTGGGCAGCGTGGCACGGCGTCTTCTCGAGCGGAGTTACGCCCCCGCGGTACGCGATACGGTTCGGGTCGCCGAGGCACTGGCGACGCTGGTTGACGAGCAGTTCCGGGCGACTTGCCGGGTTGCTTCGCTGGAGCGGGGCCTGCTGACGATTGCCGTAGCGCGGGACGACTTGGTGTGGGAACTCGGCCGGCGGTGGCACTTCCCGTTACTGCGGGATGGGTTGCCGCGGGTGCTGCGGGGGCCGTCGATTCGGCGGATTCGGTTTCAGGTCGGCGACTCCGGAGTGCCGATTCCCGCCCCGCCGGAGGATGCGTGAGCCAAGCCGCAGGCTACGGCGCAGACCGCGTCCCCGCGGCGGCTGCCACGACAGACCGTGGGGGAGCCGGCCGTAGAGGGTGCTGCCGTGGCCGGCCGCGATCGCCGGGTGGGGCGTGCTTGTCAAATCGGCGCAAATAGCGGAAAATGCGTGGTTCAAGATGGGTCCTGCGTTTGCTCTCCGGTGGGGATCGGTGGGTGTGGATAGCGCCCGCGCCCGGTTGCCTGATGTTTGGCGAACTGTCCCCGGTGGCGGCGCAGCGGGAGTGCTGCCGTGGCTACTGCCCACGCCTACGACGAGTCAAGCATTACGGTCCTGGAAGGGTTGGAGGCGGTGCGTCAGAATCCGGCGATGTACATCGGCGGGACGGGGACCGCAGGCCTGCATCACCTTGTCTACGAAGTGATCGACAATGCGGTGGATGAGGCCCTGGAGGGCTGGTGCAATAACATTCTGATCCGACTGGGGGCGGACGGCAGTTGCACGGTGGTGGACAACGGCCGGGGCATCCCCGTGGGACCGATGAAGCACGAGAACCCGCGGCTGAACGGCCAGCCGGCCCTTGAGGTCGTGATGACCGTGCTCAACTCCGGCGGCAAGTTCGACAACAGCAGCTACAAGGTCTCCGGCGGCCTGCACGGGCTGGGGGTGAGCATCGTCAACGCGCTGAGCGAGTGGTTGCGGGTGGAGGTCTACCGCGGCGGCAACAAGTACACGATACGCTTCGAGCGGGGCGTGACCACGGAACCGCTGCGAACGTGGCCGGGGTCGGACCAGACCGGCACCAGCATCGAGTTCAAACCGGACCCGCTGATCTTCAGCGACTGCGAGCTCAAGTTCGAGACGCTGCAAGCGCGGGTGCGCGAACTGGCCTACCTCAACAGTGGTTTGCGCATCCGCCTGATTGACGACCAGTCGGGGCGGGAATGCGAGTTCTGCTACGAGAACGGGCTGCGGGACTTCTGCATTCATCTCGCCGACGGGGCCGAACAGTTGCACCGTGAGCCGATCAGCATCCGGGGGCAGGAGGCCGACGGCGGCCTGATGGCCGACATCGTGCTGCTGTTTACGGACAGCTATGAAGAGGAGATCCTCTGCTTCGCGAACAACATCCACAATCTGCACGGCGGCGTGCACATGTCGGGGCTGAAGGCGGCGGTGTCACGCATCGCCGGCAATTACGCCAAGAAGAGCAACCTGCTGAAGAGCAACCTGAACGTTACGGGCGATGACTGGCGGGAGGGCCTGGTGGGTATCGTCTCCGTCAAGCTGCGTGATCCCCAGTTCGAGGCCCAGACCAAGGTCAAGCTGCTGAACCCCGAGGTGGAGACGTTCATTCAGCAGCTCGTGCACGAGCAACTCGGCAACTTCTTCGAGGAGAACCCGGCCGACGCCAAGCGCATCATTCAGAAGGGTGTTCAGGCGGCCCAGGCAAGGGAGGCGGCCCGGCGGGCACGGGAACTGACGCGCAAGAGCGTGCTCAGCAGCGGCAACCTCCCCGGCAAGCTCTGGGATTGTCGCAGCAAGGACTCCGAAGAAACGGAACTGTATATTGTGGAGGGCGACTCCGCCGGCGGCATCGCCAAGCAGGGGCGAGATTCCTTCACCCAGGCCGTGCTGCCCCTGAAGGGCAAGATTCTCAACGTCGAGAAGGCCCGCATCGACAAGGTGCTCAACCACGAGGAGATTGCCAAGCTGGTCTCGGCCGTGGGCTGCGGCATCGGCAAAGAGGAGTTCGAGTCCTCGAAGTGCCGCTACGGCAAGATCGTGATCATGACCGATGCCGACGTGGATGGCTCGCATATTCGGACGTTGCTGTTGACCTTCCTGTTTCGCCACATGCGCCCGTTGCTGGAGACCGGGCGCGTGTACGTTGCCCAGCCGCCGCTGTATCAGGTGCGCAAGGGCAAGAACGTCGAGTACGTGCTGGACGACCGCGCCCTCAATGAGAAGCTGGCCCAACTTGGCCTGACCGGCACGGCCCTGCTGGTGCGGCCGGAGGGGCAGCCGGAGAAGGTCATTGAAGGGCGGGCGTTCCGGGACCTGGTGGCCACCCTGGACCGGCTGGAGGCGAAGGTCTCCATCCTCGCCCGCCGCGGCGTGCAGTTCCAGCAGTTGTTGCAGGAACACTGGCACCCGACGCTGGGACTGCCCAAGATTGTCGCCTACGTGTATCGGCCTGGGGCGCTTGCTCCGGAGCGGCACTTTCTTCACACCGAGGCGGATTTCGATGACTTCCAGCGGGCCGAGCGGGAGCAACATGGGCCCGTCGAGGTGCGTGAGGGACGGCATGTGCTGCTGGCCCAGGCGGAAGGGGTGGGCGGCAACGGCGGTACCGCGGAGGCGCCGCACCGCATTGTGTGCTACCACCTGGGCGCGTGTCGCGTCGTTGATGAACTGCTCGCGCGTCTGGAGGCCGCGGGGCTCGACCCCCATGACCTGTTTTTGATGCGTGAGGAACTCGTAACCGGCGAACTGCCGCCGGCCAAGTACCTGCTGCGGCGCGAGGACGGCACCCTGAAGGAGTTGGACAACCTGACGGCCGTTGGCCCCGGGGTGCGCGACCTGGGCCGGGCGGGCCTGGCGGTCAAGCGCTTCAAGGGGCTGGGCGAAATGAACTCCGACGAACTCTGGGAGACGACGCTCGACCAGCAGAAGCGCACGCTGCTGCGCGTGGTCATCTCCGAAAGCATGGACGACCTGGAGCAGGTGGACCTGGATGCCCGAGAGGCGGACCGCATTTTCCGCCTGCTCATGGGCGAGAACGTCGAGCAGCGTCGCCGCTTCATCGAGGATAACGCCCTGAACGTCAAGAACCTTGACGTGTAGCACCCAAACGGGTGCGGCGGGCAGTTGGGGCGACGCGGCGGCCTCCGCCGCGTCGCGGGTGGGGGATGCTCCCGTCGTCGTCAGTGCGAGGAACGCCGGGCGAGCAAGTACTTCTTCTCGCAGCAGCGGAGGTGGGCATCGTGTTACGCGGGCAGTGGCTGCGCGCCGTTCTGCTGGTGGCCGTGACGCCAAACGTGCGGGCCGCCGGTGAGCCGGCGATCGACTTGGCGAAGGCGAGGCAGTACTTCGCCGAGGCCCAGGCGCTGGCAGCCGGCGACGCCGGCAAGTTGTGGGGAGTGTCGCTGGCGGGGCCGCTGCTCTTCGTCGACCCCACGTCGCGAATGGTGGTTGCCAGCCAGGCGGACGCTGTGGGGCGACTGACGTTGCAGGAGGGCGTGTTCGTTGGCACGCTGCCGCCTGAGGAGGTCATTGCCGGGACTGCGATGACGTGGTCCGGCGTGCGGTGGGCGATGTTCCCCTGGCCACTGCCCGAGGACCCGCGCGAACGTCGGCGTCTGCTGGCCCACGAGTCCTGGCATCGTGTGCAGGAGCAGGCGGGCTTCCCGGCGGCCAATCCGGTCAATGGGCATCTGGATACGCGCGAGGGACGGGTGTGGATGCAGCTTGAGTGGCGAGCGCTTGTCACTGCTCTGCGCGGTGACGGCGACGCCCGGCGGCAGGCAATTACGGATGCGCTGATCTTTCGTGCCTGCCGGCGTTCGCTGTTTCCGGAGGCGGCCGACAGCGAGCGGGCCATGGAGATGCACGAGGGCCTGGCCGAGTACACCGGCGTGCGCCTGGGCGGCGAGACTCCGGCGGCAGTGCGGGAGATGACGCTGAGCAACCATGCGGCCAGCAGGAGCTGGCCGACGCTGGTCTTCTCCTTCGCGTACGTGTCGGGACCGAGCTACGGATTGCTGCTCGACGAGTTCAGGCCGGCCTGGCGCAGCGGCCTGACGCCTCAGCAGGACCTGGGACGCCTGCTCCAGGACGCCCTCCTCCTGACGCTGCCGGGTGACCTGAAGGGCGCCGCCCAGGAGCGCGCCGCGGCCTACGACGGCGAGCAGTTGATGGCCGCCGAGGCCGAGCGGGAGCGTAGCGCGCAAGACCAGCGGGGGCGCGACCGGCGGCGCCTCGTGGAGGGGCCGGTCCTGGTGATTAGGATCCAGTCGATGCGCTTTCAGTTCGATCCGCGCGACGTGCAGGTGCTGGACGACGTGGGGAAAGTGTATCCCAAGATGCGCATGACGGACGCGTGGGGCGTGCTGGAGGTTACCGGCGGCGCGCTCATCGCGTCGGATTGGTCCAGCGTGACCGTTCCCGCGTCCGCGGATATCACCGCCCGGCCCCTGGCGGGGGACGGCTGGACGCTCGACCTGAAGCCCGGCTGGACCGTGCGCCCGGGCAAGCGTCCGGGTGACCAGGTTGTTGAACAGGAGCACGAGAACCCGTAGGCGGTACCGTGTCTCTTGTAGCGTTCCACGGCTCGCGTGAGCGTGCGCGTGGACTCATCCCCGACGCCGCGGGACGTGGGCTACAGCGGCAGTCTGAACTTCGGCGTGGCGGCAGCAGGTGACCAGATGATCATTGACCAGACCGGCCGCCTGCAGGAAGGCGTAGCAGATCGTCGAACCCACGAAACTGAAGCCGCGTTGCTTGAGGTCCTTGCTGACGGCGTCGGACAGCGGGGTACGGGCGGGCAGGTCGGCCAGGCGGCGCCACCGGTTCACGATCGGCCGCCCGTCCACGAAACGCCAGACGTAGGCGTCGAAGCTGCCGAATTCTTTCTGCACGCTCAGAAACGCCTGCGCATTGCTGACGGCCGCGACGATCTTCAGGCGATTGCGCACGATGCCGGGGTTGGCAAGCAGGGCTTCCAGCTTGCGGGCGGAGTAGCGCGCGACCTTGGCCGGATCGAAGTCATCGAAGGCGGCGCGGTAGGCATCGCGTTTCTTGAGAATCGTGCTCCAGCTCAACCCGGCCTGGGCGCCGTCGAGAACGATGAACTCGAAGAGCCGCTGGTCGTCGTGCAGGGGCACGCCCCACTCCGTATCGTGGTAGCGGGCCATCAGGTCGTCCTTCGCCCAGGGGCAGCGTTTCATGCGCTGATCTCCGCCTTGGGGGTGTCTGTTCTCATTGAGGCTCGTGCGTTTCGGGCTCCGGCGCGGCGGCGACGCCGGTTACGCCGGCAATGTAGTCGAACATCTCGACGAACGGCCGCGGCACGGTCCGCCCGGCGCTGCGCAGGTACTCTCCATAGTTGAGGTCGTGGTTCGTACGGGGATAGATATGAACATTTAAGTTGGTCTTGCCCGCCCGGCGGAAGGCCTCTGCCGTCTCGCGGACGCCCTCGACGCGGCAAGTCCCGTCGTGCTGGCCGTGGAAGATCGCCAGCGGCAGATCGAGCTTCAGCAGCGTCTCCTGGTTGGGGCCGCGGTCCCACTCCTCGCGGAGGTAGGTGGAGTTGAGATTGAGGAGGTTAGCCCAGAGGTAATCCTCGTCCCGGCCGCGCACGGCCCTGAGCGTTGCGTCCAGGGAGGGTTTGGTCCTGGCGGCGAGATCGGCGGGAGTGAGGCGGCCGTCGCGGTCGGCATCCAGGGCGTCGAGGCCCGAGCCGCCGAGCCCGAAGCTGCGGGCCAATTCCGGAGCGGCGTTGAACTCCTCGGTCGTGACGACGTCGTCCTCGTTGGCGTCGAAGAAACGCGCGACGTTGCGCCAGGGCCCGACGCTCATCTGCCAGGTGATGGTGTCTTTGAAGTTGTCCTGGGCGTAGCCGAACATGACGACGGCGGTGATACCGTCGGGCGCCCGCAGGGCAAGGCGGGGCGCGAGGATGGTGCCCTCACTGCCGCCCAGGAGCACGATCCGGTTGGCGTCGACACCCTCCTCCTGTCGCAGCGCCCGCAACGCGGCCGCGTAGTCATCGAGCAGCACGTTCAGCGTCGTCTTCGAGAAGACGGCGCGGTTGACACGCTCGAAGGGCTTCTCCGCCGCTATGGCGCAGCCGCGCTTGTTGGTGCAGAAGAAACCGACGCCTCGCCGGGTGAGCTGGTCTACATGGATGTCGCAATACCGTACGATCCTCTTGCCGGCCAGCGCGACCTCGGTCGCGGAAACATCCAGGTTCTCACCTACGTCGGGGACTTCGAGCGGCCGGTCAAACGTCCAGGGCCCCGCGCCGGGCAGGAGCATCACGACAGGTACCGGGCCGGTCGCCTCCGGCGGCAGGGAGAGCTTGCCTTCCAGGCTGAGGCCGTCCGCGGTGGTGAACGTGACGATCCGCTGGCCCGGCCCCAACTCAGTATACGAGTGCTCCGGCAATACTACGTCGGTGGGCAGGACGAACAGCGACTCATCGACGGGGCCTACCGTGAACTCCTCCAGCTTGGCCCGGTAGCAGAGGCTCCAGGTCGGGCCGGTAAGTTCGGCCGACTCCAACACCCAGCAGCCCTCGCGAACCTGGAACTGATAGTGCACGTCGGACGGATAGTTGTCGTCCAACCGGCGGACGCGTACCCGCGCGGGCACCGGGCGCCCCGCACACATCAGCCACTCACCCTCGAACACAACTTCGGTGACCACGCCCTGGGAGTCCCGCTCGCGCAGACAGCGCGGACGCATTGTGCTCGGCTCGATCTCCGCTTCGACCGCATCCGGTGCGCCCGGCGGCATGCCGCTGCCGAAGACCAGGTGGAGGGGGGCATAAGTCGGCTGCGTGGCCGGCTCCTTGCGCCAGCGGGGGTGGCGCAGCAGGTCGGCGACCCGTAGAACCCTCGTCCCGTCGGCCTCCGTCGCCAGGGTGGCTTGCGGCGGCAATCCCCATTCGGCGAACAGGTGGAGGGACGTAAGCAGCGTGGTGCCGGTACGTATGCTCATCCACTCGGGCAGTTGCAGGGGAATCAGACGCGTCTCGGGGGGGATGCTGACGCGCTGGCCTTGCCCGGCGTGATACCGGTATTCGCTCTTCAACGCCGCCCGTCGCGGCGGCAGTGGACAATTCATCCACCGCGCCGAACGGTCCGCCCCGCACCAGGTGTCCACCTGTTCGTAGTCTTTCCAGGGGTAGGTGCCCGTGGCCGCGTCGTGGTCCTGTTGCTGCACGAGCACCCGGTACTCACAAGGCGGCGGTGTCGGCTCCAGCCACGCGGCATTGGCTTCGGCAAACTGCTTCCAGAACTGCTCGACATCCGCCGGCGGCCGCGAGCAGTCGGTGATGAGCATCAGCGAGGCAAGCGCGCACGCGAGGACAACTGTGGGCTGCAGTCTACGCATCGGATCGGTCTCCCAAGACAACAAGCTTGCGAATACTACCGGCAGTCGGGCATTCCCTGAACCGCGTTTCCGCATTCTACCTTCATCCTTCTCCATTCGCGCTTTCGGCCGCAGCACCCGGCGCCACAACCGAACTCAGCGCCGTAGTCAGGTCCTCGTACTGCTGGCGCAGATACTCCGGCGTCGCCTTGGGATGCACGAGGTGGAACCACGGCAGCACCTCGTCTGGCGCCCGTTCGCGATGGGCGTACCAGGCGGGGTCGATGCCCGCGGCCCCGAACGCCGCGTCCCAGCGCGAGGCATCGAAGCACTCGTCCCAGCCGTCGAAGCGCGCGCCGGCCCGGTAGGCATGCTCGATCACCGCGGCCAAGCGCCGATCGCCACGCGCGAATACTGCCTCCAGCACCGACCGCTCGACGTGGTGTGTCTTGACGTGCACCGCGCAGCGCTGTTGGCGTACGCGGTCGCGCAGGCGATGCCGCACTTCGCGGAAGTACTCCGCCCGCGGCTGGGCCGCCCATTGCAGCGGCGTGAACGGCTTGGGCACCAGCCAGCCGACGGAAGCGGTGACGGCGGCCGGTGCCTTGCCCAACTGGCGGCGCACGCCGCTCACCTGGCGCGACAGGTCCACGATCGCGTCGATGTCCTCCTCCGTCTCCCCCGGGAAACCGGCCATGAAGTAGAGTTTCACCGACCGCCACCCGGCCGCGAAGGCCTGCCGCACACCGTCGAGCAGGTCGCCATCCGTCACTTTCTTGTGAATCGCCTGGCGCAGACGTGGGCTGGCGGCTTCGACGGCCAGGGTTAAGCCGCTCTTGCGCACCGCGCTGACCATGGCCGGCACGTCCTGCAGCATGCGGTCCACGCGCAGCGACGGCACCGAGATGCTCACCCGGCGCGGCGTGAACCGTTCGTTGAGTTGCTCGGTAAGTTCGCGCAAACGCGGGTAGTCGGAGGTGGACAGTGAGAGCAAACCCAGCTCGCTTATCCCCGTGGCGGCGTACATCTGCTCGGCCAGGTCGACGATCCGCTCGACGCTGCGCCAACGCACCGGCCGCTTCGTCCACCCGGCGTGGCAGAACCGGCAACGCTGCGGACAGCCGCGCATGATCTCAATGGCGATCCGATCATGCACGACTTCGGTATAAGGTACCAGCGGCCGGACCGGGACCGGGGCGTTCTCGAAATCCGTGGCCTGGCAACGCGTCATCTGCGCCGGCACGGTCGCCTCCTTCGGCTCCACAGCGGCAATGGTGCCATCCGCGTGATAGCGCACGTCATACAGACTCGGTGCGTACAGCCAGGAGAAGCGGCGGACCAGCAGCGGAATCATGTCACGCCGCCGCACGCCGTCTGCCCGCAACTGGCGATAGGCGTCCAGCAGGGCGGGCAGGGCCGGCTCGCCGTCGCCGAGCACGACCAGGTCGAGGAACGGAGCCACCGGCTCAGGATTGTCCGCCTGCGGACCCCCGGCCAGCACCAGCGGATGTCGGTCATCCCGCTCGGCCGCACGCCAGGGGATGCCCGCGAGGTCCAGCAGTTGCAGCACGTTGGTGAAGCTCAGCTCGTACTGGAGCGAAACCGCGAAGATGTCAGCGGAGGACACGGGCTGGCGCGTGTCCCAGGTGAACAACTCGAGCCGGCGCTTCCGCATCTGCGCTTCCGCGTCGAGCCAGGGGCAAAACACCCGCTCGGCACAGCAGCCCGGAATGTGGTTGATGAGCCAGTACAGGATGTGCAGCCCGAGGTGGCTCATCCCCACGGCGTAGGCGTCCGGAAAGGCGAGGGCGACGCGCACCGCGGCCCGCTCCCAGTCGCCCTCGCGGACGAGCTGGTTGACCTCCCCGCCGATGTACTGGCCGGGCTGGCGCAAGTAGGGCAGCAGTTCCGCGCTGACGCGATCCCGCAGGCTGGACACCGTGCACGCCCCCCGGGGACAAGCCGCCTCGTCTCCGGCGAGGATTGTAACACCGGACGGGACGTTCCCCCCACAGGAAGACCGCTGGGCTAGGGGTGGGGTGATAGCGAGCGAACCCTCCCTCCGACCTTTCTTGCCAGGGAGAGGGTTCTGGAGATCGTCTCCAAGTACACGGGCCCCGCCGGGTGCACTACGTCCGTAGCCGCCCGGCAGAGCCCATGGACCGGGCCGGGGAGCCCGTTGGGTAGGTAGCGTCGACCCCCGCGGCCGACGTAGAAGGTGTCGGAAGCCCCGGTTTCCTACGCGCCCGCGTCGGACCCCGAGTTCCGCAGCCCCCTGCTAGCGGTGCCCATAGCCGCCGCGATTACCGCCGTAGCCACCGCGGCCCCCGCCGGAGCCGCCGCGGTTCTCGCGTGGTTTGGCTTCGTTGACGGTCAGGGCACGGTCGCCGTGCATCTGCCCATTCAGGGCGGCGATTGCCCTCGCTGCCTCTTCGTCCGAGCTCATCTCGACGAAACCAAAGCCTTTGCTGCGACCGGCGGCGCGATCCTCGATGACCTGGGCGCTCTGCACGGACCCGTGGGGGGCGAAGAGCTGCTCCAGATCGGCGCTGGTGACGTTGTAGCCCAAGTTCCCAACATAGATTTTCTTACCCATACTGCTGTTTTTCCTGCATAGCTGGCTGCGATCCACTGTTCGCTTTCAGGATCGCGTGTGAAAGCGGCCGCACTTCTGGCCGGATAGGTAGGCACATGATCTAGGGCGTGCGGGACTAACATAACGTCGCGGACGACCTGGCTCAACGAACCAACCGGCGGGGATTGTAGCCCGTCCGGCCCTGGAGCAATAGCCGAAACGCGAAATTCTTGAGAATAATCGGATTCTCCCCCGACGGGCCTGGGAGCGGCCGAGGAGGCCCCTGAAGGGGCTCGGGGCGGCAGTGCCCGCGCTTTGTCCGCCCTCCGCCCCCCCAACTCGCGCATTCCACCCGGCCGGCTTGTGTTTTCGTGCGTTTCGGTGTATTCTTGAGTGGTTGCGATGATCCTGCCGAACTGCCAATCTCCCCAGTGGGGTCGCGCGGGCCGTTTGGCCTGCGCGCACGGGAAACCCGGCGGCCCACAGTCTACCCAGGCGTTCACACTTATCGAGTTGATCGTCGTTATCTCGCTGATCGCCGTGTTGCTCACGCTGCTGCTGCCGTCGCTGAAGCGTTCCACGACCCTGGCGTCCAGCACGGTGTGCATGCACAACTTGCAGCAACTGGGGTATGCGCTCGAGATGTACCGCTTTGAGAATGCGGGCTTTCTGCCGGGTGCCGAGACGGTAGCGGACGGTACCGGGCCGCCCCGGATCAGGCCGTGGTTCCTGCGGCTCTTCCCGTCCTACCTGACCGACCTCGGGGCCTTGACCTGCCCGGAGGACCCGTTCCGGCACCGACTGCTGGCCGTGCGGACGTTCAGCGCCGCCGGGGATTTCGCCGACAGTGCCAGCTACGGCATCAACGGGTTCATCATGACCTGTCGCGGCGGCTACCTGGCAGACCTCGACCGCCGGCGGCCCACTCGACCGCTCGACGTCATCCTGGCGGCCGACATCGGCCCCGACTTAAGGGGGGCCCAACCAGCGGGCAACCCCGGCAGCGGGCCCGAGCGCAACGACAGCGTGCTCCAGTGGGACGACGGCTACGACCCCTGCGCGCCCGAGGTGCAGTTGCCGTGGGTGACGACGCGCCACGGCAAGAGCATCAACATCCTGACGGCTGGTGGCGCGGTGCGGGAGGCCCGCACCGTCGACCTGCTCGATAAGCCCATCCTGGAGTACTATTCGAGTTGTGCGGCCGGCGGCTGCACGCTGTGCACACGCTTCCATGTTCCCCATTACTCCTTCGCCCGCGACCGCCTGTTCTGGTGGACCGGGCCGCTGCCTGCCCCATGACGAGCCTCCAGCCTCCGGCGGCGGAACCGGGAGCACCGCGGCGGCGGCCGACGGTGCGGGTGTTGGAGCCGCGGGTCAACTGGTACCTGGCACTCACCACGCTGCTGATCACGTCGCTGGCGGCCGCAGCGCTGCTGGGCGTCTGGTGGGTGTGGGCTCCCGAGGAACCGCAGACGGGCTATCAGCGCAGCCTCGACGAGGTCGAGCTGCGCTGGAAGTGTGCCGCCGGGCATCGTTTCACGGCACCGGGTCAGGCCGAGCCGTGCAATTGCCCGAAATGCGGGGCGAAGGCGGAAATCGTGGACGTTTACCGCTGCCCGGAACACGGCGAGTTCGACGTGTTTGTCCGGTTGGGGCCGGTGGAGGGCACGGGCCGCTACGCTGCCCGGCAACTGCGCCTCGACCGCGGGGAGTGGGTGTCCGTCGCCGAGGGCCTGAAGTGCCCCCGTTGCGGACGTAAGCTGGTGCGACCGCCGCGCGACCCGGCCAACTCCTTCCAGGGCGACTGAACCTACCAGTCCATCGAAGCCGTAGGGCCGCCCCCCCCCGCGACCGACGGTGGGAACCGCCCAACGCTCCGATTCTCGGGGATGTCGGCCCGGCCCGGGAGTGTCTCAACAGGCTGCTGCGGAAGCCGTGCCGACCGGCGGCTACCGTACCTGCGGATAGCGTCGCGCCAACTCCGCTTCGGCGCCCTGTGGAATCTGGCAGTCGCAATACACTCCCTGGCGAATGAACAGCAGTTTGGCGCTCACCACCCCCTCCGCCGGGCTATCCAGTTCGCTGAGAATCCGCTCCAGGTGGGAGAAATCGTTGGCGCAGTTTCCGCTGGGCGGGGTGCCCAGGCGGTCAGCCAAGGCGCGGAAGAAACCCAGCCGCAGCAGTTCCGCGTAGACCTGTGGTTCACGGTCGGCTGCGTCCTCGCTCCGGGGATACGCCAGGAATTGCTCGATCGTCTCCTGCGCGGCCAGTTCCAGCCAGACGAAGCCCTGCATTTGCGTGGTGCGGAAGTCCTCGGGGATGAGCTGCACCAGCCGGTGGAAGCGCTCCTCGGGCAGCAACCCGCGAAACCCCTCCCAGTGGAAGGTTACGCAGGGGCGTTGCCAGCGCTCGGCGAAGCCGACGTCGACTTGCATGCCGGGGCATGCCGACGCCAGCATGCGGCGCAACGCCGTCGTCACCTGTGTGTTCGAATCCTTGCGGGGCACCCCCCACACTTCCCGGATTGCAGCCCGCCTGTCAAGCCACTTGCCGACGGGGCAGCCCGCCGCGCGGCCGGTGCCCGAGCGCGCCCATGCGGCTCAATCCGGCACGGATTCGCGCGTCTCCGCCGGTTCCCGAACGACCGTCCGGAGTTCCGGGGTATAATCGCCGCCAGGGGTGCACGGTGGTGGGTTGACCGCGTGCCGGGCGGGGGAGCGACCGATGGGCAGTCCAACGTTGCGTTCCGCATGGGGAGCAACCACCGTCGCTTCGGCGCCGCGTCGGACGGCCGTCTGGGGCGGCGTGCTCTGCGCGTTCTGGGTTGTGGCGCTGGTGGGCGTGGGAACCTGGGCGACGTACTGGGTGCCCCAGCGCACGGACCAGTATCAACTCATCCACTTCGGCAAGCGCTTGTACGAGGGCGGGCGGCTGTACGTTGATTGCTGGGAGAACAAGCCGCCGGGGATGGCGTGGATCAACCTGGCCGGCGTGGCGCTCAGCCAGGGCGGGCAGTTCGCGGCGTGGGTGCTGCCCGCGGTAGCCGCGTTGCTCTCGCTCGCGCTGGCCGCGACCGCCATGCGGCGGACGTTCTCCGTGTTCACGGCGCGCGTAGCTTTGCTGCTGATGGCCGTCGTGGTCACTTTGCGCATGTACGACACCCCCTCGATCAATCCGGATTTCTACTCGGCCATGTTCGAGCTGGCCGCGTTCTCGGTGCTGGTGATGGCGTGGGGGGCCGAGGGCACCGCCCGACGCCTGGCCGGAGCGTTTCTGGCCGGGTTGTTGTGGGCGGCGGCGGCAACCGTCAAGCAGACCGGCGCCATGGGATTGCTGGGCATAACCGCGGCGGTCGCGATCGGACTGCCGTTCGTGCGGGACGCGCGTGCACGTCGGGTTGGCACGCTCGCAGGCGCGTGGACGGGGCTGTTGCTGGGACTGGCCGTCGTGGTAGCGGTGCTGGCCGGGCAGCACGTGCTCGCGGAGGCGCGAGAAGCGACCTTCTCGTTCAACCGCGGCCTGTCTACCTGGGAGCACTTGCAGGCGGCCGCGATGACCGCGTGGCACCGCCGATCGGTTCTTGACCCGTTGCAACTTCCGTTGTGGTTGGGGCTGCTGGGGGTGGTGGCCACGCTTTGGACGGGCGGTGTGGGTCGTCTGGGGCGGCCGGAGGCGCTCGCTCTGCTCTTGTGGTGGGCGGGGCAGCTCTGGCTGGCGGCGGCCGGGCCCTGCCAGGCGGAGCGGTATTGGCAGGCGACGTTTCCGGCGTTGTTCTGGGCGGCGGCGGCCGGCGTGCATCACCTTGAGATTGCCGTACTGCAGGCGGAGAAGCCGCACCGCCCGACGTGGACCGTAACGTTGGGCGTGCTGGTGTTGGTGCTGGGTCGGCCGCTGCTGGACCACTATAGCTACGGGCTGTCGGCGGCGTGGCTTGCCTACACCCAGGAGCCCACGCAACGGGCCGAACGCGAAGCCCTGGGGCGGGAGGTGGCCGAGGTGGTCCCCCCAGGGGCGCCGATGTACGTGTGGGCGTATCGGCCGGATATCTACCTTTATGCCGACCGGCCGGCGGCCTGTCGCTTCACGCATCCGCTGACGCTGGAGCAAATGGCGGAGATTCTGGACACCGTGGAAAGCGGGAAGGCCCACGCCCTGCTGATTCCGCGGCACAGGGCACCTGAGTTCGACGCCTGGTGTGACGCCGCCTGCATCGAACGGCGGGAAGCCGCCCTCACCCGGTACGAAATGAAGGCTACCTGTGGCCCGTTCGAGGTGTGGCTCCGCCGCGACACCCCACCCGATTCGGCCCCCTGAATCGAACCACGCGCGGGGAAGACGGGAGGGTGGCATGCCCAAGCCGAAGGCGCCGGCATGTGGCTGCAAAGGAGAGCGTCGGGCGCCTGGGAGAGCATGGCGGCGTTGCGCTTGGCCATGCCACCCCATATCGGAGGGCGGCTTCCCTATCAATTGGAGCCATATCGCAGCCCACCAAGGACGTAGCTTCGGCCCCCGCGCACCTGGTCCGGGGGGTGCTTTGCGGCGGCACCTTGGGTAAGCTAATAGCGGCGCATCATGTAGGAGTACCGAACCATGACCCAACCGAAGCACGGGACCAAACCGATCGTGATCGAGGAGACCGCCGGCAAAAAGGCGTACTGCTGGTGCGGACTGTCGGCCAAGCTGCCCTACTGCGACGGCACGCACGGCCGGGAACAGACGGGCGTCAAGCCGATCGTCTGCGAGGTGGACAAACCGGGCCGGAAGGCAGTGTGCCAGTGTCATCGCACCGGCACACCGCCCTGGTGTGACGGCACGCACGCACGCCAATAACCGGCGTGGTGCCCTACGGGTTCGGCGCCTGCATCCCCGCGCGCAACGGAGACTCGTCTCATCACCACGAATGGTGACATCCCACTGGCAGCGTACCAGCGTCATTCGCGCCACTGGCGCGAGAACCGGTATGTTTATCCAGTGCTCTCGCGCCGCGCGCGAGGCCTGAGCATCGGCGTCAACCTCAATCCCGACGGGGCGTGCAACTTCGGCTGCGTCTACTGTCAGGTGGACCGCTCGGCCCCGCCGGCCCTGCGCGAGGTGGACTTGCAGACCGTGCGGGCGGAGTTGACGGCGATGTTCGAGGCGGCGCGCGACGGGACGCTCTTCGCGGAGCCGCCTTTCTCCTCTCTGCCGCCGGAGCAACACTGCATCCGCGATATCGCGTTCTCCGGCGATGGTGAACCCACCGCCTCGAAGCACTTCCTGCCGTGCGTGCAACTGGTGGCCGAGCTGAAACAACAAACTGGCCTGGCAGACACCAAGATCGTGCTGATTACGGATGCCTGCTACCTGACGCGCCCGCGGGTCGTGCAGGCCCTGGAAGTGCTGGACCGCAATCGGGGCGAAATCTGGGCCAAGCTGGACGCGGGCACGGAGGCGTACTTCCGGCAGGTGAATCGCCCGAACTTCTCGCTGGCCCACGTGGTGGAGAACCTTTCCGCCGCGGCGCGGGTCCGCCCGATCGTGATCCAGTCTCTGTTCCTGAAGCTCCACGGCCAGCCGCCGGCGGCGGCGGAAGTGGCCGCCTACTGTGAGCGCCTCAACGAGATCGTGCGCAGCGGCGGCCGGATCGCACGCGTGCAGGTCTACACGGTCGCCCGCCCCCCGGCGGAAGCGTGGGTAACAGCCCTCACGGACGAGGAGGTCGATGCCCTGGCGGAGCAGGTGCGGCAAAGAACGGGGCTTGTCGTGGAGGCCTTCTACGGCGCTCAGATGTGACGCTGGTCACTGGCACGCCGGCGAGCCTGCGCGCGGCGGGGGCGTGCGCCTCGGTCCGAGCCGTACGCGGCCGGTCCACGGACCCCGCCTGAATCAGTGGACCACCCGCGGCGGCCTCGCGCCGCTCTCCGGCCCCGGCGAACGCACCCTCCGCCCCCACCACGGGGTTCGCCAACGCGCGGAATCGCTGCCAGGCTTGGGTGGTAACGACCGATCCTCCGGCCGCGCGGTCGCCCGGGAAAAAAAACCTCCGTACGCCGTAAGAAACCCGCCGCTCGGTGGACATACAGGCAGCGGGCCGGCGTTTACCCGGCGCCGAAGAGAGCCCGGCGGCGGGGGCGCGGTGATTGTGCGCTTTAACCCCGCGCACGCGCTGGCCGTGTGCGTGGTGGCCGTACACACGGTGAGTGTGCGTACGGTGGGCGTGCGTAGCCTGACCGTGCGGCGTCTGAACCCCTCTCCCCCCGGGAGAGGGGCAGGGGTGAGGGCACGGGAACCACGCGGCCGCGCATCGGGTGCCGCTCCCTGGGAGGCGGGTGCCATGCTCTCGCGCGGCGTGAGCATGAACAGTTGGTCTACGCGCCGGGAAGACTCCCGCCCGCGAGGGAGGACTTCGTCCAATGCAGAATGCAGAAGTAAGAATGAAGGAAGCAGAGACCGTGAGGTTAGATGC
>JAKQDH010000102.1 GCA_029558835.1 Planctomycetota bacterium | reverse complement strand
TTGATCATCTACCACGCGCGCTGGAACATCCGGAGGAGGGTCGGATAGATGCTTCGTGAGAAATCTTCTTCCAGACCCTGGGGTGCAAGTCCCCGCCCCCTTCCTCCTCCCCGCCCGGACGGGCGCACGATGCTTGCCAGGAACTTCGATTCCCTGCTCGGCGACCGTCCCCTTCTCTTGCTTCTCTGATGCCACCCGAAGGGCGGCCGACGGACACTGCGGGAGCGGAGTTTCCCGCCGTTTGGGCGAAGTCAGCGGGCCGCGTAGAAGGTCTGCCAGATGGCGTCGGCGAACAGGGCGTGGGCCTGCTCGTTGGGGTGGTAGTCGGCGGAATTGACGATCAAGTCGTTGGCGTTGAGGGGGGCAATGGTCGGCAGCAGGTCCAGCACTTCGACGCCGGCGTCGGTGAACACCCGCGCCACCTGACCATGAATCGCCTCTGCCGAGAACCGCTGCCCGCCGGTCTTCAGAAACGGCAGCAGTACGACGCGCAGCCTGACCCCTTCGTCCGCGCAGATGCCGATGATCCGCTGAAGCAACTCCACCTGCCGCGGCCAGACCTGCGGATCGGCGTACCCGTCGGCGAGCCAGTCGAAGTAGCCCCGCACGCCGGGCAAGCGCCGGGCGTAGAGCCGGTGGAACAGGAAATCGAGCAGAAACGAACAGTCGCCGCGAAAGTACGTCGGCCGGGGCGGCCGGGCGGGGTCGAAATCCTCCGTCGTCGGGATGAGCGGCTCGATGTCGTTGGGCAGATAGCAGAGGACCACCTCATCGACGGCGTAGTCACGAATGAGCGTTGGGATAGCCGTTACTTCGTCGCCCGTGTTCCAGCCGCGCCAGGCGACGTTCATCACCTCGACGTGGGGGGCGCTGCGGTCAGGCCGTGGCCGTTGATCGAACCGCGCCTGGAGGCGGCTGGTGAAGAGGTCCTTCTCTTCGTTGACGCCCCAACCGTAGGTGAAGGAGTCGCCCACGAAGGCGACGCGGTACAGGTCGGCGGGCTTCGGGGTCGTCCACTCCTTGTCTCGACACAGCCAGGAGTTGGCGCGCGGATAGAGGTGGAACCAGCGTTTGCAGGTCAGCGTGGTGCCGAACGAGTCGGTCTTGACGCAAAGGAAGCGCAGGTACGTCTCGGCCGCCAGGCCGGCGAGCGCCAGTCCACCAAGGGTGATGAGGGCATTCCCGACCACCAGTCGCCAGTTGGGTCGGCGGCGGGCCGGCCAGAGCCTGAAGAAACACCAGGTGTGCAGCAGCAGCGAGCCCGGCACGACCCACCAGATCACGTAGTCGGACAGATACCCATAGTGTCCGCTGGTCCACATGGTGGGTTCCGATGGCGGCCGCGGACAAACCCCCCGGGGCGTCAGCGCGGGGAGCCGGCCGCCCGGGGCCCCGACGGCTGCTGAATGACGAAGTCGTCCGTGAGGACCTCACCCAGCGGGGACCGGTAAGTAACCAGCAGCACGTAGCGCGACGCCGGCGGGATGGTGGCGGGGTCGAGACCCAGCCGCAGCTCGTACATCTGGGTGAGCTGGTTCCAGAACATCTGCTGTTGTTGGCGGGTGGAGAGGTCCACGGTCCAGTCGACCAGGCGGGCGCCCTTGGGGTCCGCGCTGGCGGGGACGTACTGGTACAGCTCGACGCGCACCTGACCGACGATCATCAGCCCGGGGTTGTCGAGCGCGTTGACAGCGCGCAGGAAAAGCTCGATACCATCGGGGGTGTCGTCCTGGTCGAAGCTCTTGACGCGGGTGAAGGGCTCGACGATCTCGATGCGGGCGGGCATCAGGAGGGCCAGCATCGCCCGCTGGGCCTCCAGGTCCGCGGCCGAGGGAGGCGCATGACAGCCTGCGACCATGGCCATCCCCAGCAGCCCCCCGGACAGCAGACGGGTATGCGTGTTCAAGGCTTGGTATCCTGTGGAAGAGTCGCCGCTGGGCCCGCGCCCATGGGGGGAGATTATGCCCGGCTCGGCGGGCGCGTCAATCGCGGGGTTTGGCCCAGCGGGGCGCGAGCCCTGCTGCTGACGCTGGGGGCGTTGTTGGCGTTGCCGGCGGCGGGCTGCGTGGCTCCTGCACCCGCGCCGCCGGTCGGCTACTTCGTGGCCATGCGCCATGACGCGGAGCCGTGGTTCGCGGACCGGGGGCGGGCGGAGGCCCTGGCCGGCATCCGGGAGGACCTGTACGAGACCGCCCAACTCGGCTTCACGACGGCCGCACTGGCCCGCGTGGACGACGAGGACCGCGACGAGTTGCTGAAGCTGGTCGCGGCGGCTGGGCTGGACGCGGTCGTCGGCGGGCGCGAACTGCAACGCCGGGTGGTTGCGGAAGACGCCCTCAGCAGGCAGGGGGGTGGGACCGGCGCGCGGCTGAAGACGCCGGCGCGCTGGAAAGCGGCCCATCACCCGGCGTGGCGGGCGATTCTGCTGGAAGCGGACGCGACCCCGGAGTTGACCGCGCAATGGCTGGCGATCGCCGCCCGGCTGGCCCGGGAGGGCGTGCGCGTAGTGTGTGTCGTTCCGGCCGAGGCGCCGGCGTTCGGGGGAATGCTGACGATCCCAGCCCATGTTCCGGCACAGGAAGAAGGGGCATCGGCCACCGAGCACTTTCTGGCGTGCTTTCACGCCGGGCTGGGCGCCGGGCAGACGGGCGGGCTGCTGGTTGACCGGTACCGGGCGTGGGGGAGCAGTGAGACGGGTTTGAAAGCGGGCGGGGAGGCGTTCCCGCCGGCGCTGGCCACCGCCTTGCAGACGTTGACGCAGCGTGCCCGGCGTTGGGGACCCCTGCTGCACGAGGCGACGGCGCGCCGGATCGCCCTGGGGCCGAGCGGGGTAACAGGCCGAGAGCCAACGGACGCTGCCCGCCCCGAGCGTGAGGGTGCCGGTGCGGCCATGACGACGCCGAGCGAAGTCGAGGACGATCGCGATGCGGCGCCGGTGGCGGCGCCGGAGAACGCCGTCGTGGCGACGGAGTTCGCGCGCGGCCGGCGGCACTACTTGATGGTGTTCAATAGTTCCCCGCGGGAGTACGCGCGCGAGGTGGTCACGGTGCCGGTGGGGCGGCTGAGCGGGGCGGCACGGCGGGCGGTCGAGGTGCCCGCCTCGCCGGCACAGGTGGCCGGGCGGGTGGTGGAGGCGCGGGGTGGGCGACTGGTGGTGAAGGTGGACCTGCGGCCAGGCGAGGCCCTGCTGTTCGAGTTGTTCTGAGGGTGTTGCACCCGGTAGTGCCGGAGTGGTGTCGGCGGGTGGCATGGCCAAGCGCAGCGCCGCCATGCCGTCGACGCGAAGTGAGCGGGTGCCGGGCAGCATGCCGGCGCTCGCCTGCGGCGAGCTTGGGCATGCCACCCCATGGCGAGGTTGGGCATGTGACCCTGATCCCACGGTCGCGGGATTCTGTGCAGAGGGTGTTGCACCGGGTGTTGTCGGAGTGCTGTTGATGGCGCGGGTATTGGTTACAGGGGGGGCGGGGTTCATTGGGGCGCACCTGGTGGAACGGCTGGTCGCGGATGGGCACCAGGTCCGGGTGCTGGACAACTTCTCCACGGGGCGACGAAGCAACCTGGACGCGGTGCGCGACCGCATCGAGCTGCACGAGGCGGACTTGCGCGACCCGGCCGCCTGCGACCGGGCCTGCCGGGACATCGAGTACGTCCTGCACGAGGCGGCCGTCCCGTCGGTTCCCAAATCCGTCGCCGCCCCGCGCGATAGCCACGAGGCCAACATCGACGGCACGTTCAACCTGTTGCAGGCGGCCGTGGCGCGGAAGGTCCGGCGGGTCGTCTACGCAGCCAGCAGCAGCGCCTACGGCGAGGGAACGGAAGGGCCCAAGCACGAGGAGCTGTGTCCCGGCCCGCTGAGCCCCTACGCGGTGCAGAAGCTCACCGGCGAGCATTACCTGCGGGCCTTCTGCACGTGCTTTGGGCTGGAGACGATGTCGCTGCGGTATTTCAACGTGTTCGGGGCCCGGCAGAACCCGGCGGGCGAGTACGCGGCGGCCATCCCGGCCTTTGCCACCGCCCTGCTCCGCGGGCAGTCACCGACGGTGTTCGGCGACGGTGAGCAGACCCGTGACTTCACGTATATCGACAACGTCGTGCATGCCAACATGTTGGCACTCCAGGTGCCGCGCACCGCCGGCGAGGTCGTCAACGTCGCCACCGGGCAGCGGGTGAGCGTGAATGCGGTGATTGCCCAGCTCAACGAGTTGTTGGGGACGCGGATCGCGGCCCGGCACGTCGCTCCCCGACCGGGGGACATCCGCCACTCCTGGGCGGACATCTCGGCGGCGCGACGCCTGCTGGGGTACGAACCGATCGTCGGTTTCGCGGAGGGACTGGCCCGCGCGCTGGAGTACTACCGCACACTGGTATGAGTGGTGCCGCGCCGGAGGTCGTCCCTGCGGGTGGTAGGTGATGGTGGGGTAGCGTGCTCAAGCCGGAGGCGTCGGTGACGCGGTTGAGGTAGCGTCGCCCCCCCCGTGGCCGACGCTACCTCAATGGCGGGCCGCTGCTGGCTTCGCGGTGTTGCGTCCGCCAATTGAGACATTCGCCGCGGCGCGGCTTGTCACCGGCCGGGCCCGCTACGTCCCGCGCACGTTGCCGAAGATGCTGATCTGCAACCGCGGGCAGTAGCGGAACCCGCGCTGCGTGCATATGGGCACGATCCAGCGGCTGCGCTGGGCGACCTCCTCGGCCGTGACACCTTGCGGCATCAGCAGCACGCTGGTGGGTTCATATTCATCGAGAGAACCGAGGATGAGGTCCACCTCGGCCATGTCCTCCAGTTCCTGGAGCACGAACTTGAGCTGATAGTCGCCGAGCGTCAGCAGGCGGCGGATGACGGGGATGTTGAGGCGGTGCTCCTCGTGCGCCTCCGCCCACCGCCCATCGTCATGTTCCCAGGGCGTTGAGTTCGCCAGTTTGGGACTGACGCTGATGAGGTCGCAGACCACGTCCCGCCAGACGGTGCCGGCCGTCTCCAGCGTGACGTGATAGCCTTCCTCGTGCAGCCGCCGGGTGAGTTCCTCGATGCCCGGCATGATGAGGGGTTCGCCGCCGGTGAGCACCACGTACTGGGTGGGGTGATCGGCCAGACGGTCGAGGATGTCCGCCACCTCCAACTCCTCGCCCTCGGGCTCCCAGGAACTGAACGGCGTATCGCACCAGGCGCAGCGCAGGTTGCAGCCGCTGACGCGAATGAAGGCGCTGGGCAGCCCGGCCAGCTTGCCCTCGCCCTGAATACTGTAGAACAACTCGCTGACCTTCATAACCAGGGTGCCCCGACACCCGGCAGCGGGCAGCCGTAGGGCGGGCTCTGCCCGCCGCGCCTTGAGCGGACATCGAAACAAAGGCGGGTGGAACCCGCCCTACCTAATTCGCGGGCGCCGCAGTGTCATCCGACGTGGTCGAGTCGTCCGGCTTGGTCGAGTCGTCCGCCACAGGTGAGTCGGGTACCTCCTCCGGCACTGGCGAGACGTCCGTGGCGGCGCCGGCGTCCACGACGAACGTGAACCGCCCCGTCAACGGCGCGCTGTTGAGCGGCACTCGCCAAGTCAGTGTGTACATTCCCGGTCCCGGCAACTCCACTTCCCGCCGCGCGAAGCTCGAGCCGTCGAAGTACAACGCCACGTCCGTCGCCACGGCCGCGCCGTCAGCGGCGGCAACCGAGAACAGCACCGGGTCCGGCCCTTCGGTTGTCAATCCACGCACCACGATCACCCCCCCCGCGCTCGAGGGCACCTCCACTGTGTAAGCAATGACCTGCCCGGTTCGCTCGATCGCGCCGGTCGTCGTCGTACCCAGAGCGTAAGAGAGCGGTACGATCGCCGGGAGCCGATGCAGCCGCAACTCAAACGTCCCGAACTGCCCCGCGCCGGGCGTGGCCACCACTCGGTGCATCCCCCCTCGCACGATCGAGTAGACCTCACTCCCCTGGCCCACGACGAAGTCGTCGTACTCGTTGCGGACCAGCGCCGTGCCCTCCGGCCCGAGCACCACATAGGAGAACAGGTCCCGGGCCTGCCCGTCCAAAGGCTTCTCCACCAGCACGCGATCCAGAGCCGCTGCCTCGAACAGCACCGCCGCCGCCCGCGTCGTCACGTCAAACGTGCCCGTAATCGGCGTCTCGAAATCCGACCGCCCGGCGGCGGCCGTCACCGCGAGCTGATACGAAACCTCCGTCGCCGCCGACACATCGGTGGCATACACGTGCACGGACCGGGCACCACCGTCGGCCAGGTTCGCGGTATCAAACGCGCTGCGGGCCGCCAGGAGCGGCAGGTCAGCGTCGGCCGCCAGCCCCGCCAGCGCCGCCCCCCCGGCCGCAAACTCCGCGTGCAAACCCTGCCGCGCCAGCCCATCGAAACGCCAGATATGCACCGGACTCTCGGCCGTCAGCGTCCCCGCCACCGGCTGCCCCAGGCGCAACCCGCCGACCGTAACGACCTGGGTTACGCCCAGGACCACGGGCACCGCCCAGGAGGGCGAGCTCCCGGCCAGTTCCGTCTGCCGGATCGGCGCGCTGCACAGACCGCGCTCCGGGTCAAGGGCCACCACGAAGCAACTCCGATCGTTCTCCCGCGTGGCCGTCGCCTTCTGCACCGGCAGGCCGACCTGCCCTTCCGCATCTCCGAAACTGACAAACGTCGTACCCAGGTCCTGGCACACGCAGGTCACCCGCGCGCCCTGCTCACCGTCGCCGCTGCCCGGTATGCTCAGCACGAAGACGAGCGCACGCGACTGAAGTTCCAGCTCGGTCAACGCCGCGACCAGCTCGTCGTATGCGTCGATCGGGGAAACCAGCGGCGCGAAGTCGCGGTACGCCAGATCAAACTCGCTGACCGCCTGGCTGAAAGGCCGCAGGGAACCACTCACCAGCGGATCCAGCGCGGCATAATAGGAGGCCAACCCCTCCGCGGCCGTTCGCAACCGCGCGAAGCGGGCCGCGTGCTCCTGCACGTTGCTGCCCACGCGCGTGAGGCTGCGGATCACCGCCAGCTCGGCCGCCCGGCGCGTCGCCTCATCCTGTTCCGCCAACGGGCCCTCGAGTTCCTCGCCCAACCCCTGGGCCCGCGTCACGCGTTGCGCCAGGTCGTCCAGCACGGCGGGGCTGAGGTGCTCCGCGTACACGGCCTCGTATGCCGCCAGCACCTCCTGGGCCGCGGCATAGAGCGGTGCGGTGACCGTCAGAATACTCGGTGCCTCCTTCCGCGACCCGGCCGCCCGCACGACGGCCGCATCCAGCCGTCCGATCAGCGTCCGAGCGCCCGGCACCTCGAGCGCGGCCAGCACGTGCGCCTGCCGCCAGACCTCCAGCCACGCCTCCAGGCACTGCCGACTCTGTTCGTCGTCGGGACGATCAAGCGGCTCGCGAAGCTGGGCCGCCAACGCGCTGAAGAAATGCGTCCCCCCCGTCCGTACGCCCCCCGCCCGAGTCGTGATCCCCGACCCGAGCGTTATGCCGATCCCCGTGTTCGCGTAATCACCCGAGGCGGGCTCGAACGACCAGAGGGACCAGAGCGTGCCCGCCCCGGCCGTGGTACCCGACACCTCATCCGGGGACGACGTAGAACCTGCTGCCGCCGGCAGCGGAATCGACAAGCGTACCGGTACCGGGAACTCCAGCCCCACCGGTTGGATGGACACCAGGTAGCCGGCCCGCATGCTGCCCGCCCAGGTTCCCGGCTGCGGGCGTTCCAGAAACCGCTCGGGCAGCGGCCAGGAACTGCGCTCCGGAGCGAGCACGTGCACCGAGATCGGGCCGCCGTACTCCCCCCCGTTCAGACGGGCTCCACCCGGTGGAATCTCCAGAACCGCGACCGGCGCGCTGGAGTCTGCCTGGTCGCCCACCAGCCCGCGGACCGTCGTCGTCGCGTCGAGCTGCGCGGTCGTCACCACCGCGTTCGCCACGAAGGGCACGTAGATCGGACGATCGAGGACCCGGTCCTCACCCTCGGTGATCAGCAGGTCAACAACGAACTGGCCGAAATACCCGTCTCCGGCGGCGGCCGGATTGCCGTCGACCGTCAACCGCTGTTTGCCGGCCGGCACGCCGAGCAACGCAAACGAACCGTCCAGGTTAGAATGCGTGACGGCGTCGCCCATCGTCAGCAAGACGCCGCCCACGGGCAGCGGTTCGGCCTCCTCGCCAGAGGCGTTGGTTGCACCATGCGCGGAGCGAACCACGCCGCTGATTCGGGCGGCCCCGCTGCCGGCATGGTCCGTCAGGGTCTGTCCCGCCGGGTCGTCAGTCACCGCACCGGTTCCCGCGATGCCGCAGCCCCCCGCCGCCAGCACCAGCGTCGCCAGAACACGCGCGAGCCCCCTTGACCGACCGAGTATGCACGTGAACATGGTAAGCCTCCTTGCTTACGCAGCAGGTAGGAATCCTCCATCTAATCTAGGATAGTCGGCTAAACATGGCAATCCGCTTGCCTCAGGTTGGGACAACAGGGCGATCCCCCTGCTTCACGACTAGCTCGCACCGGCCGGGCGCGCAGCAGACGTCCCGTCTCCCTCATAGGGAGAGGGGTAGGGGTGAGGGTGCCGGAGCCGAAGACGCCCCGTGGGGCTCAAGCACGTTCACCCCAACGCGGGTGAAAGCAGACACGTGCCCCGCCGCGTTCATGCCCGGCGCCCGCCCCCACGCGATGGCGCTTTCCCAAGGCCGCCGCCCGGTGTGCAGACACGGTTCCACGCGGCAGGGCTTGGGCGGGCTACTTTCGGGGGCAGGGAGGCTCAAGGGCACAGGGGAATGTCGCGGGCGGAATCCGCCGCCAGAAAGCCAGTGGAATGTCCGTATAAATGCAAGAACGTCAGCAAAAGTAGAATGGCGGCATTGATGCAGCTCGCGTACAATCGCCCGTGCGGCGCGCCGGTGTATTGTGAGGCGGGGTTGGAGCATCTGCGGGCCGGCTCGGCACCTTCCGTCCGCGAAACCGACGGGCTTACGCCGATGGATAAGCAGGCAGGGCCACGTGCCCGCATCGGCGTGGCGGCGGTACGCTCCGGCAAGGTTGAGCCGACACGGCCGGCGAAGGGACCGGCCGAACCGAGGTGGGAGGGACCGCCCCGGTTGACGGACCGTGGCGACGGGACGCGTGATGACCGTGGGCAAAGTCGTTCAGCACAGCACGGAATGGAGCTGGTTGAGCATCAAGGCGGTGGTGGACCAGCTCG
The DNA here is from genome assembly GCA_029558835.1 of Planctomycetota bacterium. Classification (GTDB taxonomy): domain Bacteria; phylum Planctomycetota; class Phycisphaerae; order UBA1845; family UBA1845; genus JAKQDH01. The sequence goes on along the minus strand of JAKQDH010000102.1, from coordinate 3,906 downwards.
AGGCCCTGCTCGAGCAGTGCACGGCCGGGGGGGCGGACCCCGCCCTGTGTGCTCGGATGGGCGAGCAGTTGCGGGCCCTGCACGCCCGGGTGCGGGCACATTACGCCGTGCAGGTGCTGTCGGAACGACAGCAGATGATCGAGCGCTGCGCCCCACATCTGACCGAGCGTTACCAGCAATTGCAGGCCGACCTGCCGCGCGTCATCAGTCAGCTTGATCGAGCGGTACGCATGTCGGAGTGGGTGGGGGAATCCGACTCGGAGGAACAGACGGTCTTTGTGCTGCGGGTACGGGAAGTGATGGTGACGCTCCAGCGTTTCAAGGCCGAGGAGACGCTAGTGCTGGCCCGGGCGGTCTGGAGCGACACGGGCGGCGAGAGCTGAACCGGGCGGTGCGACGGCCCTGCTCCCGGCAGCAAATCCCCGGCGACGCGGGGCAAAGGACCAAACGCGACGCCCCGAACACGGAAGCAAGGAGTGGCCCCCGTGGTGCACCACCCGGCGCTGGCCGCAAAACGCGACGCCATTTTGACCATAGCCGCCCGCTATGGCGCGGCCAACGTGCGCATCTTCGGTTCGGCCGCCGCGGGGACGTCCCATCCGGGAAGTGACATCGACCTGCTCGTCGAGTTGGGGCCCGAGCGAACGCTCCTGGACCACGTGGCCCTGTGGCAGGATCTGGAAGACCTCCTGGGATGCCCGGTGGACGTGGTCGTGGAGGGCGGAATCAGTCCCCACCTGCGGGACCGAATCCTGGCCGAGGCCGTACCGCTATGAAAGACGATCGGGTCTACCTGCGGCACATTCTCGATTCGTTGCAGCGCATCGGCGAGTACACCCGCTGCGGGCGGCAGGCCTTTCTCGCCGACGCCAAGACCCAGGACGCGGTTATCCGCAATCTCGAAGTGATCGGAGAGGCCGTCAAGAACCTCTCGCAGGCCTGCAAGGACAATCACCCCCACATTCCCTGGCGCCGTATCGCCGGTCTCCGTGATTTGCTGATCCATCACTACTTCGGCGTGAAGCTGGAGACGGTCTGGGAGATCACCGTACGCGACCTTCCGCGGCTGGGCGAGCAGGTGGAGCGTATGCTAAACGCGTGAGCACCGCCGGGCGGGCCTGGGTCTTCGCAACGGGGGAAGCGCCGCGCCACCGCGCCGCCGACCGTCTTCATATCTCACGCGTTCGGCGCGCTCACGGCGAGGTGCCCGGCTCCGTCCACGGTACATCCTGGCGGCGGGGGTGCCACTTGAGGTTCTTGCCGGTCATCTGCACGATGCCAGTACTGTCCTCCACCTCGTAGCCCAGCGTGGCGAACGTCTCACTGCTGCCGTGCCCGTCGAGCCACAGGATGTTCGCCAGGCCCAGGTGCCGATCGTGAACGGCGCTGCGCACCTGCGTCTCTTTGTCGGCCATCTCGCCATGCTCGCCCGTTGCCACCCACGGGGGGTCGAGGTTGAAACCCTCGTTGCCGAACGCGGTCGGGTCGCGACCTTCGTCGGGCGCGGTGTCGTCCTTGTATTCGGCGCGGTCGCGGCGCGCCTGGGCCGCGGCCGTGCCCATCGCGTCACCGACCGCGACACATTCCCCCGGTGACTTCACCAGCGATATCTTCACCGGCCAGTTCTTGAACGAGAACATGTCGCCCTCGTCGAGCAATCGTGAATTGCCCAGGAACTGGTAGTTGTAGCCGAATGCCCCATTGCGTTCATCCGCCCAATCCGACACGGCCGGGCAGAGGTACGTGTCGTTGGTGTAGTTCTGGCGATCGCCGCGTTCCCCGTTGTGGGTGGCCTTCGTGGGGGCGGGGCTGTCGAAAGCAGGAACGCCGACATACTTGCCCATGATCGCCAGGAAGGTGGGGCGATACTTGAGCCCACCCGCGATCTCGACGGCCCAGCGGGTGGTGTCGATCTTCGGCAGACGCCCGGGCATCAGCGCCCCCTTGTTATCGTCGGTGTACATGGCGATGCCGTGGCCCAGGCTGGCCAAGCGGGTCTTACACAGCACACCCTTGGCCTGCTTGTTCGCCCGGGACAGGCTCGGCAGCAGGATGCCGATCAGCAGGGTCAGGACGGCGATGGTGACAAGCAACTCCACCAGCGTGAAGCCGGTCGGACGCGGTCGCGAGGTCATCGGTTCTCTCCTTGGGACGCCGACACCCGGGGGCGGCGGGACGCGGCACCCTCCCGCGTACACCGCCATCCTACTATCATAGCAACTCCGCGAACGCTCGGCACGCCGAAATGGGACGATTCCGGCGCCCGTGCGCGGGCCGCCCGCCTACGGCTCATCGGCAGGTTTGGGGGCCGCCGATAGCCCCCGAGCCCCTCTGCTGTACGTTGAACGCGGGCGGGCGGACGGAGACTCAGCGCGGGCCGTGCCCGCGGCCCAGGACGTGGCGCGGGCGTCTCCCCCGTGGGTTCACCGGCGGGACGCCGGCGCCACTGAATCTCCGCGGCCCGGAAGGAAACCAAATATCAGTAGGACGGAGAAGCTCATGCGACCGGCGGACTTTGCGAAGCGGAGCGTGGTAATCACCGGGGCGTCGAGCGGGATCGGGGCGGCCTTCGCCCGCGCGTTGGCCGCCCGCGGGGCCCACCTGGCGCTAGTAGCCCGCCGGCGGGAGCGGCTGGAGGCACTGGCGGCGGAATTGACGGCGGCCGGGCATCCCACGCCGGCCGTGATCGTGGCCGACTTGTGCCGGCCCGAAGCGGCAGAGCGGGTGGTAGTGGAGGCCACACGTCAGTTCGGCCCGATCGAGGTGCTTATCAACAACGCCGGCCTCGGCTACGCCGGCGCGTTCCCCGAACTTGCCGCCGCCCAGGTCCAGGAGATGATCGACCTGAACATCAGCGCCGTGACCCGACTGACGCACCTGGTAGTCCCCGCGATGATCCAACGGCGCAGCGGCTGGATCATGAACGTCGCCAGCGTGGTGGGGCACGTGCCCTTCGCCTGCATGCCGGTGTACGCACCCACCAAGGCGTTCGTGGTCGCCTTCTCCAACGCGTTGTGGGCGCAGTTGCGGCGTCACCACGTCCACGTCACCTGCGTGGCGCCGGGCACGACGCGCACCGAGTTCTTCGATCACCGCACCTGGACGGGCCTGCGCCGGCAGTTGATGCGTCTGTCGATGTCGGCAGACGACGTGGCACGCATCGCCCTACGTGCTCTCGCCCGCGGCCGGCGCAGCGTCATCTGCGGCAACCTGAACCGCCTGTTCGTCGCCCTCATGAAACCCGTCCCCCAACGCTTTATCGCCCTGGTCTCGGAACGCACGTCGGCGTAGCAGCCCCGTGGGCGAAGCAGCGTCGGCCCCGCCTGCCGGCAGGCAGAGCCCCCGCGGCCGAGGTGGAGACCGCCAAACGCGCCGGTTGGGGAGGCTTTCGGTCTGCACCGGGAGTTCTGCAACGGGCTGCTGGGCGGTTCGTCGCGGTGAAAGAAAAACTTCGTAGGCGCGTAAGAAACTCCCGGCCTGCCGGACGAACCGGTAGCGGGACCCCGCTTGCCCCGTATCCGGCAAGCGAGGCAGGGCCAGGCCCGGCGCCGAAGAGAGCCCGGCGGCGGGGGCGCGGTGATTGTGCGCTTTAACCCCGCGCACGCGCTGGCCGTGTGCGTGGTGGCCGTACACACGGTGAGTGTGCGCACGGTGGGCGTGCGTAGCCTGACCGTGCGGCGTCTGAACCCCTCTCCCCCCGGGAGAGGGGCAGGGGTGAGGGCACGGGAACCACGCGGCCGCGCATCGGGTGCCGCTCCCTGGGAAGCGGGTGCCATGCTCTCGCGCGGCGTGAGCATGAACAGTTGGTCTACGCGCCGGGAAGACTCCCGCCCGCGAGGGAGGACTTCGTCCAATGCAGAATGCAGAAGTAAGAATGAAGGAAGCAGAGACCGTGAGGTTAGATGC
>JAKQDH010000049.1 GCA_029558835.1 Planctomycetota bacterium | reverse complement strand
TACTTCGATGCCGACGAGGATGGCGACGTGGACCTGGGGGACTACGCCGGCTTCTACGAGTGCTTCGCGGCGGGCGGGTCGCTGGGGGGTGACTACGATGCGGACGGCGATGTCGATCTGGAGGACTTCGCCGCGTGGGTCGGCTGCCTGCGGGGGCCTGGGGTGGCCGGTGGCGGCGGCTGCGTCTGGGCCGACCTGGATGGGGACGGGGACGTGGACCTGGGCGACTGGAGCGTGTGGCTCGAGTCGTTCGGGTGGAGCTTCGCGGGTGACTGCGGGGTGTTCGACCTGGACGCGGACCTGGACGTGGACCTGTACGACCACGCGGGGTTCCAGGTTTGCTTCAGCGGCGAGGGCGGCACGCCGCCGCCGTCGTGCCGACTGCCGACCAGCTTCTACCACGACGCCGATGCTGATCTCGACATCGACCTGCGCGACTGGGCGAACTTCCAGAACTGCTTCGATCCCAGTGGCGCACAGGCCCCGCCGGACTGTCTGGCCGTGCATGATTTCGACGCGGCCGGGCTTGCCGACGGCGTCATCGACCTCGACGACTACGCCCGGTTCGTCGAGTGTTGGGGCGGGCCGGGGGTACTGGCGGACCGGCTGTGCGCCCCGCCGGTCCGTGGGCTCGCGCCCACGGCTCTGATGGGGGACAACCTGCCGCCGTCGGGGACGTTCACGCTGCACGGCCGCCCCGTAGACGTGCTGGCTGACGGCCACGTCCTCTTCCACTTCCGCGCTCGTTACTACGACCCGGTTCTGGGTCGGTGGCTGCAACGCGATCCGCTGCCGTACAACGACGGGGTCAACCTGTACGAGGCGTTTGGCGGGAACCCGGCGGCGTATACGGACCCGATGGGCCACGAAACCTACGCGGAGGCCGAGCGCCGGCGCACTCGGATGGATGGCGCGGATGTGGTGGCCGTCGAGTACTGGGTGGTCGAAAAGGGCGTTGGGTTGGGTCTAGGGGCCCAGCTCTACCTGGGGTGGAACTGGCTGTTTGGTTCGGTGCCGAACGAGGAGATCGCGGAGCGAACGTACGCCGGAGTGGAGTACTTCGCGTACACGGACGACCCGCGGCTCCGACGCCGGATGGACGTGCTGATCGAGAACCAGCGCCGGCTGGTTGAGGAGGGGTACATCGCCAACCGCGACGTGGCCAATCTGCGCCAGGGCATCATCGTTCTGGGGACGACGGCGGTCGCTCTGCCCGTCGCGCACGTGGTGGCCCCGGCGGTGGCTGGCGCAGCGGGCACCAGCGTTGCCGGAACAGCGGGCGCTGGCGCGTTCACCGGCGGGGTCTCCTTCGGGACGGGCACGGCCGCAGCCCACACGCTGGTGGGTGACACCCCAGGGGAGATCCTCAAGGCCACCGCATACGGAACGGCCGGGGGCGCACTGTTCGGGGGCGTCTTCGGAGCGGCAGCGCGGTTTGACGTGAGTTTGACCGGGCCCCAAGCCGGGCAGTGGGTCTACGGAAATCCCTTTCCGTCCACTAGTGCGGTTATCAGCACCGAGTTACCCGCCGCGGAGACTGTGGAAGCCGCACAGCTACGCGCCTACGGTGGACCCGGCGGCGGACATCATGTTCCAGCAAAGAGTGCGTTTACTGGCCTTGCGGGATACGACCCCAATGCGGCGCTGGCAATCCCAAACGCGGAAATGGCGCGATTGGGCGTGCGACATTTGGAACTTGTAACGCCCGCTCAACGGTCTTTGTATACCGCTTTCGCAAGGACGGGCGCGACACTAACTTGGGAGGCTGCGGCACAGATCGAGACGCAAGCCTTGATTCGTGGTGGAATGAACCCGGCCACGGCCCAGGCTACAGCGCAGCAAGCGATCCAAGCGTTGAAAAACGCAGGGGTCTCTGGGCCAACGCGAATTCCATGGGGAGGACAATAACGAGTGTCACAGATGATGACGGAAATCGAGGAATTTGCCAGAATACTTGTCGAGAGCGTCAGGGACGCCGCTATTCAGAGCAATGACAGGACGCTCAGCGGAGAACATATTGTTGCCCAGAGATGGAAGGAAGCAGCCGCTACGGGCTCGCCAGAGGCTTTTGCAAAGGTGCTTATACCAGACATCGTGGATTCAACGATATCGCACCTGCTCGGTGCAATCGACCAAGAGCTGCTGCGCCTGTCATTCACGGCTTCAAACGGGAAATCCGTCGATTTGACTTCAGTTGCAAAGGAATCCGGCGAACTATCTGGTTGGTATAGGGGCGAAGGCGGTTGGTGCGAAAAACATTCGAAGGAACGCTTCATCGACGATTTTGCCGATCTAAAGGACTTCTTCTACAAGCCTCCTGGGCGAGATGAACCCTAGGCGAGAGAGGCGACCCTGCTCGCGTAGAAGCTCAGGTGCGGTACTCACGCCGTGTCCGTAACCGCGTTCGTCCCCCAGCGGAATCGGAAGACGACTTCGGTATCGCGATCGTTTACTGGGGTCGCCGGCGGTTGTGCGTTAATAGGTAAGCGTCCGACCAACCCCATGGGGATGCCGGGGGAGTCGACGGGCAGCCGCGGCGGCTTGGCGGTGGCGGCGGCTGCGTCTGGGCCGACCTGGATGGGGACGGGGACGTGGACCTGGGCGACTGGAGCGTGTGGCTCGAGTCGTTCGGATGGAGCTTCGCGGATGCGTGCGGGGTGTTCGACCTGGACGCGGACCTGGACGTGGACCTGTACGACCACGCCGGGTTCCAGGTTTGCTACAGCGGCGAGGGCGGCACGCCGCCGGCGTCGTGCCGGCTGCCGACGAGCTTCTACCACGACGCCGATGGCGACCTGGACATCGATCTACGCGACGGGGCGAACTTGCAGAACTGCTTCGATCCCAGTGGCTCACAGGCCCCGCCGGACTGCCTGGCGGTGCATGATTTCGACGCGGCGGGGCTTGCCGACGGCGATCTCGACCTCGACGACTACGCCCGGTTCGTCGAGTGTTGGGGCGGTCCGGGGGAGTTGGCTGACCGGCTGTGCGCCCCGCCGGTCCGTGGGCTCGCGCCCACGGCTCCGAACGGCGCCGATGTCCGTGGGCTGGCGCCCACGGCTCTGACGGGCGATGCCGCGGGCAGTGAGCGGGACGGTGCGGGCGACAACCTGCCGCCGTCGGGCACGTTCGCCTTGCACGGTCGCCCCGTGGACGTCCTCAGCGACGGGCACGTTCTCTTCCACTTCCGCGCCCGGTGTTACGACCCTGTGCTCGGGCGTTGGTTGCAGCGTGATCCGCTGCCGTACAACGACGGAGTCAACCTGTACGAAGCCTTCGGAAGCAATCCGGCCGCGATGACCGATCCGATGGGTACCGACATCTTAGGTTACATGATCACAGGCAGGTGGGACGTCAACGGT
>JAKQDH010000040.1 GCA_029558835.1 Planctomycetota bacterium | reverse complement strand
CCGGCCACCTCTCACTCTGGATCACCTCCCCTCAACCCGGTGACGCGCCGCGCCGTCACCGGTCAGAGTAGCAGGCTCCACAAACGCGCCGCGCCGACTCCTACCCCCGTGGTCGCCAGCGCTAACCATGTCCGCCGCAGTCCGTCGCGGTCGCCCGGATGCAAGACCCCATAGGCCAGCAGGACCGTCAGCCCGCCCAGGGCATAGCGGCCCAACTCCGGGAAGCCCGGCTCGTGCGTCCGCTTGTACAGCAGCGCCGAGGCCAGGAAGCCGGTCAGGACTGCTACGACCTCGCTCATAAGTTCAATCTCCGCTCCACGCACTCGCCGGTGTGCGGGTCCACGCCGACTTTCACGAGCAACGCTTGCAGCCGCGTGATCTCCTGCCGCAGGTGGGTGTTCTCCTCCCGCAGACTGTGGATTTCGCGTTCGGCCTCAGTCAAGCGCGTCATCAACTCCGCCACCTGCCGCGTCGTTTCGTTCTGCTGCTGAGTCAGGGCAGCAATCAGGGCCGCGTAGCCCTGCGCGGCTTTGTTGAGCGCCTCGCCGTCTAATGCCCGCGCCTCGGCGGCCACCTTGCGCCGGTTGAACAGACCGGTCAGTAGGGCCGCGGCGGCGCTGCTGGCGAATATCGCTCCCAGCAACTCCGGCCAATTCACTCAAGCCCTATCGCGCGGCTACGACTCGCCGCGCTGCGTCCACCAAACCGCTGGCCGTGACTCCGAGCGCCAGGCCGTAGACTGCCACGCCCAAACAACCGCCCAGGTCGGCGGGCATGGCCAGGCTCAACTGGTACAGGACGCCCAGCACCAGGCCCAGCGCGGCGCTGGCAATCCGCAGGGCCACGCCGGCAACGCCGAGCTCCTTGAGGAACTGCACCAGGCCGATGATCAATACCACCAGCGGAATCCCGCCCACAACTGCATCACTGAAATCCATGTTGACCTCCCAAATAAAAAGCGTCGGCCCACCATCAGGTGGGCCGACGCGGGCGACCTGCTGCCACGCAGCGGTTTAGCGGCTGCGCGGTCAAGAACGCGGGTAGCGGCACTCAATCGCCCGGACGATCATCAACAACGCCCGGCGAACGAGTAGCCAGAACTCCCGCTCACTCATAATAGTATTTAAGCACGAAAACACGCACTTGTCAACTACCGCCAGCCTTCCAGCAGCCGCCGCAGC
>JAKQDH010000029.1 GCA_029558835.1 Planctomycetota bacterium | reverse complement strand
GGAGGGATAGACAATGGCGGCAATTACTGACCTGGCGACCGCGAGCAGCATCGCAGCGGGCAACTACGGCGTCGTCAATCAAAGCGGCACTGACAAAAAATTTGACCTTGGCATCTTCGCGCAGTACAGCAGCGGCACGTTTACGCCAGACTTGCGGTTTGGCGGCGTGACGACGGGCATCAGCTACACGTCGCGCGGCGGCTACTACACCAAGATTGCCGACGTGTGCTATGTCGAGGGGTGGATCACGCTGTCAAGCAAAGGCAGCGCCAGCGGGGTGGCAATTGTTGCGCAGCTGCCGTTCTCGGCCAAGAACGTCACGAATCTCTACCCGCAGGCGAAAATCCAGTGGATCAACATGACGAGCACCCTTGTCGAAATGACGGGTGTGTTCACCCCCAACGCGGCGCACTTCGATGTCAACGGCATCACTGCGGCGGCCGGCACGGTGGGCCAGCTAAGTGACACTGCATTCGCCAACAACACGACACTGCGGTTCAGTGGGTTCTACCTGACAACGTAGCACGCAATTTGGGATAACGGTCTGACGAATTTGGGATAGGCGGCTGACATGCCTAACGGCTTGCTGAATAACCTGATAGGGTATTGGGGGCTTGACGAGGCGTCGGGCGCCAACAACGCTACCGACAAACACACCAACGGGTTGACGCTGACTCAGTACAACTCGCCAGGGGCCGCGACCGGCAAGATTTACACCAACGCCCGCACGTTTAGCGGCTCAGCGGGCAGTACGCAGCATTTCCGCCGCACCAGTGAGACGGCAACCGTTACCGGCGATGTTGACTTTACCATCGCGGCGTGGGTGTACCTCAGCAGCACTAGCGTTGGGCAAGTTATCGCCTGCAAATTGGGCAGCCTGTCGGAATACATCATGTATTACGACAACAGTGTCAGCCGCTTCAAATTCGGTGTCAGCGTCAACGGCAGTGACGTGTATGAAGCTACGGCGTCCAACTTCGGGGCGCCATCCACCGGAACATGGTATCTGGTTGTAGGCTGGCACGATGCGCAGAACAATCAACTAGGTATCAGCATCAACGCCGGCACAGCGAACACGGTAGCGCATAGCACGGGCTGCTACACCTCGACTAACCCGTTCGTGGTTGGCAGCGGTTGGGATGGGGCTAACACGTTCTGGCAGCTAAACGGGCGGCTGCAAAGCGTCTGCATGTGGAAATCCAGTGCGGGCGCGGGCGGCGTCCTGACATCGACGCAGCGCACGGACCTGTATGCTGCCGGCGCCGGCCTGGCGTATGCCAGTTTCGACAATGGCGCATCGAGTACGGTAGACCTTACCGCAACCGGCATTACAACGGGTGCGCCTAGCGTCGCGGCTCCTACCATCGCACAGGTACACGCGCTTACCGCAGTTGCTATCACGACCGGCGCGCCGGTACTCGGTACGCCTTCGCTTGGTGGTACTGCCACGTTGACCGCAACCGACATTGCGACTGGCGCACCCACGGCAGGCACACCGACACTAGGACAGGCGCACGCGCTTACGGCGGCAGCTATCGCAACTGCTGCGCCAACGCTAGGCACTCCCGCCATCGGGCAGACACACGCGCTTACGGCAACCGGCATCGCGCCGGCGACGCCCACGCTGGGCACGCCGCGCGTGCTGCCGCATTTGGCGGCGTGTATCGGCGGCGTATTGACCGCGGCGAGCAACGGGCGCTACTTCCGCAGCACCGCGGGGCCGCTGGTGCTGGCCGGTTTCCACACCTGGTACAACCTCATCGACGGCGGCGCGTCCACACCCCCGCCCGCGTTCGGCTGGAGCACGTACCTCGCCGCGCTCGCGTCCTACGGCGTCAACTCCGTGCGCGTGTGGATGCTTGAGACAACGCGCGACTGGCCTAGCGACAACACGCAGCGATTCGGTACGCTGCCGTGGACGCGCACGGGGCCGGGCAACGCGGCCGATGGCGGGTTGAAGTTTGACCTCACGCAGTTCAACCCGGATTTCTTCGAGCGCCTGCGCACGCGCTGTATTGAGCTTGGCAACGCGGGTATTTATGCCAGCATTATGTTGTTCAACGGCTTCCACGTTGACAACACCAAGCAGGGCGGGGCAACCGGCGACCCGTGGGCATATCACCCGTTCAAGGCGTCCAACAATATCAACAGCATCAGCGGCGACATCGACGGCGACGGTATAGGCGACGATGCGCGCAGCACTACCAACACAGCGGCGTACAACGCACAGAAGGCATATATCGAACACGTTATCGACACGGTTAACGACCTCGACAACGTGCTGTACGAAATTGAGAACGAGGGCGGCACCTACGCTGAGACGTGGCAGAAAGCCCTGATTGACTACATCCATACCTACGAATCCGGCAAGGCGAAACAGCATCCGGTTGGCATGACGAAGATTTACCCAAGCGGCACCAACTCCATGCTGACCGGCTCTAACGCGGAATGGATTAGCCCCGACGAGGACCTGACGCCGGTCGCGCAGAACAGCACGGCGAAGCGGTGGATCTACGACACCGACCACGCGGTAGGTATCACGTCGGAGCGCAAATGGGCATGGATTGCGCTGTGCCAGGGCTACGGTGGTTTGTGGTACATGGACCTGTGGGACAGCGGCGCGGGCGGTGCGGCTGACACCACAGCGGACGCCACGTACATGCAAATCCGACGCACGTTGGGGTGGGCGCTTGACTACGCAGCGCAGATGGACCTCGACAACGCGACGCCGCAGGGCAGCATGTCGTCAACCGGCTATGCACTTGCCAAGACGACGGGCACGGCGCAAGTGCTCGCCTATCAAAGCGGTAGCGGCGCATTTACCGTTGACCTGTCGGCAATCACGGGCACGTTTAGCGTCGAATGGCAGCGCGTAGCCAACAGCGCGGGCACGATACAGGCAGGCTCCAACGTGTCAGGCGGTGCAGTGCGGACGCTGACGCCACCGTGGAGCGGCGAGGACGTTGTAGCGTTCCTTGAGTTGCTAGAGCACGGGCTAAGTGCCAGCGGAATCACCGCGGCAGCGCCGACGCTTGGTGCTCCCACGCTAGGCCAAACGCACGCGCTCACAGCCGTCACGATTGCGACGGGTGGTCCCACTGTAGACACGGCGACAATCGGGCAGGCGCACGCTTTGACCGCCGTCACCATCGCAACCGGCGCGCCTACGCTAGCCGCGCCCACGATTGCACAGGTGCACGCACTCGCAGCGGCAGCAATCACGATAGCCGCCCCCACGCTTGGCGCGCCGTCAATGTCGGGCGAATCGGCACTAACGGCGAGTGACATCACGGCAGGTACACCGGCACTCGGCGCGCCGACGTTGGCACAGGTGCACGTCCTGACGGCTGTAACCGTCGTTACGGGCGCGGCTGCGCTGGATGCCCCCGCCATCGGGCAGACGCACGCCCTGAGCGCAAGCGGTATCGTCACCGGCACGCCAACGTTGGGCACGCCTAGCATGGTGGGCGAATCTGCGCTAGTGGCGGCAGACATAACCACAGGTGCGGCGGTGTTGGGTACGCCTGCAATCGAGCAGGTACACGCATTAACAGCAGGAGGTGTCACGACCGGCGCGGCGGTAGTTGGTGCGCCCGTCATAAGCCAGGTACACGTACTGACGGCGGTGTTGATTGTGGCGGGTGCGCCTACGTTGGGCACGCCTTCGCTCGACCGTGCGGTAATGCCGACGCCGGCAGAACGCACGTTTGTAGTGGCATGGGAGGACCGCACGTACATCGTGAGTGCGGAGAGCAGAACGTACACAGTTACAGGAGAGTAACACAATGGCAGCTATTTTGCACGACCGGGTTTTTGACAATGGCTTGACCGTGCTCGACACAGAGGCGGACAAGCTCTACATCACGTCCAGTCAGGCGACAACCTACACCGAGGCGATTACGACCTACGCGCTCGGCGTGAAGAACACCCCGACCGTATCCGCACCGGCTGACCGCACGGGCGGCGGGCGCGAGGTGACGGTAAGCGCCATCACGGACGGCAGCGTGACCGGCACCGGCACGGCGGGGTTCTATGCCCTGGTGGATTCGTCTAACTCGCGCATGTTGGCATCTAACGCACTGAGCGCGACGCAGAGCGTCACCAGCGGCAACACGTTCACGCTCACGTCGTTCAAAATCGGTATCCCTGACCCGACCTAAAGGGGGCGATCGTGCCACGTAGTTTTACTAAAGACCCCGATGCCGTGTTGGATTACCAGTGGGATTGGGCCGCATGGCTAGGTACTGACACCATAGCAGGGCACGAAATCACTGTGCCGGACGGCTTGGCGTTAGATTCGTCAGAGGCGACGAACACGACGGTTACGGCATGGATCAGTGATGGCACGGTGGGGCAGTCCTACCTTGCTACCTGCCATATCGTCACCGCGGCGGGCCGCGAGGATGACAGGACCGTCACGATAACGGTGCTAGAGCGGTAATGCGCGCCGTCATCGTTGCAGCCGGCGACCTCGACAGCCTGCCCGCGGAAGTCCAGGCGGTGGCGAACACCCTGTCGGCCGCCGGGTGGACCGTGCGCCTGTGCATCGGGCCGGACGCTTCCCGCGCAGGGCTGATGGCTGCGGCCGGCGAAGGCGACGTTGACCTGGCGTGGTTCGGCTGCCACAGCAACGCGGACGGGTTTGCGTTGGCGGACGGCGTGTGGCCGCCGGCGCAGCTTGGCACCTGGCTGCGCAACGTCAACGCGTGCGATTGCGTGCTGAACTCCTGTTTCTCAATCGAGCACGTAGACGCCATCCAACGAGCAGCGGATAACGTCGGCGTGGCGTGCACTATCAACCCTGCGGGAGTGGATGATGCGTTGGCATGGCAGGTGGGCGTACATCTGGCCAGGGCCTACGCCGTCACGGAGGAATTGCGGTCCTCCGTGCAGTGGGCATCGGGGGCGGGGAGCCTGGCATATCGTTTTATCCCGCCGGCAGCGGAGGCCGCCGCGGGTATCAGGGGCGGACGGATGGCGATGGATGAGAGCGTGGGGATTCGGGAGGATCTACGCCTCCTGATGCAGGCTGTGCAGGGCGACGGCAGAACCGGGGCGCCGGGGCTCCTGCCGCGGGTGGCGGCGCTGCAGTCGTCGTTTGATGCG
>JAKQDH010000026.1 GCA_029558835.1 Planctomycetota bacterium | reverse complement strand
CGAGGTAGCGGTGCATGCCCGGGAGCTCGCCCAGTGGAGGCGGGGCCAGCCGCTGCAGGCGGTGGTCCACATCACGGATCCGCAGCTCTGCCGCCTGCTCGTGGAGCAGGAGCTGGAACGCCGACAGCGAGACCCGTATCGACTGGAATTCTTCAACGTCTTCGACATCGGCGCCCGTTCGTGGCTGTCGCTCCATCCGGCCACCGCCGGGCCGGACGGCCGCCCGCTCCCCGCGCCGCATCTGGCACTGGTGGGCCTGGGGCGCATGGGCGAGAGTCTGCTCGTCCAGGCAGCGCGCGGGTGGCGCGACGCGGGCGCCGATGGCGAGTTCCGCGTGACCGTGATCGACCGGGTCGCCACCGCCAAGATGGCGTCGCTCTGCCACCGCTATCCGCGTCTGGCCCGGGCCTGCCGACTCACCGCGCTGGACATGGACGTGGAATCCCCCGAGTTCCACCGCGGCGAGTTTCTCCAGGCGCGGGACGGCACGACGTCGGCGTACATCTGCCTCGACAACGACGCCCTGGGCTTGGCGGCGGCGCTGGCCCTCCAACACCGCGCACGAAGCCTGGGCATCCCCGTCGTAGTCCGGATGACGGGGGACGCGGGCCTGGCCACGCTGCTGCGCGGCGAAGAGGCCGCGCCCGGCGCTCCGCCGGCCATCCAGGCTTTCAGCCTGCTGGACCAGGCCTGCCGGCCCGAACAGATCCTGGCCGGCACCCACGAGGCCCTGGCCCAGGCCATCCATGCCGACTACTGCCGGCACCAGCGGGAGCGCGGCGAGACGCCGGCGACCAATCCGGCCATGGTGCCCTGGGACGAGCTGCCGGAACACCTGCGCGACTCCAACCGCGACCAGGCCGCCCACATCGGCGTCAAGCTGCGGGAGCTCGGCTGCGGCCTGGCGCCGCTCACGGACTGGGACGAGCCGCTCTTCGCGTTCACCGCCGACGAGGTGGAGCGTCTGGCCCGCCTGGAGCATGACCGGTGGGTGGACGAGCGCCGCCGTGCCGGCTGGCGCCCGGGTCCCGCCAAGGACGTGGACCGGAAGATCTCCCCGTACCTGGTGCCGTGGGAGGCGCTCACCGAGCCGGTGCGCGATCAGGACCGGGAGCCGGTGCGGCAGCTCCCCCGTTTCCTCGCCGGCGCCGGCTTCAAGATCATCCGCCTCGACCGGCCATCGGCCGATTGAGATGCTTTCCGAAGCCGTCTGACTAGAATACAGGGTGCTGGTCGTTAGTTCCCATTTCTCAAATGGTCTTTGCGCTCTTCGTGCCTTGACGCGTCCTGTCACTGCATCGACGCTCCACCTACCGCCAGTTCGTCGATGACCGCCCCGGCTTCCTGTTCCAACCGGTCGCATGCGGCGACCACCCGCGGATCGGCACGCAGCTGCCGGCTGACCGCCTCCAACCGGGACAAGTTGCCATATACCACTTTCCAGAGCGGGATCATCCGCCGGCCGAACCCCCACAGCACTTCGGTGCCGAGGCACCGGCTGAACGCATGTCCCAGCCGCTTGTAGAGCACCCGGCCCTGCCGGGGCAGATCGGTGATCATGGCGCCGTCCAGGTCGCGCAGCCGTTCCAGGAAGCGGCGGATCGCGGGCTGCTCGTAGGCCTCGACGAAAAACCGGAGCATGTCCGGCGTGATGGCGTGCCGCAGCTCGCACAGCTCGCCGCTCAGGCACAGGTAGAGCAGCTCGATGGCCTGCCGGAACGCCGTCAGGCGGAAATGATCGGCCACCAGAATACCCAGCCGCTGGTCCTCGTGCCAGGCGGCCTGGAAGACGTGCCGCCCCAGGTCGTACAGCAGGGCGTCCACCGCCGCCTCGCCGGAGCCGGCGTCACCCAGCACAGCCCGCGCGGCGTCCCGCAGGTGCGCCAGCCGCAGGAAGTACACCTCGTGGCCGACGTCCATCAGGCGCACGAACCGCTCGTCCTGAAGCGGGTAGCCGGGGCTCAAGTGAAAATCCTCCACCACCAGGCTGTACTCGCCCCAGTAGTCCCGGCGCGTCCGGCTCACGTAGTACACCGGCAGCAGGTCGGGCAGCTGCCGCACGTCGTGGTGCAGATCGTAATCGACATCCAGCAGCGCCGTGCGCAGCGCGCGCGGATCCCGCAATGAACAAGTAGTGGGGCCGTAGTGGCCCTCGATGCGCAGCGGTTCGCTCAGGATGCGGGTCAGGACGGCCAGGTCCTTCACCGTCCCCCCTTCCCGCTCCAGCCGGAGGCGCTGGGCGTCCAGCCGCTGGAGCTGATTCAGGACGGGCGCCAGCGCCTTGCGGCGGTCCACCTCCGGCCGGCGGCTCCACCAGTCGCCGGCGCCATAGTCGAACGTCGATGACCAGCCGCCCGCCGGCTTGGGCAGCGTCAGCGTGTCGGTGGTCGTGGTGCGGTTGCCCATGGCTTCCTCCTGTCAGGCCCGGGCGATGAGCCGGGTGCGTTCGCGAATGCAGCGGGCGACGTATACGCCGACCTTCTCGGCCACCGCGGCGCTGTCGGACAATTCCTCGTGGGTGACTCCGATGACCGCGTTGAGCAGGTCCTCGAAGCCTGTCGGCGCCGACACGCCCAACGCCACCAGGGTCGTGTGCACCTGGCCCGGGAAGCGTTCGTAGAGGTCCTCGAAATAGCCGCGAACCTCCTCGGCGCCGGTTTCGGACCTGTTGAAACTGCGGTTCCAGCTGGTGTCGGTGATGAGCACCAGGTAGATCATGTGGCCGCGCGCAATCCGACGGGCCTCGTCCATGATGAACGCGATGGACAGGGCATCGCTCTGCACGCCGGTGCCGGTGTCGGGCAGCGTGACAACGCTCCGCACGGCATCCTGGCGGCTCCGGGCGATGGACTTGCGCGGATGGTACATCCACTGGACCAGCGGCCCCGAAACGCCCGGCCGGATGTCGCCGCTGTGGTAGAGCGCGGCGAGCACCTGGATGCTGCTCCGGGCGGTGGACTGGAGGTAGGCGGCCGACAGCAGCTTGACCATCCGCATCTGCTTCTCGTTGAGCGAACCGGAGCCGTCGCAGGCGATCACCAGCACCGGCGATCCCCGCGGATCAGCCACCTCGCGGATCCGATAGCGTCGGAAGACCGTTTCGGAGAACTCCGCCAGCGGCAGGCGCGCGCCGTCCAGCCCGCCGCTGCAGCGCAGACGCTGGATTTCCGGCCGCTGTTCGATATTCGGGTAGAGGTTCTGGCGCAGGGTTGCGGTCAGAGGCGCCGCCTCCTCCACCAGGCTGTGACAGGCCGCCGCGTCATCCGAGGGCGCCACGGGACGGTCGAACAACTCCCCCATCGAGCGTTCGTCGCCGTACATCGACACCTTGACCTCATGCCCGTCAGCCGGGTTCCCCTCGATGGGCCCGGCCGCGAACGGAATCGCCCGGAGCGAGTTCTCCAGCAGGTCGGACCGCATGTCTTCCCAGTTGCCGGATTGGCCGGCCGCGCCGCCCAGCGCCGCCTGAAATTCCTCCAGGGTTTTGTATATCCCATCGTCGACCGCCGCCGGCTTGTCGGCGTCGCGGATGCGGTCGCGGTCCGCCCCGCCCGTCAACTGGTTCATGAGCCAATCGAGGGGATTCTCCGGCCGATTGACGACCGGCGGGACGGGACCGTCGAACGGGGCCAGTTCGCTGTCGCTGCGGATGCTCTCGTCGGCTGGCATGGAGGCGCCCAGCAGCTCCATCAGCCGGTTCCGCCCTTTCCGCGTCTCCTTGGACTGTTTCTCCTCGGGCTGGCCGGGCGGCGGCAGGTAGCGCAGCAGGACCGCCATCAGCCGCCAGGACCAGGCGGCGCCCATCTCCAGCAGATCCCGGTCCGGCACCTCGGGCAGGCGCTCGTAGAACGGCGCGCTGGCCGC